>CAMCBW010000008.1 GCA_945873105.1 Tangfeifania diversioriginum
GAACATGTATACGGAGGCCGTCGAGTGATTTGGTTATTTTAAGCTCCTCGTTGCCGGACTCCATTTTCAGCCAGGCTTTTTTTACATCCTTACCAGGAAGGCCGATCTCCGTTGGTTGGTTGCAGGTGATGCGGTATCCTGATGTTTCAACGGTGAGATTGGCTGATCCGTTTGGGATGGTTGATCTTAGTCTGTAGCCATGACTGGAGATTTCTGTACCAGATCCCAGGTAGAGGGAGAGAAGTTGGCCATTTTCTGTGGTTTGTGTTGCCTGGACGGTTGCTACACCGAAGGCGCCATGTAGCGTTCCGGATTTGCTACTGTATACATTGTCGGGATCTGTTGATTGGTAGATTTCCTGGGTTGTATTGTTTTTGTTGTAGACTGTAAAGGCTGTGAAACTTCCGGGATTGGTAGTTTTTTCGAGTAAAATTCTGTCGACAGAGAATCCACCTTTCCCTTTGAAAGGTTCAAAAATTGCGATGAAAGGTTGCGTTTTTGCCTCTGAAGCGGTATGGATGGTAAAAACGGGCAGTGTTTTTCCTGCATAGTATTTTCCGGAAGTCTTTGTTTTGGGCGATTTGGCACGGAAGTAAGATCTGCCTTCCATCCCCGGGACCAGTAGTTGAAGGAAAGTTTCGTTCGATTGATCATCCTGGATGGTGAAGAGGGCGGTCAGGTTCTCTTTGTATCCAGCCAATTTCTCTACTCCTGTAAAAAATCGGAAGCCAGGGTAATCTTTTTCGGTGCGTGGATAGCTATCTGTTAATGTGGACAGTGGCTGCCGCTTGCTGTCCAGCAAGGTTACCTCATCGCCGATGTTGTGGTAGACATAGTCGTTGCTGGTGGCATTGTCTGACCGGAAGATATCTACATAGTAACCGCTAGTTTCTCCGGTGCGGACGATGGCCAGGGTGCGCGACTGGTTGGTGTTGGTCGATTTGTCGAAATAGCGCGTATCGGAAAATGAGCAATTGGGGGAGACGGCAGGGAGGTTGGGGAGAGGTTCCATGGAGGCCAGTTCGATCTGTCCGATATCTTTGTTTCCGGCTGATCCGCTGAAGGGAACCGAACTGGAGGAGCCTGCAGCCACCACGGTATTGTGGGCAGCCCATTGGCTGTAGTAATTCCGGTGCATCGGATGTTCGTAGTTGGGGCCGGTACCGGCATCGATTCCCAGCACCTCGCCAAGTCCGTAGAGCTCCATGGCCATGCCATTGCAGTGGTTGTGGTTGTAGGTGGCACCCTGTACACCAATCATCAGGCCGGTTTGGGGATCCATGCCATTTCGCTGGACAAAGTAGCGGGCAAAATCCAGGGCACCGGTTCTGGGCCATCTAAAAGTATTGTTGGTTGCCGGGAGATCGGGCAGGTAGCAGAGCAGACCGATGAAGCCGGAGTTCTCCCGCTTGTATTTCCCCCCATCGATCAGTTTGTTCATGGCAGCAAGCATGTCTGGCAACATCGGATCTTTGTACTGCACGGCACCCACGAGCCCGATTTCCAGTGATTCGGCACTTTGGGAGGCTCTTCCGGTATCTCCGAAACCCCCTACCGTAAGGTTGGGAAACGAATATTTGAGCATTGCATAGGATGCCTGAAAGAGGGCTGGAAATTTTCGGAATACTTCATGACCGTTTTTCTCCAGGGCCAGGGCGGAGATGAGCAGGTTGCCCACAGGATAGTTGTGGTAACCACCCGGCTCCTTCCAGTGACCATCCGGCGTTAGCCATTTTTCGACGGTCGAGGGCAAAGCCAGCTGACCGCAGGCACCATTGATGGTATCTTTTGATAGGATGAACTGGAGATAGTAGTCCTGCTTCTGCTTGTTTTCGAGGCTAAGGGCGGCGAAAACCATGGTTGAGCTCTCGGCTGCATACCAGTTGTTGTTCCAGAATCCCCGGAATGCAAGGGTAGATGCGAATTTTTCAAATACCGTTTCGTACCATTTCAGGTCGTAACCGTTTTGTTTCATGAAGGGTTTCACAAAATCGTAAGCCAGGATGATGGAGCGGTAACTTGCATCACCAAGGGTTTGCATGTCGAGAAATCCTGTCCGGCAAGGGCCGACGATTGGTTCCTGGTAGTAGGCACCCCTGGCCCACTGGTCGAGCAGATCGGCGGCAAACCGGGCATATTTTTCATCACCTTTTAGCCAGTAAAGAATGGCAGCATCCTGAGCCAGACGGTTAATCTCGCCATTGATATCGGAGATAAATGCCTGCGGATCGATCCAATCCTTCTCTCCTGTTTCGGGATTGAGCAGGTTCATGACCCTGGCGGTATCGTAGGGAACCAGCTCTTCGATTTTTGGTCTCCTGTAACCGCTTCCTTTTTCAGTGATGGGTGAACGCAGGTAAGTACCAACCCGAACGGTAGGAAACGGCGCGTTTCCGGTCCATTTGACCAGCCGTGCACCAGAATTGTCCGAAAAAACGGTGGTATAATGCTTACCAGGAATGCGGTTCATCAGGTATCGGCTCAAAATCCACTGCGGATCGGTAACATGTCGCTCCACATAGGGGGTGACATTTTCGCTCATCTCATTGAGGATGGTTTTGGCCCATGGCTGCTCTTTCACCTTGGAAAGGACGGATTGTTTGTCGTTGTTGGTGACTAGGATGTGTGGGTTTTGGGCAAAAAGGACTGATTTGCTGCAGATCAACAGGATCATGATCCAAACAGTCGAAATTCCAGGTGAGATTTTCATTTTCATAATCAATCTAGGATGATATTTTTTTCAGCAATATTCCGGATCCGAACCCTTCCGTCCGAAACGAAAATTCTCGTTTTTTGGGTATTCGATCGCGGACGGCTTTCTTCACTTTCTTTATTTTCTACCAACAGATCGCCCCTCCTGGGCTGGATTCGTGAGGCAGGAATAGGATGGTCAAAAATCGAAACTGAAGATACAATTTGCCTGATTCCATCCCGGAATCTTTTGACCCATCGGCAAGTTCAGCGCAGTACCACTTTGGAACCATATATGTTCATGGTCTGAAACCGTATCATTGAAAGAGTTCGAATCATTCCCTAAGTCCCCTAGTCCCTAAGTCCCCTAGTCCCTCAGTCATTCTTCCGTCTCTCTGTCATTTTTCCGTCCCTCCGTCATTCCTTTCCTTCTTTCAGCCAAATCACCGGATGTCTTACCGGCAAATTCCGGATGACCTCAGGATGGGTAGGATTGGCGGGAAGGCTCAGGAAGGTTTGGATCCATGCTTCGTTTGCATAGGCTATGCCGGCAAAAAGTAGGCTCGAATGGCGAACAGGCCACTCTTCCCAGATATAGATGTCTTTGGCAAAAGGCCAGGTGGCTTTGTCCCTTATGTAGGGAAAGATGTATTCCATCCCCTTTTTCAGCGACTTGCCATCCGGGGTGGTAAACGTCCAGAGATTATCGGCCGGGGTCGACAGGATTCTTGCAACATTGCAGAAGGCATCGATGTTGAAGAGCGAATATCCGTATGGTTTTGTCCTTTTGAGTTCCAGTGGGAAACTGCCGTCATCCGCCATTTGGGAGGGCAACAGTATCGTTTTAAAGCGGTCTACGCACATTTGGCGGACCTTCTCATCCCCAACCAGGGTGGCCATGGAGGCTGCAGTTGCCACCCAGCAGGTGCCATGGTTGTTTTTGGCATTCATCTCGTCGATGCCATATTGGTGGGTGGTCATCCAATTCAAAAATTGGGTGAACCAGACTTTGATTTTTTCTGCGTCAGCCTCCGGTACCGCTTTGGCCTCCATCAGTAATTTAGCAGATTGTGCAACTTCAACCAGGTGGTAGGCATCGATCAGACCGATACCCCTGCCGGTGAAACGGCCCCAAATGGCCTGTGCATAAAGAAGATTTGGATTCATCCGGGTAGCCGGATCGACAAACCAGGCTTTGAGGTGTTCGAGTGCTTTGGCAGCATATTTTTTATCCCCGGTCAGCAGCCAGGCAGAGGTGAGGGTAGCGGTGATTTCGCTGAGCCTGATCATGGCCAAACGGTGATCCGAAAAGTTATCCGGATTGCTCTGGCCATCTTTCTGGAGGTAAGGACCGTCGGGTTTGGCCGGATCGGGCCACCAATAGTCTCCTTCCGAGTAAAAGTCATGCACGCCGCCGGCACTGCGCTTGCAGGAGGTGGCGGTGACGGTTACAGGTTTCGCTCCCAAAAATTCTTTTGCGTGAGCGATCGTCTCATTTTGGATATTGTCCAGCACCAGCTTTGACAAATTTCCAACCGCTTTACCGGCTGAAGATGTTTCCGCGAGTAGTGGTCCTGGGATCAGCAAAAACAGGGCAATCAGCCAACAGACAGAAGATTTGATCATCGGTAAAAATTTACACCTGTCAGGTGTAAAACCTGACAGGTGTGAGGGATATTAGAGTTTGTAGTATTGCTCCCAGCCCTTGCGTGGTGGCGCACCTACGAGCAACTCGTTGGCAATCTTGTTGTTGGTGATCTGCTTGGTTTCGCGGTCGAACAACAGTTTGGTCTTGAGTTGTTGTGACAAAACGCCGAGGTTGAATACCTGGCTGAGCGGACCGGCAATTTCGAACCTTGAACGGCAAACCTCTTCGCCTTTGCAGCCCAGCAGGAAGTTGGCATAGTGGTTGGAGGGGCTCTTTGGAACCTCGGGAAGTTTGGAGGCCATCTCCTTGGCTTTCGCTTCAGGGATAATGGAGAGAATACTTCCATGTGAACCACCTTTGAAAGTCAGCTCCTTGCTGTAGATGATCTTGCCGGGATTCAGCCTGGATTCCTGAATTTTGCCATTGCTTGCAGCGGGGATATTTGGATCGAGAGATGCTGTGCCTCCATATCCTTCTGGAAGTGGAGGTTTGTTGTTTACACCGTCGTACCAGGTGATATCCAGTGCCGGCATATTGCCGCGTTTGGGGAATTTGAAGGAGAGGGTGGTGGTCTGAGGGAAGTAGTAGGTGTTGTACCCTTCGCTCTTCAGGCAATCCACTTCGTAGGGAAGTCCGAGGTCGAGGAATTCATGGGCAGTATCGATGATGTGCGCACCCCAGTCGCCAAGGGCGCCCATGCCGAAATCGTACCAGCAGCGCCATTGACCCAGGTGGTAATCCTTGTTGTAGTCGTGGTGCAGTTTGGTCGCCATGTGCCAGGTTTCCCAGTCAAGGGTAGCAGGAATATCTTGTTTTTCAGGATATTTGGCATTTTTGAAATCCCAGCCGTGCCATCTTCTGGCGGAGTTCATGTGGGCAGTAATGGCGGTGACATCCTTGATGATACCGGCCTCTTTCCAGGCTTTGAATTGGAAATAGTTGGCCTCTGAGTGACCCTGGTTTCCCATTTGGGTGGCTACCTGGTATTTTTTGGCCCCCTGGATCATCAGTTCCACCTCGTTGAAGGTGCGTCCCATGGGTTTCTCGGTGAAGATGTGTTTGCCCATCTTCATGGCGTGCATCACAATCGGAAAGTGCGCAAAGTCTGGGGTACCAGCAGAAACGGCATCAATCTGGTTACCCATCTTGTCCATCATCACCCTGAAATCCTGGAAACGGGGAACATCCGGAAACATCTTGAGGATCTCCTGGGTGTGAGGAGCTCCCATGTCGACGTCGCACAAGGCCACGATGTTGCAAAGACCCGTTTTGTAGAAAGATTTAATGTCTGATCCCCCCTGGTTGCCGATGCCGCAGCAGGCCAGGTTGACCTTGTCACTGGCAGCTACTGGCTTCGGTGCAGGATTGGCTCCTGTGGCACTTTGGGTGAGGATGGTCGGCAGTGAAACCGCAGCGGTGAGTGCGGCAGCGTTCTTTAGAAAAGAGCGTCTTGAAGCTTCATTCTGATTCATAAAGTTTTGTTTTTGAGATTGGTAATTCTATACATTTGATTGCAATTGTTCAATTTGGGTCACGCAAAGTACGCAAAGTGACGCAAGGAAGTGGTCTATTTTCCACCATTCGCCTGAGATCTTCGCGGATTATTCCAAGATATCTTCCTGTTTGACTGCTGAAAGCATAAATAGTTTATTCTACTTTAGTTTTATCTCAATTTTATTGATCCCTGCTTTTAATTTCAGGATATCATCGGTCAGGGTGACGGATTTTCCGTTCAGCAGCACCACCTTTTTAGCAGCACCATCCACTTTGAATTCCCCGGCCATCCCGGTAGGGATTTCAATGGAATAGGCAGTCAGTGCGTCGCTGATTTTTTTGTAATCCCCCTTTACCGATCCCTTTGGGGTAGGGGTTTTGATGGTACTGAACTTCAGGTCGCCCATGCGGGGATAGATCAATACCGTGCCAAATCCTGGTGTTTTGGGTTGAATGCCCCACAACTGCCTTGGAATGATGTTGGCCGGGACGGCTCCCCAGGCGTGGTTGAGGTCTGAGTTGGGCTTGTATTTCATGTCCCAGGCTTCCATGGCAATGGTTGAACCAAAACGGATCATGTTCCACCAGCTACGTTCGGAAGTTGAGCGCATCAAGTCTAACGCATACTGGGTTTCTCCATAATTGTACAGGCCATCCATCAGGAACTGGGCCCCATAAACGCTGCAGGCCATCCCGCGGGATTTGACAAAGTCGGTGACGGATTTGATCCGATCAGCAGGTACGATGCCGAATGCCAAGGCCAGCATGTTCGAATGGATGGAGGAGTGGCTGGATCCCTCTCCATCGACATAGATCCCTTTGACGGGATCCAGAAGTTTCTGGTTGATGGAGGCTTTTACCTTGGCCGCCATTGCTTCGAAGTAGGCCTTGTCCGGTTGGTTGAGCACATCTGCAATTTCTGCCATGAACCTCATGTTCTCGTAGAAGAAGCAGTTGACCACCGTGTTGATGGGCATCATTTCGTGTCCGTCTCGTTCTCCCTCGGGCCGTGCCAGCTTCCATCCGGTATCTTTTTGTCCGGGCGGCCAGTCGACGATGTCCCTGAGCCTTTGCTTTGAGTCGGTGAAGCCTAGTTTCTGCATCAGTTCATCCGTTACTTTTCCGGAGGTGGTGCTGATGAGGCCATCTTCGCGGGCCAGGTCTACCAGTGTTTTGTTCCTGAGCGGACCGTAATACTTCTTCAGCAGGGTAAGATCTCCCGAGTAGTAATAATCCTGGTACATCATCAGGGCGGTATGCAGCAACCATTCGGTAGGCCAGGTTGGGTGGCTCATAAAGTGGACGATGGTTCGCTGTGCCAGCTCATACTCCTGGTCGGTACAATAGTGTCCGAGTTGGTTGATGTAAGCGTCTGCCTCATAGGGAATTCGTTCTCGGTCGCCATCGATGTAGAGCCCGGCGAAGGAGGTGGCCTTCATGGTGTATTTGCAGAGCTCCCAAACCTGGTTGAGGATCGAATCAGAAGAGGTAAAACTGCTCTGGCTTTCATCAAAGCGCCAGAAATAGGCCTTTTGTCTGAGGTCTGCGGTGGTAACCGGTTGTGCGGCATTCCTGATTTCGACGTACCTGAAGGGGGTAATTACCCCGAAGGTATCGGGCAGCAATATGGCGGCCCCGGAAGTGTTCCGCTTGTCGGCAGGAAGTTTGAGGGTATAGCTGCCTTGGGAGGGGGAAACTTCCAGTTTGACCTCCTGGTAGCGGATGGTCCCCCCCGGTTTGGGGTCGATCCGTCCGTTCAGCAGTGTCTCACCCAATGCGATGACAAGGGTTTCCGGTTTGGATGCCATGTATTTCAACTCCAGGGTCCCGAAGGCATCCTTGCCAAAATCGGCCAGCCATGTTCCATCGACTACTTTGGTCAGTTTGACGGGAGCGATTCGTTCGAGCTGGAAGGGATTCTTTGAATTGTCCTGTATTATTCCAAAACTTTGGGCCATGAAAGCAGCAAGCAGTAATTGGAGGAGTATTATTTTTCTCATCTTGGGTAAGTTAATTATCGTGTCATGAATTTCCAGGTTACATTGCCAAGATTATCCGGCAACCCTTTCAACGGCTTGGAAACAGACCCCGCTAATTTACCTTTTTTATCGATGGCAACAGTAATTCTCCGCCACGAATAGAGACCTTTTTCGTAGTCAAAAGTTTCTCCGTCATCGTCGTAGAGTTCATAGCTGGCTGGTTTGTTTCCATAACAACGGATTTCGAGGTCGAACTTCTCACCCTTGGCCGGTGAATGGAGCACTGGCGGCATCATGGGAATGATTCCTCCCTCCTTGACAAATACCGGAATTTTATCCAATCCGGCAGTGACCTTGATTACCTCGCCCTCACCTGCCAGTATGCCCGTGTAGAAATCGTACCATTTGCCTTGCGGCAGGATCACGGTTCTCTCGGTCTGACCCTTGAAGAGCGGGGCAACCAGCAGGTATTCGCCCGCCATGTACTGGTCTTTGACCTCTTTTGTGACAGCTTCGGCATAGGGGTTTTCGCTCAGGTTACTGTTTTTTAGCTCTGTCTGGACTTTTGCAGCAAAACCAGGTTCGAGGTTCATGGCACGGAAGGGAGGGGTACCTTCGAAATGGTATTTGGCAAATTCGGAGTAAAAATAAGGCATCAGCTGCATCCGCAGCAGGGCAATGGCCTTTACCTCCTTCTCTACTTCCGGGAATGACCAGGGTTTGGTGCCATCCGACCAGGCATTGATCATTGCCATGGGGGAGAAACAGACGCTTTGCATGCGGCGCACCCACTCTTCGCCGGTCTTGGACCCACGCACCTCAGGTGTCCAGAGAACACCCGAGAAACTACTGTTGATCAGTGCCGTGATGAAATCTTCGTGGCTGTAGTAGTCGTTGTAGATCACATAGGGAAGTGATACTCCTCCGGCATTGGAGGCCCGAACCAAACCAAAAGTCCGGCTGTTTTGCCGGCGGTAGAGATCGGATGTCATCTTCTGCAGCATGACTCCATAGGTCTGGCGCAGCTGTTCGGCACTATTCCCTGAGGGAAATTTGGCGACATCGGGCCACAGCCAGCGGTCGTATCCGTCGCATTCATCTACCTTGTAGCCACTTATGCCGATGCTTATCTGATCTTTCAACAGTTGATCGGAATAAATTTTTCTGGCTTCAGGAAGGGTCAAATCAGGGACAATTCCTCCCCAGACGGTATGCGTTCCCGACAAGGATTTTAGATTCCCGTAGATTGGGGAGTCGGGAGAGAGGTAGGGATTGGTCCAGAGGTTGAGCCGGATACCCATCGCCTGCATGGTTTTTACGAATCCAACCGGATCGGGAAACCTGCTCTTGTCCCACTCCAGGGTACAGGGATAGGATTTGCTTTGCCAGCCTGGTTCCAGACCAATAAAATCGAGTGGATAACCTTTTTCAGCAAAGGCTTTGGCCTCTTCCATTACCTGATCGGCTGTAAACAGGGATCTTACCCTTTGGGTGAAGCCCAGTCCCCAGCGGGGAGGGAGGCACCCTCCGCCATTGAACAGGTTGAAGCGGCGCACCGCATCGAGTGGAGTGGGGCCGGCAAAGAGGTAGATGTCGGTCCCGGTAGTCGGAACCACCATCTCCACCGCATCGGAGTAAGGCTGTGAGTTCCATTTTTTATCGGTATTGCGGTCTTTTGGCTCCGGGGCATTGGGACTATCCTTCCGGACGGCCGTGCCTGCATAGACTGTGATGTACCTGGCGCTGTTGACAAAGACGCCATAACCCTGGCTCGAAACGTAAAATGGAACCGGGGCATGGGTACGGCCGTTGTCGGTGCCACCATAGTGGTCGACATGTAGTTGCAGGATTTTACCCCTTTGCTGCACCGTTTTAAAATTCAGTCCAAAACCATAGAGTCTCTCCTCCTTCATCAGGGGGAAGCGGAGCATGGTTTTTCCATCTATGATTTCGGCTGCAATCTCCCCTTTGGGCAGAGGGAAGGTACCCGTGCCAAGTCGGCCCAGCGCTTCCATTGCAGGTTTTGACTCAGCTGCTGACAGCAAATCAAACTTATCGGGAATTCCGGCAGTCGCTTTCCATACGCCGGGTGCAACCTCCGTCCAGGTTAGATCCTGGGATTTTCCAACGGTTGAACAGAGGAGGATAAGTACAAGTAGATAAGTGCGTAGTCTTTTAGATTTATTATACATATAATGAGGTGATTAAAAAATCTGAATCATTGCTTTTCATTGCCCGGAGGGCATTAATATCCATAGAAAACAAATGTACATTAACCGATTGTCCGACAGGACATAAATTAGAAAGGGTTGATTCCCTCGCGGGAAATCTGTCTTCAAGAATTCATTTTCTATGGATATTAATCTCCTCCGGAGAATAGCCGAATTGAATTACCTATTGGTTTGTTAGTCGGAGTAACCCATAGATAAAACTGGCAATCTTCACCGAGAAATCAGCATAATATTTCACCGGCGTATGTTCCCCTCCTTCGATGGTGACGAGTTCATTCCTTATTTTGTTTTTATCGAGTTCCTTCGTCAGCTGAAGGGAGTTTTCGTAAGGCACCAGTTTGTCGGCAGTCCCGTGCACCGTGATGATAGGCGGATCATTTTTATCGATCCCGGCAAACATATAGGTTGAATCGGGGCTTCCCCAAAGATTGACAAGGCCGATGATGCCGGATTTGTCCCATTTCTCGGCTGTACTATTGTCCTTGCAGCCAAAGTTTACCGCCAGCATGCCACCCGCAGAACCACCTCCGACGATGATTTTTTTGGTGTCAATCTTTAATTTCTGCTGGTTGGATTTGATCCAGTTGAGCCCTGTCATGGCATCCTGAATGGCATCCCCGATGGTTCCCTTTTTGTCTTCCCTGGGCGCATTCCTGATGCGGTAGTTGATGGAGACACATACGTAACCTCTTTGTGCAAAATCTTTTGCAAACTTTACGATGTAACTCTGTTTCTTGTCGTTACCTGGTCTGAAACCTCCGCCATGAAACAGCAGGATGACGGGCCGCATGGTTTCAGTATCTCCTTCCGGAGCATAGATGTCCAGCAACAATTTTTCAGATTTTCCTTCAAAATTGACTACTTCGCCAAATTCGACATCTTCCTGGATAGCCACTTTTTCGAAAATGGGCTGCAGGTAGCGGACGGAATTCTGTCCTTCAGATTTATATCCTTGCAGGATCAACACTATAATAATTCCAATTATCTTTTTCATATTTTGCTTTTTTAGACCTTCAAGGTTTTCAAAACCTTGAAGGTCTGTTAGTATTAATCCAGCGCCCCGGTTTTCATCTTCTTCTTAGCCCCTTCGGAAAGATTGGCTACGGCGCCTTTGACGGTGACCTTGATCACTGTGGCGATGGCATCCGGAGCATTTTCAGGCAGTGCAATGGTCATGCCATCGGGGGAGCTTTTGCTTTTCAATGCAGATCCGCTGGCAAGGATTACAGCTGACTTTACCGGTTGGTTCAATCCGGGTATGACCAGTTTGCCATCTTTCGGCCAGTCGAAGACCGAGAAATAGAGGAGGGTGTTTCCGTCGGACTCCTTTTTCGTACAACGGCCCCAGGGCAATATCCCGAAAGGGGAGGCCTTGGTGGCATAGATTGCTTCGCTGTTGACTTTCATCCAGGCGCCCACCGCTTTCAATCTGTCGATACTGGGTTGCGGAATCTGTCCGAGGGCATCAGGGCCGACATTGAGCAGGTAATTACCTCCCTTGGAGGCAATGTCGCAAAGGTTACGGATCAGCGTTTCCGGTGATTTCCATTTGTCGTCGTTGGTTCGGTAGCCCCAGGTTCCGTTCATGGTCATGCAGGTTTCCCAGTCCCTGCCATCCAGTTCGTCAGCTCCGGGAATTTTTTGCTCCGGTGAACCTGTATCGCCCGGGAAATTGGGCCGTTTCAGCCGGTCGTTGGTGATAATGCCTGGCTGAAGTTTCAGCAGTTCCTGCAGCTTCAGGGCATTTTCATCGGTCATCCCGGTAGGGGTGTCCCACCACAACACCGCCACCTCTCCGTAGTTGGTCAGCAACTCCTTCACCTGCGGAATGGCGACCCTGTTGACGTACTCGTCCATGGTAGAGGTTAGTTGTGCAGGATCCCAATGCCCCTTGTTGGCGGCAGTATAAGCATCAATTCTTGTTGAATCGGGATTTTCCCATCCTTCGGCTGAAACCTTTCGGGCTACAGCGCCGCCTGGATTGTTCCAGTCCTGGGCCTGGGAGTAGTAGAATCCCAGTTTCATGTCGTGTTTTTTGCAGGCTTTGGCCAGGGCCTCAAGGACATCCTTTTTGTAGGGGGTGAAGTCGGCAATGTTGAATGTGCTGGCACTGGATTTGAACATGGCAAAACCATCGTGGTGCTTGGAGGTGATGACGATGTATTTCATGCCGGCCTCTTTGGCCAGCAAGACCCAGGATTCGGGGTTGTATTTCACCGGATTAAAGGTCGAGGCAACCTGTTGGTATTCGGCCACCGGTATTTTGCAGCGGTTCATGATCCACTCTGCACCACCTCTTTTCTGCTGGTGTCCGTGGTATTCACCACCGAAAATGGCATAGGGCCCCCAATGGATAAAGAGACCGAAGCGGGCTTCGCGCCACCACTGCATCCGCTTGTCACGGGATTCTTTGCTCTCCTGGGAGATGGCTCCCTGGATCAGGAACAAACCGATAAATAGGATCAACAGGCACTTCTTCATCTGGATAGTATCGTTTTAGTTTAATCTTCGGTCAATCGATAAACATCAATGGTCTTGTTGTCCCCTATTTTTGAAGAACTGAACGGATGGTTTCCACCAGTGGTGCAGCCAAAAGTTCATAGCCGGCATCCGAATAATGGACATTTCCCGGTTTGGAATTTTGTGGATGGATGGTTTGCGATGCGGTATAAAGATCGATCACCTGAATGCCATTCTTTTTCATCACCTCCAGGGCTACCTGGTTGTATTGTGCCGGATCCTCCACTTTTCTGCCGGCAGAGTTTTCAGGAACCACAGTGGTGGTCACAAAAACCAGTACTGCGGTGGTCTCCTTTAATTTTGCCACAATTTTCTCAAGGTTGGTGCGGTATTGATCGAGGGTTACCGAGACCTTTCCGGTTACATCGTATTTGTTCTGGGCATCCTTGTGTACCAGGTCGTGCAAGCCGAAGTTGAACAGGACCATGTCCCACTCCCGGTTGCCGAGCCACACCTCCAGACTGTCGACTCCCCGGACCGTAGAACCGCCATTCCCCGGGTTGTGTGCCACATTAATGGCCGGTGCAAGGGCTTTTTGAACATAGGGGGTGTACCCGATGGAGATTGAATCGCCTATGATCAGTACATTTTTGACTTGGTCGGTGGTGGCGGCCAGGCAGACCACACTTAGCAGGATCAGGGCCGTTCGGAAAATGGATTTCGTACTCATTTTTTGTCTGGATAATTTTAGATTTGACTTATTCTAGTCCGGCTTATTGGATAATTGGTTTACAGCTTTGAAATTTTTATTGTTTATCAATGATCTCATCTGTGTAATGGCAATGCGGTTGAGTTGTGTTAAACGCTCACTTTGGGTCAATTGTTGATGGATTAAAACCGCATTGATACTTTCCATATTTGAGAGTACCACCAACTGTTCGATGGTAGCATTATCGCGGATATTTCCTTCGCTATCAGGATTTTCGTTTCGCCATTGCTGTGCCGTTTTTCCAAACAAGGCAACATTAAGCATGTCAGCCTCATTGGCGTAGACAAAATTGATTTGTTGCCTGGTCAATTCGGCAGGTACCAGGTTTTCTCTGATTGCGTCGGTATGAATGTGGTAATTAATTTTGGCCAAGGTCCGTTGAAGACTCCAACCTAATTTCAGCCGGTCATTCTCATCATCTTTTAAGCGTTGAAATTCTTTGATTATAAATAACTTGAATTCAATAGATATCCATGAGGCAAATTCAAAAGCAATGTCTTTGTGTGCAAAAGTACCACCATATCTACCGGATTTAGAAACGAGTCCGATTGCGGCAGTTGATTCAATCCACTTCTTTGGTGTCATCGTAAAACTATTAAGTCCGGCTTGTTTTCTATACCCGTCGAATTCGACGGGTTTAAAATCGGGATTATGCATTTGTTCCCAAAAACCCAAGAGTTCGATGGTATTCCTATTTCTAAGCCAATTTTTAATGATATCATCCGTATGCTCAGCATCTTTATATCTTGCGATGTCAGTAAGTGATAAATAATCTAGAAGCCCACCTTGAAAAACGATTATCTCAGTCCCTTTCACATTAATCACTCTATTTTTTGCCATATCAGTGATTTTTTCTGGCGGACGAATTTGACCGCTGTCTTGCAGCATTAAGTTAATGAATTTTAATGAATTATTGGCAAAATTTTAACGAAATATTCTTTGTTTGCATCGAATTTTAATCTGTTGCCGCTTTGTCATTTTTGAAAGATGCATTTCACTGAAGTTATCCATCCTGCTGGTAGCAATAGTCCTGAAAATATCAAATGCACTTGAAATTGTTATTTTTTCTGAGCCGCAAACATCTCCTCGTAATGGGGCATGGGTTCAAAGATTCCGCCACTGGTTCTGTAGAATTCGTCTGTCAATTCATAGACCCCTTTGGTGGCCTTCACCCAGGCGCCCTCCTTACCAGGATGATAGCCCATCATGGTGTTCCAGTTCTTGTAGTTCTGGTGCCCATTGCTTTCGATCAAACCGAGATTTTCCAGTCCGGGGAAGGAGCCTAACCTGGCTGCTACATTTTTGTTCCAATCCACCAGGATGGGATTCACAGTCAGGTCGGCGCAGAAGCAGGGGATGTTCCGCTCGTGGGCGGCTTGGGCGATCTTCATGGTCATGCTCAGGGTTTTGGCAATGGCTTTCAGGGCGATGGCTTTGTAACCCATTTGTATGCGCTTGATGGCATCTTCATCGGTATGGGCGCTCTCATCGGAAGCCAACCTAACGGGAATGTCCGATACATCGAATTCCAGCTCTTCAGCAAAAGGTTCCTCGATGATCGCAATCTGGTCGAACGCCCCGATTTTTCGGGCATGGTCGATCAGTTTCAGCAGGGTCTCCTTCTTTTCGTACCGGCCATTGGCATCAAAATAGTAGGGCAATTTGCCATCTTTGGAGTAGGAAGTCCTTACCATTCCGATGGCCTGGTGGATGGCCGTGAGTCTGGCCTTGTCCTTTTCGAGCATCTCCTCCTGTGTGCCTGGTTGGCCGATCTTGATTTTCATGAAGAAATATCCTTGTTCGACAGCCTCCCGGATTTCACCTACCGGGATGCTGTAGGCCATCAGGGGTATCGCTGCTGCTTGTTTGTGGTGGTTGGAGAGGGCCGGCAAGTAGGCTTTCGGGATGATTTCGTCAAAGGTTTTCAATCCATTCTCTGCGGCATAGAGCAACCAGGCTGCGTTGTCGGTACCTACGAGCGCATTCAGGGCGAAGGTCTTGCGGAGTTGCTGATTGGCGGTGATTTTCTGTCCGTAGGCATAGACTTCCGGAAGAATGTTGTCGAGCAATTCGATGGGAGTGGTGAAGCTCTGCCCCTTCATGATCTGGAGTACCCGCTCTGTCAGGGCAAACATCAGGGCATTGCCGCCACTCTCGGAATGGGCTGCAAAAACCTGCGCGTCCGACCAAAGCACATTCTGGGTACATAGTCCTATGGAATGTTTGCCCGAACTGCTCTTCAGGTAGTTGACGGTTTGCCAGATTTCGGTCATAAATCCGCCCTTGAAACCGAAAGGCCGGATCAGTGGTTCCCGCTCAAAATTGGAGCCAACGTCGGAGATGGTGATAGATTTGGCTTTGGCCTGAAGTGCCGGACTGCCCATTGCTTCAAATCCGGCCAAAGTAGCAGTTCCTGCAACACCGGTAGTTCTCAAAAATTCTCTTCTGGAGGTTGGTATAGTCATTGGTAATTCGCTTGATTGTTAATTGGTTACTGCTACATATTTCAAAGGTGGCGCATCAGAAGATGGAACCTTCTTCCCATCCACCGTTTTGGCCTCCATGATCTCCACCCTGGTGCCATCCGCATCGTAGCAGTTGATCTGCCGTTTCCGGTTGATACCGGTTTTCAGGGCGGTGGTGGGTTTCAAACCTTCGGGCAGTTTCCTGGTAGCCAACGTGGCTTCTGAAACAGCTACGTCATTTACTTCTAAACAGATATGGTTCATGGTCCCCATCGAATTTGCAGTGGGTTCCTTGTCGTAGAGCATCAGTTCGATGTAGTCGTTGCCATCGGGAACCTTCAAATTGACCCAGGTCACATTTTTCCCATCCCGGCTTCCCCGCCAGGTCTCCTTGAAGCCAAGTATGCCGCAATAGAAGGCGATGGCCTTCTCCAGGTCGGGAACCATGAAACCAACGTGGCTCATCCGGGTGGCGATTCTTGTGTCGGGCATATCCTTGCCAAGCGATTTGGCCGACATGCTGTTGGGTTCGTATTGAACCATCTCGCAGATGGTACCATTGGGATCCGTTACGAAATAGTTGGAGTTGCCTGTCCTACCTTTGGGTGTTGTTTCCGGCACCTTTATCCCCTTTGATGCCAGGTATTTGCGCATAGCTTCAGCATCGCTGGTCTCCACCGAAAAATGGTACATGCGGTTGCCCCCTTGTTTCCTTTCGGGAAAAATCTCCACAAACTGACGGTCATTGATCTTGATAAAGGCAAGGGCCAGCTCTTTCCCGTTAGGGGTCATCAAGGAGAAGGCTTCGGCAAATCCCAGGTATTCCTTGTAGAATTGGCGGGTGCTCTCCACATCTTTGGTAAAGAAGGCAGCATGGGCAATTCCGGTAATGGGTGGCCGTTTGATGCCCTTCTTTGCCTGGAGGGATGTAGTAATAAAACAGGCAGATAATATCAAAATTATAAGGATAGGAGATATTTTTTTCACTCGTAAATAGTTTAATAAATGAAAATTTAGTTCAATAAATGCTTAAAAAGCAGCATCCCATTTTCCAATTTACCCCTAAATCCTCCCGATCTAGATCGGGACAGGCTCTGAAGGGGACTTCCAGCATCTATCAAAATTTCAGATAATTGCAGCAATCCAGCCCCTTCATGGGTTTGTGGTATAAAAACACGACAATAATTTTTATAAGGCTCATCTGGAATTTCTTGCGTTTTTACCTGTTTCAGAATGTTCTTTTTTCCTGATTTGTGCCTTCCGTCCGATACGATCCAATCGCTTTTCTGAATGATGGTTCGCGGACGGGTTTCACACACAACCTTCTCTTTCTACCAACATGCCGCCGCTATGCGGCTGGATTTGTTAAGGTGTTTTAAAGTGGTTGAAGAAGATTAAGGATCCTGAAATCTCAAAGTTCAATTTGGTTTTTCTTCATGCTTGCACGAAGCCAATCCAGGTCTTTCTTCATCATGGCATAGATCTTCTCAGGATCCATGGTAGTGGTTTTCTTGCCGGATTCTGCGCCGCCGAGGTCGTATTCGAAATGGATGCTGACCGGAGCTTCTACTTTCAGGGTGGCATACTCCTTGAAAAATTCCTTGAAGTTGACCATTCCTTCACCCAGCAGCACATTCTGGTGCTTCCAGGCACCCTTGGCATCTTTTCCCCATACAAAGTCCTTGATGCAGATGGACCTGATCCAGGGTGCAACCCTTTTCATGCCCAGCAACCAGCAGTAGCCCCCTTCGGTAGTGGCATGCCTGATATCGTACTGCACCCCAAGGTATTTTGGATCGACCTCCTTGACCAGGTCGTACAAGTCCCAAACCGGCGCGCCAACATGCAGTCCGGAGTGGTTCTGGTAGCCTCCGTGAATGCCTAACTTCTCATTCAGTTTGGCCAGTTTTTCAAAGGAGCCTTTGTAGCCGTCAAGGTTTTGCTGGATGGTCTTTTTGAAATCGTAGGAGAGCCATCCCATCCGGTAGTGGGTAATCCCCGCATCCGCAGCGACCTTTAAGGTCTCAATGGAGAGCGGATCGGCAGCGTCAGTGACAGCGGTAACCATCAATGGAACTGCAATTCCTGCCTTTTGGAGCGTTTTAACTGCCTTGGGCAATTCTGCCTTCACGTTGGCTGGCTCAATCTGACCGTCCGGCCTGACAGTAATGTCTGCTCCGTCAAATTCGAGACGTGCCAGCACTTCACCGATCTGCTCGAAGTTCAGAAACTGGAGGCATTTGGTGAATGCACACAAGGGTCTTTTGGGTGATTTCGCTGCTGGAATGGCCATGCCATTGCCTGCCAGCGTGATACCGGCTGCAGAAAGTCCGGTAGTACTGATAAAGTTGCGTCGTTCCATGGGTTCGGATTTTATTATTTGGTATTTTAATCAAAAGTTCAACTGATTAACAACATTAATTGGTCTCGCAAAGCACACAAAGAAACGCAAGGGAAAAATTCTTCTTTGCGTTTCTTTGCGTGCTTTGCGAGACAATTAAGATCTTGCATAGTGCCTACAATTTCCAGGGCTTCCGGTATTCGTAATGCAGCATTTTGTTGGCTTCCTCCGAATTGGTAAAGAGCTCCTTGTCGGGATCCCACTGGAGCCGTTTGCCGGTAGCCAGCGCGATGTTGGCCAGGTGTGCAAAGCTGGTCGAGCGGTGTCCCTCTTCCAGGGTACAGAGCGGAATACCCCTGTTTTTGATGCAATCCAGGAAGTTTCGGATCACATTGGCAGTGGCATAGGAATTGCTTCCATCTGTTAAATTTTGAGTAGGAACATTCATCTCTTCCGTCTTGATCAACTCCTTCTCCTTCCAGTTTTGAAACTGTCCTTTTTTGGAAGGAACGATCTTGTAACCATCCTGACTGGCATAGAGATTTCCCTTGGTACCCCGGAGTTCAATTTCCCCGTAAGGGAACAGTTCGCCACCACTTGCTTCAAATATGCTGAAAGAGATCATCTTTTTGGAAGCAAATTCGTAGGTAACCTGCATGGTATCCGGAATGTCTCCGTCGTGGTCCAGCACATATTTTCCGCCGTGTGCTGAGATCGCAACCGGTGCTACTTCGCCCATCATCCAGCGCATGGCATCCATGTAGTGAACTCCCCAGTTGCCCATCTGGCTGGAGAATTCGCCCCACCACCTGAACATGTAAGGGGCAATGTTGTATTTGTAGGGCCGGAATGCACGGGGCCCCAGCCACATATCCCAATCGAAATCCTTGGGTGGTTGTTCTGCTTTCAGCTTTCCAATCCCGTCGGGGAACATGTTGCTCACCCTGGCAGCCCTCGCGGAGGTAACCTGACCGATTCTTCCGGCAGGAATCTCTTTGGCAAGTTTTTGGTACACTTCATTGCCCCTTCGGTTGAGACCTACGGCTACCACCCTGTCGCTGGCTTTCCACATGTTGACCATGGTCCGGCCCTCCTTGATGGTTTGGGTCAGCGGTTTCTCCACATAGACATCTTTTCCTGCCTTGACCGCATCGATCATTTGGATGGCGTGCCAGTGGTCGGGCGTTGCGATGCAAACCGCATCGATGCTCTTATCCTCCAATAATTTTCGGTAGTCACTGTACAGTTTGGGTTGGACCGGGAATTTTTCGCCCATTTTTGGCACCTGACCTGCGCGGTCTGCCAGGTAGCGGGGATCCACTTTTGCCCGGTTGCGCTGCAGGTAGGGTTCGTAGATGTCGCACAAGGCCACTACTTCCACATCACTTTGCTGCATAAATAGCTCCAGGAGTTGGGAGCCCCTGTTTCCGATGCCGATAAACCCCATCCTGATCTTGTCGTTGGGGCCAACGGTTCTGCCTAATCCAGGTGCACTCACGGCATTCAGGGCAACTGAAATTCCGCCAACAGTCAGTGCTGTTTTTTCAATAAAACCGCGTCGGGTTTGGTCTGTTTTTTCCATGTTTAAATTTTATTTTTGGTTTGTTGGTATCAATTGTACTTCAAGCAGTTTGATAAGTTCTTCCTTCCCAAAAGAGAGCGGCATCAGTCTGATTTGGCTGGTGCCCTTGTTTAGTTTTATATTTCCCGGCGAAAGGGTGTTGACTTCATTCAGTACCTGATCCACTGGGATGGCAGCATCCAGCTTCACGCTTCCTGCTTCCAATCTGATTTTTCCGCCTGAGCCCTTGGCTCCAGCATATTTCAGCTCAACTTTGTACGTTGCCGGCTCGTTAAGTCTTACTTCCCAACTGAACCACTGGTCGCCCGTTTTCCAGTTTTCGACAAAGAACCTTTTGGCCTTGCCATCCCCATATTTCAATCCATTGCCATGAAGGGTGGCATCGAAAGCCAGTAGTCTGTTGGGATGATCTCCTGCCAGCAACCGAACCGGGTCACAGGCTATTTCCCCTTCTGTTTCCAAAACGATTACCGTATTGACAGTGTCTGGTGCAATCTTTGGCACAGTCAGGCGAACAGTAAATTCATTCAAACGCCTTGCAGGAATTGACTTTTCCCCTTCTTCCACCAGGAAATAGGCACCCTTGAATTTGCTTTTTAGTCCACCCAGATCCAGGATTCCATTTTCCGGCCAGTCGAACACGTGAAGGTACAATTTTTTATCTTTCTGCGTCACGACTCCCCAAAATTGCAATGGCAGCGGTGAGGAGTTGGCGCCGTGGAAACTTTCACCGTTTTTTTTCATCCAGTCTCCAATCCCCTTCAGTATTTCCAGGTCTTTAGTATCCATTCTGCCATTGCCCATCGGACCGATGTTCATCAGCAGATTCCCGTTACGGGATACTGATTTGGCCAATAATTGGATGAAGAAGGAGACAGGTTTGTGGCTTTGGTCGAATTTGCTGTATCCATACGATTCGTTGGTGGTGGGAATGGCTTCCCAATCGCCTTCGACCGGGAAGAATTCGGCAGGACGGTCGGCCGTATTCTTGTAATCGCCGAACATTACGGCAGAGCTGCGAGCCAATCGGCCATTGACCACCACATTGGGATCGGTTTCGCGGATCGCCTTGAGGATGCGGATGTTTTCTGAAAGCGGAATTTTGTGAGGGGTATCGAACCACAGTATGTCGGGATGGTATTTGTTGATTAGCTCTTTGATTTGGGGAATGGCTTTTCCATTGACATATTTGACCGCTTTGGGCAGCCGTTGTGGTTCCGCATCGAACCAGTTGGCGCCGCCATGGAGCAGCAGGTCACCGCCGGGATTGTCGTACTCCCAATCGTTGCCGGGGGCATCTGGATGTTCCCAGTCGAATGCATGGGAGTAGTAAAATCCGAATTTGACCCCGTACTTTTTGCAGGCTGCAGAGAGTTCTGCCATTGGATCGCGCTTGAATGGGGTCTGTTTCGTCAGGTTAAAATCCGAAACAGCAGAGGGATACATGGCAAAACCGTCGTGGTGCTTGGCGGTGATGATGAAATAGCGCATCCCGGCATCCCTGGCCGTTCGGATCCACTCATCGGCATTGAATTCCAACGGGTTGAACCGGTGAGCCAGCTCCAGGTATTCGGCCCTGAAAATCTTCTCTTTTCGCATCAGGTGTTCAGCATAACCACTCACCACCTTGCCTTTCCATTTCCCTCCTGGTAAGGAGTATACCCCCCAGTGCACGAACATGCCAAAGCGGGCATCGCGCCACCAGGCAATGCGCTGATCACTGGTTTTCATGGACTGGCTCCACCAGCCATTCACTGCATCGTCGATGGCTTGCTGGTCACGTAGTTTGGCCCGGTTGAACATCTCCGCGTCTTCATCCCCTTTTTGGGCAAACAAAGAAAATGAGCAGAGCAGGAGCAGGTTGAGAAGAATGGGTATCAGGGTAAATCTTCTCATCATTTTTTGGATTGATATTTTTGTGCCATGAACAATGATGCAGGCTGAAGCCCAGGCTGATTCAATCCTTCCCACTCCCCATCCATTCTATCTTTGAACCTGCCCGTAGCTTTTTCGCCCGTGAGTCCGATGCACCAGTTGTTGGCAGAGACCCAGGGTTTTTGAACAGCGGCTTTCTTGACTTTGCAGTTCCAGAGCACCTGGTTGGCCCCTGCCCATCCATGTCCGGAGCCTGAGTTGCCCCGGTCCTGCACATTGATTTCCCCATCTGTGGTGACGTTGTCGTACAGGGTACCGACACACCAGCGGTGGTGCGGACCAATATCGGCATGGGTTTTGGATGCTTTACAGTTGTAGAAGACATTGGGTCCGCATACGCGGGAGCTGGTCACATAATCGTGCCGGCCTTCGGTGGTTTCGCAATTCATTACCAGGCACATCTGTCCGCTGATGTTGAAAGAGTACCGCCTTCCTCCCGTGATGACAGATTTGGCCTCCAGGCATTTTGAATCGGTAACGGTGATGTATTTGCTGCTACCGGTCATGGTGACACAGCCATTGCCAAAATATTTGGCCACGACATTCCTGACCCAACCATCCCTTGAGTTCTGAAAAGCTATGGCATACCAACCATGGTCCTCGTCGGTTTCGGAGGTATAGTCGGATAGAATAAGCATATTTTCAATCCCGTTTTCTGAGATTCTGTTGTCAAGTATCCGGTTAACCGAGCCGCCACCATACTCCTTTTGCATGGCCATTACCACCGGTTGGTCGATCCAGATTTTGTTCTCCTCGATTTTGGTAATCACCCTTTCAAATTTGAGATCATACTCCTTTGCTTTCCACTGTTTGGTGCCAGATTTCTCCTCGATCTGATCCATCTTCAGCTCGTTGATCCATTTGTCAGTACCCGGCCTTAACAAGACAATGGGATCACCTGCCTTGAATCCGCTGGCGTTTTCCAATTGGAAGGAAAAACTGCCTACCGGGATGTATGCGTCAGCGATAGCAACTTTGGTCCCTTTTATCTCAACAGTAGCGCTACTTCCGGAAATATTCAGCAATGTTCGCTGCCCTTTGCCAGATGCCACCAGGATGGTGCCCTGCTCATCCGTACCTTCTCCCCTCAGGACAATTCCACCAGTCCCGATGTTGATCTTTCCGGGTATCCGGTAGGTTCCTTTTTTTAGCAGGATGGCACCACGGAATCCTTTGTTGTTGAGGGGCATTTTAGCCACCTCGTCAATCGCACTTTGAAGCAACTCCTGCGCCTCCCCTGTAGCTGGAGGTGCAATTGTCCTGACAACAGCTACATCCGGTATTTCCACCTCTCCCTTGTGGTAGCCCACTTTGCTGAAATCGGGCAGCTGGTCCCCCTTGGCATCAGGGGCATAGATCAGCTTGCCGTTGGATTCAGTTACAAATTTGGATTGCCAGGTTGCAGGCTGGAAACCTGTTGAACCAATTGCCAGCGCAATGGTGACACTTAATAGGGCTAATGTTCGATAGTTCATCTGTTTATAATTTGTTTTTTAATGGCCAGATGGAATACCCACATAATCATTTTCGGTTGGTGAGCATATTGTCTCATGGGTATTTCATGGATGTTCCGTTTTTATTTTGATTCTATTGGACTATAACTAATTTTTACCGGATTGTTGTATTCCAATGCGCTGGCTTTCACATAGTTTTTGAACAACTCTGGGGTATTGTAGACCACTCCTTCGCTCCAGGCTCCGGCAATCATGTATTCAAAAGTATGGTCGGATGTAACCGGTATTCTGAAAATATGATTGTCACCAAACGATTTGATCCGCTGATATTTTGGTTGATATTGATCTTTCACCACCAGCGCAGAGCCTGCAAATTCCACTTTGTGTGAGCGCAGTCCCAGATCATCGTCGGGATCGGCAGCCAGTTCTTCGCCGCTGCGGATGGCAATCCCTTTGGCCACGTAGTTCTCCTTTTCAATTTCGTTGGCCCTGATTCCGCACACAAAGCTCACCCCATTCTGGTGCGGGAAAAAGCTGGTAAACTTCACCTTGCAGGTGGAATAGCTTTGGTTGGTGTAGGCGGTATAATCCTGCGTGAGTTCATAAAATCCGTTTCCACTGTTCCAGTTCATGGTTTTTACCCTGATCATGCTCCGGAGTGGCCCATTCACCACCACCTCGAAGGCATAGCGTGTATCGGTCAGCTGATCTTCATTGAAATTGGCTTCTGAGATTTTCTTTGCCTCCAAAGGGGCAAATCTTGGCAATGACAGCGAATCCGGATACTCTGCCAATTCAAGCAAGCCGATGCCTCCGGCACCAAATGAGTTGCTCACCCGCATCACGTCGGATCCATACTCCCAATTTACCTTGTGGACTCCGGAATAACCGCATAGATTGTCCTGGCACATCAGGTGCGAAATCAGGTGAGGTTTGCGTTTCCCGTACATATCCACACTGGTCGGGAACCACAATTTCCAGCCAAAGTTCTTCGATTCCCACCAGGCAATCTGGTGGCGGCAGTAGCTGCCAATGGTGGCATAGGTACCCGAAGGATTCCAGCCCCTGCCTGAAAAACCAAAATAGAGGTAGAGGATTTTGGTCTCTTTCGCCTGGAGGTCGGTTTGAAAATAGAGTTCATCCCAGATGCCATCCTTGTCGAGATCATCGAGCTGGTAAAATATCTGGTGGCCATTGGTCTCTTCCCTGATCCCATGTCCGCCAACAAATGCCAGTTCTTCGTCGGTGGGTTTCGCCTTGGCAGGCAAGCTTTTATCCACCACTGTCACCCACATTTCGTGCAGCTTTTTTACCGGAAATTCCTCCCGGGAGATCACCACCGGACAATCTTTCCGATCCACATTCAAGGGATTCCGGAGCTCTATTTTGATGCGCTTCGAAGGGGCAAAATCGCCTTCAGTATACCAACCGGTTTGCGCAAAACTTATGGCAGGCAATAAGAAAGCTACCAAAATGGCAACTGTTTTCAATGGTTGTAAGTCCGATTTCATACGTGAATAATTTGCTTTTTAATGGTCGTATGGAACTCGCATGAGGCCATTCTCATAATCTTAGATGTAAGTATTTTACATGCTCGTTTCATCATCATTCCATTATTTGACAGGTTTAATCATCAACTTTATGCTATTCCTACCCTTTCTTAAATCTTCCAAAGGTCCGGCTACCGGGTATTTCAAGCTTCTTGGATTGCCAACTAGGTCAGTCGAGACAGCAAACCGGTTTCCTTTCCAATCATCGAGTCCCTGCCGGGTTATCTCATTAACGCCTGCAAACTCATAATCGATCAAGGGTGACTTAACCTTATGCGGCGATTTATCTACTGAAAAGAGGACTTCTACTCCATTGGGTAAACTCCTGAAAACAACATTCGCAACAAAATCATTTTTGATGATGCTTTTTTTATCTCCAAAGGGATAAGCGGCAGCCTCCTGGTAGAACACATTCTGATTGAAACGAAACCCGGGATAATCCGGGATCTTGTCAGTACCCAACTGCGTGTAAATGTTGTTGCAGTTGATATCGTTCTGGTAGGCTATCGGAATTTCGCCGGCAACAATCCCTGTGTGAGGCTGATAATATACAGGAGAGAACTTCTCGAACTGATAATTCCATTTACAATTCTCAAAAAGATTGTGCACATACATACAGTTTGACATGGAAGTCCGAATCTCTCCTGAAAATACATTGTTATCAACCAAGACCGTTCCTCCATGTCCGTTCTGAAGAAATAGCGCGGGCGCCGTACAATCGTAAACCACATTTCCTGTAATGCGTGTTCCCTGCGCCGACCAATCGATCCAGATTCCGGCATACTGGCCAACATCGCCGATACAAACTCTCCGGATCACATTGTTTCTGATGGTCAGGTCTACGGCGTTGTGAATTTTCATTCCGCCGGTTTCGAAACCTCCGAACTCATTTTTTGTGTTGATATCTTCGATTAGGTTACCTTCTATGAGGCTTCGCGCCCATCCTTTAAATCCGTGAATGGCAGCCTGTCCGCAATTTCTGATCACGTTGTTCCGGACAACATGATGCCCTACGGACTCCACATCAAAGCCTTCATTTTCACCAGAAGCATCGTTCCCGCATACAATGGCAGAACAACGTGCATCTGAAATGACATTGTTTTCGATGATCCAGTACTTGCCCCAATAAGTGCCAATTAAACCATGCTGAAACGCCCTAAAATAAGCCCAATTGGCGGCGGCATGCATTAGTTTAAAACCGCTCACGGTAATGTATTGTAATCCTTTTATTTCCGGGAAAAACAAGCACTCGCGCACGTTGATTTCGACCAGATCTTTCTTCGGGTCATATCCCCTGAAATTGGCATATATTTTTGTCGCATTCTCTCCATCTTCGATGTAGAATGCCCCGGGACTGGCCTCCATGTCGAGTTTGTTGATGCGTTCTTTGAAAGAAACGCCATTTACATAAACATCGCCAAGATGATAATCCCTTCCGTAGCGGATATAATTTCCACTGATATTTGTTTTGAAGGGGTTGAAACTTCCGAAAAATGAATCAGGTATTTCGGCAAACCAAACATTGCCATCTTGTTTTGTCCAATTTGTCACCTGCTCAGAACCTTTTAAGATGACCTCTTCTCCCGGAGCGGCTTTGTAAGTAATGCGCTGCGTCTCTGAAACTCCGCCCCTTGGTGGTTTTACCCACTCACGATAAGTTCCGGCACGAACCATACAAACATCGCCGGGCAACATCACATCAGCTGCTCGCTGGATCGTACGGAAAGGCAATTCACTGGTTCCGGGATTCTGATTGCTGCCATTTACCGAAACAAAGTATTCTGTTGCTGCCACTTGGAGCGCAACAAGTAACATTGTCGATGTAAATAAGAGTTTTATTCGTTTCATTTTTGTTTTTACAACGGTACAACCCTGTATTTTGCGCCCGCTTTGGCCTCGAATTCCAGCACTTCGCTGTTGAGATTCAAAGTTTTTACTACCTGATTTCCAGATAGCACTTTCACCGGTTGTTTGGTGCGTATTCGGCATTTGTTGGAACTTTTTGCGGCAATGACAGACTCTTTCAGTTTCCCATTTTCCCAGCTCAGGTCGACTCCATATCCGCCACGTGCCTGTAATCCAGCGATATTTCCGGTTTTCCATGCCTTAGGCAGCGCCGGAAGCA
Organism: Tangfeifania diversioriginum; assembly: GCA_945873105.1. Lineage (GTDB taxonomy): Bacteria > Bacteroidota > Bacteroidia > Bacteroidales > Prolixibacteraceae > CAINVV01. The sequence continues at coordinate 26,725 of CAMCBW010000008.1, forward strand.
GGGATATTTCACCCGAATGACTTTGCAGGAGCAATTCTGCGATTCCGGCAGTTACCCCCTGAATGGCCTGGTTTCCTTCGAAAGAGGGGGTGATTTTGCTGTCCTCCTCCCGTGGATGGATGCTGACATCCACCAGCATCCGGTTCAATATGTCGTAGGCCGCTTCCGGTTTTTGGAGCCGTGCATAGAGGTTAATCTTCCAGGCACCTGACCATCCGAGGTATTTGTCGTCCTTGCGTTCCAGTACTTTTTCGACTGCTTTGGCCAATTCAGGAGTTTTGTATATGGTGATGTCATCGTCGGGATAGAAGGCGAAAAGCTGCGACATGTGCCGGTGTTTTGGGTCAGCCTCCTCGAAATCGTAAATCCACTCTTGTATCTGGCCCAGTTTTCCGACCTGGTGGGGCGGCAGTTTTGCCAGCGCCTTTTCGAGGCTTGTCAGCATTTCATTGTCATATCCCAGTTTCTTTCCGGCTTGGATGGTATTTCTGAAAAGATTTCGGATGATTTGATTGTCCATCGAAGAGCCCATGGAGAGCGCCGTCTGCTTTTTATTGCCTGACAAGAACCAATTTTCAGGACTCGATGAGGGGCAGGTCAATAACCAGCCACTTTTAGGGTCGGTAATCATGTAATCCAGAAAGAACTGGGCAGACCCTTTGAGCAAGGGATATATTCTTTTCAGGTAGGCAAGGTCCGGATTAAAGAGGTAATGATCGTACAACTGCTGCATGATCCAGGCTCCACCCAATGGCCACATCGATGCATTGGGATGTCCGTCGGTGGGAGCGGTATTGAACCACACATCGGTGCCGTGGTGGGCGACCCATCCCCGGCAGGCAAACATCTCTTTGGCAGTGCGTTCCCCGGCCTGGGCCAGTTGCTCCGTGAAAGTCAGCAGTGACTCGTTCAGTCCTGAAAGATTGGTGCTTTCGACCGGCCAGTAACACTCCTGGATGTTGATGTTGAGGGTCCAACGTCCCTGCCATCGCCCCTCCATGTTGTTGAGCCAGATGTTGTGGTTGTTGAAGGCCATTGTTTTTTCGCGTGCACCGGCCAGCATCAGGTACCGGCCGTATTGAAAATATTGCGAGATAAATTGTGGGTCGGTCCCTCCTTTGCGCAGGAGCTCCATCCTTTCGGAGGTATTTTGGGCAGCAGCATTGTTGGAACCAAGATTGATCCGGCAACTACTGAACAAGGGACAATAGTCGTCGGTGTGCCTTTTTTTCAGCGTTTCAAAGCTCTTGCGCGAGGCATTGGTCAGGTAGTTGTCACAACGCTCCTTCTCATTTCCGCTTACATCTTTCCAGTTTACCCAGTTGGTGGCACCCGCCATGACAAAGGTCACGGCATTGGCTCCGGAAATTTTTATTGCGGGGAGATTTTGCGCTTTTGTAATGGTAGGATAGGATACTTTTCCTCCTTCATTTTGTACCCGAATCCTGGCCTGCCATTTTATTTTTCCTGGAATTACCCGGGCAGCATAGCTCTCCTCCGTAAGTTCCCTGGTTCCACCTGTCAGGATCAGATCCTGCTTTTCCGTTTTGGAAACGGCAGATGGCTGAAGACTGTTCATCCATCCCGTTACATTGATACTTCCTGGTTTGCTGCTGGTTAACCGCATCACAATGACCTGGTCGGGATAACTGGCAAATATTTCTCTCTTGTAGGAAATGCCTTCCAGTTGATAGGAAATGGTTACCATCGAGCTATCCATACTCAGTTTACGTTGGTAGTTCCTGATTTTGGATTCATCGTGGTTGTCGAAAATGAGGTTCAGATTCCCCATGGGCTGGTAATGCTGCACCCGCATGGGCTTGCTGTTGAATTGGGTGCTGATGGAATCGGCTTTCAGGTATTCCTGGTTTAGAATGCATTGCTGCATCTCTTTGAGCAACCGGGGTCCATCAGGATTGTTCGGGTTGTTGGGCCCGCCCGACCACAAAGTCTCCTCGTTCAACACGATTTGTTCCTCACTGGTTTTCCCCAGTACCATGGCGGCAAATCTTCCGGTAGCAATGGGCATACCTTCCCAGTATTTGGAGGCCGGTTTGTCGTACCACCAGCTCATTTCATTGGCAGGGGCTGGTGCTGGTTGGGAAAAGAGGTTTTCGCCAAAGAAAAGGCAAATGATGAAAAGAAAGAGCGAGAGCAAAAAAGGGCGTTTCATGGGATGTTGCTATTTTGTTGCGTTAGTTGTGGCTTTGATGGCCTCCAAGTAGGGTTTAGCGTCGCTTCATATACCCTGAAATTCCGAAGCTCATGCTTGCAGGTGCCTACCCCCAGGGAGATGGAGTTCTTTGGAATTCCAAACAGCTCATGGGTACCAAAAACTGTCACTCCGTTGCAGGTTGCCTGGGCATTGTTGCCGATCAGTTCAAGTCGCAGGGTATACCATTTGTTCGGTTGGTAGGTAGCCATCAGCGAGTCGACGGTGGTTATCACCCCCGGTTTCCATTCGTCGTGTTCCAGGACCATCCCCAGGGCGCGTGCTTTGTTGTCGGAGTTGGCCCAGACAGAGGCCGCATAGGCGCGGGGATTCAGCTCAGGATTGGCAGCAGAGATACGGCAGGCGGCCCACTTCCCCTCCTCTTTTTGGAAACGGAAATCAACCTCTATCACGGCATCCCTGAAAGTGCCACTGTAACCCAGCACCGGCATGTGCCCTGTTTCCCATACACTCTCAACCCCTTTGCCACTTTTTACCCATTTGGCATGACCGGCTTTTACGCTCCATCCCTCCTTCGTTGGCTGAAAATCCTTGGTGTAGACGGAAGGAGTTGTAAAATCTTCTTCCAGCAATACTTTCCCCTTGATGGCCATATTTGTATCCCCTTTACCCGGTTTTTTGCGGGCAAAACTGTTTGAGGAGGCGGCAACAAGAACCACCAAAACTGAGAACATGACAACCCTTGCGAACGTGTTTTTTTTCATTTTTTTCAAGTTGTTAATTAGCATCTGTCCTTACCTGGTGAATTATCCCAATTTTCAGCGGGTCACCGTTGTTGATACTAGATGCACTACGGTACTGATTCCCTGTACCAGAAATTGTTTTTTTTCAGCTCTTTGCTACCACTCCTTCTTCCGTGTTGACCCGGGAAGTGTCCAAAGGAGTCAGACTGGATGGGAAGATTATTTTACTGCCAGGTAAAGTTGCTAAAGTTCGATCGTTGCAGTATTTATCCCTGCAGATTTTACCGAAGCTACATTCTTTCCCTTGTTGGTATTGATTTTGATGATGGCACGGCCATTGTACAGCTCTACCTTGCGGGAGCCTGAAGAGGTGCCCAGGTTATCAAGCAGTTTCCCGTCACCTGTCAGCCCAAAAGTGACGATGTTTCTTGCATCCAGGCAGAGGATTTTGTTGGCATCCAGTAATTTAACCTCGATGGTGGCAATATCCCCCTGCTGGTCCGTTTTTTGAAGCACCAGTTGCGCCGGTGCGCCCCATTTTTCCGTCTGGTAACGCTGTTTGATTTCATCAGTCACGGTAGTTTTTCCTTTTCTGGCAACTACTTTCAGTTGATTCTCCCCGTTGGCATACACCACATTCCACCGGAGTCCGGCCGCCGGGAAATCCTGGCTGTTACGTTTTTTGATGCCGCAACTTTTGCCGTTGAGGAAAAGTTCAGCCTCCTCACAGTTGGAGTAGACTTTTACCATTTTCTCTTCTCCTGCCTCACCCCAGCGTACCGGCCAACTGTGACCGTAAATGCGGGCCATGGGGGTTTGCGTCCACCACGACTGGAACACATACCAGGCCTCTTTTTTGGTAAAATCACGCTCGATCACCCCTTTCTGGTTCATGTAAGGGACCGGATTGTCGGGTCTGACAGGGGTGGAGAAATCCTTGAAAGGCCAGTAAGCGGTGCCAGTCAGGTAGGGCATGGTCTCCTGCTCCTTCAAATGCCAGTCGATCAGGTTGCAGATATAGGATTCGCTCCAGTCGCCATCCTTCGATACACGGGCAGCCCCTCCGAAAAGGGAGGCATCCCCTTGTCTTTCATCAGCACCGCCGCCTGCTTTCACCTGCTGCAGGCTCTTGTCGGGGCTCTCTGAATGCCGCATGGCATGACTGTCGCCACCCCATTCTACATGGAGAAAGTGTTTGACCCTTGCGATTTCCTTTTCGGTGTTTTCCCTGTATTCGGTGTAGATGCCCCGGTACCAGCCAGCCCAGATGGAGGGGGAATAGACATCGACGATGTCGCGGCAAAAATCACACCGCCGGATGGCTGTCTGGCGGGAGGGATCGAGCCGATGGGACAAATTGTTCAGTTCGGTCATGAAGGCCCTGATCTTGTCGGTATCAAATTCGGGGAAGTCGCCCGGCCAGTCGTTCTCGTTGCCCAAGCCCCAGATAATCACCGAAGGATGATTGCGGTGCTGGGTGATCATGTTGGTGAGCATATTTTTGGCTTGTTGCTGGTATTTTTCGCCCCCAAGTCCGCCACGGCACCAGGGGATTTCTTCCCATACCAGGATACCCAGGCTGTCGCACAAATTGAGTACGATGCGGGATTGCTGGTAATGTCCCAGCCGGATGAAATTGACCCCCATCTCCTTCATCATCTTCATTTCAGTTCGGATCATCGGTTCGGTCATTGCAGCAGCAACCCCTGCATGGTCCTCATGCCGGTGCGTTCCCCTTAGCAGGAGCCGTGTTCCATTGAGTTTAAAGGGACCATTGTCGACAAACTCGAAATGGCGGAAGCCAAATTTCTCCGTAATGGTCTGTTTACCTGCAGCTGATTCCAGGGTCATGGTAAAGGTATAGAGGTTGGGCTGGACGGGTGACCATAGCAGCGGTTTTTTGACCATCTGTGCAAAAACAGGCTGTGCCTCCTCAGATGGCTTTGTATCCTTCTCCATTTCGGCCAACAACTTCCCGGTAGGGTCTTTTAACTCAATTTTGAGCTTGGCACCCAAAAGAGAAGTCTTGTTGCTTAATTTCACCAAAAGATCAACTTTCCCTTCGACTCCTTTTGAATCTACGGAGGCATTGACCTGAAGCTGCTCAACAGAAAAAGCAGGCCGGTAGACAAGGTTCAGGTACCTGTAGATTCCCCCATATACATTGAAGTCTGATAAATCGGAGGGGATCATCTCCAGGTCGCGGGAGTTGTCGCACCGGATCGAAACCGGGATCTTGCCATTGAATAGATCAGCGGTTTTCTTGTCTTTCAGGAAGATATTTATAGCATCTGTGATGTCCACACTCCATTCGTCGTAACCACCCACATGGCTTCCAACCCGGGTGGTATAAACATATACCTCGGTTTTTTGCCCGGCTCCTTCGAAGTGCAGCAGGGTACGTCCGGCAGGATAAGGGTTGTTGATGTTCAGTCGGTTGGTATACCATCCGGGTCCCTGGTAGTAGTTTACATCCGGATCGACGGCATCTTCCGCATTGAAACAGTGGGGAAGGGTCACAGCTTCCCAAAGTGGCACACTCTCCGGGTTACCTTCTTTAACAGGCCTGACGGCTTCCCAAATACCGCCAAGGTCGCTTTTCAGGAACTTCCAGTTGTCGTTTAGCCTGACTTTGTTTTCATGCTGTGCATGAAGATTATTGGAGAGGCTCATCCCAATTAACATCAGGCAGATTACAAAAGTACGTTTCATGTTTATTGCTATTTTTTTATAAAAAGCTTCTTTGCAAGTTGAGTTTTTCCTGTTGAGAGGCAGACCAAATAGATCCCCTCCTCCAGCCCTGAAACATCAATGTTCTTCTGATAGCTTCCCTTTGGCTGGTGTTCATGATATATTGTCATTCCTGAACTGCTGCCAAAAAGATTATTGATGACAATTTGAACATAGGTTGTTTCTGGTAAGTAATATTCGAGGGCTACTTTGTAGGATGCTGGATTTGGAAATAGTTGAATTTTACTCTTATCCTGGATTTGGTACAAATTGGCTGAAGTGGTTTTCTCCTCAGCGATGGAAAAACCGGCAAAACGCATGGCTTCATCCCTAAGTATGGCCGGAGAATTCAAACTTCTGTAGATGCCCCATTTGGGGCGGATAAAGCTATTATCAGGCCGGATGGTCATCAGGTCATTGTTGGTATAGGACAAGATGGAGGTTCCATCGGCAACTTTCTTGATTGTCATCGAATAGCTTCCATGAAGAGGGTCTATTTTTATTCGTTCTGTGGCTTCCACCCATTTTCCCTCGAAATTGGATAAATCCATAATGGCTACTTTTGTTGTATTGTTATGAATCAACTCCATTTTATTGGGAGTACCTTTTCTTGGAGTCAGCGTGAAAATTGGATCCCCATCATCGCCCCCGACAGCCTTCACCTGGTGAATATGGGTAAAACTCGAGGAGGGCTGGAATCCTGCAGGAACCTTAAACCACCATTTGTAAATAACCGTTTCTCCCACGGTGCCTTTCAGATTTTCAGGGGAAGATTCATAGGATTTAATTTCCACCCGCTGACGGTCGAAATTGATGCACCGGTCATTGTCGGGTGTTACATGGATGTAAAATTCAAATACATTTTTCTTTAAATCATCGTCCCATACTTCAGCGATGTGACGGCCGAACTGAGGATGTGCACATTCCGGATTTTCAACGGCATCGTAACCCGGTGCCAGAACACTGTTGATCAGTTCGTAGGTATTACCTGGCCCATCCGCTTCCAGCAAAGTCTGAGAAAACGACGTTGCTGGAATTGCGGATAGCAGGCAAACGAAAAACAAACGTTGAATGTTCTGAAAGTGCACCTTCATCCTTCTATTTCTTTTTCTTTTTCTCCTTGTTGGCATGACGACCGGTGCCGTCTCCCTTGTCAATATATCCTCCGGCAGGATTTAAACGGTCGAGTTCGGCCTGCAGCATTTTTCTTGCTGCCATTGCTTTGGCATCTTTGGTCTCTGTGGCAGTGGCAATCTCCTCGAAGGGTGCCTTGCTCATGTCGAACAATTCGCCCGATTGGTTGAGCTTCCATCCGGCACTGCGCACATAATAGTTGTTTGCGAGCTGAACGAAAATGGTTGAACGGGGATTGCCTTTTTCGCCATGAAGCTGTGCATTGAAGCTTTGACCATCCAAAATCTTCTCTTTGGGAAGCTGTGCTCCGGCAATTTCAGCAAAGGTTGGTACAAAGTCAGTTGCACTGATTAAATCGCTGGAAACCTTGTTTTTTGGGGTAACTCCCGGCCAGTAAACAATGAGAGGAACCAAGGCACCTCCTTCGAGCATGGAACCCTTTTGTCCGCTCAAACGTCGGCCACCAATGGTTGCAGCATCGGCCTTGCCGCCGGCAGTTCCATTGTCTCCGAAGAAAATTAAAATGGTGTTGTCGCTCAGTTTCAGTTTGTCCAATTCGGTTCTTAATTGGCCGACAAGCTTATCCATATAGTTAATGTTGTCGTTGTAGAGGTTCTTACTGTCAGGTTTGCTGTCGGGTGTCGGCAGTATTTCACCATGGACATGCGACAGGGAGTAATAGGCATAGAATGGTTTCTCCTTGTTTTTTGTTAAGAAATCCACCATCCGTTTGTGCATTACATCGGGCATGTATTCCTTGTCTTTCAATTCTGTTTTAGCGCCGTTGAGGGTGTAGGTTTTGCCCTTTTCCTGGGTATTCCAATAGATTCCACTGCCTTGAAATTTTAAATAGTCATCGAATCCCCAATCGGATGGTTCTAAATCCATTTGTCCCTGTTTGCCAATGAGCGTGCTTACATAACCTGCTTGTTTCAGGTAGGTAGGCATCAAAGTTTCTGCGGATGGTTTTATCAACAGGCAAGCATCCTGGTTGGTACCACCGGTGCGGAACAGATGACGCCCGGTTAGGATTGTAATCCGGGATGGTCCGCACAGAGGAGCCGTGTAAGCGTTGGTAAAGCGCATGCCGTCTTTGGCCAGTTTGTCGATATTCGGGGTTTTGTAATTGTCGGCACCATAGCAGCCAACATCGCCAATCCCCAGATCATCGGCCAGGATGAAAATGATATTCGGCTTTTTTACAGGACTCTTGTCGGGAACAGTGGAAGACATTACTGCCGTTGTTGTTGCCAACAAGCCAATACTGAGCATCCCTGCAGAATGAAAAAATTTGAATGTTTTCATTGATAATAATTATATTAAATATTTAAACTAATTGATATACTGAACATTGATTTTTTACTTGTTCCAGGGCCAAGGTTTCGCCTTGGTACGCAGTGCCTCCGTTTCCCAAAGCTCTGCCATCTCTTTTACCTTACCAGGAAACTTCTGGGCAAGGTTGGTGGTTTCGGATGGATCATTTTCCAGGTTGTAGAGTTCCCATGTACTTTCGCCGGCATTGAATTTCATTTGGGCAGCCACCCTGGATACCAATTTCCACGCTCCTTTGCGAATGGCGCGATTGCCCGAATGTTCCCAGAACATCAGTTCACGCTCGAAATTTTTTCCTGCAAAGGCAGGCACCAGACTCTTTCCCTCTACCGGAATAATTGTCTTCCCTTCATAGGTTTTTGGATAGGCAATTCCCGCCAGGTCGATGCAGGTAGGGAGTATGTCCATCAGGTGGGAGAGTTGCAGGTTAATAGTCCCCTTGCTGCGGATGCCAGCCGGCCAATGCACGATCAAGGGAGTAGCAATTCCACCCTCGTGTGTATACTGCTTGTACGACCTGTACGGAGTATTGCTCACATTGGCCCATTCGGGCCCATAGGCCATCCATGCCTCTGCCGGTCCGGCCATCACCCCTCTTCCGCTCCGCACAAAACGGCCTTCCCGCGTGTAAGGAGGTTTTTTGTTCAGATTGACTACGTCATAGGAGGTTGGTTTCAATACCAGCTGTTCGGCCGTTGGCGGGACTTCCGGCTTTTCTGATCCCTGTGGTTCGGCACATCCGCCATTGTCCTGCATGTAAAAGATGGCGGTGTTTTCCAGTTCACCCCGCTCCTCCAGGACAGAGATGATCCGGCCAATTCCCTGGTCCATCACATCGATCATGGCAGCGTAGACCTCCATCCGGCGCAATTGCCAGGCTTTCATCGGTTCATCTTTCCACGCCGGAACCTCCACACTTCTTTCGGAAAGAACGCAGTTGCTTCCGATGATGCCAAGTTTCTGCAACTTTTTGAAACGGATTGCCCTGAGAGAATCCCAGCCAATGTCGTATTTCCCCTTGTATTTGGCCACCTCCTTTTCAGGGGCATGCAATGGCCAGTGTGCTGCGGTATAGGCTACATAGCAAAAGAAAGGCTTTCCCTTCGGATGTTGCCGGATGAACTTCACGGTAGTGTCGCTGATGGCATCGGTATAATAGAAATTCTTACCGGGCGCCACAAAAGTGTTGTTGCTGGTGAGCGTTCCCGGATCATAAAAGCTGCCGGATCCATTGAGTGTTCCGAAAAATCGGTCGAAGCCGCGCTGCCGGGGCCAGTTGCTTTGATCGCCAGTGGCGGTCATCTCCTTGGCCAGGTGCCACTTGCCGGTCATGTAGGTGGAGTAGCCTGCCTGGTGGAAGAGTTCGGCCATGGTCACTGCATTTCGGTTGAGATCATCGCGGTAGCCCGGTTCCGGAAAATTGTTGGAGGAGAGGTGCCCCATCTCCGCCTGGTGCGGATAGACACCGGTCAGCAGGGAAGCCCGGCTCGGACTGCAGCGTGCTGTATTGTAAAATTGGGTAAAACGAATTCCCTGGTTTCCCAGCCTGTCCAGATTTGGCGTGTTGATCTCCGAGCCATAGCAGCCTATGTCGGAGTAGCCAATGTCGTCGCTCAGTATTACCAGGATGTTGGGCCGTTTAGCCTTGCTGTTTTGGGCCGACAGGGTCATGGAACCCAACAGGAGAACGGAAGCCGAAAGTAGGGTTATTCCTGCTGCTGAAATTGCGGTCTGTTTATTCATTTGAGTGATCTTTAAAATTTGTTTACTGGTATCCAGGGTGTTAGATTTTTATTGGGTTATGAGTTATGAGTTATGGATTCATTCAACTCATAACCTATAACTCATAACCCATAACCCATAACTCTTTAGTTGTTTATCCAGATGAGTGGATTTTTCAGCATCATGGAGCGGCGGCTTGCGTCGCTGCTGTTTTTTTCAACCAGTGATTTCCACAAATCAAACCATGATGAATCATTGCCTTTTATGGCTGCAAACAGCATGAACTGGCGCGATTCCGGTTGCTCTTCCCAATGATCTACATCTTTGCCTCCTGTCCATTTGGTTTTGTCTTTCAGGTAGGGCAACATGTAATCCAAACCTTTCCAGATTCCCCGCCCATCGGGGAGGGTGAAATTCCAGCCATCAAAGTTTTTGTCAGTGATGATCCAGAGTAGGGAGGCTGTGGCATCCAGGTTAAAAAGGGAGTAGGAGTAGGGCTTGGTGCGTGCAAGTTCCTCCGGATAGCTTCCGTTCAATGCCATTTGGTTGGGCAATAAGGTATTCCTGTAGCGATCACGGCACAGTTGCAGCACCTTTTCATCTCCGACCAGGCGGGCGTAAGAGGCTACCTGGGCATACCACCACGAACCGTGGTTGTTTTTTGCGTTCATCTCGTCGATGCCATAGGGATGGGTTGTCAGCCAGGTTATGAATTGGATAAACCAATTTTTGATCTGCTGGATCTCCTTGGCCGAGACATAGGGGGATTTCTCCAACACCAGAACTGACTGCGCGATATCCATCAGCTGTCCTGCATCGATGATTCCCACCCCTCGCCCGGTATTGATCCCGCGAATCGCCTGTGCATAGAGCATGTTTGGGTTCATTAGGGTGGTAGTATCAATGAACCAGGCCCTTAGGTGCTCCATGGCAGCCTTTGCATATTTCTCTTTTCCGGTTAAAAGCCAGGCAGAAGTATGTGTACCTACAATCCAGGAGACATTGCGGAGATCATCGTCGTGGGTCACAAACCGTCCGGGAAATCTCAACCCGTCGTGCCGGATAAAGGGTCCGTTGGGATTGGCAGGATCCGGCCACCAATAGGGACCTTCCGAATAGAAATCGTGTTTTCCGCCCGCACTGCGGGGGGAGGAGCTGGCAGTTACCGTTCTTGGTTTTTCGGCCAATAACTTTTCGGACCTTTGGATGGTCCGATCTTTCTCAACCTCCTTTACTTTTTGCAGGAAAGAGGCAGAAGACTCTTTTTGACCTCCCTTGCCTGCAACCCTGAATATTCCGGATGCAAAGACGGAGCTGGTAAAAAGGGAGCCTGCCAGGATGACAACGGATAGTTTAAAAATTTGTTTTGCCTTCATTGTCTGTATTTGTTTTGCTGGCTTGCCAGGAATTTCACCATCTTTTTATTCAACTCTTTCGAAACGGCCGCATATTCCTTCTCCCCAACCACATTGGTGGTCTCGTTGGGATCCTTGCTGTAGTCGTAGAGCTCTGTGACTGCAACAAGCTCTTCGCTGTATGGCTTGTAGCTCCTGAAGCTGTTTTTTAACCAGACGGTATAGCGGTATTTTTCTGTCCGGAGGCTGTAGCCCATGTATTCCCCGTCAGACCATCCCAACCTGGCATTTTCGAGTTTGTTGGAAGGCCGCGGATACTGACTGACTGAAAATTCCTTTACAACAGTGCCGGGATTTTTCATCACAGGTACCAAACTTTTCCCATCCAGATGTCCGGGTATCTTTGCTCCTGTCAATTCACAGAGCGTCGGGAAAATGTCGATGAATTCGGAGGGTGATTTTGTTTTGGAAGGATTTATGCCCGGAGCAGAGATCAGCAACGGGGCATGGGTGGCCTGCTCGAAATTGGTATGCTTGCACCACAAATTGTGGTCTCCCAGGTGCCAGCCATGGTCTCCCCAAAGCACTACGATGGTATTTTGGGAAAGTCCCAGAGAATCAAGGGTATTTAGCAGGATTCCCACCTGTGCATCGGTATAGGAGGTTGCTGCGTAGTAACCATGAATCAATTCCCGTTGCTTTGCAACAGGTAAATCCATGCCTACTTTTTGGTCTGAAAAGGAGGCAATGGGCGGAATGTCGGAATAGGCCAACAGCTCTCCGGCTGTATGATAACCAATCTCCGGACCGTTTTTTGCCTTCTGCTGGTATGCGGCAAGCGGCATCTCCTCCCGCTTGTACATATCCCAGTATTTTTTCGGGGCCACGAACGGAAGATGCGGTTTGCTGAAACCTACTGCAAAGAAGAACGGTTTCCCTTCTTTGGCCAGATTGGCTATTATGTCTTTGGCATAGAGTGTATTGGCACCATCGTTGTAGGCATTGTCGGCAACATTTGCGCACTCAACAGAAGGCTTGACATATTTTGCGACATAGTCAGTCAATTCCTTCCCTTTTAGGCCTTTGGATACACCTTCCGCACTATATTTTATGTACTGTGCCTTGGTGGCAGGATCCTGGTAACCGCCCTCTGGTTTGCCGGTTAGCCTGGAGATATATTTGTCCGATTTCTTGTAGTAGGGAACACTCCAGGAGGGTTTGTCCAGCTCCTCATCTACGCAGCGGGGGTCATAGATCTTGCCAATTCCCTGGGTGGAATAACCCTGACTGACCAGGTATTGCGGCAGACTCAGGATACTGGGATTGATGTCGCGCATTTTTGTTTTCAAATCCCATACTCTGGTATAGTCAGGACGCATACCTGTCATCAAACTGGCACGTGTTGGGCCACAGACGGCCTGCTGGCAGTAGTTTTGCTGAAATACAGTTCCCCTGGCAGCCAGCCGGTCGATGTTGGGGGTTTTAATCATTTTATCGCCGTAACAGCCTAATATTGGTTTAAGATCATCGACGGCGATAAAGAGGATATTCGGCCTGACCGATTTTGCCTGGCTTTGTTGAGCCTGAACTGGTATAGTAACCATTCCTAACAGTAACAAAGAGATACTTTTCATGCGATTTTTTTTTAGATGTTAAGGAACTTCAGGCTACTGAAATTAGAATCATCCCCCTGGATGTTCTGAAGCGAAAGGTTCTTTTCATCGGATGTTTATTAATTTGCGTCGTTGATCCTATAAGTTGGCCCTGTATTATTGATCGTTGCATAGGGCCCGAGCGAATTCTTTCCTCCTGCCTGGAAACATCCCTGGTCTTTATTTGATGCTGAATCCGGACGATTGTTTCCCATGACATCCAGTTTCAGCTGCGGATCGTCATTCATCTCCGGAATATCAAAGATGACCAACTTAACAGCTGGCAAATTTGTTGCCGGGATAGGATTGGCAAGCTGAAAATATCCCTGTGGACTAGATTTTGTGGTAATGGAGGCAGTAGAAAACCCGGTAGGCGAAGGGAGCTGAATTCCTGCCTGAACAATGTTGTTGGCAAAAATCTCCTTTCCGGTTAGATCTGTAATGATTGGTATGCTTGAATCTACAATCAGATTGTGACAGAACTGTACCTTTTTTGGCTGAAAATCTCCTTTCCCGCCAAGCTTAATCATTCCCGACTGGTAAAAGGTATTGTGAGCGATCACGATATTTTCCAAAGGATCGACCTTGTAGTTTTCGAGGCGGATCGCAAAATAATTTCCTGTGTGGAAATAGTTGTTGTAAACCATGTTGTTCTGGCCTTCCTTGATACGTATCCCTGCTCCGTTCAGGAAGAAGTTTCCATAGACTACATTGTCTCTCCCATGGCGAAGTGTGAGGTGTGACTCTCCATTGCCGGCAAAGGTATTGTAGCGAAAGATATTTTCGCGCGCCTTGTTGGATATGATCTCACCGTCTCCGTTGCAACTGCTGAAATAGCAGTATTCAGTGGTGGTACGACTGACAAATCGGGACTGATAACTGTATCCGATCCGAAGGGCTTCCATACCATAATCACCCCCTGAATTTTCTGGTGCAGCATGATTCTTAAATGAACAGAACCGGATGGTATGGTACCCTGGATGGATCGAGTCGACAGCCACCTGAAAAATGGAGCTTCCCTCTTTCCCCTTTGGGGCGGGAGCCTTGTTTTCAAAGTTGCAATACTCCACGGTATTGTGAGTGCCAGCGGTCGTCAGGTGAAAATAGTAATGAGCGTCGTAGCCTGAAATGTTTACCTCCCTTACCAGGACATTGCTCCCGGATATTTCGATGACATTGCCTTTTGTTATGCCATCCCTGAACTGAAATCCTGAAAAGGTAACCTTATCGGCAGAAATTTTCACAGCCGAAGAACCTCCAAAGGTTACCATTCCTGGTTGCTCTGCCAAAACGACCAATCCATTTTTATCAATGTCCCAATTGATATCAGTATATTGCCCATTTTCCCAGAGAATGGTATCGCCGGGCAATATTAATTCTGAAATTTTGGCAAAAGCTGAGGCAGTTTTAATCCTGTATGATTTTGCCTGAGTGACCTGAAAACTGAATATGGCCATCAGAACAAGCAGCAAGCAGCGCAGCACTATCTCCTTTGGTAAATAGTTTAATTGCTGCTTAAGTGGAATAGAATTATAATTTAACTGTTTGATATTCATATTGTAACTAATTATTGCCTGCATCTTGTAGTATGTGTGTTTTCAAAACCCTTTACTGTCCTGCTTTCCCTGATGTCCGGGTAATACTGTTTGCAGAAATTTCATATTTAACCTCTTTCCCATTGCATTGACAGACGATCAGCTGTTTATCTCCGGTCTCTTTGAGTTCAATTTTTGTTTTTCCATCGCTAATTGGGATGAAAAGATTTCCGATAAAGTTGTGGTTGGCTTTGGCTTTTCTTTTGATACTGTAATACTTATGCCAGTCAGAGGTTTCATTGAATTTTAGTGAAACTTTTGGAATCCTTCCCGTTATGATGCTGTTTTCACCATCACCAAATGGAATCATCTCCATTTGAGATTTTTCTCCCTGTAGAATCACTTGATTGGCATTTACCAGAATATCTGCACCAGGTTGAAACCGGACTTCAATTTCTGATCCTTTCGCACAATTAACCTTGTCGACTACAATTGCAAAATTGTTCTCCTTGTCCAAAATAATCCAGCGGATCCACTGTTTTAGCTCCTTGCCGGGATAGGCACCGGAAGGATCCATTTTAACATAATCCCAGCTCGTGCGGGTCTGAAAATCTGTTATCTTTCCGCCAACTCCCTCTTTCCATGGTTGATCCTTGTACTTTGCCTCAACTTGTTCTTCTCCGTTTACCATCACCAGGTTGTGCCCCTTGCTGGAGGCTTTCGGGTATTCCCAGCGCAATTCGCCAAAATATTTCTCGTCGTAACCTGCCCCTTTTAGTTCTCCGATCATGGATTGGCCCTGCCAGGTGAGGTTGAATGTTCCGCAATCGAGGTGTCCATGGTGCGGATCATCGTTCATTCCTGCTTTACAGGCTATCGCAATGTTCTCAGGTTCGAAATTTTTGCGCATGACCGCCCAGTCAATGCCTGTAAAATGTTTTGAGAATACAGCCGGTTCTTTGGGCTCTACCTTTGTTGCCGGCCAGATAAGGTCAAATATATCCTCCTTTGATGTGACAAAATTTTTGCCATACCAGGCTGCATCGGTTGAACCTGTCTCCTCCGCCAGTTTGTTGATTAGCCAACTGGCCCCTACGGCTTCCCCACCGCTGTCGCAAAAACCGGCTGTCATTCCGAACAAAGCAAAATCACAGGGATGATGGATGATCTTTGGATGCCTGAAAAGATTGACGTTCCCTGCGGTCATGCGTTTCAAAGCTTCAGCAAAAATGACACTCTGGTCCATGGCAAAAGACCAATATCCGCGTCCCTCCTGCCATCCGCCATTTTCTTCGATGTTCTGGTAAACATTCCAAACCCCTTCGTAGGAACGTGCCACTACATCTGTCAACTGAGGATCTTCGTTCAGAAGGGCCAGGGCTGTAATACCCAGGTTGGCGTGACAGATGGCCGACCAGTTGCATTTGTAAGCAGTGGCCCACCAGTGGTATTCATAATTCCCCCTGGCAAGGGTAATGGCTCGTTCAAGGAGTGCACCCCTGATCCTGTCCTGCTGGTATTTTGTCATGCCGTTGTAAATCCAGTCGTATACTAGGGCCAGGTTTTTTGCATATTGGCTGGCAGTTATATCAAAGGAGAAGACCACCTGGTCATCCTTCACATTGTAAGGCCAAACGCGGGGATAGATAATTTCGAAGTAGTGGGCCCTGTTGATCCATGAGTCAAGGTCGCAGATGTTTTCAGCATATTCATACGCCTTTTCAGCATATTTCCGCTCTCCTGTCATTTGGTACAGAAAGGCCAGCGTCAAGGCTCCATCACTGTTCCAGCTCATGTATTTCCGGTATTCATCTTCCCCGTAAAACCGTGTGTGAATGTTTTTTTCAGGAATTTTCAACTCTTCCGGTGCATAGAGGTATTTTTTTCCAACCCAGACAATTTTTTCAAAGGCTTCTTGTTCAGCCTGAACCGTTTTGATCCTTTCCATCATCTTCTGCTTGTCGCCTGAATCAAAAAGCAAATAGGGATGTGGCCGTTTAATCTTTGAAAGGTCTTTCGTTGCTTCTACAAAATTGGGTTGAGCAAATAGTTTTGTCCAAAGCAGGAAAATCAGGACCAGGGAAACAAACTGTTTTCTGTTCATTTGATTTATTTTTTCATTATTCAACGTTAATGACCACCCTTTTGTAATCATGCATCACGGCAATCGGGCTATTGTCTGAAACATCAAGTATTAAATGGATCTGCTTCCTCTCAGCACCTTTGGGAACTGTAAACGAAATAGCAGGCTTATCACTGTTATTTAATTGACAAATACCATGGTAGGTGCCTGCTTCAGGATAGATCCACCAAAAGAAAGAAATACGCTGGTTTTTATCCGGATCATACGAGGCGGAGGCATCCAGTTTGATCTTTTGTCCTGGCTTTGCCTGAACGAACATGATACCCTTCTCTTTGCTTTGATCAATGACCGCCACAGGATTGTGATTGGCCAATTCAAATGGTTGAACACACCAGTCCATGCGGGCTTTAAAATCATCAAACTGGTGCTTTCTCCACCTCATCAATGGAGCAAAAATGTCGTCGTATTCCTTTTTTGACAAGGGATCAGTCCATTTGTCAATGGTATCTGCATATAGGCTAAACCTTTCGTAGCTCCGTTCTTTTTCCGCAATTGTTTTGTGCCTTGACCAGACCGTATCTTTTTTCAAAGAGGTATAGCGTCCGCTCCATCCACCCCATCCCGGATGCAACAGGTCCGATAAGCCTTTGGAGATAAGCCCTAACCAAGGTGCAGTACCGCCTCCCTCCAAAAATTCGAATTTGTTTTTTAAAATCCGGTCGGGATACAAAGCCCCAAGGGCTCCATGCCCGGACTGGATGTTCTCCTTTGCCCAGTCCCGCTGTCCTTCGTTACTGTATGGATAGGGTTGCCAGGTATAGGGACCTGGATCCTTGCTTATCTTTTCACCCGGTCCGGCATAGGCATAGGTTTGGTAATTGCTTCTGATCCAGTGTATTTTGGGATATTTGCTTACGATCCATGCACCGGCATCGTCCTGCGAACCATTTTCATACACTACCAGTTTTTTTACAAAGGCTTCTGTTTCAGTTTTAGTGTGGGATTTTTCAAAATCGATTATCGCCTGTGCAAGTGTGTTTGAACCTGCATTTACCACGATGTAAACCGGACGGGGATCATTCCTTGTAACTGCTTTTATGATCAGATCTGAACCGGGGCTCGATTTCCCCTCTCCTGTAGCCGCCATCCCATAATCTTTCTGACCTGAACTGATAATGCTTTTTAAATAGTCCGGAGTCGGCCAGTGGTTGGCATGTTTGAGGAGATTGTGATACACTTTTGTGTAACCGGCCAAAAGGGTGTCGAACAATTCGGGGTGCAGGGTACTTTTGTATGCGTTGACTTCCCTGTAACTTGAATTTAAGAATATCCCGGATACCGCGATAAGTCCCTCCAGATCAAATTCATTGCCATACATCAGCAAGTGCACCATCTGCTGCTCTTCATCCCGTTCATTGCCCATATCGGCTAGGATGATCAAACGGTGCCTTAACCCGGAAGGGTTACTACTGTTACTGGCTTTGGTAAATTGACAAGAATGGAAAAGTATCAATCCCAAGAGAATTTGTAAAAGTTTATTCATGCTCCAAACTGAAAAATTGCAACATTCATGATATGCTTTTTAATGCTGTTAGTGGTTATTCAATGGTTTGGATGTTTTTGCTATCTCCACATCATTTTTGACTTCCTCCAGCAAATTTGCCCACGAAAACCTGGCAAGAGGTCTTGCGTTGCCACTGTTCACGTACCGCTTGTTTAAATGTACCAATGATATATCGTCGATGTATTTTCCGGTAATTTTTACGACCTGCTCCCAGTATCCCAATGCAGCTTCAAGATATTTGATGCTTTCTTCCTGTTTTCGGGGATTTCCAGATGTCCTGAATTCCTGTAACGCGGTACCACCCTTTAATTTCTCACCAAAGTAGAGACTGAGATAGCTCCATGTCCTGATGTCATCCATTTCGTGGAGCAATGTTGGATTTGTACTTTCAATTTTCCGAAGGATTTCAAGAGCCTTTTCACCGTTTTGTTTGAGTTCTGCTGCCAGTCGCAATGGTGTTTTTTTGGATGAGCCATTGTATTTTCCCGATACATAATTCTTAATGGACACCATATTTGTATCAAGAGTAACAGTGCCAATAATTTCGTTGACCGATATGAATGGTGAGACGCTGTCGTACAGGCACTTGAGTCCGGATGGAGCATTGGACAGAAAGCCTTCCGAATAGAGGGTGAAATCCCAGGAAGCTGCATAGAAAGAGGCCAGCATCAGTGGCATCTTGTCTGCAAGTTTGTGCGCCTCAATTAGTTTATTCCCTGAAGTAATGCCATATTTTTGGTTGAAGCTGTTGGCGAAGAGGTCATCCTTTGTTTCCGGACTGTACATCAGCCTTCCCCAAACCTGGTAAAAGAGCCATTGTTTTTCGAAGGCATAGTTCCAGGTAAGGTAGGAGCCTGGTTTTGTGATGTACTCTTTGGCTGGTATATAGGCTTCTGAACCAATTAAATAGCCACCGACATAATCTTGTGAGTTTCGTTTGATTACCTCCCTGACAAAATCAGGTTCTCCCCAGCGGAGCACGAAGAAATCCTCGTTGCGCATGGTGTAGACCATTTTGTAATTCTTTGGGGTCGGTTCCCAGAGTGATTTTGACCTGGATCCTCCATGGATGTACATCAGGTCGGGCGTTGCATGACTGTGCGACCAGTTAAATTTCACATCCATGTAAACGGTCCCAAGTCTGGCAGCATTTTCCTCTACTGCTTTCCTGGTAAGTTCGGGAGCCGGATGTGTGTGTGCCCGTATAATGAATTCGACCGGCCGACCGGCATTTTTTATCTCATCGAAATAGGTGTCAACGATCCAGTTTTGCCAGACCTGTTCAGCGACACCCTCCATTCGCTCGTTCTGGCTGGCACCAAGGCCGGTAAGTTCGGGATATTCGGCAAGGAGCTGCCGGATGCTTTCCTGTGTATATTTCTGAATGACTGGAGAATAGTCCCCTTTCCCGATAAAATTCTTGCCAGGATATTCATCCAGACAGTATTCTGCCAACTTGTATTTTCTGGCGAATGCATCCGAGACCATGATGTTCCAGTTAAAAACATAAGTCTTGATGCCCCGCTCTGCGGCCATTTTGAACAGCCCATGCCAAAATTTTTGCCACACTTCCAGCTCCGTTTCCGTATAAGGACAGGCATCGGGAAAATTCTTAGCCCTAATCATGTAGGAAAATGGGTGCAAATTCCATAAAGACAATGCGTTGAATCGATTTTCCGCCATCATATCCAGGAATTTCTCCCAGTATTTGAGATCCTTTATCGTCGCTTCATGAAGCTGAAGGCTCTCATCTGTCCGGTAGGAATTCCAGGGAAGGTTGAATTTTATTCCCCGGAAGGTTAGTTTGGGCTGGATGGTCTTTTCGTTGATGGTTGCAATATTTTGACCCATTTGCAATTGTTCTGCAACCTCCATGATGCCATACATGGCCCCGGTCTGGTCGGTTGAAAGAATGGCCAATTTGTTGCCGGGAAGTTTTTTCAACATGAATCCTTCGGGTCGGAGCTGTGAAAATTCAGTTGCCAGCTTAAGTTTTTCGATATGTTCCCTGGAGGTTAAGATGAGAATATCTGCTGCCTCAGGTGTGCTTTCCCGGCTAATTTTGAGCTGTAGTTTCAGTTTCTCCATACCAAAACATTGCTGCGGACTTTCTGACAGGTAGAATACCTTTGTGACGGGCGATAGCGACATGCCCAGGCTGCTGGCATACAGCTGATTGCTGAACAACATCAGGAGTAGCCGAAAAAGTATTTTGCCGAAAGAGCCTGTTTTCCTCTTCATTGGTCAGAATTTGGGGATCTAAGTTTATTGATTCTTGTCAACAACTCCTTCAGGTTGACATTTTTGTCTGCAGGATATAGGCAATCAAAAAGATACCAGTATTCGGTAAATGCCGACGATTTCCCGGGAGCAATGGTCTCCATCGGGCCAATGGGCTCGATTTCGCAATATTGCGGTTTGTAGTACACACAGGCAGTGCTGGCAGCCATCTCACCATAAATGCGTGAAGAATAGACCGGATATTTCTTGATGAAAAGCTGGTTGTCCAAAGTGAGGTAGGCCAACCACCCCGTTTCGGTGTCGGTAATGATTTTGGGTTGGGAGGGGGGAGCCAAGATCTCCAGAATACCCTCCCGGATACGAATACTCTCTTCGCTTTCGGGCATAAAATTCATGATGTTGCCTGGTCCGTATAGGATGTATTTCCTGGGATACCTGCTTTTGGGATTGAGCGGGGAGAGCGAAATACCACTGCCTTTTACAAAAGTACGGCTCCAATGGCAATAGTTTTTGGCTGAGTTGCTTATATTTTTGATTACCTGGGTGAATTCGAGCTGGCTGCCGGATTTGGCAAGCTTGAATTTGCGGATCAGCTGGACTCCCGTTGCGCTGTCTTTCTGACTGATCATCTCTGCCTCACGATCACCGGTAACTTTGGCACTCCACTTACCGAGGTAAAGCAGTGGATGTGCCGGAACGGTTTTCTCGGGTCCGAAATCACACCTTCCTCCGGATGGATGGAGGTTTTTGCCTTCGTAAATCAATCCATCCTGTGTATCATCAACGTACAGCACATTCTTGCCTTTCAGTTCATAGGCCAGTACCCTGCCTCCCAGGTTGGGTTCCAATACCACCCGCACCGAATCGTTTGACAATTCGATGCACCCGGGATATTGCCTTTCGGTAAGTAGCCTGGTTCCCCGAAACTGGGCCATAGCCTGGTTCATCAGAAGCATCAGGGCAACCATTGTTGCAAGGCGAAAATATTTTGGGTGGATGGACAGAAGTATCTTCATTTTCAGCTGCTATTGACGTTGTTGGATGAATTCCTGAATAGTTGGTTTTCCTGTTAAGTAACCCAGAGCTGCAAGAAATAGATCAGCCTGAAAAACAGTCTCTCCAAAATAGTGGCTGCCTTCTTTGCTGCTGTCACGGTAGTTGAAAAACCCATGTTTTTGATCCTCATACAAAAAAAGGTCGCAACGGCAGCCTGCCTCTTCCATTTTTTGTTTGTAGCGCTGAGCCGTCTCAACAGGAATCAAATCATCTTTGGTACCCAAAAATGCGATGGTTGGCGGGGTTCCTTTTTTGATGTTGTGCATGGGGGAGATTTCAAGGTATCGATCCCCAAATCTGTCGCTTCCGTACCCGGAAGGTCCGTTGTCGAAAACCGGATTAAACAGGACGAGCGCATTGGGTTTGCAGCTGATGGTCAGGTCGTCTTTGCTATCGTTGAGACCCGGAACTGTTGCGGTTGCAGCGGCAAGGTGCCCACCCGCTGAACCTCCGGAGGCTGTTATTTTTGAGGTGTCAATCTGCAATACCGCTGCATGCTGGCGCAGGTATCTGATAGCCGATTTTGCATCAGCCACTGCATCAAAAGGGGTGGTCTGGTGACGGCTTTTTACCCGGTAATCGGCCAATACTGCAATCATTCCACGTGAGGCAAAATAGTTGGCATGTAGTTCGAATTGCGAGACCTTGCCTGAGTTCCATCCCCCTCCGAAGAAAAAAACGATGACCGGATAATTTCTTTTGTTGCTGAAACTTTCCGGATTTTTTACATAAAGTTTTAAAGCGAGGGTGTCGATCTGCTTGTAGGTATAGGTCCGAAATCCCGGTAAGGGTTGGGATAGAACCTGAAGGCTTATCAGTAAAAAAACAGTGGCTATTGTAAATCTCAGTCTTCTCATAGTTGTGATTGTCTACTTAGATTATTTAGCTCTTTTTTGGTAGTTTATATTCTATCACGACATTGAATAGCGGTGTATCCTTGCTTAAATTCTTTACCACATGCACCATGGGTTCAGCAAACCTGACCGTATTGGGAACCTGGATTCCTCCTCCGGGTGATCCGTCTGGCTTGGTCCGCGGGTCGGTAAGTTGCACATTGTTAAGGCGTACCACCACCCGCTGGGCGTGACTGTGGAGTTCACGGGTATCTCCGGGGGCAAGTCGTTCCTCAAAAACCCTGATCTGGTTATCTTCGTACACGATGGTGTTTTTTAAGGGTTCAATCCATTCATCCGGTGATTTAAGCGGCGGATGATTTGTCTTAAAGGCAACTTCAAAATAGGCTCCCACCGGAGTTTTGTAAGACTCTCCGATGAGGAAGGCGGCTACATTGCCCCGGTTCAAACGAATCTTTCCCTTGCTGCTTTCAATGGTAATCTGCTCAAGTGCGACAATGACACGAGTTCCAAAGCCGGAAGTCTTTGCGTTGGAGCAAGCAGTCGAATTAGCCATAATTTTCACAAATTCATTTTCCAGCGCGACGGAGTCAGCAGAAATTGCCATGCTTTCCGGATGATTCCCAATCATTTTTTGCCCGGCGAAGGGCCCCATGGAAAATGATGACACAGTGAAAAATGAAGAAATTAAAATAAGAAAGAATAATTTTTTCATCCTAGGATCAATAAATTTTATTCCTCACTACTCTTTCCTTTGCCCTTCGTCCCTTTTCCCTCGTTCTCCTGTTTCCGAAGGTTTTCGATAGTCCGGTCCTGGGCCAACGGAGTTAAGCCTCGCTTAGACAAGTTGGCCATCAGTTCCTTTTTCAAGATCGCTTTAGCTTCTTTGCAGGCCGGATCATGGGCATAATTGATGGTTTCTCCGGGATTGGTTTGTAAATCTGTCAGAATTTCAGGATTTCCAGGCAATTCATAGATGGTATATTTATACCTTCCATCGGTTATTTGATAGCCATTGTAATCTTCAGTGACAATGTATTTCCGTTCCGGATTCTTTCCGGTACCTGTAAGCAAAGGCCTTAGCGATATGCCGGGCAATCCTTTCGGTACTGCGATTCCAACGAGATCACAAATGGTGGGGATAAAGTCCAATCCATTGCATACCAGTGTCGACTTGTCAACGAAATTGGATTTGATTCCTTCCCCGGAAAAGATCAATGGCACCCTTTGGCACTCTTCGAACAGGACATTTTTGAGTATCAGCCCATGGGATCCGTTCATATCTCCATGGTCTGAAGTGAAAACTAGGATGGTATTTTCTTCCAATCCGGCATTTTTCAAGGCAGCAAGCACACGCCCAATTTGGAAATCAACACTTTCGGTTAAACGGTGGTACATCCAGTTATAGAGATCCAGCTGATCATTGTTCCAGCTTCTTGGGAAAATATCCATGGAAACCATATCGGGATGTTCATCGTTAATGGGGGCAGAATTTGATGCCTTAGGCGGAATTTGTTTCCGGTAGGCTTCCGGAGATAGAGTCTTCTGAAAGGTAAGTAATCGTGCGGTTTCGCGTGTATTGGCTTCCGGCAGACCGGCAGGAAAGCGTTTGTCCATACCTGCTTTGTAGCAGATGTCGTGGGGATTCAGGAAGGATAAAAACAGCAAAAAGGGTTTGCTATTTTTATCCTTACCTATATCTGAAAGGATTTGTTCTGCATAAATGGCCGGACCGTCGTATGGATCTGTGTTGTTGATCTTAAAACCGTATTCAGATACATCTTTTGTCCCATAAAGATGCGTCTTCCCCGAATAAAGTGTTTCATAACCTGCCTTCCGAAAAATCACACCCAGCGCATCTTCAGCCACAATTGCCTGAACCCTGGCTTTATCATATGCCTGGGTGTTTTCTTTCACCCCAACTTCTGACGCGTAATGTCCGGTAAGCAGCGAAAACCGGGAAGGCATGCAGACAGGATTGACACAATAGGTTTTATCGAACCGATAACCCTTGTTGGAAATCTTATCCATATTTGGCGTACTGAGCCATTTGTTTCCCATGCAGCTCATCATGTTGTACGACTGCTGGTCGGTCATGATAAAGAGCACATTGGGCTTCGTCTGAGCCATTATGGAGCTACCTCCTCCAATGATCAGAGCAAACAACACCAAAAACAACTTCTTGTTCATAGAATTTTATTCTGGTTATAATACACCTCTATTCCGGAAATATTTCTCAGGTTGTTGATGCTATTTCTTCTTGGCTTTGGCTTTAATGTTTGCCGCCTTTTTGGCCTCCGATCCTACCAGGATCGGTTCTTTGAAATCTGCCAGTTTGCCGTATTCGGCGCAGCTTTTGTATTCACGTTGCATGCTTTCCGCAAAGAGTTTCTCCAGTTTGCCTTGCTCCTGAGCGTATTCAGCTTTGCCGATGACGCTTATTTTTTCCAGCGGATCTTTTTCGTAATCATACATCTCACTAGCCATGACAAATTTTTTGTCATAGGGCATGTTGGTTCTGTAACTGTCCTTCATCCACTCGGTATAGCGGAACCTGTTGGTGCGTATGGAATAGCCCATAACTTTGGCTCCTTCGCGCGGATACTGACTGAAGGCGTAATCACGCAATTGAACCTCAGGATTTTTAATCGCCGGTGCCAAACTGATGCCATCGAGATATTTTGGAACAGGAATCTTTGCCAGATCGCAAAGAGTTGGATATACATCCGTGAATTCACACAAAGTGACCGGTCTGATGCCAGGTTTGCCGCCTGGGACACTCATCATCAGGAAGGCATTGGTCGCCTCCTCGAAGTTGGTGTGTTTGTTCCATAGTCCATGGTCTCCCAAATGCCAGCCATGGTCTCCCCACAATACAATGATGGTATTTTCCCGGATTTTGAGTCGGTCTAGTTCCTTGAGCAGCTGGAGGATCTGGGCATCGGTGTAGGACATGGCTGCATAATAACCGTGCAACAACTCTTTTTGCTTGTCGGCAGGCAGGTGGTCGAGTTCCTTCTCCGAATAACTGTCAAACTGTGGGATATCGGTATAGCCTTTCAGCTCACCCGAAACATGGTAGGCAATATCCGGACTGTTGGCAGCTTTTTGCTGGAAAGGTGCAATCTCAAACTTATTTCGGTCATAAAGATCCCAGTATTTTTTGGGGGATACAAAAGGAAGATGAGGTTTCAGGAAGCCTACGGCCAGGAAGAAGGGTTTGTCCCCTTTGCTCAGGCTATCCATTAGCTGAATGGCCATGCCGGTCATTTTACCATCGTGGTAGGTGTCATCCGGAACATCCGCACATTCAGTAGCTTTCCCTTTCCCTTTTGGGTTGGTCGCATCAGAAAGTACATACGTTTTGCATTTGGGATCCCGGTAGGGGACACTCCAGGAGGGGGCATCGTGACCAGGACCTGTGCTGCCCATGTGGAAGATTTTACCCATGGCGGCTGTTTCGTAGCCCATTGATTTGAAGTATTGCGGCATGGTCACCACATTGGGATTTACCTGCCTGAAATCGGTCACCAAATCCCAAATGCGGGTCTTGTCGGGGCGCATACCTGTCATGATGCTGGCCCGGGTGGCGGCGCAGATGGCTTGCTGGCAATAGCTCCTTGTGAAAATGACTCCTTCGTTGGCCAGACGGTCCATGCCCGGAGTTTTGGCCAGTTTGTCGCCATAGGCACCAGCATTGGGTTTAAGATCATCCACGGCGATAAACAAGATGTTTGGTTTGGAAGGTTTATCTTTTGGATTACCCGCCAGGGAAGGGAATGCGACCAAACTTGTCATGGCCATTCCAATGGCTGTCCGGTACAATAGATGTGTGTAATTCATGAACTGAGAGTTTAATTATTTGTGTTGGAAAGGTAGTAATATCGGCAGATATAGATTGTCAATTATCCTTCAATTATTTGAAAAAACAGTTCAAAATAGCGTTTGAGTTGCGAATGCAGAGAAATCATTCAACTATTTCATGAAACAGCCAGGCCAAAATTGAATTTGCCATCTAACCAATCAAGCTACTTTCGCTGTTTGTACCAATGCGGACCGCAATTCTTAGCGGTTGCCAGCTTAATCAGGGGATCTCCCACCTTGTCCTGAAAAGCGCCAATCACAGGTTGGCTGCGGTCTCTGCCTGTGATATCCGTGATTACAAAGGGCAGAATCTTTGCTTCCTTGTTGGTTGTAAGTACCTCTATACCATGAATTTTACTTCGTTTGGCCTCTCCGTTGACAGATCCCAGTTCAGAGCAAAATCCTTTGCCGTAAATCAGCAGGTTGTTTTCGGTTGCAATGCCGCTTCGGTTGTCTGAAGCTACAAAAAGCAAGGATTCTTTGGGGGAATAGACCAGGTTATTGACCAGTAGCGTACTTTCGGGGATCACAGTTCGACCTCTGTCATTGGCGCCTGCACAGAAATTCCAGGGCAGACTACAGTCAAGGAAGGTATTGTTGGCCACGATTACATCCTTTACCGGGGCGTATCCGTTGGCGGGTGAATTTGGTATGGCATTCATGATGGAGAGTGCCGAAAAGAACTCCTCCCCCCTAAGTTGATAGAAGAAATTGTTGTAAATCCGGTGACCTTCGTTGATGATGCGGACGCCGCCTGTATTTTTCCTGTTGTTGCCAATAAACCAGTTTCCGGCTACGACGGCACGGTTCCCATGCCGCAAGGTCAGGCAACCTTCACACTCATAAAAGGTGTTGTTCAGATATTGGTTGTCGCACGACTTGTTGGAGATTATTTCAACTTCACCGTTACACTGCTCGAAATAATTGTTGCTGATAATGGATGCCGAAACATTGGTACACACATCACTGGTGCCAACACGGATGGTCTCACCCCCGTTGACACCTAGCGCCGGACGATGGCCGAAATAGTTGTACCGGATCAAATGGTTATTGCTGGTACTGTTGGCATCGTTCGGCCAGATTACCAGGGTGGTACCCTCGTTGGTTTTTCCGCCAAAATAGCAATACTCTACCCGGTTGTTTTTGCCCCATAGTTCCACCCAATGATCTGCGGTAGTTTTGGCCGGCTGATTGTATTGGTCGATTACACAGTTGGATAATACTGAGTTGAAGGCATACTCCTTGGATCCGGTCCTGAAATCGATCACTGTTTTTTTAAGGGTATAGCCATTGGTAAAAGTCAGTCCTGAGACCCACAGCCATTCACCCGATAACTGCAGCGACGAAGTTCCTTCCAGGGATACCTTGCCGGGTGTTTCGGCTATCAGGCAGATGTATCGTTCTTTTTCACCTTTGCCTTTAAATGTAAGTTGTACATCTTTCCATTTTCCGTTGGATAAAACAATGGTGTCGCCCGCCAGCAACGTTTTGACCATTTTATTGAAACCTGCGACATCATTTACCAGGCTGCTACGGCCGGAAGCAAAAAGAGCGCACACTGAAAAACATACAACTATCAAAACCTTCAGGTTCATTGAGTCTCTGATTTTGGCAATCTATTGCCTTGATTTGTTAAATGAAAAACCACTGCCAGACGTGTTGTCCGGCAGTGGAAATTATCAATCATTTGATGATTGCCGCATTAAATGTCGCTGTAGCCGTTTTGAGTTTATCAATTGCCTGAGTGATCTGACGATCAATGGTGGTAGTTGTCGCATCTCTTGTCGTACTTGCGGTCTTAATATCAGCAGTATAAGTGGTCTTAGCTGCCAGCGGTACAGTGCCGGGCGTTGTTCCGGCAGGAATACTGGCATTTAGGGTATTGGCTGCAGCAATGGCATCGTTCAGCGGACGTTTGTCGCACAGGTTGATACCGGTCCAGTATACCTTACCAGGAGCACCTAGTGTTTTATTGCCATCAACAAGTTGAGGAATTGTAACTGTTGGAGAAACAAGCAATGCAGAATCGGCTTTCAAAACAGCTAAATAGGCTGCTTTGACCACTGTTAAGGCTGTCTTGGAAACGGCATTCAGCGAGACTGAATAATTTCCCTTGTCGTATCCTACGACACAATTTCTGACAACAGGCAATTCTGTCATCACAAATGGTTTCATATCAGCAATATACTCGCTGAGAACTTTGGGTGTTACCACTATTTCTCCCTCCTTGGTGCATGCGCTAAATAGGCCACCGATGTTAAAGGAGAGGAAAAGAAGGAGAATTCTTATTTCTGAGGTTTTCATATTCTGAATTCTAATATATTAATAATCTGCATTTTGAGGAATTTTCAACTTGTCGTTTGAGTCGATTTCCTGTTGAGGAATCGGAAGCAGCAGACGGCCGGTTGTAAAATAATTGACGGTAGGCGGTACAATTGGATTGTACAAAGAGTACAATATAGCCCAATCAGTAACAAAAACACTTGTTTTGAGGATGCCGATTGCTTTTTCCGGATCGCCATAGGAAGTATTCATCCGTAACAGATCAAACCAGCGTTGATTTTCATAGAAAAATTCGAGGCGTCTCTCCTGGTATACGGCATCGAGCGCAGCGGTTGGTGAGGCAAACGAAGCAAGCGGAGCCATTCCGGCACGAACCCTGATTTTATTTACATCGTTGTGAGCAGTCGCAAAATTTCCATCCTGGGCCATTATTTCTGCATGCAATAATACGATATCCGCATAGCGCAATACGATCCAGTCATTTTCGGATTGATTGGCCTGGGTCATGTTGGGGTCAATGTATTTCGATGGATAATAAATAGTCGTTGTTGCATTTTTTACGTAGATCTTGTAGGAGGTAGTGGTACGGTTATCCAGCGGATTGGAGGAGGCAAGTTTGACAAATTCAGGTGTAGGATTCTGGTGCCCACCGGGAGTTCCGACTTTCAGAAACAGGTTAGCCGTACCATCCGGTGAAAAAAGTGTCCAGTAGGGAGATCCGATTCCAGTTGATCCGCCCAAATAGCGTACTGCGAAGATGATTTCCTTGTTCATCTCATTGGAGATATCAAATATTGAGGCAAAAGGAGTGAGTGGAGTGCCGGCCACTGTGATTCCTGTGGTCAGTAAGTTGTGCTGGTTCGAATTGATGATCTCTTCCAGCAACCCTTTGGCCAGAGCCAAATTGGATGATCCTCCGAGTGTCATGTATGCCTTTGCCAGCAGACCCTTGGCGGCCCATTTGGTCACTCTACCCAGGTCACTTGAGGAGGAGTAGGAAGAGGGCAATTGAGCGGCTGCCTTGGTTAAATCAGGAATAATGATGTCTTTGTAAATCTCTGCGACGGGTCGGCGATCGTAGGTTTTTGCCTCATCCAGCGTCACTACCTTGGTGATTTTAAACATATCCCCCCATAAAACAGTCAGGGTGTAATAATGGTAACCGCGCATCAGCAGTAATTCACCTTCGTATTGTGCACGTTTTGTTTCCTGGGTCACATAAGGCTGGCCAGGGGCTACAGACGGGAGGATAGAGTTGATGTTCATGATATTCTGGAAGTATTTGTACCAGAAATTGTAGAGTGTCGGTTGACTCGTTGGTGTACGGAAAAATTTGATGTCGGTCAGGTCAACGCGTGGCTGTGAGCCTGTTCCAGTGCTGTTGACACAACCATTGTCACTTCTGTTCTCGGTAAAACGCCATTCGTCGGTCAGTATATTTGCCATTCCGGCATAACAGCCGATGATCCCCTCGTTGATGGTCATCTGGTCTTTGTAGAAGCCATCCTGAACCAGTTTTGACTGAGGCTCCTCCACGATAAACTCCTGACAGGAGGCGAGCAGAATCAAGACTGATAAGGAGAGGAGGATTCTATGTATGTTCTTCATTTTCATTTTCAGTGTATTTAAAATTCGCTTAACAGAGTTATAAAAATTCAATTAGAAGTTAATATCAACTCCAAGAATGAAGGATTTTGTAAGCGGGTAGGTGCCCCGCTGGTATCCTCCAACCAAAGGGAAGGCATCGGAGTAAGGACCTGAGGTAAATCTTGCCTCAGGGTTAACTCC
This sequence comes from Tangfeifania diversioriginum, assembly GCA_945873105.1. Lineage (GTDB taxonomy): Bacteria > Bacteroidota > Bacteroidia > Bacteroidales > Prolixibacteraceae > CAINVV01. The sequence goes on from CAMCBW010000008.1 coordinate 56,834, forward strand.
TTTGTAGTCAGACCCCATGAGGTAAAAGAGGTTGGTAGCAGAGAAATAGGCCCTGATGCTGCTGAGTTTGATCTTTTTTGAGATGACATCTGGAAGTTTATAGCCGAATGTCAGGTCACGAAGCGATAGGTAGGAGGCATCCTGCATCACATAGTCTGTGAGGCAAAGGTCGCCTCCAGAGGTAGTCTTGTCAAAAGTGGTCTTGCTGTCGCCGGGGAAGGAGGGACTTACCCAACGGTTCTCCAGGTAGTTGGCTACCGTACGCAGTGTCTCGTTGTAATTCATGTTGCCATCAATGATCTTGCCTCCCTGGACTCCCTGAATCAGGAAGCTTAAATCGAAATCACGGTAGGTGAACAGGTTGGTGATACCATAGGTGAAATCAGGGAATGGACTTCCTAGAATGATTCGGTCATCCGGATTGATGGTATTGTCGCCATTGGTATTCACGACTTTCAATCCTCCTACGAGTGGTGGATATTTGGTGTAAATGAACGGTTTACCATTTTGGTCAACGACAGCCTTTGCGGCCGCCACTTCCTCAAAGGTGGTCCAGACACCATCGCTCTTGTACCCATAGTATTGAATCGCAGGTTGTCCGACAATGGCCCTGTAGACCTCACTTCTCTCCCCAAAGTTATCCTGGTAAGTTTTGTCACCATAACTCTTCAAGGTGTTTTTGTTGGTAGAGAAGTTGGCGGTTGTTTTCCACGTGAAATCCTTCTTGATAATGTTGGTGGTGCTCAATTCAATTTCAACTCCCTGGTTGTTTACCTTTCCGATGTTGTTCCAGAAGGTCTGGTGACCGGTAATGTACATGGCAGGTTGCTGCAGCAGCAATTGAATGGTATTGGCAGTGTAGTATTCAGCCGAAATATTCACCCTGCTTTTGAACATTCCCAGATCGATCCCGAAATTGAATTCCTGCGTCTGTTCCCAGGTGATATTTGGATTGCCAATAAATGGATCCGAAGCAGCCATCCCCGGCACCAGGGTTCCGTTACCCGAACCAGTCACATAATTGGAGGTGTTCAGCGCATTCAGATAGGAATACTGGGGAATACTGTTGTTCCCGGTCAATCCATAACTGGCCCGCAACTTCAGGTTGTTGAGCCAGTCATATTTCTTCAGGAATTTCTCCTCTGAAGCGCGCCAGCCCAAAGAGGCGGCCGGGAAGGTTCCCCATTTGTTGCCTTCTGCAAATTTTGAACTGCCGTCAGCACGCAAACTGGCGGAAAGCAGGTATTTCCCTTTATAGGCATAGGTCATACGGGCGATGTAAGAGATCAGTGCTTCTGTATAGTAGAAGGAAGTTGTCCCGTTTGCAGCAGGACTATCCAGGATCAAAGCAGAGGCAAGATTGAATGACAACAGGTCGTCTGTTGGGAAGTTGGTTCCCACCATCTGGTTGAATTTGTCATCCGTCTTTTGCAGGGTAAAACCAAGCAACCCGGAAAATTCATGAGACCCCTTTTCCTTTGTGTAATTCAGGGTATTTTCAGACAACAACTCCGAGTGCAAAGTCATCTGGCGGGTCAATGTATTTGGATTCCCTGATTTGTTGGCAGAGGTCTTTTGTTTCATGTTGTACTCCCTGTACTGGACATAGGCCCCGTTGGAAGTTTTGAACTGCAAGCCGGGCAGAATCTTAATGGTCAGATAGGCATTGCTCTGCAAACGGTAGTCCTCGGTGCTGATGTCCGTCCGTTCGTTGATTGAAGTCGGGTTTTGGGCGGATGACCCGGAAAGACTGGCGCTCGGAATGTCCCAGATTTCACCGTTTAATCCAACTCCTGAAATGTTTACTGCCGAGAAATCACCTGCCATGGCATAATCGCCAGCCACTTTTCCTGTCAGTGCAGCTGTGGCGGCATTGTGACGAACCGGTAACCAGGAGGAACTCCGGGAAACTTCCGATATACCGACTGCGGGTTTCGTCTGTTTGCTATAAGTTGGTGAAAGATTGAATCCTATGGAGACCGCCTTTGATAAATTGATGTCCAGTTTGGCCAGGAAGTTGTACTTGTCATAATTGCTATACCTGGCAATACCATCTTCCGCATTGTAAGTGCCAGATATGTAGTATTTAATCTCTTTGTTTCCTCCCGAAGCGCTCAATTGATAGTTCTGGATAGAACCCCGATCGCGCATCACCTCATCCATCCAGTTGGTAGGTTGATCGAGGTAGTATTTTGTCAACAGCCAGGCAGCTTTGTCTGCATCGGCCGACAAGTTGAACTTCATGGTAGCTGTAGTCCCATCTACCTTTGGATCCTGCATACGCATGGCTGCCTCGTCCCACTGAAGCTGCACGTATTGGTCGTTGTTTAGAATCTCAGGAAGCTTTAGGGCTGTCCGGGGACCAGCATACATTTTGAAGTTGTATTTGGGTTTGATGCTGTTTCCACTTTTGGTGGTAATGAGAATTACGCCGCCTGAAGCCCGGGAGCCGTACATGGCAGCTGATGCAGCGTCCTTAAGTACCTCGATCGATTCTACGTTTCCCATACTGACGGATGACAATCCATCAGGTATTGGAAATCCGTCTACCACCACCAGTGGTTCAACGGCAGCACTAATCGAGCCCATTCCGCGTACGCGGATCACGGCAGATTCGCCTGCCATTGGATCGAGCTGCTGGACAGTGACGCCGGCCAATTTTCCCTGGAGAGCCTGGCTAACGCCGGAAACCGGAATTTCATCCAATCCTTCACTCTTCAACGTCGCGACGGAACCGGTTAAATGCGATTTCTTCTGGGTACCGTAGCCGATTACTACCACCTCATCGATATTTTTGACCTCCTCTGCCATTACTGCATCCACCACACTCTTGTTTCCTACCGGAAGTTCAGTGACCCTGTATCCGATGAAGGAGAAAGTCAAGGTATTGCTTCCCTTTGGCAGGGCAATCGAATAGGTGCCATCAGCGGCAGAAACGACTCCTGTAGTTGTTCCTTTCACCACAATGGTAACGCCTGGAAGGGGCGAGCCATTTTCATCAATGACTTTGCCGGTTATTTGCTTCTGTTGAGAAGCTCCGGATGGAGACTGGCCTGGTTCCTTTGGCGAACCAGCCTGTACTGTGGCGTAGCTGAACAGTACAATCAGCAAAACCATAAGGCTGGGTAACCTGAAATTGCTGAAATGATGACTGCGTTGATAGTTACATCTTTCTTCTTTTTTTTCCATGTTGTTTTTGTTTATTTGGAGATTGCTTTGGTATTAGCTGGTCGAAATGAAACAATACCTTTTAGTTTGTCGTGCTAAGTTAAGGTTCCCTTCTGTCTTTGATTATCAATTATCATTCATTCTCTTGAAGAGATAGTTCGAATTTGATTGTTTTGATGCTTATGAACATTATTGACACGCCATTTCAGGAGAAATACAATCCACCGTTGATATCCACATTCAACCCGGTCAGGAAGGTGGCTTCGTCAGAAGCCAGGTAAGCGACCAGGTCTGCTACTTCCATGGCATTTCCCTCTCTTCTGAGTGGTGTGCCGGCAGCCACTTTTTCACGAACTTCATCCTTGGTGAAGCGGTCGTGGAAGGAGGTGGCGATCATGCCCGGCGCCACTGCGTTGACACGTATATTCTTTGGACCCAATTCTTTGGCCATGGAACGGGTGAAAGTCATTACCGCACCTTTGGCTGTGGCATAGGCCGAAGCCCCGGGTCCACCGCCATCGCGCCCGGCTTGTGAAGAAAAGTTGATAATGGAACTACCCGGTGGCATGTGGGGTACAGCCTCACGGGTGGTCAGGAATACAGATTTGACATTGACGGTCATCAAAAAGTCCCAGAACTCCTCTTCCATTTCGGTGATCAGGTGGCGGCCGACAAGCCCGCCAACCACATTTACCAATACATCGACCGATCCGGTATAAGCGGACAAAGACTTCTGGATGAGATTTTTTACCTCTCCGGCCTTGGTCATATCTCCCTGAACTGCGATGGCTGTACCACCGGCATCCTTAATCATTTGCAGCGTTTCGGCTGCATCACCTTCATTGTCAAAATAGTTGACAACGACCTTTGCCCCTTCGGCGGCAAGTTTTAACGATACCTGACGGCCAATATCTCTTGCGCCGCCTGTGACAATTGCTACTTTTCCTGATAATCTCATCTGATTAATTTTTTGTTGATTATTTTAAGTTTGTGTTTCGCAAAGCACGCATGGAAACGCAAAGAGGAAGGTTCTTTTTTGCATTTCCCTGCATCTTTCCTTGTTTAATTTTCAAAGTGAATTCGATGGTGAATTATTTTTCCTGCACTGGCCCTATTTTTTTGGCTAACAAATAGATGGAGCCAATTCCAAGCGGAACGAATGCCGCAATCATGATAAAGATGGGGATGTAGGATATTTTGGAGATGACCGGTACCATAAAATTCATCATGATTACCGCAAAGACTCCCACTGTTCCGCCCAATCCTGCCAGTGAACCAACCGATTTCCCGTAAAAAAGATCACTTGGAATGGTCTGGATGTTGCCGATTACGAATTGAAATCCGAACAGTACCCCGGCCACGATCAAAACAAATTTGAGCGGTGTGTCTGCCGCAAGGATGGTTGTGACCAGGCCCAGAAACATGATTACGCCGCCAATGGTGATGGCCGTCTTCCTTGCCTTGTTGATGCTGGCACCATTCGAAATCATCCGACCGGAGAAATAGCCGCCGCTGATGCTTCCGATAGCGGCACCAACATAGGGAAACCATGCAAAGAGTCCGATTTGCTTGACATCAAATCCATAAACATCTGCCAGGTAAAGAGGCATCCAGCCAACGAACAGCCACCAGATTGGCTCCAGGAAGAGACGGGATATTAACACCGCCCACGATTCCCTGAAAGAGAGGATCTGTTTAAGGCTTAAAGCTTTTTGGTGTTGCGCTGCGGCTTCCTTCTGGTGCTGACCGGCAACGATGTAATCCTGCTCTTTTTGAGTGATCCAGGGATGTTTGGAAGGTACGGCCTTGTTAATCAGCAGCCACGGAACAATCCACAGAATGCCGAAAGATCCGACGATCATAAAGGTAATCCGCCACCCAAATGCTGCCCAAAGCATGGCAATCAATGGGGGAGCAATAACAGAGCCAATGGAGGCTCCGGCATTGAACATCCCCTGGGCAATGGCGCGTTCCTTGATTGGAAACCACTCCGCGTTGCTTTTGGCTGCACCCGGCCAGTTGCCGGCCTCGCCCAGTCCAAGAGTTACCCTGAAAAAGCTGAAGGAGAGAATTCCCCTTGCGAAGGAGTGCATGAAGGAGGAGACACCCCAAAGGGCAATCGCAATCACATACCCCATCCGGGTACCAACCTTGTCAAACAGTCGGCCCGAAATCAGTTGTCCGACGGCATAGGCCGTCATGAATACATTCAGGATAATGGCATAATCGTTTTTCGACATGCCAAGGTCCTTCGAGATGCTCGGCCACATGATCGCCAAGGTACTTCTGTCAATGTAATTGATCACAGTTGCCAATCCGATCAGTCCGATAATAGTCCAGCGCAAGCCCTTTATCTTCATCTGTTTATAATTTTATTTTTAATTGCCAGATGGAATAGCCAGGTAATCATTCCCTTTTGGTGGGAACATTTGCTCATGGCTATTTCATGATTTACTTCTTGTTACCAAAGTAGGATACGGCTGTTCCGTCCAGAAAATCCTCCCTGACCGGACTAAAAACATCGATCAGCAGACCTTCCTCGATGCAGAGGGCCGAATGGAGAATATTGGGCTTGATGTATACTGCATCACCCTGTTGGATGAGCTGCTTTTCCTCACCAACGGTAAATTCGAAGGTGCCGGCAGCCACATAGGTGGTTTGTGAATGAAAATGGTGGTGGGGCGAACCAATCGATCCTTTGTTGAATTTTACCTTCACCATCATGATTTGGGTATTGAAACCTGTTATCTGCCGGGAGACTCCGCCTCCCAGTTCTTCCCATTTCATCTCGTTTTCCAATAAAAAAGTCTTGCTTTCCATCATCATTGTTTTTTATCTGTTAGTAATCTGTAATTTCCTTTCCAACTAAAGTTATCCGAACCTGCACGGATGGTGTGAATCTTTTCAGGATCCGGACCGTGCGCAATTCCCATGTTGACAATCGTTCCGTCAATCAGTGAAATTCTGATGAGCGAACAAGTATTTCCTGCGGATACCAACTCCAGGTTTTTCACTGAGCCAGCGGAATTTTGCACAATTTCATTGCCCGGATCATAGTCCCCATGGCTTTCCAGCACGGTGACAAATGAGTGGCTGGACGATTGGTTCTGCCTTACCAGGATACCTGACTCCTGACGAAGGTTAAAATTGGGATCATTCGCTCCAAGTGAGGTAAAAAGAAGATCCGTCTGTTTATCTCCCAAAATGGAGAGGGTATAAAAATATTTGTCTTTCATGAAGGTGATGCTGGCAGTCTGATTCACCGAAGGAGCTTTGGCATCCAGCCAAAGGTGCTCGTAACCGTTTCGGGAACCAATGGCCTTCTTTGAGCTTAATTCCTTCTCATACTTGAAGTTGGTGGATATGATCTGGCCATTGTAATAAAATGGTAAATCATAATTGGCCTTCGACTGGTTTTCAACCCGGAAGAGGTCTACCAGGAACTCTCGCCCGTTTATTTCGATGCGGGTAAGTGTTCTTTGCAGGGTGATCCCTGAATAACTGTTGGAATCCGAGGCTGCAATTATTTGACAGGAGGGATTTTCGAAATCCGAGAAAAGCAGCTCCGGATGATATTTCTCAGACTCCTCTACATTGGCCCCGAATTGAGATTTTTCGTCTGCAACGACGGTATTGTGGGCTACTGTCTGGCAGGCCCAGCTTTTGTTCTCGGCAAGGTATCTCCCTCCATCCTTGCTCTCAATATTCAGGTACCTGGCAGAACCGTAATCGGTTATTACCTCATTGCCATGATCGTAGAAAATGTAGGACAACCGGTCGAAATGACCGTGTCCCATTCCCTGGGTTGTAAATTTAAACACTGCAGCACTCTGGTTGGCGCCCTCCCCTGAGCGAAGAATGGCCAGGCCCCCTTGTTTCCCGTCGACTCCATCACGGAGCAATACCGTTTTCCTGACAAACGGCAAGGTTTGATTCTCCTTGATCATCCTGGCTGCCTTCATCCCATCCGCACTGATCATCACTTGTCCCAACCGGCTGATAACATCCAGCAGTTCCCTGTTCCCGGTTAGTCCAAATGTAATATTGGTGGCATAAACAAGTTCAGGCGTGTCAAGAGACTTTTCCTTCATGGCATCGTTCAGCGGATAGAATCGGCCATCGGTATTGCTGAGTTGGATCAGGCTCATGACACTTTTTGTCAACACTCCTTCCTTTAATTGAAATATATTTAACTCTGGCCGGTTGTTGTCGAGTGCTTTGGCAAACAGGATAAAGGGTAGAATCGCATAGCGCTGGTAATAAGGTCCTTCGGAATAGTAACCATCTGGGGAGAACAAATCCTTGATCTGTTTAACAAAGCCCCCGGAGCCATCAAGCCGGGTGCTGTAGAGGGCCATATCGGTCAGTTTTTTGTCGCCCAGTACCATCCCTGTCATGCCAACCCCGGCTACCGCCCAGGTACCATGGTTGTGGACCCGGTTGAAGGAGTAGCTGTCCTCTACGGTGAAGAATTTGACAATGTTACGGAAAAGCTGGCTCTCTATGTCACTGCGCTGATTTTCACTTAGGAAATCAAAAATTCCATCATAGGCCTGAATTGTATAAACGAGCCAAACTGCATCATTCAACCCTTGCCAGAAGATTTTTCCCGGTCCCGGTCCTTTACGTTCTGGATGTAGTCCGAGTGTCGGATACAGTGATGCGTATTTTAGCAGCATATCTCTAACAAAAACAGCATATTGTTTTTCCCCGGAGAGCTGGTAAACCATGGCGGCATGGTACATGGAAATGTAGTTCATTTTGTGCTGCTCGTGGGTGTACCCTCCGCCGGGGTCGGCAGGAACAGGGACCCTGATCCCCGATTGAATGGCTTTGTTGGCGATCTCCCGGCTCGCATCGGCAGATTGTTTCAAGAGTGGTAAGTTTTTGATCCCCGCACGTAACGCAGGGAGGTCACTCTTCTTCAGGATGAGGCACGGATGCGGTATCTTTGCCGTCTGCCGTGCATCGACTGCCTGGCAATAGGTTTGGTCTGAAAGCAGCAAAATGGTTGCTGGCAATATCACCGCCTTGATTAGCAGTTTTAGCCTGTAGACTATAGAATTGATACGTCCCATTATTGGTAAATTTTTAGCAGCCCCAGATCTTTTCCGTCTGTCGCTTTGTTTCTCAATGCTGAATTTTTATCAAGCAGCCAACTCTCTTCCTCAAACAGGCATTTTTCAAAGGTGAGCTGACCGGGTTTAAAATCCTTGCTATTGGTTTTAAAAGGAATTTCAGGGTAGATATTGTTGTTGGTTATCCGGTTAATTGGCTCACCGTTTGTGAGATATATTTCGATAGGTGCACAATTGCTGAACAATGAATTGGTCATTTGGGCAAGCTGAACACCGTGGATGGTGATGGTTTCACCCGATTTGTTCCGTTTCCCCTTTCCTGATTCGATGAAAGTGCAATGGTTTATAAGCAGGTTGGGGCCGAAGGTACTTTCATCGGTTCCTCCCCGGTAAAGATGAAGCACAGTACCCTGAACCTGGTTGAAGAGGCAGTTTTCGAGGTTGACATGTTCTGCATTGTAAATACCCAGATCTTCCGTCTCCCTGTTCAGCTCAAGGATATTTCCTGAAATGTTGCTGAATCTGCAATTCCGCAGGAGGATTGAATCGGCAAATGTATGTTGACTGATCTTCAGGAAATCGAATGAGTTGTTCACATCAAGATCTTCGATCTGGCAGTTTTCGACAATCAGTTTGTAATTGCGGTTCATGGCATACTTGCTGGTGGTGATGATGCCGTTGCCTGCCATATCCGGTGATTTCTTCCCACTGATGCGGATTCCCTGAAGTTTTAACGCTCCGTTGTTTTCAAGGGTAAACAGGTTGTTTTTTTCGGTATTCAGAAGTGGCTTGTCCCCAGGTGAGGCCGACCGGATGGTGACCGGACAGCGCACAAAAAGATCTTTCGTAGAGGTATATTCGCCGTTGCTCAGCTGAAGCATATCACCGGAACCAGCCGATTTCAGTGCATCAAACAGGGTATTTAGACCTGGTTCGACGACAATAGTCTTGCCAGAGCCAAAAAGTGGCGCAGTTTCGCGCTTTGGATACCAGGCTGCACCGGTATTTTCGCGCGTTGCTGCCGGTTTTCTGAAATTGCAGCCAACCTTCCCGGATCCGGAGAATTCAGGCAGTAAAAACTCTCCCGGGGTTTTTGCCACCTTCATTGGTACCACCTCAATTCCATTGGGGATGGCTGCGGTAGGCTTGTTGGCGAAATTGTTGAGGATGGCAATCCCGCTGATATCGTCGTAGACAGTAAAAAGTTCGTTCTTTCCAGTGTGGTAAAATATGTTTCCTTCAATCCTGGATTTTACCGGAGGCAGAGATCGTTCTTCATCCTTGCCTGCACACAGTTGGATATAGTCGCAATCCACGAAGGTGTTGTTCAGGAATTCACCTTCGATTACCTGGTTGTAACGGTTAATGGGGGAGTTGGGTACCCCGTTCATGACCACCAGTGCTCCGCGGAGCCGGTACCCTGTCAAACCATACAAATAGTTGTTGATGGCCTTGTTCCTTTCGTTGATGATGCGGATGCCTCCGGTATATTCCTTGCCATTTCCGAAGAAGGAATTTCCGGTAGCCAGGTTATCGTGACCGTGCCTGAAGGTGAGTGTGCCGGCACATTCCCAGAAGGTATTGTCCTTAAAGGTATTGCCGCAACTTTTGTTCGAGATGATTTCCAGTTCACCGTTGCATCGGTCGAAGTAATTGGCTTCAACTGTGGTTTCGCAATTGGTCAATGAATAGGTGCTGGTGCCCAGTCGCATGGTTTCACCCCCGTTGGATCCAAGGTTCTGCCTGTAGCCAAAATAGTTGTGGTCGATCAGATGGTGGTTGTTCTGGCTGGCCTCATCTACCGGGAAAACGGTGACGGTTACTCCCTGGCTTCTTTTGTCTATGAAGGAACAATGGTCTACCCGGTTGTTCTTGCCATAAAGACCTATCCAGGTTTCGGTAGCAAACCTTTCGGGATTATTGAATCCGTCGATGGCGCAATCGGTTAGCCTACAGTTGTTGGCATAGGTTCCATCTTTTTCCCGAAAAGAAATTACTTCACTGGTGGGAGTATAACCATTCTGCAAAACAAAGCCAGAAACCACCAGGTATTTGCCTGAAATTCTGATATTGGATATTCCATTGATAATAACTTTCCCTTTTTCTTCTGCGGTAATTTCGATGGGATATTTTTCTGTTCCATGGGCATTAAACAGAAGTTCTGCATCTGTCCAGTTGCCATTGGCCAGGATGATTTTGCCACCTGGTCTTACTTCAGCCATTGCCTTGGCCAGTTGTTTTGGGTCATTTACCTTAATAACCGAGGCAGCATTAATTGACATCATGCTTAGTAGCAATGGAACTGTCAGTAAAAAACAACTGATTTTTAGAAATTTATGCTTGTGATGTATCATCTTTACCATTGGGAAAGTGCCTTATTCATTGGTTTTAAAAGTGAGGGGAGGCTCCTTTCTCCCCTCACTGTAAATAGAATCCTCTGCCTGGTTATTTGTTGTAGCCGGGATTTTGGGACAGTTTGTTGTACAAATTGATTTCTCTTTGTGGTATAGGTAAAAGGAGTGCATTTGGACTATAGGTAAAATTGGCTTCTGACCTGAGTGAAAAAGCACCCATCACTGCATCTGCCACCCCAAAGCGTACAAGGTCGTATAATCTCTGGTTTTCGAAGGCCAGTTCCACTCTGCGTTCCTTTAGCAGGGCATCTTTTGTAACTGCTGTTACAGTTGGCAGTCCAGCTCTGGTGCGAATGGCATTGAATGCAGCAACAGCTGTTGCATCGGATGTTGATGCATTTCCAGCCAAAATAGCTTCAGCCTGCATCAGCAAAACATCGGCATAACGCAATACAATCCAGTCATTTCCGCTATACGAACTGTTGGTAGAATTAGACAGGTATTTTCCACACTCCCATTTGTTGATCGCCGGTTCGAGATAGAAGAGTGTTGGTTTTCTTTTATCAGCCGGGTCAACAGCAGCCATCAGGTCATCTGTTGCCAGGTTCAATCCGGTTGCCCGGCCCTTTGAGGTAAAATCTAAAGAGAACAATTCACTTTCCAGTGAGTTGTCGTTGATAAACTGTACCGCAAAGATGATCTCTTTGCTCCGTTCTTTGTAAAATACATCATTGAACAAGGGAAGTAGGCTGTAATCAGTGCTGCTGATGGCGCCAAGTACATTTTTTGCAGATGTGAAATCTCCGGTGGTGAGGTAAACTTTTCCAAGCAAGGCATTGGCAGCATCTTTTGTTGCTCTTCCCTCTGCAATACCAGCCCTGGCGGGGAGCATGCCTGCAGCATCCTTTAAATCACTTATAATCGATGCGTAAACCTCATTTTTGGGAGCTTGTGTGTAGAGTGCCTTGTCATCGGTAAGGCGAATTACCTGCTTTACCAACGGGATATTCCCAAAAGCACGTACCAGATTAAAGTGACACATGGCCCTGGCAAATTTTGCTTCACCTTCAAATTGACTCTTCTTGGCAGCAACTGTAACTGCTCCTAGATTTTCAAGCACGATGTTGGCCCTGAAGATAATGTTGTAATTATTTGCCCAGTAAGCAGCTACAATGCTATTCCCCGGATCAACATTCATTGTCTCAAACTGCGCACCTTCTCCCTCACGGTTCCTGGTTTTCGAATTGTCAGAACGCATCTCAGTTAGCGCATATTCAGTTTGTACCATGGTTTGCATTCCATCGTATATGGCAATAACACCCGCTTCGACCTCAGTATTGTTGGAATAGAATCCTTCAATGGCTATTTCACTAATCGGTGAAAGGTCAAGGTATTCTTTACAGGAATTCATTGCCAGGATTCCAGTAATCAGGATGGATATAAATTTTAATTTTTTCATCGAAGATATCTTAGTTAAATTAATGATAATTAGAACGCTCGTAGGTAATGCCCCCTCATCGTTTTCGGGTTTTGTGTACAAATTCTCATGGGCATTTCAACTGTTGGTTCCATTTTAAGTTTAAAATTCCAGGTTAACACCGAAAGTTATTGCTTTTGAAATAGGAGCGGCCCCTACCTGATAACCACCTCGAAGAGGACTGAAAGCATCGGTAACACCTTCTGGATTAAAGCTGGTATAGGAATCTGCCATGTGGTAAAACAGGTTCTGACCCGACGCATATATTCTGATACTTGAAATACCCATCCGATTTGCAGTAGCTTTGGGCAAGGTGTAACCAAGGTTAATTGTGCGCAATGCAACATAAGAGGCATCCTGAACAAATTTATCGGTGTATATTTTTTCGCGTACGAGGGCCTTGTCTGGGAAGGTAGAAACGTAATCCATAGTAGTTGAAAACTGGTTGTTGAGATATTGAGGATCCATGTTACGGACTTTGGCTCCATGGGAGCCCTGGAAGGTAAAGCTTAAATCAAAATCCTTGCAGGTGAACTGATTGGTAAGACCCCAGATCTTAGTTGGATAGGGAGAACCAAGAATCGTACGGTCGGCGGAGGTAATGATGCCATCCGGTACTCCATTGGGTCCTGAGATATCTTTCACATAGCAATCCTGGCTGTCAGCCCCAATAGGGTACAACGGTTTTGTAAGGTATTGGTTTGGGACCTCTTTTTCATACAAATAGCCATAGAATGAGGAAATCGGATTTCCTTCGAGAGCAATATATTCTGAAGGGCGTTTGGAATCGACGGAGGAAATTAATCCATTCGCTCCTGCAAAGTCCACCAATTCATTTTTGTTGTGGGACAAGTTAGCCGAAGCAGTCCAATTCAGGTTTTTAGTGTTGACAATATGTCCTGTTAGTTCAATTTCAAAACCATTGTTCCTTACTTTGCCAATATTTACAGTAGTTGTATTGAAACCTGTAACGGATGGAATCTCCTGATTCAATAGCAAGTCTTTGGATGTTCTGTTGTAATAATCCAATGAGAAAGTGAGTTTGTTGTCCCATAATCCCAGATCAATACCCGGGCCCAACTCAACCGATTTTTCCCATCCGAGTTCCGGATTGGCAATGTTGGCCGGATTGAAGCCTGAGGTTGCAGAACCTCCAAATACTGCATTTACTGCCTGCAAACGGGCAATTGCATCGTATGGACCCACGGCATTGTTACCTGATACCCCGTAGCTAAAACGGGCTTTTAAATTTGACACCAGTTTATTCCCCTTCAGGAAATCCTCTTCAGTGACCCTCCATCCGACCGATGCAGCAGGGAAGAAACCATATTTTGTGTCCACCCCGAAACGGGAAGAACCATCCCACCTGGCACTGAAGGAGAGCAGGTATTTATCGCCGAATGCGTAGTTAAATCTGCTGATAATCGATTGCAATGATTCCTCACTTTTGTAGGTTGTAGCACTTGCGATGGTGGTGGCGGCATTCAGGGTATGAATGTTGTCGAATTTAAAACCTGTACCAGTTTCACCAGAGGAGTTAACAAACGATTTTTCCCAGGCTAAACCGGCTACAGCCCCAAAAGTGTGCTTCCCAACTGCCTTGTTGTAGGTGAAAATATTTTCGCTGACCAGGTGTGTGTATAGATTTGTATTGTAGGTAGAAGAGGTTCCGGCAGTTCCCGAAAGCAGTTTGTTTCCTACCCATCTGTCGGTTTGCAGGTTGTTGTACTCTGCTGCCACAGAAGCTTTGAAAGCGAAGTCCTTGGTTATGTTGAGCTTCGCATAGACATTGGTAAACAACCTGAAATTGTAGTTGTTGGTTTCCCGCTCCTGCACTTTGGCAAGGGCACTCTCATTGGTCGTTGAACTAATCGTAGTTCCAGCCGTATTGCCTGGTAAAACATAGCCATCAAAATAGACTTCATAAGCATAGTCCCCAATTTGAACCAGCGGGTATTTTGTCTTGTTTACATATTTGATATTGTTCTCATCAATGTAAAGGGGCAGCCAGGGTGACTGTCGTATTGCATCATGGATGCCGATCGGAAAATCGCGCTGCGAAGTATAGGAAGGATTGATATTTCCTCCAAACTCTAAAACATTGTTTACTTTGGTATCCAGATTGATCCGCAGGTTCATTTTTTTGTAACTATCAGTCAGAAGGACACCAGCGTCTGATAGGTAACCCCCTGAGATGGAAAATTTCGTTTTGTCATTTCCACCGGCTGCGCTCAGGGCGTAGCTTTGGATGGCACCTCCGTCAAACATAACATCGGTCCAGTTGGTTTCAGTTCCAAGCAGATTGATCAACTTGGCTTCGTTGGTAAGGTTCCCTGTGTAATAGTCGCTGACTGCTTGTGTCCAGTTGGCAATGGTTGGCCTCGTTTGGTAATTGGCTGTAAATTTGCTTCCATAATAGGAATTAAAGCTAAACTTTGTTTTACCCTCTTTCCCTTGTTTCGTGGTAATCATAATTACACCATTGCCTCCCCGTGAGCCGTAGATCGCAGCAGAGGAAGCATCTTTCAATACCTCAATTGACTCTACATCATTCATATCGATGCTTCCCAGGTAATCAGATGAAACGGCAACTCCATCCATTACGATCAACGGAGAAGAACTTGCTGTGATAGAGCCAGTTCCCCTGACCCGGATGGTTGGACTTGCACCAGCCTTTGCATCCGTAACCTGTATCGAAACCCCCGCTACTTTGCCGATCAGCGCTTCATCTGCACGTGCAACCGGAATTTGGCCCAATTTCTCATTTGAAACCTTAGAAATGGCTCCCGTAAGGTGTGACTTCTTTTGGGTACCATACCCGACAACCACCACTTCATCGATGGCCGAGACATCTGCAGAGAGACCAATGATGAGCGAAGTTTGTCCGGTATAGATGACCTCTTTGCTTTGATATCCGATGAATGAAACCAGCAAGGTTGCATTCATCGGTGTTTTTAATTGAAATTTGCCATCAACATCGGCAGCTGTTCCGGTTGTTGACCCTTTGATGGAAATTGTTGCGCCAACCAGCGGTGTTTTATTTTGTGAATCAATTACAGTCCCGGTCAGCATATTCTGGGCATGGGAAGGGAGCACCAGACGGGTTATAAATAGTAGTAAAATAAAGATTTTTTTCATTTTATAAGGTATTTTTTTTTCATTCCTTGATAGTTAGAGGTATTCAAAATCTGTTCGATATTGGAAGAGGTTAAAGAGGTAATTCTGAATTTCAGGTGTTATTAAATTACTTTTTAATAATCACCTGGAATACCCAGCCCGTCATCGCAGGATCATTTTCGTTCGGGGTGATATTTGTCTTATGGGTATTTCATATTAACATATTACCTTTGAACACAGAATTTAAAGGCTTCAGCTTACTATTCCTTTTCTTGGCAAAGACTTTTGGAATATTAACCAGTTGAATGCTTTTATTTTTGATTGATTAGGATTGACTAACTATTAGTCAATCCTTTTTAACTTGTATTGCAGGTCATAGCGATGGTTATTTTGTTTGTCCCATGTAGGTCAGGCTAAATTCAAGTACATCTTTCAAATGTTTCCTCATTGCCTCTTCGGCAGCATCCGGCTTTTGCGCTATGATGCAATCCAAAATTTCGGCATGTTCCCCCAAAGATTTCAGATAACGACCATCTCCGCATACATTCAATTTGCGGTAAATCATGATGATGTCAGGGATGATAATGAGCATCAATGATTTAATTACTGAGTTCTGACTGGCTTCAGCAATTTTCAGGTGGAAATTGAAATCTTCATTTACCGCTGACAGATCAGCCTCCACCTTCATTTTGTACTGTTCCATCGCCTCTTCGAGCATCTGAATATCATTTGAACTTCTGCGGAGGGCAGCTTGCCTGGCGGCAAAACACTCCATTAAAACACGGGTCTCCACCAAATGGGCAAAATCGTTTTCTCCCATTTTTATGATATTGGTAAAAAGCCCTTCCATGGCCGATATATCAATACCGGAAACAATGGTGCCACTCTGCGGATTGGTTTTCAGAATGCCGAATACTTCCAGCTTTTTGATGGCATCCCTGACATAGGTCCTCCCAATCCCGAATTTTTCGGAGAGCTGTCTTTCGGAGGGTAAGCGGTCTCCAGGATTGATCTGCCCTGTGACTATTGATTTACGGAGTTGATTGATGATTTTGTCAACCGGGCTTTCAACCCTAATTGTATCAAATTTTTCAAGTAGGTCCATGACGACTAATTGTAAAAAAAATTGGTCGACCAAAAATTGGTCGACCAAATATAAAATCTATTTACTTGAAAGCAACCTGTTTTCCTGGTTTTGTTTCAACCAGTTGGTAAAGATCAGATATTCAATAATATAAGGTCATATGTTATAAAACATATCTTATCTTGGTTCAATTCTTCCTGTAGTGGGATCATTTTCACTTCAAAAAGTAACTATCCGGATGTATAGGAAGGGCCATCTGTTTCGCAGATCGTCGGTTCCCTTCAATTTCAAGGATGCCAATTGTTAAATTCTGAATTGAACAGGAGCTGAAGCGGTACAGCCCCATGTATATTCAGATGACTTTCAGGTATATGGTTTGATATTCGATGATCTGCCAGTGATTATTTGGTCAGCAAGGACTTGTTAATTCTCCGCGTGGATTCGGGATAGCAGCCTTGTAGCATGAATCCTGTAAAATGAAACTGATGATGAATCAATGCCTTTCGGATTGATCCACCATCAGTTCACGTGGTCTTAAATTGGAATTGAAGTCCTCGTTGCCAGGCTAATTTTTGATGATTTTCTTAACCACCTTGTCTTTGGCTCCAGCTATCTGCAAAAAATAGATGCCTTTCGGTAAGGCAGCACCCGAATTGCTGTTTCCATCCCAGACTACGCTGTAACTTCCTGCCTCCAATTCGCCGTTTACCAGCATTTTGGACAATTGTCCCGCAGCATTGAACACGCCAACTTCAATCTTTTGGGACCTGGTCACACTGTAATAGATGGTAGTCTGATCTAAAAATGGATTTGGAAAACTTTTGTCGATTTTGACCTCTTCCATGCTGACAGATTTCAGCGGTGCGCTTTTTTGAATGACTCCCTGCGCCCATTGTGCCTTTAATGCAGGCCAGGCATTGAGGTCACCTACCGGATAATTGTTGTCAGCTGCCCGGTATGACTTTGAGGTGGTGGAATAACTTACATCCCATTCATAAGGATAGATCACCGAGAAGTTGTTGGGGAATACCGATGCTTTTGGATGTGAAACCCAATAGGTGTTAAAATTGAGCAGCATTTGCCACGAAGAGGTATTCTTCAGCACCAATTCCTCCTTGAAGTATGCCTGTGGCATCCCGGCTCCCACAAATTTTACGATGGCATTGTTGACCGGCCTTACATCTGCGATAGAATCATTGGGAGGAGTCAGGTTGAAGTAATCAACCATTTTCTTATCGTGGTAGATGTTGTTGTTCCGCATTTCTACAGTTGCTGCCTTTAGGTTGGTAGAAAGGCTGTCGTGGGTGATGACTGCAAAAGCCTTGTCTGGTTGCATCTGTTCAGTTCTCCATCGGGCAGTTAATCGGTCTCCGTAGGTTAATGGATTGGAGAAGAGATTGTTGGTGATAACTGCTGTTTTGGTTTTTCCCAACTGGATACAACCATGATAACCTTGTATGTTGACAATCGTGTTGTGGTCAAATTTGACATAATTAATAATTGGAGACATATTTCTCATCACCCGGTCGCTGTAATTGTACAAGGTGCAGTTTTGCACAACAATTGTATCCACAGTTCCTGTATTTCTGATATCAATGGCGCGGCCGTTTCCACCAACTGAAATGTGGTGTCCCTGGTTTCCAATGACACAATCGATCATGTACAATTTGACTCCGTCCACCTGCAGGGAGAAGGCTGCACCCCGGTCATTGATCAACCGGCAGCCACGCAGTGTTGCCCTGAAGTTCTTCCCATACATGTTCAACACCCTGTTCCCCAGGGTTCCATTCGAGTGTTTGCCATCAAATTCAAGATTTTCAAGCTTCAGGTTCATTCTTGCGGTAATCAATGCTGCCGAAGCACCTGCACTGTTAAGGGTATGAAAGATAATGGGCAGGGGGCCTGTACCAGCTTCAGCCCTGATGTACAAGTCGTAATCGGTGCTGTTGATGGTAGAGGTTGCCAGGTAGACCTGTCCCCGTTTCAGTTCATAGACCACGTTTTTATTGGTTACACGGTTGGGGGCATCAGCAAGAATGGCATTGTAGATTTGGTCATACACCAGAGGTTGACCGGGAGTTATTCCCTGAATGGCAACAACACGTTGCTGTGCAAAGGCAAATTGGGTGACAGCAATGAATGCGGTCAGAAAAAGCAGCTTGAAATATTTGGTTTTCATCATCTGAATTTTTAAGAATGTTATTATACTTCAAGGATTACTGGAAACTGAGTTGGATACCAAATTCTGCCGTAAACCCATACATATTTTCATAGGTAGGGAAAGCTGAGGTGTAGCGGTAGCCTTTTTCCGTTGCATTGGTAATGTTGTTCAAGTTCAATAGCAGACTAACGTATTTGTTGATTTTCTGCTTGGCCGTTACATCGAAGCGCATGTAAGAATCAGTATAGCGGTAGTAGCCTTCCTGATCCGTGTTCGGATTGATACTGGTAAGTCGGGTCCCCTGGTAGCCCATGGAAACACGCGTGGAGAAGCCTTTGTAATCATAACCCAACCAGGCATTCGAGGTAAAATCAACCTGCGAAGGCATCCGGCTCTCGGTCTTCTGGAAATAGGATTTGGTGAAATCTACTGCTAGGGTAGGACGTACCCCATTGTACATCACGATATCTTCCACCTTCTTCCAAACCATGTAGTAGGTCTTTGACCACAGGCGTGTCATGTTGAAACCCAGGACAAAACGGTTGAATGGACTTGGCAGGAAGTTGAAGTGGGTATTGTACTCAAATTCCAAACCTTTTACATAGGAGTCATCCAGGTTGATGTAATCTTCGTTCAAATCAAACGATTGAGGAGGCAATCCGTTTTTAACGGCATCCTCCGGCGACATGGTTCCGCTGATCTGGTAGAACATGTTTTTGATCTGTTTGCTGTATCCACCGAAGGAGAGTAATCCAAATTCACCGGTATACACTGTCACTGAAGCATCCAGGTTCCAGGCTGTGGCATGTTTCAGGTCCGGATTTCCCTTTTTAACACTGTAACCACCCGCGTCATACCTGAAGCGTGGGATCATCCACATGTAGTTGGGACGGGACAATGTTTTTACAGCAGAGAGCCTGATGTCCATCCAGCTGGTGGGTTTGATTTTAAGGTGGGCACTTGGCAACCATTCCGAATATTTCTGAACGGCTGTATCTGCCTCCGTATAACCGTTTACGCCCCTTGCCCCGTTGACCGTTGAATAAATACCGTGGTAGGTATTGTTGGAGCTCTCGTAACGAATGCCAGGAATGAAGGTGACCAAATCCCCGTAATTTAACTTCAGCATGGCATAACCGGCAGAGGTTGTTTCATAGGTGTCGTAGTTGTTTTCGGCATTGCTTGGATCGAAAAGATATTCTGACAGGTGGTAGGTATGCCAATCCTGCACCTGACTTTTGGGTATAATGGGGAAGAAGTTGTACTCTCCGTTTAGGATCGGAACATTGGTCTGTTCATTGAAATTGGACATCTGAATCAAATGGTTGGTGGTCAATGCCAATGTGCCACGTGGGTCATTTTTTATAGCCAGATCGGATAACGCTGGTTTTAAATAATATTGTTGATCCGACAACATGATCCCATGACGAACTCTTTTTTCGGTTTGGTACTTGCCCCCGAATTTTAGTAAACCGGCAATTTTATCACTTAATTTCAATGGTACTTCAAAGTCCAGTTTGGCGGTATAGTTGGTCTGTTGCAAGGTGTCAGGAGTCCATTGGGAGTTATTCAGGGCCGAAACCACATCTTTTGTCTGATTTACCCCATTGAAGGCAAGACTGTCGGCAAAGAATTTTGGATCCACTACGTTTTTGCCGACTGCCCCTGGTTTAAGTCCATAGGGTGCCCCAAGCTGAAATTGAAGGGACATATCTTGCGGGTTAATACCATCCGTATGAACACGGGTTAAACTCCAATCGATTTTCATGATGTTTAGATTCACGTTTCCTCCCAACGAACTGTTTAGTGAATTGGTGGTATTTTCAGAATAATTTGCATCATGAAGCAACAAGCCATTTCTGTTGACGTTTTTGGATTGTGTCATGCTATTCCTTGGCGAGGAGTTGTAGATATTGGTAAAGAATATACCTCCAAAATCAAATTGATAGTCCAGCATCGCCAAGCCACCGTATCTTTTTGTAAGTTGCTTCCGCTCTGTTAAGGTGATGCCGTCAATATAAAAGACATCGGCAATCTCCGCATTTGGATTAAAATAGGCAATGTCAAGTCCCTGGGCACTTCGGTCCGTTTGTTCATAATTGGCTTGCGCCATTACGCCCAGTTTGTTGTCAAGGAATCTGGATGAATAGTCCCATGATCCTTTGAAATTGCCAAATGTCTTGTAGAGGTTGCTGTAACCACCATACAACCGTAATTGGTTCTTTTTCGGCTCCGGTGCCTTGGAGATGACCAGGTTGATGGTCCCGGCAATGGCATCTCCATCCATGTCGGCAGTGGGTGACTTGAAGACCTCAATCCCGGAAAGCAATTCCGGAGAGATATTGCTCAGATCAACGGAACGGTCACCATTCACACTCATGTCGGTGGAGGGTTGTTTGACACCGTTGATACTTACACTGCTGAATTTAGGATCCAAACCTCTCAACACGACTTTTGACCCCTCTCCGTTGCTGCGCACCAGGGAGACACCGGGAAGACGTCCAATGGCCTCTGCTGCATTCACATCGGGCAGCTCGCGGATGGCATCCTTTGATACCACGTTGACAAGGGCATTGGATTTCAGCTGCTGGTTGATCGCCGCATTCTGCCCGATACGCTGGCTGCTGACAACCACCTCTCCAATGGTAACAAGGGGTTGATCCAGTTCAATCAGGATTTTTTTGCGTTCGCCTGACTTCAGGTTAAAGGGTACTTCCATGCTGCTGTAGCCAATGTAGGAGATTTGCAAGGTATAGTCGCCAGGCTGAAGATTGGCCAGTCGAAAGGCCCCGTCAAGATCCGTCACAACACCTGTGACCGTACCTTTAATCACTACAGTAGCAAAGGGAAGCAACTCTTTTGAAGACTTATCCTTTACTACACCCGCTATTTCGCCCGGGGCTACTTTTTGTGCGTAAAGTGCATTCTGTCCGCTCCATGCCAGAAGGAGAAGCAGGAGTGCAATACAATTCATCCATCTTTGGTAATACATAAATCTGAATTTTAGTTATTATTTGGTCAAATCTGATGCGAAAGTTGTGTTGTACCAAATCTTTTGGTTGTTTGTGTTTTAAAATTACAAATACATGAACACTCCTCCTATCAATTATATTTCATTTCCTTGAAATATTAGGGCAAACTGGTGAAAATATAGAATGTTTGGCAGTATAATTCAGGTTAAAGTTAACAATGACTTTTAAACAAACAATATATTGGGTTGGAAAGCCAAAGTAAATTGTACCTGAATTATATTTCTTAAACTGGATAAGCTGATTTTGGTACAAAATGCATTCCATTTTTTAGTTATTTTTGAGGAACAATCTGTTGCCTGATGATGTTCCCGAGATTATTTTTTTCTTTTTTATTGGGTTGCTGCTCTACTTTCATCCTTATAGGTGTAAGGCTGAAATCCAGACCCTTCCCTTCAGGCGTATTTCACCTGAAGGTGGTTTTACCCTGTCGCCTGTTGTTGAGATAGCACAGGATAAGCAGGGGTTTATTTGGTTTGTTACAAGGGAGAGGCTCTATCAATACAACTCCCAGGATTTTATAAGCTTTGAACCAAAATATCAGTCAGGCATCTCACATACCAACAACTACATCACCAGTATGCTGATAGACCGGTCAAACGCCATCTGGGTCGGAACCAATACCGGTGTTGCAAGGTTCAACAAGCATACCTGGCAGATGGATGCCATTCAACTGAAAGACAATGAGATGCCTGCAAAAATTCTCTTTCCAACCGACATCAAACAGAATAAAAAGGGTGAAATATGGATGATTGAGAGCAATTATCTGGCACTGCTTGACTCAGCCACCATGGAGATGAAATACGCTAAAATGAACAGCGTCCGTATACGGGCGAATGTATTTTGTTTTGATGAAAAGGAGAATATCTATGCTGCCAATAATTCTGGTGAATTGTTCCTTGTCAATTCATCTACCATGGGCGTCACAAAACTGGTTGTAAATATTTCGCCCATTAAATTATTTGGTATTTATTTGATCAATAATATATTGTGGGTCTCAACCGACGGATTCGGATTACGCCGATATACCAGGGAGGGGAGACTGATCGACTCTTTTTTCACGAAAGATGACAATAATTCTGCTTCCTATTCCAACAGAATCAGGGATGTGCTTCAAACTTCCGACGGAAAAATCTGGATTGCCAGTTACAAGGGTTTGATCGAGTGGGTGGAGGGAAATGTAAATCAATATGTTTCTGATCCGGGCGATCCATTCTCTTTGCCAGATAACTCAATTTCCTCGTTGATGGAAGACAGGCAAAAAGGGCTTTGGATTGGAACCTGGCGGGGAGGAGTTGGTTACCTGAACAACTTTGCCAATACTTTTGAAACCTATGTGAACTCTCCTTTCGAGAACTCTGTAAGTGGCAACCTGATCAATGCCATAACTGAAAATAGTGATGGATCCATATGGATTGGTACGGATGGTCAAGGGCTGAATGTTTTCAATGAACAACGAAAAATCTTCAGACACATCGGGTTGAAAGGAGCAGATAACAGGGCTGTGACCAACATTAAATGCATTCTGCAAAATAAGAGGGGGGAGATCTGGATTGGCACCTATGGTGGAGGTGTTTTTAGACAGAAACTGGGCGAGTCAGAATTTCAGCCCCTTATCCTTGAAAACAAGAATGTGTACGATATGGTAGAGGATGACAAAGGAATATGGATCGCTACCTACAACACAGGTCTCTTTTATTATCGTTTTAGCGATCAGCAGCTGATACAACACGAGATAACTATCAATGGCAATGTTTCGTCTTTATCGGGTAACCTGAGAAAGTTGTTTCTCGATGCATCCGGGAATCTCTGGGTCATATCCAACTCTGGTTTGCTGATTAAACCCTTTGGTAAAAGTGATTTCGAGCAATTTTTTATTGACAATGAGGCAGGGAAAGGGTCTATCCAGGTTTATACAATCACGAGATTTAAGGATGATTTAATTTGGCTTGGTACTGATCATGGCATTTTCTCCATCGACGGTGCGCGGGCTATCAGGCACTATCCTCTTTTGTTCAACGGCAAACAGGTGTCGGTGTATGGAATCGTTGCCACCGGTAAAGAAACTATGTGGATCAGCTCGAACTTTGGTATTTTTTCCTACAATCCAACAACCGGGAAAACCATCAATTATAGTGCTTCCGACGGTCTTCATGGGAATTTGTTCAATGCCGGGGCATATTGTCTGACCTCTTCCGGGAGAATATATTTTGGCAGTACAACTGGTCTGGTGGCATTCAGACCAGCAAGCATGCAGACAAATCCTTACCAGCCAGAAGTTTATTTCACCCGTATTTTTATCAACCACAAAGAGATTATTCCGGGGCCGGAAAATTCCCCCCTCGATAGGCCATTGTATGAAACAGCACAGCTCAGAATGGATCCCGGACAAAAGTCATTTTCAATAGAATTTATTGCGCAAAACTACCTGAACCCACAAAAAAATCAGTTTAGGTACCGTCTGAAGGGATTTGATCCTGCCTGGGTGGAAGCCGGATCAATGACAAAAGCTACCTATACCAACATTCCTCCTGGTAATTATGTTTTTGAAGTGGTGGCATGCAACAACGACATGGTCTGGAACATGGAACCGGCCATGCTGCATATCTATATTCCT
This sequence comes from Tangfeifania diversioriginum, assembly GCA_945873105.1. Taxonomy (GTDB): domain Bacteria; phylum Bacteroidota; class Bacteroidia; order Bacteroidales; family Prolixibacteraceae; genus CAINVV01. The sequence continues at coordinate 80,919 of CAMCBW010000008.1, forward strand.
CGTCCTTTGTTGTTGAGCAAGGTGGCAATGGTTTTCTACTTTTTGCTCTTGATTGCATTTGGAATACTGGTGCGGCGCATCTTGCTATACCGTACCAGGCTTGAACACCAAATTGAAATGGAGAGGATCCAGCGGCTTGAAGAGGAAAAATCCCATCAAAACAAACTGAATTTCTTCACCAATATCTCGCACGAACTTCGAACACCGCTTACTCTGATAACCGGTCCTGTCGAATTGCTGATGAAGTCGTCCGGGCTCGATCAGGATGATTTTAACCGACTATCGCTGATACGGCGGAATACCGGAAGATTGCTTAAACTGATCAATCAACTCCTTGAATTCAGGAAGATTGAGGAGAACAAGATGGAGTTGAACCTGGGAAAGACTGATCTGGTAAGTTTTGTGAGGGAAATTTTTGACTATTTCGTAGATGTGGCCAAGCAAAAGAACATCAATTATGTTTTTGTAAACCTACATGAACATATTCCACTCTCTTTTGATCCCGACAAAATTGACAAAGCAGTGTTCAATTTGCTTTCCAATGCATTCAAATTTACACCGGAGAGAGGGACTATTCAGGTGCTAATTTCCAAAGGCTATAAGAACAAGGCAATGAAGACCCCGAACACTTTGGTTATCGGAGAGCTTAAAACCAATGATTACATCCAGATTTCAGTCAAGGACAATGGACCGGGTATAAGCCCTGAATCCATTGAAAAAGTATTTGATCGTTTTTACAGGATTGAAAACCAAGCAATTCCCCACAGTGGTACCGGAATAGGTCTTCACCTGACCAAATACCTGATTCTGCTCCATGGTGGTGAGATAGAGCTTGAATCAATACCTGGCAAAGGATCACGCTTTAGTATCAGGCTGCCTTATGCAGAAGCCCAGGAAATGGATTTTCATTCAGGAGGTGAAGCTGAACCAAGGCAGGCAATTCATCTGATCCATCATGAGAGTGGAGATTTCCACCCCACCGAGGATTATGATGGTTTATTTGAAAATTGGGACAATCAGGAGAAAAACCACCGAAAGGCAGAAAAATTGTTACTTGTCGTGGAGGATCACCTTGATCTGAGCAAATTCATCTGTCAGATACTGGCGGATGATTACCGGATCATTACTGCCTTTACTGGTACCGAGGGGGTTGAGAAGGCCCGTGCCTACCTGCCGGATCTCGTCATTTCGGACATCATGATGCCTGGCAAAACAGGAATTGAGTTATTGTCAGAACTTAAAAACAATTTGAAGACCAGTCATATACCAATTGTTCTGCTGACTGCTTTGACATCGGTTGAAAATAAGATTGAAGGATTCACAACAGGTGCCGACGATTACATCGAAAAACCATTTGATGCTGAATTTTTGAGGGCCCGCATCAAAAATATATTCAAGAGCCGAATTGCCTTGCAGGAGTACTTTTCCAGGAAGATTACCCTTGGTTTCGAAAATGAAATCCCTGATACCCCCGATAAAAAGATGATGGACAAAGCAATTCGCTTTGTAGAAGACAATCTGACCGATGAGAAACTGGACATAGAATTATTGGCCAACCACCTGAATCTTAGCCAGAGTACCCTCTACCGCAAATTAAAATCACTGACAGGCAAATCAGCGACAGATTTTGTCCGAACCATCCGCCTGGAATACGCAGCCAGAATCCTGAAAGAGGGAAACCACAACATCGAAGAGGTCAGCGGATTGGCAGGTTTCAATTCCCATTCCTATTTTACCAGGTCGTTCAAGGAACATTTTGGCAAAACCCCTTCTGAATTTGTGTTGATGAATTAGTATAATCTGTAGAGAAAATTCATGAATTTTCTCTACAGATTATACTATCCTACCAAAAATCCAATCCTACCATTGATCCAGCCCTTTTTCAAATTTTACCTTCTGGTCCTTGCAGGAACCCGGGACCAGCAGCACCTGTATGGTCTGTTTCTGTTTGGGTTTCAGGTTAATTTCAAAACCCACCAGCGTTTTCCCAACATTGGGTGCATCGTAAGTGGTGGTAGGGGTTGTTGACCAGGTCTTCATTTTGATGGAGGAGGGCGAACTGACCTGTAGCGTGAGTGTATTTCCCTCTTTACTGAGCAGAATCCTGTTGCCTTTGAGGACCACTGTGGCAGAAGTCAACATGGTCCAGCGGACTGTTGTGGGCTTGTCTGTGGCAACCACTTCATCCCTGACGACGACATATTTCTTATCCACAATGGCAGCACCACGTTTTACGGAGGCCAGCTGTTTTTCATAGACAGTCGACAAATCTGACTGTGCGAACATGAAATCCTGTTGGTCAGAATATTTGTCAATTTTAGCGTAACCTTTCACCAACTGGAGCTGGTCGTCTACGGTCAGGGTGTTGTGGGCCCTGTTGTTGAGACGGAAGACCGTCCATCTTTGGGCATCCTGCGTGCGGCCAAATAGTGCAATTCCCTTTGATTCGAGCGATTCATAATCCTGCATGCCAAAGTCGGTGGCCCAGCGTGTACCATCAGACTCCATCACAAAAGAACCAATGTCCATGTGCCCATGGTTGACCGAGGCTGAGCCGGCCTTGAATCCCAGGAAGATGGCATTTTTGTCGGACCAGGAGGTTCGCATCATGCAGACGGGATTGGCTCCCTGTCCTTTGTATACCAACGATTTCGGTTCAGTCACCTTGGCCAGCGGCATCTCTTTGCCCCAGATCATTACAGCCGGGATCAGCCGGTCTCCGGTAAACCTGCCGTAATCCACCTGTGCCAGGTAGGATTTCTCGTTCCACAACAAGGTGGGATCATTGTTTTTCTGCGCCAGCCAGAACATCGCCGGTTGTAACCCACTGCCCTGTCCGGCATCGCCCCAGTTGAAGCTCAGGCTGGAGACGGCTTTCATGTTTTCCATGAACCAGGAGGTTTGCAGAAACCCGGGGGTATTGTTTAGTCCGAAATCTGTGCCAAATACCTTTTCTACGGCACTCAGGAACATCACATTGAAGGAGGTTCCATAGCCCCAGTACCCATACCCTTCGGGATAGGCACCATCCGGTTTGTATTCATCCATGGAAATGGGGATGGATTTGATGGCCCGCTCTACCAAACTTTTCGCCAGTTGGGGATGCTCTTCCCAAACCGCCAATGATCCGAAGGTGATTCCCGCATTGCAAACCTGGTTCCAATTGTTGGATGAACCAAGCCAGCTGTTGTATTTCGGGTCGAGCGAAGGGTAGATCCCCTTGGTGACAATCGCCTCCCGAATGGTTTTCCGGGATACCTCCGATAACTTGTGATAAAGCCAGTCGTAACCGATGGCCATGCCCATGGTCATCTCCGCCACATCCAGGAAGTGGGAAGGATTCCAGTCACTGAATTTGGCTATCGCCAGCATCTCCTGCTCGCACCGGGTGAAATATTTCTCCTGCCCCGTCATCCGCCAGGCATAGGAGAGCTGGAAAATTCGGCGCAAGGCCTCCCTCGACTTATCCAGCAGGCGACGCCCGATCTGGATCCGTTCAACCGGAGGTTGTGCAATGATCTTGTCACAAGAGATCAAGATGGCTTCATGCATCTTCTTCCAGGTGGCATCTGTGGCAATGGAATTCTTAATCAGCGCCTCTTCTCCACCCAACAAAAGAATACGCGGATGTTCAACCATTTTTGGAGATTTTGGTAACAGCTCATTCTGGGCAAAAAGGGTTGAACCCAGCACCATCCCAAAACTTAGCAGCAAACATTTTAAATAGTTCATATTTTATTTCATTATTGATTCATCACTCATAACTCATAGCTCATAATCCATAACCCATAACTCATAACTCCACCTTCACACTCTTCCCTGCATAAAATGTCTTCGGCAGGTCGATGGCAATTTCGCTGACCCCTTTTGCCTCATTCCAAACGGATTTAAAATTAAACCCTTGTTTCTCAATCCTTGCATTGACAGTTAGATGAATTCTGCTCAGTTTTCTGGAAGGATCAGCTACCGTGATGGCCTTGAAGCTTGATCCGTCGCTCTGAACCACCGCCAATCCGGGACCTTCCATGCCCAATGTCAATCCTTTCGAGATCTCTACCTGACCGGATTGGTAGAATACCAGCTCGCTGATATTCAATTCTAGGTGCCTGACTGCCTGAATGGCTGTCGAATTGGAAAGTACCAGAATACGGCGTTCCGGTTGGCTGTTTAACTCTTCTGCCTTGATGCCGGGTACAACCATGTATTGGTAGGTTGCACCATTGGGTTTGGATCCATGGTCAAACCATAGTTTGAATATCTCCTTGCTGACCTCCTCCCTGGGTGAGTCTGACTGGTGGTTGATGTTGTACCAGCTCCCCTTTTCCAACTTGTTGGAGAGATTCAATGTGGCAGGAAGAAGGGTAATGTAAGCAATTCCATCGTTCAGAATCCATTCTACCTCCTTGATTTCATGATTGCCCTTGTCCGGTTTGGCGGTTTGTCCGTTGGACCTTACCAGGAGGTCATCACTTAACAGGCATTGGTTGATGGTAGTGGCTACTGCATAGGGAGATTCGGAAGTGATCCCGGTTCCCAGACAGACATACTCTTTTTCGAAAAAGAACCAGGATTTTTTTGCCTGCAGCGGGTCAAGCGGACTTCTGAAGTCCATCACAGCCACCCCATGTGTTCCATCTGTGGCAGCGCCGACAAAATCGGTAATGCCTCTTTTTTGAATCTCTTTTTCAGATGGCAGCTCCGGTTTCTGGACAATTGTAGCTCCCGGAATCTTCTGCCAGTCGTAAACCGGTGCAGTATCATCGTATTCATTCCCTGTCCGTGAAATGTAGTTGGTTCCATCCCCCCTGTGGTGGTTCTTCAATCCCTCCCCATTGTATGGATACTCCATGTTGTAATCGCGGTTGGAGTACATTCGGACGGAAGTAAAGTAGTTGGGCCGCTGAAGGGTAAAATATTCTGACAGCCAAAAGAAGGTGGCATGCGTCTTTGCAGTTACCGCTTCTCCCTCCCTGCACTTTTTGATGGTTTCGAGTTCGTCTTTGCGGTATACCGAGGCCTGCAGTAAATTATCGAGGGTACTGGTTCCAAATCCGTGGTTCCCATCCGCACGGGAGATATCGCGGTTTTTGGCCCCTGTATCAATGTACTTCCCGTAGACCATCTGTTTGCAGATTCCATCCAGGTAGTAATCGGTCAGGAGTTCCAGCGGTCCAGCCGAGAATTGGTACTTTGTTCCTGCCACAAGTGCTGCCCATTCTGCAAATGCATCCGCATAACCGGTGCCGTAGGAAAGGGTGTTGTTCACCTTGTCTTCCCGATGGTGAAAGCTGAAGTCGTACTGCATTCCCCTTCCCGTAGCGAATTTTATCTCCCCTTCAATAACCTTTATGACGGTGTTGAATTGGGTTTCATCGCGGTTGAAAAGGCATACTTTGGCCAGGATTCCCGCAATCTTGATTCTGTCGCCACTGGGACGGGCACCTGAGGCAGTGAGATGGGCACGTCCAACCATGGGCATTATTTTGGCTATCTGCTCCTTCGTGAGGTCTGTATCCATGATGTACAATAAACTCACCAGGTTGTTGGGGGTGCCGATCTGGTTCCACCACCAGTTTTCACAAATAAAATCATTGGCCAGCCAGTAGCTGAGGGAGGTGTAGATGGCTTTTTTTAGCTTTGGATCTCCCTTCAGCCTGGTTCCTTTCTTTTTATAGGCAAGGCTCATCTCCAACAGGTTGCTGAGGTGGATACGGTGCTGAAATCCGGTATTGGAAACATCCACATAGTCGATTCCAGGCCAGGTCCCATCCGGACGAATTGTTTCCAGCAAGGTTTTGACTTTGTCAACGCTGACATCAGGTTCCATCTGTTCGGCATTGATCTTGCGCCGCAGGAGTTCCAGGTCTGAAGTAGCCGCAACTCCGGTGAAACTTGTCACCAGGAGTGCCATGGTAACTAAAATTCGGATCTTTTTTCTCATTGCATTTTTTTCAGTCATGGGTCAAATTTACCAGCATTTTTTTGGAAGTGATCCTTTCGTTCGATTGAAAGTCTTTCCCATTTCCTTCAAATTTATTTCGCGCGGTGCTGAGGTTTTTTGTGGCATAGGAGGCAATTCCTGCCTGGTTGTTGTACTGTATAAGGTTGTTGCTGATGGAAATATCCTCAGATCCATGGTACAAATACTGGAGCATAATTCCTTCGTAGTCGTTGGCTTCCACCAGATTGTCACTGATATTTATTCGGTTGCATGCGGTAAGCAAGATACCGAACCAACCGTTTCGGGCGGCTTCACAGTTTTTAATTGCAACCTCTTTGCAGCTGTTCAATGCAATGCCACATCCCTGTGGGGAGGTGGCCAGCCGGCTGTCCTCGATGGCAACGGAAGTACAGTGCGACAACAGCAGATTGTGCTGCAATTTTGGTCCGGGTACCACACTCGCGCCATTTTCGTTAAGGTCGCAGCAAATGACCCTAACGTTTTTTGCACCGCTGATAAATACCCCATTGTAGGTGCAGTTTCTGACAGTTATATTACGGATAGTCAGGTTATTCAGTGCCTCTTCCCGGTTGCCGGAGAAGAGGATTCCCCCCCTGTTGGCGGTACTCCGGTAGGACCTTTTGGTGTTGGGGTCACTGCCCGGGTCGGTATCGGTCGATCCTTCCAGGACCAGGTCACAAATCACTGCATCGTGGAGGTCGTCTGTGGCATTGGCAATGGCATCCCGTACCCCTGATGCAGGATCGAGAAAAAGGATGGTGGAGAGACCTTCCCCCGAAAGGGTGATGCCAGAGGGTATTTTGAGGGTAGTTGGAAGTTTGTGTATGCCGGAGGCAGCGACGACCCATCCCTTGGTACCTGCAACCTGATCAAGGGCTGCTTGCAGGGAGTGGCCCGGAGCAACCCTTACAGCATTCGCCGGTGCGGTGCTGACCGGTTGTTCCAGGGCTCCAGCCGGCCAGGCGACGGGCGAGGGGAGGGGTGCTCCTTTGGGGAGTACAACTTTCCCGGTAGGTGCCCGAAAGGAGGTTAAAATGCTTCGGTTTGCTTTGGGGCGAACAGAATCTGCTGCCATTTTGGTATAGGGAAGATCAATACCCAGCGCCGCATAATGACGGTAAACCGTCTCGTAATCATCGCGAAGGCTTTTCGCTTTTTCGGAAATTTTTCCGTAACAGTGTGGCGATTCTCCCATGAGGAAACGGGCGGTGTATTCAAAACCCAGTGCCAGACGGTTGTTCGCGGCAGAGAAGAGATCTACCCCCTGTGTAAAGGCAATTTTTGCTGCACCGGCAAATTCACCGAGTCCCAATTGCACATGTGCCTGGTCGCGCATTGACTCCTGGCACTGGCCACTCGGGTAGACATATTTGAAAAGGCTTCCGTTGACAGGTGCATGACCATAATGCCCAATGGCATCGTCGAACATCAAACGGTTGTCGGTGAAGATGGCAATGGCCAGAATGGAGTGGATGATGGCTCCGTCCCAGTTGCCATTGGCCTGCGGATAGTAATACCGTAAGAGAGGATAGTAGACCGTCATCAGCATCTCAGAAAAGCGGTTGATCTCTTCCGCTTTCCAACCTGTATTGGTATAGCGAAGTATCTCTGCGGCATTGCAGAGCAGATGGCCGGTCCAGCCAGCCAGCAGTTTCGCATCGTTGTAATCGAAATCCCATAGCACTGGCGACCAGCTGTTGATTATTTCGATTGCTTTGGTTGAATAGGCACGGTCTTCCGTGAGGTAACCCAACAGGGCACAGTTGTAGGCCATGTTGGAACTTTTCATCAGATCATCACCCCCGATGTTGGGTTTGCCATAGGGGCCCCTGACGACATGTGCAAAAGGTTTGACCTGGAACGAAAGGTCTGAGGCCAGTTTCAGGCGGTCGAATGCATCTTTCCAGGGTTGTTCGCCGGCATGTACCCTCATTTTTAACTGTTGCAGGTCGGCTTGTGTTTGGTCGATACCCGGGTGTACAAAGTTTTGTGCTTTGACTACGTCATTCAACCACAGGAGCAATACCAACGAGATACATGCAATTTTACAAGGGAAATGGCTCATTTTTATTTGTCTTTAAACCTGACAGGTTGTTTACCTGACAGGTTTGATATTTACTTTTAAACCTGACAGGTTGTATACCTGACAGGTTTGAATGAATTGCTATTTTGATTTTTTGTTGGAGTCGATCTGCCTTCCAATTGCCTCCAGATAGTAGTAGTCGGCATAGTTGATGGGTACATCGACTTCCGTTTTCGAGGGGAATGATCCGGTGGAGTGGCCAAGCAGGAAACCCTTATTTTCGCCTGCTTTGGAGGCATAATTCTTTTCAAGGCTGGATAAAATGGCCGCTGCGGATTGGAGGTAATACTCTTTTTTGGCGGGGACATATTGTGCCAGCTCAAAAAGGGCAGAGGCAGTTACCGCGGCAGCTGAAGCATCCCTTGGCGTTTGGGCGGAAGCTGGGGCATCAAAATCCCAGTAGGGAATTTTGTCCTTTGGCAAATTGGGATGGTTGAGGATAAAGGCAGCTATTTTCTCCGCTTGCTGGAGATAGCTCCCGATCTTTGTTTCGCGGTAGCACATGGTATAACCATACAACCCCCAGGCCTGGCCCCGGGACCAGGCAGATTCGTGCGACAATCCCTGGTGGGTATTCTTTTGGAGGACTTTCCCCGTTAGGGTATCGTAACCAATGACATGGTAGGAGCTGTTGTCGGGACGGAAATGGTTGGCAAGGGTGGTATTGGCGTGCTTTACCGCAATGTCGTAATAACGTTGATCTCCGGTCTGTTTGGAGGCCCAGAAAAGCAGTTCGAGGTTCATCATGTTGTCGATGATGACGGGGAATTGCCATTTGTCCTGGTTGTGGTCCCAGGAACGGATGGCGCCCACCTTCTCATTGAATCGCGTGGAAAGTGTCTTGGCCGACTGGATCAAAATGCTCCGGTAGGAGGTATCCCTTGTTAGGACATAACCTTGCCCAAAACTGCAGAACATCTTGAATCCCATGTCGTGCGTCTTGCCATTGTATTTCTCCTGCTCGAGCGGTTTGGTAAAATCTACCGCCAGTTTCATCAGGGCCTTGTCGCCGGTCAGGGCATAGGCTTGCCAGAGCGATCCAGCGACAAATCCACTGCACCAATCTTTGGAAGGAATCAGGTTCAGGTCGCCCGCTACATTCAAACTCCTGACAGTCACTGCATCCGCTCTCGCTCCGCCCGGATTGATTTTTGCTTCAGTGTAATGACCGGCCAGCAGTTTGAGTTGACTAGTAATCAAGCCGGCAGATTTTTTCAGGTCATTGGCGGGTGGTTGACAAGAGGCTGATAAAAATAGCAGCAATGCTGCAACAAAAGAGACCGCACTTTGGTATTTCATATTGGTTTTGGGATTTAGTTTGTACACCTTTGGCTCAGCATCAAAAGTAGCTAAAAACTCACTGCTTGACTATCAATTATATTTCACTTTTTTCAATTATCTGCCATTCTCAGTGCGAAGTGAAGGGTTTCATGTGATATTTTTCCTGGATGGGATTAAAAAAATTATATTTGAGCAGTTAGATCATTTAAACCACTAATTTTGCTTGATTCCTATTTGTTTCAGATGACCGTATCGATTCATCAATACCGGCATAAATAAACGAACAGGTTGTTTCCCAACATCCAGGAGAATATTAGTAATTTCGGCTTCGTGGAGTTCCAAACTAAATTCCAGGAACACTGGGATGTCGCAGTTACCTCTCTCCCTCTCCTGCCTGTTTGCCTATGTTATCGCGCAAAGAGGCAGGGATCGCAAAGAAAAAATGCGACAGTTGTATTTTTGCGTTATGCACCTTTAAAAACTAATTATTATAAAATGAAAAAATTCAGTACCCCTCCAATTAGCTTCAGGAATCTTGCCATGGCGCTGTTTCTCTCTCTTTTTCTCTCCCCATTTGCATCCATTGCACAGGTAGTTGGCCTCGACAACTGGTACAACCGTGAGACAACCAAATCCGGACAGCCCTTTCACTATCTTTGGACAGATACTGAAAATAGCGGTTACTCCCAGTGGGGGGAACTGTTCAGGAAACAGGGAGCCACGCTGACTACCCTCGAACAAGCTGCTGACAAGAAAGTCCTTGAAAAGATCGATATCTACCTGATCGTCGATCCGGATACCACGACCGAATCAAAGGCCCCGAATTACCTCCAGCCGGAGGATATTAAGGCGATCAGGAACTGGGTTAACAAGGGGGGAGTACTGGTGCTGATGGCCAATGATGCCCCCAATTGTGAATTCACCCATCTGAATCAGCTGGCTGCAGAGTTTGGCATTTATTTCAACCATGTGAGCCTTCATCCGGTGCTGAACAGGAAATGGGATATGGGTGCCTTTGTCTCACTGCCTGACCATCCAATTTTTAAGGGGGTTTCTAAAATCTACATGAAGGAGATCTCCTCGTTTGAACTAAAGGCTCCGGCAAAACCAATCCTGGCTGAAAATGGAGTCGTTTACATGGCGGAAAGCAAGGTAGGCAAAGGATTGGTGGTAGCCATCGGCGATCCTTGGATCTACAACGAATACATTGACCACAAGATGTTACCGGAGGATTTTGAGAACCTGAAAGCCGCGGCAAATTTTACCGAATACCTTATCGGGAATGCGCGTAAGGTGAAATAAAGTTTTCAATGACTGTTTTTACCAACGTGAAGGGATTAGGATTACTGAAAACCGGAACTAAGTTCTCCATTGGAGGCTTACTACTGCTTTTTTGCCTTTTTTTTTCAGGGATGGTATCCAAATTGCAGGCGGTAGAGACCATCAACAACCTGAGTTTTGACCTTTATTCCCAGGAACATGGCTTGTCCAATAATCAGATCCATTGTGTTTTGCAGGACAGGAAAGGTTGGGTTTGGATCGGAACCTCACAAGGGGTTTGCCGTTTCGATGGCTACCGCTTCACCGTGTTCAAGAATGACCCTGACGATTCCACCAGCCTGAAAGGGAGCCTGGTGAGGACGATATTTGAAGATCACCTCGGACAATTGTGGGTTGGGACAGAAAATGGCGGACTCAACAAATTTGACAGGGAGAAGGAGTGTTTTCAGCAACTGTTTTACAAGGGGGATCAGGCGCCCCTCCACAATGTTTCCGTAGCATCCATCATGGAGGATAGCCAGGGAAATCTTTGGGTTGGAACTGAGAACAATCTATTCCGGATCGACAAGAGTGGCACACTGACCACTATTACCCCCTCCAATCTTACCACTTTTTCAGAATTCTTCCGGGTGATACGGTTGGATGATTCGGGTAGGATTTGGATCGGAACCAACAGGGGGTTGCTGTTGTATCATCCTGAGACCAACCTAGTTGAAACAGTGAAAATTGGTGCATCGGGGAGCAGTGAGGAGATTTGGGAAATCCTGCCGGAAAAGGAGGGTACTGTATGGGTAGGAACCTATGCCAATGGGCTCTTTTCGGTGAATGCCACCACCCTTTTGGCAAAACAGGTGGAGCTGGATCCGGATAACAACCGAAGCAAGACGGTTCGCGCCATACTCAAAGACCCCAACGGGAAGTATTGGATCGGTACCCGGGGAGGACTTTACCATTATGACAAAATCACTGGCGTGGCGGCAAAATACCTGCACGATGACAGGGAGCAAAAGAGTCTGGTGAACAATTCGATCCTTTGTGTTTCGAAAGATGCCAAAGGGAATATCTGGATTGGGACCCGTCAAGGCCTAAACTTGTTGATCGAAGAGCGAATCAACATTCAGGGCTACAGGTCTATGCAGGGAGATAACCGCTACCTGAACAACAGTGAAATCTATGCATTCTGGCTAGATCCGCTGGGGAAAATATGGATTGGAACCGAAAATGGAGGTATCAATATCATGGATAGAAAGACAGGAAGTTTCTCCTATATGTTGCCGCAAAAAGGAAATCCAAATTCTTTGTCCAGCAGTTGCATCAAGGCGATTGAAGCAGATGCCGGCGGAAATATCTGGGTGGGTACTTATCTCGGCGGCCTTAATCTGTACAACCGGCAAACCGGGACTTTCAAACATTTTCGCCACGATCCTGCCAACTCCAATAGCCTTTCCGACGACAGGGTTTGGTCGATCCTTCGCGACAGCAACAACGATATTTGGGTTGGGACCACAAGGGGTATCGATAAATACGATCCCAAAAGCGGTGGTTTCATTCACAACTACAATCTGGCAAACGGTCAGCAGGTCAACTGGATCGCCGAGGACAAAGCTCACTGTCTTTGGATTGGTGCAATGGAGATGGTGATTTTTGACCCCCAAAGCCAGAAGATCCAAAAATTGAATGAATCGACACGCTCCATGTTTGAGGATTCAAAGGGCCGCTTCTGGCTGACAACCTTGAGCCATGGGATCGCTCTGTTCTCCAAGGAGAAGGGACTCATCAGGTACTACAACGAGAAGCACGGGTTGGCCAACAACCAGACCCTGGCCATCCTGGAGGACAACGAGCATTTTCTGTGGATCAGCACTACCAAGGGCCTCTCCAAGTTTGATCCTGAAAAGGAACGGTTTCACAATTTCTATACCAAAAGCGGTTTTCAAAACGATCAGTTCACCTATGGGGCAGCCTGCAAGCTTCCATCCGGCGAGTTGATGTTTGGCGGAATCTCAGGATTTAACATTTTTGATCCTGCAAAAATCAAGTCGAGTGATTATTTTGCGCCCATCGTCTTTACAGACCTGAAAATCCTGAACAAGAGTGTTCGCATTGAGCCGGATGGAAGTGGGGTTCTCACCAAGAGTATCTCTGAAACGGAGAAGATAGAGCTTAAATATGAGCAAAACTCTGTAGAGCTTGAATTTGCCTCCTTTGATTATGCCAACATCATGGGAATTCAATACTCCTATTTTCTGGAAGGTTTCGACAGCGATTGGAACGATCCATCCGACAAACGCCTGGCCACTTACACCAACCTCAATCCGGGAAGTTACACCTTCCGGGTCAAGACACTCTCCATCGACCGTCAGGAGAGCAACCTGGGACCCTCCCTGGTCATCATTGTTCATCCCCCCTACTGGCAAACCTGGTGGTTCAGGGTACTTATCTTCCTCTTTATTTTAATGTTGTTCTATTGGCTGGTCAATTTTCTTCAGAACAGGGAGAAACTGAAACACAACCTGGTTTTTGAAAAAATAAAGGCCAAAAAACTCCATGAGCTGGACATGATGAAATTAAGGTTCTATACCAATATCTCCCACGAAATACGAACTCCGCTGACCCTGATTCTTGGTCCGCTTGAAAAATTGAGGAACAATACGATACCCGCCGCAGATATCCAGGGACACCTGGAGGTGATGCATCGAAATGCCAATCAACTCAACGAGCTGATCAACCAGTTGCTGGACTTCAGGAAGATGGAGAGTGGAAACCTAAAACTGGCACTCAAACGTGGTGATTTGGTCTCCTTTGTAGCCGGGATTGTCAGTTCATTTGGAAAATTTGCCGAGGAAAAGGAGATCGAACTTAAATTCAATTCACTGAAGAAGGAAATTGTTACCAATTTTGATGAAGACAAGGTAGCCAAGATCATGAACAACCTCCTTTCCAATGCCTTCAAATTTACCGGCAAGGGCGGCAAGATCGTTGTCAATATTTCGCTGGTATTTGATTCGGAAGATCACGATACCTCCAACCAGGGCAGCGAGCGACGGATGATCGAAATAACCGTGAAGGATACTGGTATTGGAATCGAAGAGTCTAACCTGGAGAAGATCTTTAACCGGTTCTTCCAGGTCGATCAGTTCTCCGCGCAAACCGGTACGGGAATCGGACTTGCCCTCACCAGGGAGTTGGTCAAACTTCACAATGGAAAAATATTCGTCACCAGCAAGCCGGGAAAGAGCTCAAAATTCACCATCCATCTGCCATACGAGGACCTAAAAAATGTTCCGGCGCCTGCCGAATCTCTACTCACAGAGGCGAATGGCGATGGAGCACAAGCCATTGCACTGGAAGAGGCAGTAAATGAACTGTCCATCACCGGTCAGAAAATAATGCTGCTGGTCGATGACAACGCGGATGTCAGGTATTTCATCAAATCCCATTTTTCATCGGGGTACCACATTGTGGAGGCCAAGGATGGAGTGGAAGGATGGTATATGGCACTTAAAACCATCCCCAACATCATCATCAGCGATGTAATGATGCCCGACATGGATGGTTTTGAATTTTGCCGGAAGATCCGGAAGGATGAACGTACCTCCCATATTCCCATTTTGCTGTTGACCGCACTTGGATCCAGGGAACATGAGATAGAAGGATTGAGTCTGGGAGCAGATGATTACATCACCAAACCATTCGACCTGGTGATTTTACAGACCAAGGTGGAGAATATCCTGTCCGTCAGGCAGTCCCTCAAGCAGAAATACGCCGGAGAGGTATTCCTGCAACCCAGCAACATTGTGTTAAGTTCTCCCGACGAACGGTTCCTGCAAAAAGCCATCCATGTTGTAGAAAACAACATCTCGGATCCCGACCTGGATATCGACCGTTTTGCTACCGAAATCGGTGTCAGCAGGATGCAGTTGTACCGCAAACTCAATGCGCTCACCGAAATGACAGTAAAAGAGTTTGTGCGGGATATCAGGTTAAAAAGGGCGGCACAACTGCTGGTTCAAAAAAAGATGAACGTGTCGGAAGTTGCCTATGCCGTAGGCTTCAAAGATCTGTCACATTTCCGCAAATGCTTCAGGATTGAGTTCGGAATGAGCGCTTCCGACTACATGGAGAAGCACTCCGAGCCAAGACAATAATCCATTGAAGTAAAATCATTCCTCCATTCTTGTTATTTTTCTTCGACAGATGATTAATCTGTTGGTATTCATGCATGTGTCAATAAAGTTGCAAACATGAATGTTGAATTTCACCCGTTATTTGGGAAATATAACCCGCTGGTGTTATTTCCAGCCATCCTATTTGATATGTTTTTTGTGACCCAACCAACCTGGTTGACCTAACTTTACCAAACCAAACGCACCTATTTCAATGAAGGAGACAAGCAGGAAACTGAAAGTAGTTAACTGGATGATTGTGGGCATGACCATAGTCATGACGATCATCCTTACTTTTTTGATTTTTTCCAGTTTGTGATTTGGGGTTAACCAACAAACTTATAAAACGCATGATGAAAAAAAATGTACTGATATTTTCCCTGCTATTGCTGCTTTTATCTCCTGGTCGGCTTTGGTCACAAGAGGTTAAAATTAGCGGACTTGAGATGGCCGTAAGAATGGCAGACTCCGAAATTAAACTATTTCCTGATCCCTGGACCGTAGATTTTAATCCCAAACCGGTGTGGAATTACACCCAGGGTCTTATTGCCCAGTCCATGATGCAGATGGAAAAGGCCAGCAAGAAAGAGGCTTACTTCAAATATGCGGAAAAGTACGCACTTCATTTTATCGATACCAGCGGTGCTATTTTGGGGTACAAAAAGGCGGACTTTAACATTGATGTGGTGAATTCGGGAAAATTTCTCTTCGCCATGTACGAAAAGACCGGTGACAAGCGTTACCTCAAAACCATCCATCTGCTGAGAGATCAACTAAAGGAACAACCGCGCACCGAAGCAGGTGGGTTTTGGCACAAACTGCGTTATCCCAACCAGATGTGGCTGGATGGCCTCTACATGGGTGCTCCCTTTTATGCCCAATATGCCCAATTCTTCAACGAGCCGAAGCTGTTTGAGGATGTAGTCAAACAATTCCTCCTGGTACACAAGCATACCTATGATCCCAAAACCGGATTGAACTACCACGCCTGGGATGAGAAGAAGATCCAGAAATGGGCCAATCCTGAAACTGGCTGCTCCCCCAATTTCTGGGGCAGGGCAGAAGGCTGGTACGCCATGGCACTCGTGGATGTACTCGATTTCCTTCCCCTTGACCACCCGGGCCGGCCCAAATTGATGGAGATACTGAACCAGGTAGCCGCAGGAATTAAGAAACACCAGGATCCAGCCACCGGATTGTGGTACCAGGTTTTGGACCAGGGCAACCGGAAAGGTAACTACCTGGAAGCAACTGCCTCCTCCATGTTCTCCTACACCTTACTGAAGGCAGTTCGCAAGGGTTACATCTCGAAGGGTTACCTGCAAACAGCCACCAAAGGTTATTTGGGAGTTGTCAAACATCTGATTAAAGAGAATGGGGATGGCTCCATCAGCCTGACAAAGTGCTGTGCAGTAGCCGGTTTAGGCGGAGATCCATACAGAAGCGGCTCCTATGAATATTACATCAACGAAACAATCCGGGACAACGATCCCAAGGGAGTTGGTCCATTTATCATGGCTTCCCTTGAATACCACATTAAATAACCGTTCTTAAAATAAAATAAACTTAATAATTAACTATGATGAAAATGAAGCAAAGTTTTCTTGGAAAGGTTTGCCTTTTGGTACTGGCGGTGATTCTCTCCAGTGCACAGATTTATGCCCAGAAGGTTACTGGTGTAGTGGTTGATGAAACCAATGTACCAATGCCTGGCGTAAATGTGGTGGTAAAAGGTACAACCAATGGGGTAATTACAAACATGGATGGACAGTATACCATCACCCCCGGGGATATGGCCAAAGATGTACTTCTGTTCTCCTTTATTGGATATGAGACCATGGAGAGTAAAATCAATGGACAGAAGGTCATCAATGTTCAATTGGCAAGCAGTACACTTCAAATTGAAGAGGTCGTAGCCGTTGGATATGGCACTGTGAAAAAACGGGATGTCACCGGTTCTGTGGCATCCATTAAGGGCGACCAGTTAACCGCTATGCCGGTTCCCAATGTTGCGCAGGCGCTTTCCGGACGGCTTCCAGGCGTGAATGTCGTATCGCAGGATGGTCGTCCAGATGCATCCATCTCCATCAGGGTTCGTGGCGGGGGTTCTATCTCCCAGAGCAATGATCCTTTGTTTATTGTTGACGGATTTCCGGTTAGTTCCATCAGTGATATTCCTTCCAACCAGATTGAGAGTATCGATGTTTTGAAGGATGCTTCTTCTACAGCAATTTATGGTGCAAGGGGTGCCAACGGGGTTATTATCCTTACTACCAAGAGTGGTAAAAGCGGGAAGATGGTTGTCTCCTACGATGGTTATGTGAAAATCAATACACCTGCCAAGTATCTGCCCACCATGGATGCATACAACTACATCGCCTACAACTGGGGTTATGCACAGGCCATCAGCGGAACTTACTCCCAGGCTTGGGAAAAGTTATGGGCAATTGGTGCCTCTGCTGCCACCTACAACAATAGTGCAGGCATCGACCATTACAAAAATGTAGCCGCAAACGACTATTCAAAGGAGATCTACAACCAATCCATGTCACAAAGCCACAACGTGAATATTACCGGTGGCAACGATAGGACCAAATACCTCATCGCATTGAATTACATTGACGAAGATGGTATGAAGGTCAACTCCTTCTACAAACGCGCCAATGCAACCTTTAAACTGGATCAGAAACTGACCGACAATCTTACCCTTTCAATCGATACAAGGTATGCTAATGTAGACAGGGTCGGAAATGAATCAACATCGAACGGCAAGGGTTCCATTCTCTCCTCCGCATATCAATTCCGCCCGATCGCCACAACTGACGTACTGGGGGAACTTGACGACACCAAGAATACTTCACTCGGTTTGTACGATACTGTATTACAGGATGTATACAATCCGGTTGCCCGAACCATGGATTATACACCTGAAGTCAGGGAGAGGTCTATCAATGCCAATACCAGTTTGAACTGGATCATTATCAAAGGACTTACCGCCCGCACTGAGCTGGGTTTGAAAACCTACTGGAACAGGTCGAATACTTGGTCGGGTGCTATTTATAACAATTATCTTGATGCAAAGGGCACCAAAACTTATGGCGGGAATGCAAATGTCTCCTCCTCCGAAGGTTGGAGTCTTCGTTGGGCCAATACGCTGAGCTATGAGGTTCAAGGACTTGGGAAAAACAACAAACTGACGGTCCTTGCCGGCCAGGAAATTTCTGACTCAGGTTCTGAAAGCACTACCCAATGGGGTAATTACTATCCTGCCTCCTTTGATGCAGAGCGTGCCTACGCCATGATGGACCAATACAGGGCAAGTTCAGGAGCTACAAACTATTATGGTATCAGCTCCAGTATCGGAACCCCGGGTCGTATGCTTTCCTTCTTCGGACGAGCCAATTATTCATTGTTGGACAAATACCTGCTTACGGTTACTTTCCGTGCAGACGGGTCCTCCAGGTTTGCTCCTACCAACCAATGGGGTTATTTTCCGGCTGCTGCTTTTGCCTGGCGCATGAAGGAAGAATCATTCCTGAAAGATGTTAACTGGCTTGATAACCTGAAATTCAGACTCTCTTATGGATCTGTTGGAAACGATGGCATCAATGCCAATCTTTGGAGAATGAACTGGAAATCAGATGGTCTTACCAAGTGGTCGATCAATGAATCACAGCAAGTTGCCTATTCACCTGCCTCTTCTACCATTGCCAATCCAAACCTGAAATGGGAAACAACCGTTACCAGAAACCTTGGTTTGGATTACGGATTCTTGAAAAACAGGATTTATGGAACGGTTGACCTTTACTGGAATACAACAAAAGATCTGTTGATGCTGACCTCCGTGCCTGTCGTTAGTGGATTCTCCTCCATCTACGACAACATTGGAAGTACCAGTAACAAAGGAGTCGAATTCTCGCTGGGTGGAGACATCGTCCGCGGCAAAGACTTTAACTTGAGTGCAAATTTCAACATCAACTTCAACAAAGGGAATGTGGATGAGCTAGCGGAAGGGGTAAACGGACTCTACAAAACGCAATGGGGGTCTTCCATGACGCAGCCCAATACCGGTGATTACATCCTGAAGGAAGGCTATCCTGTTGGGATGGTGCGTGGTTACCAGTACGATGGCTGGTACAAGGTAGAGGATTTTACCTATGCGAACGGAGTTTATACCCTGAAACCGGGTATTGCTGACATTGGCGCCGGTATCATCGGCACAGTTTATGGCACTACCGGCAAGAAACCGGGGAGCCAGGTTGCCTATCCGGGTGTGATAAAATTCAAGGACATCAGTAAGGATGGATTGGTCAATGAAAAGGATGTGGACATTATCGGAAATATGAATCCAAAACATACCGGGGGTTTCAATCTTCAGGGTAACTACAAAAGTCTTGATTTCATGATGGGTTTCAACTGGAGCGTTGGCAATGAGATCTACAATGCAAACTACCTCTCTGCCTTCTATGGCAGCAAGGAAGATGGATTGTACAGGAACAGGCTGGATTACCTTACTACTTCGTTTAAAATTTATGACATTCAGGGAGGACAATTGGTTAGCGTTACAGATCCTACCGCCCTTGCAAATTTGAATGCCAATGCAACGACCTTCCTTCCCTACCACGAAAATCCGGTTGTTTCAACAATGGGAATTCAGGATGGATCCTACTTGCGTTTGAACAATGTAACCATTGGCTACACCTTGCCAAAACAACTCACCAAAAAAGTTGGAATGAACAAGGTTCGCTTCTATGGAACCATCTACAATGCCTTGATCTTCACCAATTATTCCGGTTATGATCCCGAGGTAAATACCAATACCAGCCAGGGTAGTGCACAATATCCAACAACAGGTCTTGACTGGGGTTCCTATCCGCGTGCCCGCTCTTATACATTCGGACTAAATATTGAATTCTAATTTTAATCCAGTTAACAATATGAAAAAGTTAATATATATTTTCATTACTGCCCTGATGCTTTCAAGCTTGTCTTGCAAAGATTATCTGGACGTGTCCTCACCCTCCAGTGTAGACCAGAACTTCGTTTTTACCACTCCGGATGAAGCCTTTAAAGTGATGGCCGGCTGTTATGAAATCTGGAGGAACTGCAACAACGGACTTTTCTATGATGTACAGGTTGTCGGATCTGATGCAGAAAGTCATCCTGAAACCTACGATGCACAGACCCGCCATATCCCGGAAGGATTGTATGCTGCAGAATTGACCATTGATTACGCCAATTCGCTGAATGCCTTTGCCGCATTCTACCAGGTGGCCAACCGTGCCAATATCATCATGGGGCAGATTGCAGCCATTGAGGATTACAAGACAGCCAAGGCAGCCAATAAAGTCACCGCCTGGACCCAGCTTTACGGGGAAGCAGCCACTTTCCGTGCTTCTGCCTACCACGAACTGATCCGCTATTTTGGTGATGTTCCGCACTATACAGAGGCCATTTATGGCACAGACCAGGTGGAGGGTGCCAAATGTGTATCTCGCGATTTGATCTACGATGAAGAGATTGCTAACCTGAAAAGTGCAGAAACCCTTATGTACCGTCTTGGGGAGGGTGGAATCAATGCAGAGAGATTCTCCCGTACTTTTGCCCAGGGACTTATCGCGAGAATGGCCCTGCATGCAGGGGGATATGGTTTGCGCCGTACCGATTTCGATTATGGCACCGTCACCTTTACCCAATTGGGAACAGTACAATGGAATGCCAAGTATGTGCGTCGTGCAGACTACAAGAAATATTACGACATCGCCAAAATCTATCTGGATGCCTGTATGGCCAATCCCGGTACTGCCACTTTGATCACCACAGATAACCGTGGAGCAGGATTCGATAATCCATTTCAGCGCAATTTCCAATACAACATGGACCTTCAGGTAAGCCCTGAGTCGCTCTTTGAAATAGCTGAAACCCAGGCGCAGTTTTCTGAGCGTCCCTATGCCTTTGGTCGTCCTTCCGATGGTGGTGGCAGCAATGCCTACCCATGTAAAAGTTATGGTCAGAGTCGCATGTATCCAGCCTTCTATTACGGGGATTTTGACCCAAAAGACATTCGTAGGGATGTGACTACGACGGTGACTTCCAACTCAGGAGCCTGTGTCGAAAAACTCATCTCTTTCGTACCCGGATCACGCACCAATGGTGGACTCCCCAACAACAAATGGGACGAAAGCCGCATGGCCAAACCCTATACCACTGCTCAGCGCATGTCCGGCGTCAATTGGCCCATCATGAGAATGGCGGATGTAGTCCTGATGATGGCAGAGGTTTCTGCCGAATTGGGAGATGAAGCAAGAGCCAAGACTGAACTTACCAAAGTTAGAAGCCGTGCATTCTTTCCCATTGACAGGACCGATAAGGTTACCAATTACATCGCTGGATTGTCGGGTGATGCCCTGAAAGAGGCCATTCTTCAGGAACGCAAGCTTGAATTTGCAGGGGAAGGACTTCGCAGGTATGACCTGATCCGTACCGGTAAGATGCCTGAAAAAATCAAACAAGTAAGGGATCTCCAGATCGCCATGGTGAATGGACTGAAAGCAAAGGGATTTTTCACATTCCCCAATGGCAATACCATCTCCAGCTTTGTGTGGGTGAAAAATGTCAACATGAACGACCTGGGCGTGGCCAAAATGCTTACGACCCAGTGCCTGGTTGCAGAGACAGATCCAACTTATCCTGTCCGTTTCCCAAGCTGGCGTGGCCAGTGTGATTTGTGGTCTTCATCCGGGTTCACCAACCTAACAGGAAACCGCAATCTGGCTATCCAGGGTTTGTTCAGGTACATCGATCCTGCAAGCGCTGAGGCGAAAGCCCTGGAAGCTGCCGGTTACAAAAAGACTGCTTGGGCCTCCAATATTTTGGCCAATGAGGCCCAGTATACCACCAATATTTTCAAGGGATATACCGATGCCTATTACGCAGCAGGAACCCCGCCACGATATTTGTTTGCCATGCCTTCAGAAACCATTTCCAAGTCCAAGGGCTTAATTACCAATGGATACGGATTTCCTCAGCAGTAGTTTGAAGTAGTAGTAGTTAGCTTGATGTAATAACCCGTCCAATTGCGGACGGGTTATTTTTCTTGTAGCCCGAAAATCAAATAAGTCATTAAAAATGATGATATTGAAATTAATTTTGATTTTTCTTGTTTGCTCAATCCTACCATCTGGGGCACAGGTAACACATGATTCATCACCCTCATCACAGACGAAAGGTATCGTTTGGTCGGTAGATGATTTAATCTCAAAGAAAGCAAACGGCATCAGAATTGCCGGAAAGCCAAAATCTGTGGACTGTAAGTATGGAAAGGCAGTTTTGTTCAATGGTTCAACGGATGGCATTTTTTTGGACCAGATGCCCCTGGCAGCCATGGATCAATTCACCATTGAAATGATCCTTTGCCCCTACAGCGGGGGAAATTTCGAACAACGGTTCTTCCATTGCGGAGAGGTAAAGGATTCCCGCGTATTGCTTGAGCTGAGGTCTACCCCTGTCGGGTGGTATTTCGATGCCTTTGTAAAATCCGGACTTCAACAGAAAGCCTTAATAGAACCAACACTGCTTCACCCTTTGGATCAATATGCCCATGTAGCATTTGTAGTTAAAGATGGGTATCAGGCAACCTATATCAACGGGGAAAAAGAGCTGGAGAGTAGCATAGGATTTGCCCCGATCACAGTAGGAATAACCTCGATAGGTGTACGACAAAATGAGCAATCATGGTTCAGGGGGGAGATACATAAAATTAGAATTTCTCCGAAGGTATTGACACCAGATCAGTTTTTAAAGTATTAATTTTATACACCCTGCAAATTGCCACTGAAGAGTGGTTCTAGGTGTTTTCTGTTTTGATGGATAAGGTCTTGGAGTAGAAATGGAATCAATTATATTTCAATCATGAGAATATTCGGACATGCTCTTTTTGTGGTAGCACTGATAGTTGTTTTCAATTTTCAGCTTCTGGCCCAGCCCCAGAACGGTGCGACTGTGCAAAATGTCAGGCAAACCATGTTGCGGGCGACACAATTTATGGTGGAGAAAGTGAGCTACAATGGTGGATATGTCTGGTATTACCTGCCCGATTTTTCAAGGCAATGGGGCGAGATGGAAGCATACAAAACCATGATCTGGTTGCAACATCCGGGTACGGTAAGCATGGGGCATCTTTTTCTGGATGCCTACAAAGCAACCGGAGAGGAATATTATTACCAGGCTGCCTGTAAAGCCGCGGCTGCCGTGATTTGGGGCCAAAGCCATGAAGGAGGCTGGAATTACATCGTGGATTTTGCAGGCGACCGTTCCCTCAAGCATTGGTACAGCACCATTGGCAAGAATGGATGGCGCCTGGAAGAGTTCCAGCACTATTACGGCAATTCTACCTTCGACGACGACATCACCTCCGATGCCGCCCGTTTCCTGCTAAGGATGTACCTCGAAAAGATGGATCCAGCCTATAAACCCTCACTCGACAAGGCCATCGAATTTATTCTGAAGAGTCAATACCCTACCGGAGGATGGCCGCAGCGCTACCCGCTGAAATACGATTTTAACAAGCCGGGTCATCCAGATTATTCTGCCTATTACACCTTCAATGACGATGTGATTTGGGAAAATGTCCATTTTCTGATTCAATGCTACCTCTCCCTGGGGCAAGAGCGTTTTCTGGATCCCATCCAGCGCGGAATGAATTTTTACCTGGTTTCACAGGACCCTTGCGGTGCATGGGGACAGCAACTGAACATGAAAATGGAGACTGCCGGTGCCAGAACCTATGAGCCAACCGCCTTTTTGCCTTCTGCTACTTTCGAAAATGCCATGTTGCTGATGAAGTTCTACCGCTACACCGGAGATCGGAAATTTCTGACTCCGATCCCCAAAGCGATTAAATGGCTGGAATCTACCAAACTTCCGGCCGGTGAGGCTGAAGGTTGGCGCACACACCCCACCTTCGTGGAACTGGGTACCAACAAGGCAATTTATGTGCACAGAAAAGGCTCCAATGTGAAATTTGGAAGCTATTACACAAATTACAGCAGCGAAAACCTGCTGGCTCATTACGGTGGAAAGTGCCGCATCCCTCTCGATGAATTAAAAGAGGCCTACAAACGGATTGAATCACTGCCTGCCGAAGAGGCGACAAAGGATTCTCCACTCAAAATGGATCAATTTTCCGGGGAAGGAACCCCCCAGACCTATTACGACCTTAACAGGAATGCCTTTTCAGGCAGTGCCAGCGAATCAGTAGTCAAGGGAATCATCTCTTCAATGGATCAGGAAGGCCGGTGGCTGGCCAAACACGCCTCCATCAGCCATCCCTATGCCGGCGACGGGAAAAAGCAGGAACCCACCCTGGAATTTGCCTCTACCAATGTTGGGGACGAAACAGATACCTCCCCCTACCGGGATCCCTCTGAACAGGATTATGTCTCTACCGGGGAATACATTAAAAATATGAATTTATTGATTAGCTATCTGAAGGAGATAAAAGGGAGTTCATCAACATCCAGGTAAAGTACCAAACAGCTAAAAAACAAAATGATAAATTTCCAGATGCGCACAATGAAAAATTTTTGCAGACTTCGTTGGATGGCACTTTTGGCCGGAATCCTGATTGCCTCCATAACTGCAGATGGCCAGGGGAAAAATATTACCGCTTTAGGGAAATACTTTCAGAACCCTATTATGGGCGGTGATTATCTCGATCCCTCGGTATTGAGGGTCGGTAAAGATTATTACATCACCCACTCCTCCTTCGAATATTACCCCGGATTAATGGTTTGGCACTCTACCGATTTGGTCCATTGGGAGCGCATTGGCTATGCACTCCAAAAATATGTTGGTTCTGTCTGGGCTCCTGATCTGGTCAAATATGGAGACAAATTTTACATCTATTTTCCGGCAGGCAGGAAGAACTGGGTGGTAACCGCCAATACACCAGCAGGTCCCTGGTCTGATCCTGTCGACCTCAACTTGCAGGGATTTATCGATCCGGGCCACGTAGTGGATGCAGAAGGCAACCGATACCTCTACCTCTCAGGTGGCTCCACAGTCAAATTGGCCAAAGACGGACTTTCTGTCCTTGGTGAACCTATTCAGAACTATGCCGGCTGGCAGTTTCCGAAGGAGTGGAGCACGGAATGCTTCTGCCTGGAGTCTCCAAAATCGACCGTCAGGAATGGCTATTTCTACCAGACCGTTGCGCAGGGTGGAACTGCCGGTCCAGCCACCGCGCACATGGTGGTCTCGGCCCGGTCGAAATCTCCTTTCGGTCCCTGGGAAAACTCGCCATACAACCCCATTGTACATACCGCCCACCGCAGCGAACAGTGGTGGTGCCAGGGTCATGGAACCCTGGTGGATGATGTGGACGGTAATTGGTGGATCATCTACCACAGCTACGAGAAGTATTTCCAGACCCTGGGACGTCAAACACTGATGCTCCCCGTCGAATGGACCAAAGATCACTGGTTCAGGGTGCCGGAAGGGGTGAAAAGCAGTGGGCCCATAACCAGGCCCGCCGGTACATCCAATGCAGCAGCAGATCAACTTTCAGATGATTTTTCGGGAAGCATGCTGGGACTGCAGTGGCAGTTTTTTAAAAAGTACCTTCCCGGTAGGTTTGAACTGAAAAATGGGGAGTTGCAGCTGATGGCAATGGGAGATTCATTTACCGGCAGCTCACCGTTACTCGTAAATTCAGCCGACCGCAAATATGAATTCCAGGTCGAATACACCATTGAGCCAGGCGCAACAGCCGGATTGTGCCTCTTTTACGATGAACAGGCTAACCTGCGTATCTCGGTAGATTCCAAACAGTTTACCGTTTTTAATCAGCAGAAATCGAAAATCAGGGCAAAGAATGAATTTGGCAACCATGGCTATTTACGTATTCTGAACGATGAGAATGAAATCAGCTTCTACTTTGGAGAGGATGGTAAGACCTGGAATCGTCTGGAACGCAGCATCGATGCTACAGGGTTTAACCACAACGTTTTCGGAGGGTTTATGAGCCTGCGGGCCGGATTGTTCGCCTTCGGTGAAGGAACAGTGAGATTTGACAATTTTGTTTACCGGAAATTACCATGAGAAGTTTTGTTTCCCTCGTTTTCACTGCAGCTCTTTCTGTTCTTTTGGTCTCAATAAGTTTGGGACAGACTCCCTACAACGCCCTTCCCTGGAGGTTAAATACGGCCTACAATGCATACCTGTTGCGGGAGGTCCACCAACAATATGCCGATCGCCAGACGGAACTTGCCAAAGCTCTTCAGTCGAAAAACGACATGATGATGCACAAAGAAGTGTTGAAGGATCGCTACCGAAAGATCATGGGAGAGCTTCCCCCAAAATACCCGTTAAAATCCAGGGTAATTAAATCTACTCCCCAAAAGGGCTTCACAGTTGAGAAAATTATATTTGAGAGCCTGCCGAAAAGGTATGCGACAGCCAATCTTTACCTGCCTGAGGGGAAAGGACCATTTCCTGCTGCATTGGAGTTGTGCGGACATGGACCTGGAGGGAAAATCGGAGCTCCTGCCGAAGCGATTTTACTGGCAAAGAATGGAATCGCCGTGCTGGTGGTCGATCCGATTGGCCAGGGAGAACGGGTTCAATTTCTTGACAAGGAGGGCAAACCCGCCACAAGGGGAGCCACCACCGAACATACCCTGCTGAATGCCGGTTGTAACCTGGTTGGGACCAGTGTGGCAGTCTGGGAATGGTGGGACAACCACCGGGCAGTCGATTACCTTGAAAGCCGGACGGATATCGACAAAAATCGGCTGGGCGTCTTTGGCAGCTCGGGTGGCGGCACGCAGGCAACCTATCTGATCGGATTGGAAGAGCGCTTCAAGGTGGCCTCCATCTGCAGCTACTTCTCGCGAAGGGAACGGGTACTCGAGCTGAATGGACCTTCCGATGGTTGCCAGCATATACCAGGTGAAGGTGCCCAACACTTCGAGATAACCGACTGGGTTACCATGTTCGCTCCAAAACCCGTGCTGATTATGGCCGGACGCTACGATTTTGTGGATTACCAGGGAGTTTTGGAGGGACACGGGGAACTGCAAAAAGTCTACGATATCTTGCGGGCGAAGAACAATATTTCTTTGTTCTCAACCGAGGGAGGCCATGGCATGCCGAAAGCCAAACGAGAGGCACTCGCTACCTGGTTTAGAACCTGGCTGTGCAAGGATACCTCAGCTGTGCACGAAGCGGAGCTGGTAAGGGTGCCCGACAGTGACCTGCAATGCACCGAAACCGGCCAGGTGAATACCGCTTTCGCGGATGCTTTCTCCATTCCGGATTACAGTATGGCCATGTCTAACCAGTTTTCGGAGGGAAGGGTGGCTTTTCTGAAGCAAGGCCAATCCACCGTGCGACAAAAAGTATTGGAGCTGCTTGGTATTGAACTTCCTTCAACTAAAATTCGGGCTGAACAAACCGGAATGACAGCAACCCGCAGCTATACCCTTTACAAATACCAGCTCATCCGTCAAGGGGAGTTTCCGGTACCCTGTGTCGTAGTCATGCCCGAAAAGGTTGGTACTTCAGCGAAAGTCATTCTAAGTCTGAATGAATATGGGAAAGATGCCCTGCTCAACGATGAGACAACGATTGGAAACTTTGTGAACCAGGGCGATATCCTGGTGGTGGCGGACCTGCGCGGATACGGAGAAACGGCCGATCCTCTTTCATTGAACGATACCAAGTACTGGAACCGCGAATACCGGAATGCAATGCTGGGCCTCCACATCGGAAAAACCATTGTAGGCCAGCGTGTAACAGATGTACTATCCCTGGTGGATTTTATAAAGCAAGATGAACGATTTTCGGTACTTCCGATTCAGTTGAATGCGGAGGGATCCTATGGTCCGGTGGCCATTCATGCTACCTTTCTTGAACCCCGCATTTCAAAGACAGAAATCGTCAGATCCATTAGATCCTATGAGGAGTACCTGAAAAACCCCCTTCAGCGGGATGTTTATACCAATGTCTTGTACGGCGTTCTAAAATATTATGATCTGAAGGATCTAATTGGATTGTCCGGTAAAGGAAGAATTCAATATATTGATTAGTCCCTCAGTTTTGAATCAATAAAGTTGGTTAATGAATAATATAAATGATTCACGCAAAGCACGCTAAGAAAGACGCAAAGAATTCTAAAATGAACTTTGCGCTACTTTGCGATTTTACTTTGCGACCTTTGCGTGAAATAGTGTAGTTACATAAGAGTAAATTGAAATGGGAAAAAATAACAGAATTTTGGGAATTTGCCTCGTGGTTGTTATCCTTTTGGCGGCAAACAATTTATATGCCCAGGAGCGTGCCGTCAAAAAGTTTACCCCCATCTCCATGGAACCTTTTTCCGACAGTAAAAACCATTGGTATGGGATCTACGACAAAGGCAACATCATCCAGCCCAAAGCAAATCAACCTACCTATCCCGAGTCTGAAATCACCAGCATTGCCGACAATATCCTCCTGTACCAACGCAGCAACGGCGGTTGGCCCAAAAACTACGACATGCAAGCCATCCTGACCAGGGCGCAGGCCGATAGCCTGATCAGGACAAAGGATCAGTTGCACACCACCTTCGACAACTCTACCACCCATACACACATCGATTACCTGGCACAGGTTTATACCCAAACCAGGATTGAAAAATACAAGGATGCCTGTCAGAAAGGGATCCGTTTTGTGCTTTCCGCCCAATATCCCATCGGAGGTTGGCCCCAGTATTTTCCGTTGGAGAACAATTACAGCAGGAGGATCACCTTCAACGACGGTGCCTACCTGGGAATCATGAGTTTGCTGAAAAAGATCGTCACCAACGATCCCAACTTCACCTTTGTGGACGATGTGTTGCTAAAGGAGGTTAAGCTAGCCTACAACAAGGGTTTGGAGTGCATCCTGAAGGCGCAGATCGTCTCAAATGGTCAATTGACAGCCTGGTGTCAGCAGCACAGCGAGGTTGATCTGCAACCGGTGTGGGCCAGGGCCTTTGAACCCCCAAGTATCTGCAACGGAGAGAGCGTCGCAGTGGTACACTTCCTGATGAGCCTCGACAAACCTGATCCACGGATCATTGCAGCGGTTCAGGGTGCGGTGAAGTGGTTTGAGAAGTCCAAGATTCTGTATACCAAAGTGGAGACGATCCAGGCGCCGCCTGAACAATCCCAGTACAAAATGGTTACCACCGACAAGGTGGTCGTAATTGACTCGCTTGCCCCTCCCATCTGGACCCGCTATTACGAATTGGAAACCGAAAGGCCGCTGTTTTCTGACCGCAACAGCAAATTCCTCTATTCCATGGCGGAAGTCAGCCGTGAAAGACGTGCAGGTTATGGCTGGTATACCTATGCTCCCCAGGAAGTACTAAAAAAATACCCCAAATGGCAGCAGAAATGGGCTCAGGAAAATAAGGTTCCTTCCTTGAAGGTCTCAGCCAATCACCGATACCTGACGGCAGATGGAAAACCCTTCTTCTGGCTGGGGGATACCGGCTGGTTGTTGTTGAAGAAGCAGGACAGGAGTGAAACGGATAAATACCTGGAAGACCGCAAAAGCAAAGGTTTTAATGTGATACAGGTGATGGTGCTTCACAGCCTTTCCATGACAAATGCCAGGGGCGATTCAGCCCTTGTAAACAGGAATGTTGGTATGCCAAAGCAGATCTCGGCCAGCAGTAACCGGAGCAATAAAGAAGGAGGATTCTGGGAACACCTGGATTATGCTATTGACCGTGCTGCCGGAATGGGATTGTACATGGCCCTCGTACCGGTGTGGGGTTCGAATGTAAAATCGGGTCATGTCACTGCAGCTGAAGCAGAAAAATATGCCCGCTTCCTGGCACAAAGGTACAAGGACAAACCCAACATCATCTGGCTGAATGGGGGAGATGTGAGGGGCGATGACTCCACTAATGTTTGGAATACCATTGGCAAAACCTTAAAGAAGTACGATCCCAATCACCTTGTCACCTTTCATCCCTTTGGGAGAACGCAATCCTCGACCTGGTTTCACAACGAGGCATGGCTGGATTTCAACATGTTCCAGTCGGGCCACCGCAATTACGCCCAGGATACGGCCAAAGCCGATCTGAATTACGGCGAAGACAACTGGCGCTATGTCCGGGCCGACTACCACCAGACCCCCATCAAACCAACCCTGGACGGAGAACCCTCCTACGAGGGGATTCCGCATGGCTTGCACGATACCCTTCAAGCCAAATGGACGGACGATGATCTTCGCCGTTATGCCTACTGGTCTGTTTTCGAGGGAGCCTGCGGCTTCACCTACGGGAACAATTCAGTCATGCAGATGCACAAAAAAGGGGAAAAGACGGGTGGTTATGGAGCCAGGGAGTCCTGGGAGTCGGCCATCCAGGCACCCGGGGCTGGTCAGATGATCCACCTGAAGAACCTGATGTTGAAATATCATTTTGAATCACTGGTTCCGGACCCCTCTTTACTTGCCAATCAGGGCGAGCGCTACAACCATCTTTCGGTATTGAGAGGGAAAGACTATTTGCTGGTTCACACCTGGAACGGACGGTCGATAGCATTGAAATCAGCCCAATTGGCAGGGTCAAAATACAGTATCAATTGGTTTTCCCCGAAAAACGGATTGTTCCTCCATGCTGGTGTCGTCAGTAAAGGAGCGAAGTTTGAATTTGATCCGCCGGGAGAGACCCGAAACGGAAACGACTGGGTGCTGGTTCTGGTCAAATTCTCAGCTTCCGAGCCATCTGCCGGCATGCTGCCACTTCCGCGCGATAGCTCCTTCACTGCTTACCTTACCTGGCAAAAGTTGAAAAAGGAGTTTCCACAGGCAAAAATTGCCGGTGCAAAACTCCCGGCAGGATTGAAAGCCTCCTTTGGGGTGGTATACAAGACGTTGCCGGTCACCCCCTACGGCAAGCGCTACCTCCACCTTGATATTTTCGCTCCGGAGAAACCGGGGAATTATCCGGCACTCCTGCTGATCCATGGGGGAGGCTGGCGATCGGGCGACAGAACCATGGAAAACCAGCTTGCGCAACAAGTTGCCAGTCAAGGATATGTGACAGCAACCGTCGAATATCGGCTATCGCCGGAAGCACTTTATCCGGCTGCTGTGTACGACATCAAGGACGCCATTCGCTACCTGCGGGCAAATGCGAAGAGACTCAACATAGATGCCAACCAGATCGCAGTGTCAGGAACCTCAGCCGGAGGGCAGCTTGCAGCACTTGCCGGCTTGAGTGCAGGGGTTGCTTTGTTCGACGGTGAAGCTGCAAATCCAAAGCTCTCCGACAAAATTCAGGCGGTTATCGACATCGATGGGGTGCTTGACTTCAGGGATCCGAACGAAAGTGCCAAGGACAGCGATCCGCTGAGACCCTCGGCTGGTGCCATGTGGTTTGGAGGTGACATCAAACAGGTTCCTGAAAAATGGCAGGAGGCCTCCCCAATCGTCTACGCAGGTCAGAATTCCCCGCCAATGTTGTTCATCAACAGCGCGCTGCCCAGGTTTCATGCCGGACGCGACAGCGTGATCGCCATCCTTAGCAAATACAACATTTATACAGAAGTACACACCTTCCCGGATACGCCACATCCATTTTGGTTGTTCGATCCATGGTTTCAGCCTACGGTTGGATACATGGTCTCTTTTCTGGGTAGAACTTTAAAAAACAGGGCGAAATGATTTTTGGAAAAAGATATACAGGAAAATTGATTCCATTGATTGTTGTCGGAATATTAATGTTGTGCACCGCTGCACTGAAGGCACAGGACAAATCGGCCGTCACGGTGGCCAAAGATGGTTCGGGAGATTTTTCCTCCATTCAAAAAGCCATCGACGGATGCAAGGCCTATCCCGACCAGCGGGTCACCATCTTCGTGAAAAATGGCACCTACCGTGAAAAGGTGGTGGTACCTTCCTGCAATACCAAACTCTCCATCATAGGAGAAAGTGCGGAGAAGACCATCCTCACCTATGACGACCATTTCACCAAAATCAACAGGGGCAGGAACAGCACCTTTTATACCTACACCCTGCTTGTGCAAGCCAATGAATTCAGGCTGGAGAATTTCACGGTGGAGAATTCTGCCGGTCCGGTGGGTCAGGCAGTAGCACTTCATACGGAAGGCGACCGCTCCGTTTTTGTCCGTTGCCGGATCCTGGGAAACCAGGATACAGCGTATGGGGCAGGAAGCTACAGCAACCAGCTCTTCAGGGATTGTTACATCGAAGGAACAACCGATTTTATCTTTGGTGAAGCAACCCTCTTCTTCGAAAACTGCAGGATTCACTGCAAAAGTGACTCTTACATTACCGCTGCCAGCACACCGGAAGGGAAACCATTTGGCTTTGTTTTCCGGAACTGCAAAATTACCGCCGACGAAAAGGTGCAAAAGGTTTATCTTGGCAGACCGTGGCGAAACTTTGCCAAAGTTGCCTTCCTGAACTGTGAGATGGGCTCCTTTGTTCGTCCGGAAGGGTGGCAAAACTGGTCGAAACCTGAAAGTGAAAAAACTACCCTTTTTGCAGAATACGGCAATACTGGGGCGGGAGCCAAAACAGCAGGTCGTGTAACCTGGTCACACCAGCTTTCCAGTACAGCCGCTGAAAAATATACCAAGGCATCGGTTTTTGTGCCTCAAAACTGGGAGAAGGCAACCACCAATGAATGGTTCAATTAAACAACTTATCAACTGTGATGAAGATGAAACACCTTTCCGTGATACTTGTACTGCTACTTTCAGCCAATGCTGTGTTGGTTCAGGCACAAAAGCCTGAAACACTCTCCAAAGCCTGGGTAGCCGATAACGGGGATGGAACCTACAAAAATCCAGTCCTGTATGCCGATTATTCTGATCCGGATGCCGTGCGGGTCAATGACGACTACTATCTGGTGGCTTCCTCCTTCAATTGTGTTCCGGGATTGCCAATTCTTCACTCCTGCGACCTGGTGAATTGGAGACTCATCGGCCATGCTTTGGCAAAACAACCTCCTTTTGAACTCTTCTCAAAGGTTCAGCATGGCGGCGGTGTTTGGGCTCCCTGTATCCGCTACCACAAAAACAGTTTCTACATCTACTATCCGGATCCCGATTTTGGCATCTACATGGTGAAAGCCACCAATCCGGCTGGACCGTGGTCAGAGCCTCTGTTGGTTCAACCCGGCAAAGGACTGATCGATCCAACTCCTCTCTGGGAGGAGGACGGGAAGGCCTATCTCGCCTATGCCCTGGCTGGAAGCCGTGCCGGGGTCAAGAGCGTAATCCTGGTAAGTAAAATGGCAGGAGATGGAACCAAACTGGAGGGCAACAGTGTGATGGTCTTCGATGGACACAAAGGGCACCCTACCGTAGAAGGTCCCAAATTTTACAAAAGGAACGGCTATTACTATATCTTCGCTCCTGCAGGTGGCGTACCAACAGGTTGGCAATTGGTATTGCGTTCGAAAAGTGTCTTCGGACCCTATGAACCGAAAATCGTGATGGCACAAGGAAATACAGACATCAATGGTCCCCACCAGGGTGCCTGGGTGGATACCAAGACCGGCGAACACTGGTTCCTGAATTTTCAGGACCTTGGAGCTTATGGCAGGGTGGTCCACCTCAATCCGATGAAGTGGGTCAACGACTGGCCGGTCATCGGGGTCGATGCGGATGGCGATGGAACCGGGGATCCGGTCAGAACTTACAAAAAGCCCAACGTGGGGAAGGTCTATCCCATCACCACACCTGCTGAGAGCGATGAATTCAATGGCTCAGAAGCTGGCCTGCAATGGCAGTGGCATGCCAATTACCAGAATGCCTGGGGCTACAGCTCCGGAAACCTTGGATTCTTCAGGTTGAACTGCATTCCGCGTCCTGCCGAGGCAGCCAATCTCTGGGGCATCTCCAACCTGATGCTGCAAAAATTCCCGGCCGCTGAATTTACCGCCACCACCAAACTTACCTTTGATGCGCGCTTCGATGGGGAAGAGGTAGGCCTGGTTGCGATGGGAATGGACTACGGGGCTGTTTCCCTGGTAAGAAACAATTCCAAACTGGAAATTAAGGCCGTGGTGTGCAAACAAGCCGACAAATCCGGGAAAGAAGAGATTACTGAAACCCTACCGCTGCAAAAGTCCACCATCTATTTGCGGGTCGAAGTTCGCAGTGGTGCCGAATGCAATTTTAGTTACAGTGCTGATGGAACGACCTTTACCACGGTAGGCAAGCCTTTCAAGGTGAGGGAGGGCAAATGGATTGGCGCAAAACTGGGCTTTTTTGCGGTGAGAAACGGAGTGATCAACGATGCCGGATCGGCCGATATCGACTGGTTCAGAATTGATAAATTGTAGTCTATGTGGAAGAATTATAAGATTTTAACCACCCAAATTGGCTTATCAGCACTTTTGCTGATGGTCTCCCTGGCCTCCGTTGCTGGCATGGCCGATTTCGTGGTGGCCTCTGATGGAACCGGGGATTTCCGAACCGTCCAGGAGGCCATCCACGCAGTGCCGGATTTCAGGAAGAATGAGACAGTGATTTTCATCAAAAATGGTGTTTACAAGGAGAAACTAATTTTGGCAGGCAGCAAAACCAACGTCGTTTTTATCGGGGAAGAGCGCGAAAAAACCATCCTGACCTACGATGACTTTGCCTCGAAGAAGAGCCGCTTTGGCGAAGAGATCGGCACCACCGGGTCTACCTCATTTTTTGTATTCGGAGATGGTTTCCGGGCAGAAAACATCACCTTCGAAAACTCCGCAGGACCGGTAGGGCAAGCCGTTGCGGTGCGCATTGACGGAGACATGGTGTCCTTCATCAATTGCCGTTTCAGTGGATTCCAGGATACGCTCTATCCCCACGGAGAAAAGAGCCGGCAATACTACCGTGATTGCACCATCGAAGGAACCGTCGATTTCATCTTTGGCTGGTCCACAGCTGTCTTTGACCGCTGTACCATCGTCTGCAAGGATCATGGCTACATCACGGCACCATCCACCAACGAAGAAACTCCTTTCGGATTGGTTTTCCTGGATTGCAAAATTGGTGGAAGTGCCCCCGATGGCTCCTTTTACCTTGGACGCCCCTGGCGCCCATTTGGAAAAGCGGCCTTCCTGCGCTGTGAAATGGGAAAAATGATCAAGCCGGAGGGATGGCACAATTGGGGAAAGCCCGAAGCAGAAAAAACAAGCTACTTTGCCGAGTACCTCAACACCGGACCGGGAGCATCAACCTCGAACCGGGTGGGATGGTCCCATCAGCTGTCTGAAAAAGAATCTACCACTTATACTCCCGAAAATATTTTGGGAGAGTGGGTACTAAAACATAAATAATAGGGCAACCAATACTTGGTTTATAGCAGAAACAATAGCAATCATTTATTTTAAAAGATATGAAGCATTCAATTACAACATTTGCCTTACTGTCGCTGAGCTTATTCTCCAGCGACCTTGTCTCTCAGACATTAGCAAAAAACAGCCGGACTGAAGAGTTGTACAAAGGGATCGAATTTAAAATGGACAGGGTCAAAGAGCCGGTAATTCCGGCCAATACCGTTTCGATAGTCGATTTTGGCGCAGTAAGCGGTGGGCAGGTGCTCTGCACGGAGGCTTTCAGCAAGGCCATCAATGCCTTGTCTGCCAAGGGAGGCGGTCAGGTAGTGGTACCACGTGGCACCTGGTTTACAGGTCCCATCACCCTGAAAAGCAACATCGACCTGCATACCAAAGCGGGTGCGCTGGTTATATTTTCCGGTGACAAGAACCTCTATCCCCTGGTAAGCACCAGTTTTGAAGGATTCAATACCTACCGCTGTTCCTCTCCGGTGAATGGCCGGAACCTTGAGAATGTTTCCATCACGGGCGACGGGATTTTTGATGGTACGGGGGATGCGTGGCGAGCCGTTAAGAAGGAGAAACTTACCGAATCCCAATGGAAAAAATTGGTGGCTTCAGGGGGTATTGTGCACGAAAATGGCAAGACCTGGTATCCTTCCGAGCAATTCAGGGCAGGGGAGAAGCTGGCGGAAATGAATGTGCCGCGCCAGTTAAAAACGAAGGAGGAGTTTGAGAAGATCCGCGATTTTCTGCGTCCGGTAATGATCAGTCTGATCTCCTGCAAGAAGGTGCTGATTGATGGTCCTACCTTCCAGAACTCTCCGGCATGGTGCATTCACCCACTCCTCTGTGAGGATTTGACCGTGCGAAACACCACCGTGAAGAACCCCTGGTTTTCGCAGAACGGGGATGGGATCGACATCGAATCCTGCAAAAACAGCGTGGTTTACGACAGCAATTTTGATGTGGGCGACGATGCCATCTGCATCAAATCCGGCAAGGACAAGGAGGGGCGAGACAGGGGAGTCCCCAACGAAAACCTGATCATCAAGAATTGTGTGGTCTACCACGGACACGGTGGTGTAACCGTAGGGAGTGAAATGTCGGGCGGCGTTCGAAACATGCATGTTTCGAACTGTACCTTTATCGGTACGGATGTTGGTCTGCGCTTCAAGAGCAACCGCGGCAGGGGTGGAGTGGTAGAAAATATCTATATATCAGGTGTTGAGATGATTAATATTCCCGCACAAGCCATCTCCTTCGACCTCTATTATGGAGGGAAATCGGTTTTGGAAGCCATGGAAGAGGGGGACAAGAAGTCGGAACCAACCATACCTTCCGTTTCAGAGGCGACTCCCCAGTTCAAAAATATCTTCATCCGGAATGTCAACTGCAAAGGAGCCTTCCAGGGGATCTTCCTGCAGGGATTGCCGGAGATGAACCTTCGGAATGTACAACTGGAAAACATCCGGATGGAGGCAAACATTGGGATGATCTGCGTGGATGCAGCAGAAGTAAGGATCAAAAACCTTACCCTGGTCACCAAAAAGAGTCCGGCAATAGAAATCAAAAATGGCCGGGACATTGAAATGGATGGAGTGTCTGTTGGCAACGGCGCAAGTCCGGTGATTCAACTCTCGGGAGCCAAATCAGAGAAGATCCTCCTGAAAAATGCAGGGCTAACAAATCCGCAGGAGCAGGTAAAGATCGGCAAAGAGGTGCCGGCAAATGCTGTAACCTTGAAATAGATCTTTGATAATATTGGAAGCTCTTACGTGCCAGGTATTGCGCAAATGACTGGTCCAGTTTTTCTTTGCGTTCATTGCACGAAACTATGGCGCCAATCTTCTATTCGAAGATTCCCTGATTTCCAGTTCGGTGGGTAATACAAGGGTTCGGAATGTGCGTTCCTTTTGTTCTATCTGGTTCAATATCAGTTCAGCAGCTTTCTGTCCCATCATAAAGGCAGGCTGTACAATGGTGGAGATGGAAGGTGATACCATTCTGGAGAAGGGTTCATTGCTAAAGCCTACAATACCGACCTCCTGGGGTACCTTTAAACCAAGTTCTTTCAAATAAACAATGGAGCTAAGCGCAGTAGTGTCGTTGCCACAAAAAATAGCATCCGGGGGATTGGGTAAATCCATCAATTTCTTGGCTGTGGCTGCTCCATCCTCACTGGTTAAGGAACTGGATACAGAAAGTTCCTCTTCGAATGGAATACCGTTTTTGGAAAGAGCTTCGAGGTAGCCCCTTTTCCGGTCTGAATAGGTCTGAAGATTCAGGGGCCCTGCCATGTGGCCGATCCGTTTGTAACCCTGGTCGATCAGGTGCTGTGTCACACGGAAGCCTCCCAGAAAATCGTCGACGACAATTTTGTTGGCCTCAATTTCGGGAACAACACGGTCGAAGAAAACCAGTGGGATGTTCTTTTTGCGGAAAATTTTCAGGTGTTCGTAATTGGTGGGCTGCATGGCAATCGAGATGATCAGTCCGTCAACCCTGTTGGCAAACATCGATCGCACAATGGCTATCTCCTTGTTGGCGAGGTCATTCGATTGAGAGATTACAACAGTGTATCCAGCCTTGAAGGCAACCTCTTCCACCCCACTGATGACTGCTGAGAAGAAATTCCGGTTGATCAGAGGTACAACGATACCAATGGTGTTCGATTTTTTGTTTCTGAGGTTAGAGGCTAGCGTGTTGGGATGATATCCAATGCGCTCAGCCACTGAAATT
This sequence comes from Tangfeifania diversioriginum, assembly GCA_945873105.1. Classification (GTDB taxonomy): domain Bacteria; phylum Bacteroidota; class Bacteroidia; order Bacteroidales; family Prolixibacteraceae; genus CAINVV01. Next base: position 118,766 of record CAMCBW010000008.1, read on the forward strand.
ATTTTATCTCTGGTTTTCAGGCTTATACGCGGATTGTTTTGCAATGCCCTGGATACTGTAGAGGCAGAAATTTTCAATTCTCTGGCAATATCATGAATGGTTGGTTCGGATTTTTTTTGCATTTTGTAATTCAAAGAGATACAAAGATGGGAAATATTTTTTTCTTCCGCAGCTAATCCTTAAAAATAATGCAATCGATTGCGCAATCTATTTATAATGTTTATATTTGTAATAGAAAAGTGACTAAAGTGAGCTAAAGTGACTAGAGTGCCTAAAGTACTTGCGCCACGTACAACAATAGTTCGGAGTCCATAACTTTAGTCACTTTAGTTCACGCTAGTCACTTTAGTCACTTCTATAAAAACTTAAATTATGGCCATAAATTTTGAAGAACGCTTCGCTTCCCATCCTTCCGATGTTAAACATTACGACACACAGCAACTAAGGAACCATTTCCTGGTAGAAAAGGTAATGGAAGCAGACCAGATTAATCTCGTCTATTCCCATTACGACCGTTACATCACCGGAGGCGCAGTGCCTGTCAGTCAACCACTTGAACTCACTTCCATCGAGCCGCTCAAGGCGCCTTTTTTCTGTTTCCGCCGCGAACTGGGCATTATCAATGTAGGGGGCCCTGGAACCGTTACATTGGATGGAAACTCCTATTCCCTTGATTTCAAAGAGGCACTCTATGTGGGCAAAGGTACAGAGAAGATCATCTTCTCCTCAAATGACGCAACCCTACCTGCCCGTTTCTACCTGAACTCAACTCCTGCACACAAGGAACTTCCCACCCGTCACATTACGCTGAAAGAGGCCAATGTGCTGCAGATGGGATCGCAGCAAACCTCCAACGAAAGGCAAATCAATCAATTGCTGATCAGTAAGGTGGTCGAGACCTGCCAGCTTCAGATGGGTATGACAGAACTTCGTCCGGGCAGTGTTTGGAATACCATGCCAGCCCATACCCATAGCCGTAGAATGGAGGTTTATTTTTACTTCAATGTGCCCGAAGGCCAGGCTGTCTGTCACTTCATGGGGCAGCCCCAGGAGACCAGGCACATCTGGATGGTCAACGAACAGGCAGTCATCTCTCCCAACTGGTCGATCCATTCTGCCGCTGGAACCGCCAACTACATCTTTATCTGGGGTATGGCCGGAGAAAACCTCGATTATGCCGACATGGATGTCGTACAACCCAACCAACTCAAATAGATTTTGGATTTTGGATTTTCGATTTTGGAATACTCGATGTGCTTAAGTTGTACATGTCCAAATCAAAAAATATTTGTAATGCATCAATGCTACATGCTGCTCAATCGAAAATCGAAAATCGAAAATCGAAAATATTTAATTTAGTCTTTTATTTTGAGGAAGTTACAGTTTAAAATTTTTAACCTACATTATAACAACTATGAATGATCTTTTTGACTTAACCGGGAAAGTGGCCCTTATCACCGGTGGTACACATGGAATAGGCATGGCCATTGCCAAAACACTGGGGCAAGCCGGTGCCAAGATCTGTGTCAACGACCTTTCCGACGAGAAACTGGAAGCATGCAAGGCAGTCTATGCCGCAGAAGGCCTGGAGGTCTTTACGCTAAATTTCGACGTAACCAACGAAGAGGCAGTTGACAAAGGCATTTCTGCCATTGAAAAAGCGGTGGGTCCGGTCGACATCCTTGTCAACAATGCCGGGATCATCAAACGGATCCCTATTCTCAACATGGCCATCAGCGATTTCAAGCAAGTCATTGACATCGATCTTGTCGCTCCGTTAATCATTGCCAAGCGGGTGGCTCCGGGGATGATTGCCCGCCGCTATGGAAAGATCATCAACATGTGTTCGATGATGAGCGTCTACGGAAGAAATTCTGTATCGGCCTATGCTTCAGCCAAAGGCGGACTCAAACTGCTTACCGCCAACATGTGCTGCGAGTGGGCCAAATACAATGTCCAGATCAACGGGATCGGTCCTGGCTACATCGCCACCTCCCAGACTGCCGACATCCGGCTGAACGGCCACCCCTTCAACGACCTCGTAATGACCCGCACACCCGCCGGACGTTGGGGCGAACCCGAAGATGTGGGCAATGCCGCGCTCTTCCTCGCCTCCAAAGCCAGCGACTTCGTGAATGGCCATATCCTTTATGTTGACGGCGGAATTCTGGCCAACTTCGGATATGTAAAAGGAGAAAACGATTTACCGGAATAATGAATAATAAATAGGTCTCGCAAAGACGCAAAGGCGCAAAGAAGGAACACTCAATTATAAACAGAATCTCTGTTATGCGTCGGGTTATCAATACCTTTGCGCCTTTGCGTCTTTGCGAGACAAAAAAAGTATTAAAAATGGAAAAAGTCATCACATTTGGTGAAGTGATGTTGCGCCTTGCAACACCCGGGTTCGAACGTTTCGGACAATCCGGAAACCTGAGTGCCACCTTCGGCGGTGGAGAGGCCAATGTTGCCGTCTCACTGGCCAATTATGGCATTGCTACCAGTTTTATCACCCGTCTGCCCAACAACGAGATCGCCGATGCCTGCATCAGGGAACTGAGAGGCTTTGGGGTAGGTACTTCCGACATCATCAGGGGCGGAGAACGCATGGGAATCTACTTCCTGGAGGCAGGTGCAGTCAGCCGTGCCAGCAAAGTAATCTACGACCGCGCAGGCTCCTCCATCGCGGGGATCAAATCCGGTATGATCAACTGGGACAAGGTTTTCGAAGGAGCGACCTGGTTTCACTGGACCGGCATCACCCCTGCCATTTCACAGGGAGCTGCCGATGTTTGCTTGGAAGCCATCAAGGCCGCCAACGAAAGGGGCATTACGGTGTCAACCGACTTGAACTACCGCAAGAACCTCTGGAAATACGGTAAAAAGGCGGACGAGGTGATGCCTTTGCTGGTCGAAGGTTGTGATGTTATCCTCGGAAACGAGGAGGATGCCGCCATGGCGCTGAACATTCATCCGGATGGTGTAGACGTAACCGCCGGTCATGTCGAAGCGGATGCCTATCTTTCGGTATCACAGAAGGTCATGGCGCAGTTTCCACGCTGCAAAAAGGTGATTACCACCCTGCGCGGATCGGTAAGCGCCAGCCACAACTCCTGGAGCGGCGTTTTGTACGACGGTAAAACCCTCTTCAAGGCTGCCAACTACCAGATTACCCACATTGTAGACAGGGTAGGAGGGGGCGACTCCTTCATGGGCGGATTGATATACGGGTTACTTACCTACCGGGATGACCTTCAATCAGCATTGGACTTCGCGGTAGCTGCCTCCTGTCTCAAACACACCATCTACGGCGACTACAACCGGGTATCTGTCTCCGAAGTAGAAAAACTGATGGGCGGAGACTCCTCCGGCCGCGTCTCCCGATAAAAGTAATGTGAAAATTGGGAAATGTGAAAATGTGAAAATTGGTATTTGTTGTATTTTTACACATACTCATTGAAACCGCATTTTAATTTTTTGCCCAAATAGTAGAACTAATCAATAATTTTGGCGTCAATTTTCACATTTCCCAATTTTCCAATTTTCCAATTTCCACATTTCCCAATTTTCAAATTATAACCATGGCCCGTTTTAAAAGACTAAAAGTCCTGCAAACCCTCACCGGGACAGGCATTGTTCCCTTGTATTACCACAAGGATGCAACCATTGTAAAGGGTGTTGTCAAAGCCTGTTATGCCGGAGGCGCAAGGGTTTTTGAGTTCACCAACCGGGGTGATTTTGCCCACGAAGTATTCGCTGAGGTGAACAAATGGTGCGCCGCAGAGTGTCCGGAGATGATCATGGGGGTTGGCTCCGTGGTAGATTCGGCAACTGCAGCACTCTACATCCAGTTGGGTGCCAACTTCATTGTCTCTCCCAGCCTCAACCCGGAGATGGCCAAAGTCTGCAACCGGCGCAAAATCGCCTGGATGCCTGGCTGCGGCACCCTATCAGAGATCAACCTGGCCGAAGAGCTGGGTTGCGAGATCGTAAAGATCTTTCCTGGTAAGGAGGTGGGCGGACCCGCTTTCGTCAAAGCTATCCTGGGTCCTTGTCCATGGACCAGCATCATGCCTTCGGGTGGAGTTACCCCCGATCGCGAAAACCTCGAAGCCTGGTTCAAGGCAGGAGCTACCTGTGTAGGATTGGGGTCGCAATTAACACCTCCAGAGGTGATTGCTTCAGGAGATTATGGTTTTATTGAACAAAAAGTGAAGGAAGCGATCGAAATAGTAAAAGAGATTAGGACTAAATAGAAACGGAGAAACGGAGAAACGGAGAAACGGGGAATCTAACCGATATGGCATTAAATATTGGCGGGAATCTCTAAGTGCAAAAACTCATTTCTTACTATTCTTTTTTTCAATAAATTCCCGTCTCTATGTTTCACTGTTTCCCCGTTTCACTGTTTCCCCGTTTCCCCGTCTCTCTGTTTCACAGTTTCTCTGTTTCACTGTTTCCCCGTTTCCCCGTTTCTTTCCGCTACGCTTTCTTCATCACCGCCTTCTCATACAAACCCCTAAGCCATACGGTTACGAATCCGTAAACCATTCCAATGGCACAATAGAGTAGAATGATAAAAGTGGAGGTGCCCATCGTTGCATTGGGGATGTAATTCATAAAGGCGAAAAAGACGGCTGAGGAGATAAACAACGCTGGAACAAAATCAAGGAGTGCATGCGCCCGCTCCATCGAACACATCGGTATTACGACAATGAAAACTGCCAGCGGAACCATCCAGAATCCTGCTGCACTCAACAATCCGGCCAGTTTGAAGATCAGGATGGCGGCGGTAATCCCCATTGCGTAGCCCAGAAAGGTGCGTGCTCCACCCTTCAGGGTACCCCCGGCCATAAAATACATGGCCCATGCCTGGAAGGTCACCCAGCCAAATCCCTTGTTGGCTTCGATGGGTAAAAATGGGCTAATAAACTGATCCAATGCAACAAAGGTAGCTGCCAGAAATCCGATGAAAGTCGGAATAACGATAAATTTTTTGAAATCCATAATTGAAAAAAGTTTGGGTTACTTGTTGGTTCACAAATTGATTGACTCACTACAACAAAAAGAAGCATTTTTTTTGAAGTTTCCTAACATCCACCACAGGATATTTGGCACAAATCTTGGCGATGGTTTGGCACCAATTTGTATCTTTGAAAGGTTAAAACAGATCCAATGGAAAGCAAATTATACCTCTATCAAAACGAAATCCCGGTAGAAGAGCTGGGGGGTGGCGTCTCCCGTCAAATTCTTGGCTACAACGAGAACATGATGATGGTAAAAGTCATTTTTGAAAAAGATGCCATCGGTTACCTTCACCAGCATCCCCACACCCAAACCACCTATTGCGCCATGGGTGCATTTGAGTTTACCATCGGAGCCGAAAAGCAAATAATCAAAGCAGGAGATGCAACCTTCATTCCACCCGGCATCTCCCATGGGGTCCTCTGCCTCGAAAAGGGTATATTGATCGATACCTTCAACCCTCACCGCGCAGATTTTATTTCAAAATAGTGATCTACAGTAACCAAAGGTTTTAGCTAAAGTCAGAGTCTGTCTGGCGTCCATAACTTTAGTCACTTTAGATCACTTTAGTTCACTTTCGTCACTTCTCTCCACAATTTTTCCTCCAAATGCAAATTTTTTCATTTTGGAGGGTTACCTTTTTGCCCCAAATGGGATAAAGTAGATACAACTGGAAAGTAATAATTCAGGGAATCAGCTAACTACGGATATACTATTTTTCTGAATGGTTAAATGCTTCAGTCATGTCAACCTACCTAGATTCTGGGCGTGATGGCCCACACAGATTGATTTTTCCTCCTATGGTGGAAGAGGTGGATACTGCGATCCCTGCCTTTGTCGGATATACTGACAAGGCAGAGAAAAGGATTCCCGGTGACCTGACCCTCGTTCCTACCAAAATCAATTCATTCAAGGAGTACGAACTCTATTTTGGAAAACCACACGATGCAGAGCTTGAAATAGTGGTAGCTACCGATGAGAACGATCGCTACCTATTAACCGATTGCAAGGTGCCGGCCATGTTCTACCTGCTCTATTATGCCGTCAAAAACTATTTCGACAACGAGGGCACCCCTTGCTGTATCCTCTCCGTTGGCACCTACCAATCTACTCCCACCTTCACCCTCTTCAGGGAGAAGGAGAGCTCAAATTTCGGATTGCTGGATGGTGTGAACCGATTGGTTGAAGTGGATGAAATTGCACTGCTGATCATTCCTGAGGCAGTTCAATTGGCTGAAAATGAGTTCTCAATGCTCGTTCAGTGTACACTCCAGCAATGCCACATCCTGGGCAATCGATTCGCAATTTTCGATCTTTACCATGGAGATAAACCCGGACCGGATTTGGAGCGTAACCGGAACCTTTTTGGTTTCCGTTGCCTCAGGTACGGAAGCGTTTATTATCCGTTTCTGAGGACCAGGATGAATTACCACATCAATCCAGCGGAGTCCAATGTCATGGTTAATTTCGGAGGCGAATTGCTTCCACTTGGCAAACTGAAGAAAAGCAACAGGTTACTGGCCAAATTTGTAAGGGGAGAGCTCTTGAAGCGGTTTGTCACCATTCCATGTGCAGGTACGGTAGCCGCCGTTTATGTTTCAACCGACAAGAGCCGGGGGGTATGGAAATCACCCGGAAACCTGGGTCTGAAAGGGATCAGTGAACCAACGGTAACCATTGATAACCAGATGCAGGACCTGTTGTACAAGGATCCCAAGGAGGGTAAATCCATCAATTCAATCCGCACCTTTGCAAACCGGGGTATATTGGTTTGGGGTGCCCGAACCCTGGCAGGCAATGAAGCAGAGTGGCGGTATGTTTCGGTGGTCCGGTTTACCTTCATGGTGAAAGAATCACTTTTTAAATCGACCCACTGGGTGGTTTATGAACCAAATGATTCCCAAACATGGAGCAAGGTAGTTGAAATGATCGAGGGTTACCTTACAGTGAAATGGAAGGAGGGCGCCCTGGCAGGTGTATCCCACTATTCAGCCTTTTATGTGAAGTGTGGTCTTGGCGCCACCATGACGGAACAAGATATCATGGATGGGAAAATTGGCATAGAGGTCGGCCTTGCCATTCTGCGACCCGGTGAATTCATCGTACTTAAATTCTTCCACCAAAAACCGAAGGACTAAAATTTCCGACACTCTCCCATCCTTCCTCCCCCCACTCAACTCTAGTCACTTTAGCTCACTTTAGTCACTCTAGTTCACTTTCTCCCAATCGGAATAGTGATCCCCAACCACGGAATCAAAATCATTCCTGCGTCGGAAATAGCCGGTACAATCAATCCGTAATCCAGACCGGCTCCCTTGATGATGGTTCTTCCGCCAAACGACAGCACCAGGGTACTTGAAAATTCAGAAACAAACAGGTAGTTTTCGGTGACCAGGTATCCCCGCGGACCAATCCGGATCATCCCGCTGAGGTTAAACATCGGAGATCCATTTTCGGAGTCAACTGCAAAACCATATCCGCCGCCCAGGGTGACATTCCGGTCTTTTGAGCCAATGGTGGCCAGACCGTAAAAGATGCCGAATCCAGTATCAGGTTCCCCCACCGCTGTACCCGCAAGCAAGCCGGCTCCAAGGTTAAACTTATCCTTTACGACAGGTATTGATACTTTGGCGGTAACCCAGACCGGAGTCGGAGCCCCTGCAAAGAGGAAAAGCGGAATCATTCCCGCACCAACAGAAACATGGTCGGTTAATCCAATGGCAACACTGTTCATCAATACCCAGATGTTTTGGTAATAACCTTCCCCTTTCTTCAATCCATACCCGTTGGGGGAGAAGAAATAACGGGTGGATTGCGGATTGGGAAACCAGTATTTTCCATCCTTCAGCTGTTTATCCTCCAGCGGTTCGAGGGATAGCACCTCCGTTCGCAGCACCGTGATTTCACCAAGCTTCTCAGCCTTAAAGTGGACACTGACCGAATCGCTGGAAAGCACCAACCCGGTATAGCCATTCCCATCCCGGGTCTCCAAATGGAAGATTTTTGGTGCCGGTTTTTCCTGCGCAAAACTGCCGGAAAAGAGTACAAGCAGCACCAATGTCAAACTCACTTTGAAGCAACAGATTGTTTTCATGGCCTTATTATTTGATGGTTAATAGGAGTGTCTCCAACTAAATGCTATCTCAAAGGTACGAAGAAAACCTGTAGGAATTTTTCTGCAATTTCGGGCAACAATTGTTTCTCAACCTTAACATTTCAAACAACTCAAACTCTTCAAACATTTCAAACTTTTTAAGCAATTCAAACATTTCAAACTTCTCTCTTCTCCTTCAAAACCCTTATCTTTGTAACAAAGGAGTGCAATGAACGATACAGACAACCACCTACTCACCAATCCCCAACTCGACCTGGCCTTTGATTTTGTGCAATATACCGGTCAGAATCTCTTCCTAACGGGGAAAGCAGGGACGGGCAAGACCACCTTCCTCCGGAATCTGAAGCTGCGCTCCCCCAAACGAATGGTGGTGGTAGCCCCCACGGGTGTGGCCGCCATCAATGCGGGAGGGGTCACCATTCACTCCTTTTTTCAGCTTTCGTTCGGTCCGCAGATCCCGCAGATCCCGGGCAAACCGATGGCAGAAAGCTACACTGCCAACAGCGCCGCTGCCAGCATCAAACGATTCAACAAAGAGAAGATCAACATCATCCGTAGCCTCGACCTGCTGGTGATCGACGAGATCAGCATGGTCAGGGCCGACATGCTCGATGCCATCGACGAGGTGCTCCGCAGGTTCCGCAACCGCTACCGCCCCTTTGGCGGGGTGCAGCTGCTCATGATTGGTGACCTCCAGCAGCTGGCGCCCATTGTCAAGGACGACGAATGGGAGATTCTGAAAAACTACTACGATACCGCCTTCTTCTTCAGCAGCAGGGCGCTGAAACAGTCGACCTTCAAAGGGATCGAACTGACCCACATCTTCAGGCAGAGCGACCAGCACTTCATCGACCTGCTCAACAAGGTACGCGACAACCACCTCGATGCGGAAACCCTGCAGGAGCTGAACCGCCGCTACCAGCCGGGGTTCAATCCTGACGACAGCGAGGGCTACATCACCCTTACCACCCACAACTACCAATCACAGCAGATCAATGGTTCCAAGCTGAACCAGCTCAAAACCAAAGTTTCACGTTTTACAGCTGAGGTATCGGGCGAATTTTCTGAATATTCCTATCCTACTGATTTTGAACTGGAGCTAAAGGTAGATGCGCAGGTAATGTTTGTCAAGAATGATCCCACTCCGGGCAAACGGTTTTTCAATGGCAAAATCGGCAAGATCACTGACATAGAAGAAGATTACATTGAAGTGAACTGCCCTGACGAGAAGAGCACCATCCGTGTCGATAGGCTGGTTTGGGAAAATACAAAATATACCCTCAACGAAAGCAACCAGGAGATAGAGGAGGAGGTAATCGGGACTTTCAGTCAGTTCCCGTTGAAGTTGGCCTGGGCCATCACCATCCACAAGAGCCAGGGCCTCACCTTCGAGAAGGCCATCATCGACGCCAGGGCCTCCTTTGCCCACGGGCAGGTCTATGTGGCGCTGAGCCGCTGCAAGACCTTCGAGGGATTGGTCCTCAGCACCCCGATCGCCATCCACAGCGTCAAGAACGATACCACGGTGGGGCAGTTCAGCGAGGAGGTGGAGCAAAATCAACCCGGTCAGGCCGAACTGGAGCAGGCACGAAAGGAGTATTTGCAGCAACTGCTGGCAGAACTGTTCGATTTCAGGCCTGCCCTCCGTCAGATCCAATACCTGCAGCGGTTGTGGGAGGAACATGGCTCCCAGTTGCTGGGTTCGCTCAATTTTGTGCTCCGTGGCATGGTGGCACCCCTGCAGGGTGAGATGATCGAGGTGGCAGCACGGTTCGAAAACCAGGTGCGGCAACTGGTGGCCCAGGGATCCAATCCGGAAGAGAATGAACAACTGCAGGAACGTGTAAGGAAAGCCACCGCCTTCTTCTCGGCCAAACTGGAACAACTGCTGGAACAACCCCTGTCGGAGGCCACCTTCGAATGCGACAACAAGGCGGTACGCAAAGCCCTGAACGAAGCTTTTGACAAATTGGCCAAGGAGATCAGGATCAAAAAAGTCTGCCTCAACCATTGTCGCGAGGGTTTCAACACCAAAACCTACCTGGAAACCCGGTCGAAAGCCGCCATCGACGCAGAGGAGACCACCCGTAGCCGGAAGAGGGGGGATGCCAAAGTCGATTTCTCCGTCAACGGCGATTTCTATACCCAGCTCAAACGCTGGCGGGAAGAGAAGGCTGAACTACTGCAGGTGGAGGTTGCCCGTGTACTGGCCCAGAAGACCCTGCTGGAGATCGTGCAAACCCTCCCGGTAACCGGGAAGGAGCTAAAAGAGGTGAAGGGGATGGGAGGCGTCAGGATGAAGCAGTTTGGCCGCGAAATCCTCGAGATGATCCTGGCTTACCGCGACAAGCATGGCATGGAGGTGCCTGCCGAAGCCGAAAAGGAGGCCGAAAGGGCCGGAATGGACTCCAGGCAGCTCAGCTACGAGTTCTTCAAAAACGGACTGACCATTCCCGAGATTGCACGGGGCAGGCAGATGGCCGTCTCCACCATCGAGAGCCACCTCCTGGGCTTCGTGGGCACCGGCCAAATCGACATCCACAGGCTGGTAGAGCCCAGGAAACTAAAGGCCATCGAGGAGTGCATGGAGCTGAACAATTTCAGGCAGCTTGGCGATCTGAAAGCCAAACTCGGAGATGCTTACAGCTATTCAGAAATCAAGTTTGTGCTGAAGTACCTGGAAATGCACACATGAGTTTGAATTGCTTATGATTACTATAAATAGTATATTTGCTATATGAAGGGGAAAGATTTCATATTAGGGCGAATTGTCGAAGTCGTAAATAAAACGGCTCCAAGCTCTGAGGTATATTTGTTTGGATCGAGAGCTAGAGAAACTGCTCAAAAAGATTCGGATTGGGATTTTTTAGTTTTGTTGAATGCAAAAAATATTTCATTCGATTACGAAACCAGATTTCTGGACAATTTATATGAAATAGAATTGGAAACAGGGGAAGTCCTTTCTCCATTAATTTATTCAAAACAAGAGTGGGATACCAAGCATTCGGCTACTCCATTGTATTCGAATATTAAAAAAGAAGGGATCAGAATCAAATGACAGGTGATAAGGAAGATTTGATAAAATATCGTTTGTACCGAGCAAAAGATACTTTGGATGACGCCAGGATTCTCGCGGAAAAGCATAAATGGAATTCAACGATTAACAGACTCTATTATGCGGCTTATTATGCAGTTACTGCACTACTTCTGGATGCAGATTTGAATCCCTCAACACACAATGGAGCTAAATCAAATTTTTCCGAATATTTTATTAAAACGAACCTAATCCCAATGGAATACGGGAAAATCTATTCCCAACTTTTCACTTGGCGCCAAAAGGGAGATTATGATGATCTTTTTGATTTCTCTAACGAAAAGGTGATTCCATACCTTGAACCAGTTGCAAATCTTATTGAACTAATTGAGTCCAATATATTAAGTAAAAGCAAATAAGGAAGTTGACCAATGCTTTTCTCGTCAACGGCTTCCCCCCGAAATCAAACCATAAAACTTTTCCCGGTAGGTGTCAGAAATGGGAATTAGCGACGTTTGTATCCTGATCCTGTCGCGCTCGATAGATTCTATCTTGTCAAGCGCCACCAGATAGGATTTGTGAACCCTTACAAAGAGCCGGCCTGGCAATTTCAGCTCCAGCTCCCGCTCTGTTTCCCTTGTGCTTCGCATGCTTTTTGCTTCCTGCCATTGCTGTCTGTTCGGAAAATTTTGTATTTTTGAACAAACTTATTCTTTGTTTGAAAATGCACTGCCAATGGGTCATTCCTTGGCACCTGAACAAATGAACCTGTTTCGCCTTATTCCTAGTAATGAACCCATTCAAAAACGTCGGCAATTAACCTTGACATCCGCCATGAACTACCTGAAAAATCTCCTCTTGATCTGCCTTGTAGCCCTTTTGTCCACCGCAACTTCTGCCCAATCCGCAAAGCAACAGCCCTTGACCTTCGCTGCCGTAGAGAAAGGTGATGTGAACCAGTTAAAAGCGTTGGTAGATGGCGGAGCAAATGTCAATGAGGTTTACGAAGGTGTTTCCTTGTTGACTGCAGCATGCAGCAGCAGTAGTGGACATAAAGTGAATAACGACATCGTAAAAATATTATTGGATGCGCCTAAAATTAATGTAAAAATTATCGCACCAACTGAACCAGGCAATGACAAAGGTTGGGAAACTACCCCATTGGTTGCCTTGCTAAGCTCTGCCAGTTACAACTCAAAACTGGACAATGTGGTACGGCTCATCAAAATGGGGGTCGACATCAATTACCACAGCCAATTTAACAACAAGTTTTCAGCTTTAATTATCGCAACCTTTGGAGGCCAAACGGAGGAGTCAAAGGCGATCACCATGGCCATATTAAACAACGCCGGTCCCAAGTTGAATATCAATTACATGGGTATGTACGATGCTACTGCTTTAAATTGTGCAGTTGGCTCACAGCATGCCGAAGCGGTGGAAGCCATCTTAAAGCGGGGTGCGAATGTGGAAGATGTCAAACATGGGGAAAGCCATCCAGGGCTGATTCCTGCTACCATGGACCATGACAACTTTGTCATATTGGACCTGCTCATGAAATACAAAGCCAACAAATATGGCCCCTCACCGGCAAGTGGGATGCCGTTGAACTCGGCCATGGTCAAGCCGAAATATACCAAATGGGCCGAATATTTTATTACCACCTACAAGGTGGATGTGAATCACCTGGGCAAAGCCGGAACTGCTGGCGATGAACCCGCCGTGAATACAGCCGCCCTTTTCAACAATGCAGAGGGATTAAAACTCCTGGTCAAATACGGAGCCAACATAAACCTTTCCACCTCGCAGGGAATTACGGCCATACAAACGGCAGCAATGCGCAACAGCCTGGATGCCGCAAAGTACCTGATAGAACAGAAGGCGAACCTGAAGGGATACAATTCGGTCTACTTTAATGCGGTAGGTTATGCTGCGATGGCCTATCACCTGGAGATGCTGGAACTGTTGGTGAAGAACGGCGCCGATGTCAACGAAGTAACCAAAGCATCGCCCTGGGCAGGACCTCTGGCCAGGATGGCCATGGTTTTTGATCCGCTCGAAAAGAAAGCGCGGCTGAAAACCATTGCCAAATTACTAGAATTGGGTGCCGATCCGAATACCCTGCATGCCCAGGACATGACGGCGCTCATGTGCGCGGCCAAGCTTGGTACCAACTTTGGCTACAGGGCTGCGGTCGACAATTGCGAACTGCTGATCAAAGCCGGAGCCAAGGTGAATCTGGCCAATACCGCCGGCGAAACGGCACTGATGCTGGCTTCGGAAGCTGGGAATGACAAACTTGTAGCGTTGCTGCTCAAGAGTGGAGCCGATGTGAATGCGGTCAACAAGGTAGGCGATTCGGCCCTGGGTTATGCCAACAGGGCACTTCAGAACAAGGGCGATATCGTGAAGGCCCTGGAAGGTGCGGGGGCCAAACCCGTGGCGGCTTCTGCCAAGGCTGTTTCCAAGACAGTCCCGGCAAACCTGGTGGGAACCTGGAAAGGCTACCAGACCAACGATAAAATGATCATGGCAACCTTTGTGGTGAACAAGAACAGCACCTATTCCTACGCTGCTTCCGGCAAAGTAGGCGGCAAGGATGTCTCCTTCGCCCACAAGGGGGAGATTGCCGCCTCCGAAGACACCTACACCCTGAAGCCCGAAGGCCAGGCCTCCGCCACCTACAGTTACAAGATCGTCAATGGCAAACTTTCGGTCAACAACGGCAGGCCCCTGGACAAAGTGAAGTAAGCCACAGGCATGGGTTAGACCAACCATACGCGATACTGTTCCAGTGGGAACACCTGGAATGCCTGCAAGGGTAAAAAATTCATTCTCCAAGAGTATGTATACTGCCACCTCGTGGCACATGGAAGGAAATAAATGGACAGATACGAGCTCTCCGTAAAACGCTTTGATGAATTTGCCTCGGAATACGCCGAAAGATTTGCCAATATTGATGCCTACCGCAAGCACATAGACCAATTCTGCGCAAGAATTCCCGGTCATAACCCCGCAATATTGGAACTGGCATGCGGTCCTGCCAATGTGACCAGCTATTTGAAGCAAAGATTCCCTGATTCCAGGATTGTGGCACTGGACCTCTCCCCGCGCATGATTGCAATTGCCAGGCAAGTGGTGAGGGGAGTCGATTTCAGGATCATGGACGTAAGGAAGATCCATTCGTTGGAGCTGCAATTTGATGCCATCATGTGTTCCTTCTGTTTGCCATTTCTATCCAAAGAGGATACCGACAAATTGATCATTGATTGTGCCGGCAGATTGAAAGACAAAGGGATCCTCTACATCAGCACCATGGAGGGCGATGAATCCAGGGCGGGATTCGAATCTACCTGCTTTTCGGGGGATGCAAAGGTCTATTTCAACTACCACATGCAGGACGATTTGGAGAGGGCACTGACCGCAAACGGCTTCTCGGTAGCCTATGCCGTTCGCCAGGACTATGACGAACCGGATGGAAGTACAACGGTAGATTTGATCCTGGTGGCAGAAAAACAGACAAATGTTATAGCAACGAATGCAATTGTGCCGTAATTCACCCTCCCAGTGCCATCGGCACGACCGATATCGTAACCAGGGGTTTCAACCCATGGGGCAACCACGTGCCAAGGTTGCCGAAGTGCCGTAGGTACGAGGGTCGATCACCCCTACCATCACCCCCTGTTTGCTGTTGAAAACTACTGATCACCTTGCCATTAACCCCCAATTCCGTTAATTCTGATAATTCTGCAAATTCTGATTATTCTGATAATTCTGCTTCAGACAATTTTTTTTTAATTTTTTTTAATTTTGTTCATTTTTCGGGGTAACCTTTTGCCCCTATTTCAGATTAACATATAGTTATTCCAAAGGAGCAAAAACCCGGAGCGGCCAACACCCTTAATTGTCCTCCTCCACCCGCCTCCTTTCAACCGATTGAAATGCCAAACCGCCCCATACCTGAATTCAAGATTGAACCCATCGCACCTCCACCTCCGGAAAAGGAGAGGAGGGCGGTGGGTTTTTTAATTGCCTTACAAGGAAAGGTGGGGGATGGATTGGGTGGAGATAGTACAATCCTAAAATTCTTAAAATGTAATAAAAGCATGTTTATACATCCATTATGGTTGTATAAACATGCTTTTATGATACATATAAATTAGTTGTAAACCATTTAATGACATGTCTAACCATAAATAAATTATTCGATATGAAAAATCTAAAATTATTTTTTTTGACAATCGTGACCTTATTTTCAATCAATTC
>CAMCBW010000009.1 GCA_945873105.1 Tangfeifania diversioriginum
GGCCGGATCTGTCCGCAGACCGCCATTGTATTCCCCAAATACCTCTATGGAGGTGCCATTGGGGGATCGGAAATCCTGGATGAAGTGGCAGAACAACAGCGGCACTCGGCCGATGTAAAAACTATATTGGCCGGGGATATTTATGCGGCACTCGCGCAGAGAAAGCAGCGGCGTCAATCCATCATCCGCAACGAGGCGATGAAAAAAGCCATGGAGGAGCGGGACAAGGCGTTGAATGTTTATAAGCTCAATCAATAATCTCAGAAGCTGTTTAAAAATATTACACAGAGTATTTATGACTCCTTGATGAAACTTATTATAGCTTTAAAATTGTTGCTTTGTGAAAAATTTTCAAGAGAAAAAATGAGGTCACAGAGAGAAAATCGCTTGCGATTTTCCAACTCTGTGATCTCCGGGGTTTCTCTAATGAAAATTCAAAATAGCAGAAATTTCTATTTGCGCTTTGTTCTCGATAAATAGTTAGATATTCTCTGTGTTATAAATTTAAACAGTCTATCAATTTTAAACTTCGAAATATAGATTTATGTCGCTGCTCTCGAATTTTATGCATGCCGACCGCAAGGTCAAACGCAAATTCCTCTGGAACATGGTTTGGAAGGGTTTCCTGGGTTTCCGGAAATTCAAACAACGGAAAGAGCGGGGTGAGCTTTTTCCGGCATTCCAGTTCATCTCGGTGACCAACGATTGCAACCTGCGGTGCCAGGGATGCTGGGTAGCTGCCAGTGGGAAAAAGGAACATCTGGAGGTAGCGAAAATCCACCAGATCATCGAAGAGAGCAAGAAACAGGGTTCCTACTTTTTTGGAATACTGGGCGGAGAGCCTTTGATATACAAGCAGTTGTTCGAGATTTTTGAAAAACATCCCGACTGCTATTTTCAACTCTTTACCAATGGCACCCTCTTCAACCAGGAGGTCGGACAAAGACTCCGGAAGGTGGCCAATGTAACCCCTTTGTTCAGCTTCGAGGGGGATGAGCAGGTGGCAGATATTCGACGTGGCGGACACAATATCTATTCCAAAACGATCAGGGCCATTGATAACTCCGTTGAAAACAAACTGATCACAGGGGTAGCCATCAGTGTCTGCAAATCGAACCTCGAAATGGCGCTATCCGAATCGTTTGTTCAAATGCTTCACGACAAAGGGGTGGTCTACCTCTGGTATTACATTTACCGGCCTGTCGGGGAGCACCCAAACTATGAACTGGCGCTGAGCCAGGAAGAGATCGCCAGACTCAGACAATTTTTGGTGGATGGCCGGACCAAATATCCGATGGTGCTGATCGACTCATACTGGCGGGAAGATGGGGAACCCTTCTGTCCGGCGGCAGAAGGATTGAGCCACCACATCAATGCATCGGGAAACATCGAACCCTGTCCGGTGATTCAGCTGGCCGGCGAAAATATAGCGGATGGAAACCTGAGGGAGGTCTACGAAAACTCTGAATTCCTGGGCGATTTCAGAAAGAGCATCCTTCAGAAAACCAAAGGGTGCGTGCTGATGGAAGATCCGGTCTGGTTGAAGGATTTTTCCGAAAAGCACCAGGCCTTGAATACCTCCCAGCGGATGAACATGCTGAAGGATTTTGAACTCGCTCCCATTGTTCCAAGCCATGGTTCATGCACTAATATTCCGGAAAAAAGCTGGATCTACCGCATGGCCAAGCGAATGGCATTTTTTGGAATGGGAGCCTATGGATGACCAATAAAAATATTTTATGACCAATACAGAATTATCATTGGAGGTGCCGGTTCACAAGGCGACCAGGGATGGTATCCGAAAAGAGGTGGAAGCCTGGTTTTCTGCAAAGAATATCATTCCCCCCGTTTCCTACGAGGCCATATCAGCTTTTGCCGATCAACTGTTGGCCGAAAAGGGGTGGAGCAGTAACCTGAAAGCCTTTGTGATGGTTTGCTGCGGCAATGCCATCTGGCGCGCCGTGGTTGGGGTGGTTCCCTACGACCGGAGAATTTTGTTGCTTCCGCACTGTCTGAAGAACAGCCGGTTGTGCCGGGGGCAGATGGATGAAATGGGTTTGTTGTGCGGGGAGTGCGGCAACTGCAATATTTCGGGTTTCCTGCGCGAAGCGGAGAACCTGGGTTATGTGGCCATCGTGACGGAAGGTACTGCCATCGCTGCCCGGTTGATCGAAAGCGGCAAGGTCGATGCGGTGGTGGGGGTAGGTTGCATGGAGGTGCTGCAGAAGATGTTTGCCTCCACCAGCAAATTCTCCATCCCCGGTATCGGGATACCGTTGCTCTCCTGCGGATGTGCTGACACCTCCGTCGACAACGAGTGGTTCAAGGAGGAGTTGTACAGCCTTACGGAAAATCCGGCCTTTCGTATTCTCAATTTGAACTACCTCCGGAACAAGACTGCCTCCATTTTCGGGGAGGAACAGCTGAAAAGGATCCTGGAACCTTCCGGAGATATGACAGAGCAATTGCTCTTTGAATCCATCCTCGCAGGGGGGAAACGGTTGCGTCCGCTTTTGACGCTGCTGGCCTATGAGGCTTTTTGTGAGCAGGTTGAAACTACCGTGCTAAACCGGCTGGCCCTCTCGATCGAATGTTTCCACAAGGCCTCCCTGATCCACGACGACATCGAAGATGAGGACGAGATGCGCTATGGCAAGGAGACCCTGCATGCCCGTTACGGTATTCCGGTAGCCATCAACATCGGGGATCTGCTGATAGGTGAAGGATACAGGCTGATCGCCGAAACCAATTTGCCGGCGACCACCATTCTTGAGTGCATCAAGGTGGTAGCCAATGGACACCGGAAATTGTCTGTCGGTCAGGGGATCGAACTGATGGCATTGAAGAACAGAGAGATCCTCTCTTTGCAGGAGACCTTGAAAGTATTTGAATACAAGACCTCTACCGCCTTCAAAGTGTCGCTTTTGCTGGGTGCCACCGCCGGAGGCGCAGATCAGGAAACGCTTGCACTGCTGGATGAGTACAGCAGTGCCATTGGCATTGCCTACCAGATCAGCGATGACCTCGATGATTTCAGCCATCCGGAGGGAGAATTTGAGCTGCTAAAACCCTCGGTTTTGGTATCCATGCTCTACGAAAAATTGCCGGAGGCCGACAGGATCCTCTTTCAGCAGGAGCAATCCGGGGTTCAGTCCGAAACTTTGCATCAACTGATCGACCAATTTGAGATCCGTCAGATTGCCGAAGCATTGCTGAAAAGTTACATTCAGGAAGCCAAAGATTGTCTTGGCACATTTCAGAATATTGGTTTAAAAATGGCCTTGCATGAGATTCTGGGAAACACTTTCAAAGCCTATTTATAGGTTCGCCGGAGCGAAACAGCTGGATATATTCCGGGAGAACTCACTGGAGACTGTACTGGGTAACTCTGTCAGGATGCTTGACCCTGAGACGCTGGAGGAGATGAAGGCTTACGTACGAGGTCAGCAAACTGCTTGCGGGGGATTTGCCGACAGGGGAGGAAAGTGCGATCTCTACTATTCCCTGTTTGGACTTTTTGTATCGGAGGCACTTGGAATGCACGAAGTTTTACCTTCCCTGAAACGATACATCCGGGAGGTCTCCCAGACCGGTCAACTGGAGGGCATTCATTGGCATTGCGCAGTCATATTGTACGCGAAGCTCTTTGGCGTCGGGGCGCTTCCGCCAACTTTGCGCCAAAGGCCAAAAGCAATTGGCGACTCCGATTGGAGCAGGCGATCCTCCTATTCGCTCTTTATCAACCTGCTGACCTTCTATTATACGGAGGACTATTACCGGCTCTACCAAACGCAGCGGGAGTTGAGGAAAATCAAGCCGGAGGCAGAAATGCCCTGTCCGGTAACGGCAGCCAACCTGGTGCTTCAGCACAGCTTTGGGATAAAAACCAATATGCTTGCCGACAAGCTGATCTCCTTTTACCGGAACGATGGCAGTTTTTCAGCTGTAAAGAATGCACCAATAGGAGACTTGTTATCCACCGGTGTGGCTCTCTATGCAATGAAATTCATCCGCCATGATCTGCGCATCCTAAAACCGGATTGCCTGGAGTTTGTGGATTCGCTCTATTCGGAGGGGGGATTTTGTGCAACCATTCTGGATCCCGGGACGGATGTGGAATACACCTTTTATGGACTGCTGGCGCTGGGGGCACTCGCGGAATAGAAGAAAAAATATAACACAGAGTATAGATACATATTATCGTGATCTTCGTTGTGATTATCATTAGCGTAGGAGAGGAAAAGGTATAGAGGAAAAAGGAGGTACACAGAGTCAATAAGTCGCAAGCGATTTATTTCACATTGGGCATGGTTTTTCTCTATTTTTTTTGGCAGTGAACTCTTTGAATCTGGGGGAATAATTCAATGATTAACACTACAATAATAAAGTTGTATTTTTTCTTTGCGTTCTTGGCGTCTCTGCGCGAGACTATTGACAAATTAAGATACGGAGATGCATTATTCTCTGTGTAATTTTTTATACTGTATGGACCAGAAAATATTGCATAATAGATACAAGGAATTGACTGCCATTTTGCTGCAAAAGCAAAACGCGCAAGGGTTCTGGGAGGGAAGGCTCTCCTCCAGTGCCCTTTCTACTGCCATTGGCATCGTTACCCTGAAAATCGGGGGAAGGAGTGTGGAGGATGCACAAATTCAGTTGGGTTACCAATGGCTTTCAGAAAATATCAACAACGATGGCGGTTTCGGGGATACTTCAGCAAGTAAGAGCAACGTCAGTACCAGCCTGATCTGCTATGCGGCCATCTATTATTGCCAGCTTCCCGGTAGGGGAGAGGAGTTGTTGAGGGCCATTGAAACTTACCTGAGAGCAAAAAAAATTACCCTGTCTGCAGAACAAATAACCTCGACCATCCTGGATTTCTATGGGAAAGATTACACTTTTTCCGTCCCAATCCTCTCCTTGCTGATTATTTGCGGGGTACTGCCAACAGAAGCGATCAGCCATGTTCCACAGCTTCCGTTCGAACTCTCGCTCTTGCCCCAGACCCTCTACCGTTTCTTCAACCTGCAGGTGGTGAGTTACGCCATTCCGGCATTGATCGGGGTGGGAATTTTTATCCATACGAGAAAGAAACCAAAAATTGGTGCTGCAAAATTTTTGAGGAATAGATTTGTCGATCCTGCCATAGTTAGGTTAAACTCGTTGATGCCGGAAAGCGGAGGCTTTTTGGAGGCCATTCCACTCACCGGCTTCGTTGCGATGTGTTTGATTGCAAGCGGAAAAGCAGAAAATGTGGTGGTAAATAAAGGGATCCGGTTTCTTGAAAACCAGCAGCGGGAGGATGGCTCCTGGCCAATCGATACCAACCTGTCGACCTGGGTGACCACCCTCAGCGTGAAGGCGCTTGGACCGCAATTGACTTCGGTCATCCCGGAAGGAAAGCTAACCCAATTAAAAAAGCACCTTCTCTCCATCCAGTACAAGGAGCAGCATCCCTTCAACGGGGCAAAACCCGGGGGGTGGGGATGGACCAGCTTTTCAGGATCGGTGCCGGATGCCGATGATACGCCGGGAGCGATCCTGGCACTGCTGGAAATGTACGATGGGAGCAAAGAGCTGAATGACGCGGTGATCGCCGGCTGCAGTTGGCTGATTGATATACAAAATTCTGATGGTGGATTTCCTACTTTCTGCAAGGGATGGGGAAAATTGCCCTTCGACAGCAGTTGTGCAGATTTAACCGGTCATGCCTTGCTGGCTTTTATAAGTACCCTGGATAAGCTAAATGGCAAATTACCAGACCACTTGCGCAGCAGAATCCTGAAAAGTACCGATCAGGCAATTGCCTATTTGCAGAAACACCAGTCGCCGGATGGTCACTGGCTTCCGCTGTGGTTCGGCAATCAGCAGACAGATGGGTACAAAAATCCGGTCTACGGAACCGCGAGGGTCTCTGTCTATCTATCAGATTGCCTTACCAGGAAACCTGTAAAGGGGGAGTTGGAAGAAAAACTAATTGCCATGAAAACGCTGGCCCAGGAATTCCTGCTGTTGCAGCAAAATGAGGATGGCAGCTGGGGTGGAACCAAGAACATCCCGGGCACTGCAGAGGAGACCTCCCTGGCAATTTCTGCCTTGATTGGCAGGGATAAAAAGGTATGCGAAAAGGCTTTTTCCTGGCTGGAAAAAAATGCCGACATCCAATGTTTGCCTTCCAGTCCGATAGGCCTTTATTTTGCAGCCCTTTGGTACGACGAGCAAATGTATCCTTTGGTCTTTTATGCAGAAGCACTCAGGAGATGCCTTACTTTGAAGCCTGCATTTTGATAAAATTCAGCACCTCTTCTGCATCTTTTTCCGCATTGACTGACTCATTTTTGTAGATGATTTTCTTGTCCTTCCCAACTACAAAGGTCCACCGTTTTGCTGAAACTCCGCGTACCAGTTCATGTTCAGTACCCCCAACGGTGCGCTTGATAGCACCTCCGGCACCGGCCGGAACTCCAAACGCTTTGGCGATTTCGCCCTTTTCATCGGAAAGAAGCGTGAAGTTTAGGTTTTCGGCCTGTTTGAAAAGCTTGAGGTTTTCAACTTTGTCGCCACTTACACCCACCACCACCACTCCGGCTGATTGAAGGGTTTCTCTGCTGTCGCGGTAGGCACAGGCTTGTTTGGTGCATCCACCGGTCATTGCAGCAGGATAAAAGTAAACAACGATATAATCCTTGCCAAGATATTTGCTCATCTTCCATGTCGAACCATCGTCGGCAGTGGCTTTAAAGTCTGGTGCCTTTTCCCCGACTGAAACTCCTTGCTGACCAACAGCCGAAAATGAAACGTACAATGAGAGAACCAAGGCGCTTAAGAGTAATTTTTTCATGGGTTAAATATTGTATTGATCTGTAAACGATAATGTTCACGCATTGGGTATACGTTATTGTTACCCATCAGTTTCAATCTTCGAGACTTAATGACTAATTGATAGATCTCAAGTTGGTTAACGCATCCGGGACAAACTGTAGAATATTCCCAATCGTAGCACACTGTTCCAGTTCGCTGCAATCGCCGCAGGTATTGAATCCTTTGGATCTGGCACATTTCCGAATTTCACATTCGGAACAATGGCTGAATTTTACCCCCTCTTCCCGGCAACCGGTGCAGTTGATCATATCGGGCATGATCTCCGCACTGAACTGAATACTCCAGCTTTCGGCTGTTTTGACCCGCAACTCCTGATCATTGGCGATGGTCGCTTTTCTGGCATCACAAGTGGCGCAGTCGATTCCGCAACAGGCTACATATTTTTCCATAATTGTGTAATTTTAGTAATTAAAAATACGAAGCATATACCTATTATGCAAAACAAATTCTAACAGATGAGAAAGATCATTTTTACACTATTTTTTGCTTTGGCTTTGATGGCAACGCAGGCACAGACGGAAGTGGTTCCTCCCAAGGTATCCACGGAGCCTGAAAAGATCCAGACACTTTTTAGTTCGCCTGTAAAGGTGGGTTGGTGGCTATCGCCGGATTTCGGATGGACGAGACTGGATGGCAGGGATGCTTGCATAAGTGGCATGAGCGGCGGCGTCATTCTAAATCATAACGTATCTATTGGACTGGCCTTTTACGGGGTCATGAATACGCAAAACTTTGGTTATACAGGAATCAGTGACCTGGAAGATCTTTATCTCTATGCGGGTTATGGTGGTTTGAAGCTGGAATACCGGTTGCAACCCTTGAAAAAGATCCATATAGCTTTTCCGCTACTGGTAGGTGGGGGAGGAGTCTCCTACAGTAGCTGGAGTAGCGAGTGGAGCAGCAGTGATTACCATCATGGTTCTAGTTACGCTGAAGACACTTTCTTTGCTTTCGAACCCGGAGTTAATGTTGGTTTTAACCTGTTCAGATTCATGCGTTTTGATACCGGGGTAAGTTACCGGTTTGCCTCGGCTATTGAGTTGCCTCAGACCAGCAGCAACCTGATGAATGGGTTTAATTTGAATTTCTCGTTGAAATTTGGGAAGTTCTGATATAGATGGTGTCAATTGTGTCGCGCAAAGCACGCAAAGTTACGCAAGGAAATCTGTTGTTCCTTTGGTAACTTGGTGAGAAACTACTGGATTACCGTTAGTCTTTTATGCAGCGAACTGAAAACCCTCCGGTATTAAGTTCGCCACTTCTTCGAATTGCACTTTCTCCATAATACATTATCCAAACAGAAAAACCATCAACAGAAATATAGGTTGAGGATGCCCAATTTCCTGTTAGACTTATATTTGCATATACTCCAATATTGTAACGATAACCACCAGGAAGTGCAGTAAATCCTGTTTCATTTGTTGCACCTGAATTGGGAATTGACCAATGACTAGTGCCTGATTCCTTTAATTTACCTCCTCCTAGATTTGTACCACCCAAAAAGCTTGTTAAAATGGTCCAATCAGAATCACTTGGCACATGCCATCCTACAGGACAAACTTTTCTTGTATCTATTGCATACCAATTATATAGGGCACCGTAGATATTATAATTGGTAATACTATTATCATACCAACAAATACCTGGCGTTTTCAAATTTGTCCAAACAGAGTTATTAGTAACCAAAGGAATAACAGTGCCATCATTGAGTTTTGTGGTTTTCAGATTCTCTTTCATCCAGGTTTGGGCCCCAATAGTAACTGTGGGATAGGTATTCCCATCCAAATCAGTTACAGTTATACTTGTAATTGCTGTTGTTGTCAATGAAATTTCGTTTCCGTAAGCTGTCCCGGCACTGTTGGTTGCATAAGCTCTTACATAGTATTTGATTCCTGGATTTAGTCCTGAGATGAGACTTGTAAAATTCCCGGTACCTCCGCCATCTGTAGTTTTATTGTTCGAAATAGTTGGATTAATAGCAGTACTCCAGCATATTCCCCTGCTGGTAATTGAAGCTCCCCCATCCATTGAAATATTACCACCCGAAGATGCAGAAGTGGTGGTTATAGCTGTGATAGGATTCGTGGTTACATAGGGAAGATTTGCCAAAGCAGCGAAGGAGATCTCATTTCCATAGGCTGTACCTGCACTGTTAGTGGCATATGCCTTAATGTAATAGGTTTTTCCGGGTTGGAGTCCAGTTAGTGAGCTGACAAAACTTCCCTTTCCGGTACCATCACTGGTTTTGCTGTTGGAGATTGTTGGGTTGGTGGTAGTACTCCAGCAGACACCCCTTGCGGAAATAGTACCTCCACCATCCAATGTGATGTTTCCGCCGGAAGTGGCAGATGTGGATGTGGTGGCAGTAATTTGAGTTGTTGTTATCGTTGAGAGGATAGCGGCAGTGGTGAAAGTTACTTCACTTCCGTAAGCAGTCCCGGCACTGTTGGTTGCATAGGCTCTCGCAAAATAGATAGCTCCCGGCACAAGTCCGGTTAATGAGCTGTTAAAACTACCCACTCCAGCACCTTCGGAACTCTTGTTGTTGGCAATGGTAGGGAGGGGGGAAATATTCCAGCATATTCCCCTTACAGTCACATCGGAGCCACCATCTTCGGCAACATGTCCACCTACGACCGCGGAAGTTGAGGTAATTGATACAACTGTTGTTGTAGTCAATGTAGGTAATTCAGGCCCGGGAAGTGGACAACCAAACAGCAATAGGGAGGCAGAACTTAATAGGATCAAAGGTTTCAGCCAAATAGAATTCTTGCTTTTCATGATGTGGGATTATTGATGAAAACTACTCTAAGTTAAATAGTTGTATCAAAACATCAAAATAATTCCACAAGTATTTTACATGATTTGTTGACTTTAACGCAAAATAGCTACGCCCACTGCCCGTCACTGTATCCCTCCTGCATCCAGGGCAGGTTTTCGTGGCGGTAGAAAGGAGTCAGTTGTTGTGCCAGCTCCTGCATGCGGGTATCGTCCAGGGGCTTGAAATTTCGGAGAAGTTCGAGGTTCGATTTTACCACTTCCAGGCTGTCCATGCCGACTATGATGCCGTCGGGCCCTTTCAGGGAGAGTCCGAAACGAAGTAAATCGGTTGTTTTGAGTGCCTTGACGGTCTCCCTTGGACGGACGACTTTCATCAGCATGACCCCCATCCCTTTGGCTTTGGCCGCCGGAATCACCAACTCAGTGCGTTTTTGTGGATTGGTGGCCATGTTGTAGTGGTTCATCGCGAACAACATCGAGTCGAATTTACCACGTTCGGTCATCAATTTTAGGGCTTCAGCATCCGTGTGTCCGGTGAAACCAATGAAACGGCAGATCTTCTGCTCTTTCAGCTTCTGGAGCAGCTCTATCAGGTTCCCCTTTTCACTCAGTTTGTCGACATCGGCAACGGTAGTTACACTGTGTATTTTCAGAATATCAAGGTGGTCGGTGTTCAGACGTTTGAGGCTCGATTCAATCTGGCGCATCGCTTCGTCCGGGTTGCGGCTGGTTACTTTGGTCGAAAGGAAAATCTCGTTTCTTCTTGTTTTTACCACCTCCCCAAGCCTTACCTCACTGACAACTCCCAACTCCTTGTTTTCGTATGCCCAGGCGGTATCCCAATAATAGAGTCCGTTGTCAAGGGCATATTGAAGCAGTTGCAGTGCCTCATCGGTACTTTTGATGGTGCAGAAACGGCTACCCAGTCCAATGGCCATGCGTGGAATAGGCACTCCGGTGCTGCCAAGCAGGACTGTTGGAAGACCTTTGGCATCATATTTTGCCGCTGAACCACTCATTCGGAAGAGCGAACCTGAAGCAAGCATGCCGGAGCCTGCTACCATTAAGCCCGTACCAACGGTGCTTTTGATAAATATCCGGCGTGAATAGTTGGAGGATTTCATAGCTTATGCGTTTAATTGTTTTGTTGCGGAAGTTCTATCCAAAATTACAATTATTTGTAAGTCAAATAATTTAATTTTACAAAAACGATTGTTCCTAATGAAGGATCTTAAGTTATTCTTTTTACTGTTTTTGTTGCTATTTGGTTTCGAAACTCCTGACACCTTAGCGCAACCTGTAATTCAGCATGTTAATGGCATCCAAAAGGCCGATGCTCAACAGGTTTGGCTGTCGCATGAGCATATCATGGTTGATTTTATTGGTGCCGACTCTATTCAACCCAATCGATGGAACCATGAACTTGTCATAAAGGAGATGCTTCCCTATTTGGAGGAGCTTAAAGAATTCGATGTGAGCTTCTTTGTGGACGCCACACCCAATTTTCTGGGCAGGGATGTACGGCTTCTTCAAAAAGTTGCGGATAAGACAGGGCTGCGGATAATTACCAACACCGGGCTGTACGGTGTTCGTAACAATAAATTTGTTCCGGCATATGCCCAGCGTATGACCGCACAAAGTCTTTCCGCGATTTGGACAAAGGAGTTTGAGGAGGGGATTGATGGGACTACAATTAAACCTGGTTTTATCAAAATTGGTATTGACAATGCGGATCCATTGAGCGAAATGCACCAAAAACTGGTGAAGGCTGCAGCCCTGACTCATCTGAAAACAGGGTTGACCATTGCTTCCCATACCGGGAAAGCCGAAGGATTATGGCCGCAACTGGTCATTCTTCGGGAAGCAGGCGTTTCACCCGAAGCATTTATCTGGGTTCATGCCCAAAACGAACAGAACCATGAGAATTACCTGAAAGCTGCCCAAATGGGCTGTTGGATAAGCCTGGATGGAATGGGTTGGGAGCTGGATAAGCATGTCGCGAAAATAGTATTTGCCAAAGAAAATGGCATACTGGATAACATATTGATCTCTCATGATGCTGGGTGGTATGATCCTGGTAAGGAAAAACAGAACATCAAAGCTTTCACCAATATTTTCAGGAAGCTATCCCCTGAACTCAAGTCCAGGGGATTTACAGAGGAGGAGTTCAATAGGTTGATTTCGGTGAACCCAGCCAACGCTTATGGTATCAGCATAAGAAGCATCAGATGATAATATTGGAATAACAATGATAAAGATGAAAGGATTGCTATTCGCTTTAATTTCAATGGTTTTGCTGCAGACCGCCTATGCACAGCAAAAATTCATCCCTGTTTTCGAATCGGGCAAGGAAGGGTACAAAAGTTTTAGGATTCCTGCGATTATTGGCCTCAACAATGGCGATTTGCTGGCTTTTTGTGAAGGCAGGGTCAATGGAGCCGGTGATTTTGGAGACATTGACCTGGTGATGAAGCGAAGTACAGACGGTGGAAGTACATGGTCACCGCTCCAAATCGTCGCAGAATTTGGCAACCTTCAGCTGAGTAACCCGGCACCAGTGCTGGACCTGACAGATCCCAAATATCCCAAAGGGAGAATTTTCCTCTTTTACAATACAGGCAACGTCAGTGAGGGTGAAATCATCAAGGGGAACGGTATCAAGCGTTGTGTGTATAAAACATCAGCGGACGGCGGAAAGAGCTGGTCAGAACCAGTAGATATTACCCTTCAGGTCCATCGTCTCAACAAGCCTGAAATCGATCCGCGATTTGATTTCAAGGAGGATTGGCGGTATCATGCCAACACGCCGGGCCATGCCATACAGTTTCAATCAGGGAAATTCAGGGGCAGGATTTTTGTAGCCGCCAACCATAGTGCCGGCGAACCGCAAAAGGCAGGAGGCCATTATTTGGCACATGGCTATTATTCAGATGATCATGGCAAGAACTTTAGCCTTAGTAGTAGTTTAAACTTACCAGGAAGCAACGAATCCATGGCTGTTGAGCTTTCCGGTAGCAGATTAATGATGAACAGCCGCAACCAGCGGGGAGACATCAGGGCCAGAATTGTATCCGTCAGCAGCGATGGTGGTGCCAGCTGGGATTCCACCTGGTTTGACAGCAATCTGCCTGATCCGGTGTGCCAGGGAAGTATTGTGAATGTCGGGAAAAAGCGTGGAAAGAATATTTTGGCTTTTTGCAATGCGGCTGATACTAAAGAACGCAACAACCTGACCCTGCGAATTAGTTTCGATGAAGGGGTCACCTGGAAGAAAAGTATTCCTGTGTATGCTGGATCCAAGGGAAAAACCAAAAACGCCGCTGCCTATTCCGATCTGGTAAAATTGGCTAAAAATCAGGTTGGCGTGCTGTTTGAGCAGGATGATTATACAAAGGTTGTTTTTACAAAAGTAGGGTGGAGGTAAGGCTGGCTGACAAATATGTTCAACTTCTAAAATTGAATTAGGTCAATCAATGGTCATGTTTTTTACTACATTTGAACATCCATTTCGACTTCATGACTTTATTAACGATTGATAAACTGGACGACGATCCTGATAGTCTCAAAATTCTTTTTAAGAAATATTTTCAACCCCTTTGCCATTTGAGTGTGCATTACCTGGAGGATCCGGATGAAGCAAAGGGAGTTGTACAGGAGGCTTATGTCAAGCTCTGGGAAATAAGGCATGAGTTAAATTGTGACTCCAATCTTCGCAATTTTTTGTTCACCCTGGTTAAAAACAACTGTCTGAATCTTTTGAGAAGGAAGCAAATCTTGTTGATGCACCACGAGAAGATCAGATGGCTGGAGATGCATTACCAGTATGAAAGTTTGGCAAGGATGGGGGATGATTATCTGGAATTCAATGAGTTAAAAGAAAAGATAGATTTGGCTGTTCACCATTTGCCCGAGCACTGTCGACACGTATTTGAAATGAGCAGGTACGACGAACTTAAAAACAGGGAGATTGCCGAAAAGCTTGGAATCTCGCAGAAAACAGTTGAAGCGCATCTCACCAAGGCGCTGAAAATACTTCGCAACGACTTGAAAGATTATCTGCCGGCGATTGCAACATTCACCAGTATTCTTTAATTTAAAATTGCTAACCAAAGTACTGATCAGCAAGCAATGCAAAGAGTTCATCTCCTGTTTTCTAAAAAATTATTGGTTTTCGACATAGGGTATTTGTCCATTCAATTGTTCATTTAAAAAGAACTGGAAGGATGGAGAACAATTTGTTGTCAAGGATAATTACTGGTGAAGCGAATGAGGAAGAAAAGAAAGAATTTTATCTTTCGCTTTCAGAGAATAAGGAGGAAGAGGAGTTGTTCTTCAAAGTAAAGAGTTTGTGGATAAGGGCATCCATGCAAAATACCAAAATGGACGTGGATGTCGAATACTGCAACCTGAGAGAGAAAATCTCAGGATCCCGGGAGAAAAGAAGTTTTAGGTTTTGGAACAGTTTGATGAAATATGCTGCTCTTGCGCTTTTCATACTTGGTATTGGGGGATTATTGGGCTACCAAATCTCCAAAGGTAGTTTTGCAAAGGATCAATTACTGACTGATAATAAAGAAAATACTACTATTAGCCAGGAGATCTCAACCAATTTTGGGGCACGTATGAAGTTTCAGCTCTCAGACGGAACTACTGTACATCTGAATTCGGGCAGTAAGCTTGTCTTTCCAAGTAAGTTTCTTGGTCACACCAGAAAAGTTGAGTTAATAGGCGAAGCTTTCTTTGAGGTGGCACCCAATCCCAGTAACCCTTTCATTGTCAAAACACGGGCATTTAATGTGAAGGTTCTTGGTACTTCATTTAATCTCAAGGCTTTTCCCGAGTTAAATGAGATCAGTACGACACTAGTTAGTGGTAGCGTTATTTTAGAAACTGAAGAGGCAGGTGTTTCGAGTCAAATTGCATCTTTAATGCCATCTGATAGAGCTGTCTATAATTCTAAGAGCAAAAGAATTCAAATTTCAAAACAGTTGGATTTGGATAAATTTATTGCATGGAAAGAGGGTAAACTTGTTTTCTCCAACGACCCTATTGATGAGTTGGCAGAAAAACTTGGAACCTGGTACAATGTAACCGTTAAAATTGGCAATCCGGCACTGGGGAAACACAGGTTTACTGCCACTTTTACAGATGAACCAATTGAGCAGGTGCTGGATTTGTTAAGTAAATCTGCACCGTTAAAATATAAAATTGTAAGCGCATCCAAACTTAAAGATGATTCTTATTCGAAGCGCCAGATTGTTCTAAACTAACTATTAACTCACTAAATAATTGCCTATGAAGTAACTACTGGGTACAAAAGCAACGGGAAGGTGTTGGACCACCCTCCCGTCAGAAATTAAATGTCATCCCTTTCTCTCAAAAATTAACGAACACTTAACAAAACAAAATTATGAAAAAAATCGGATTAAATACTCCGAACGGTCATAGGTATGCCGTATTAAAAAGAGGACTATTTATCATGAAAATCACACTACTACTTTTCCTGACAACTACCTTCAATCTTTTTGCCACAGGGATCTATTCCCAGACGGCAAGGGTAACAGTAAACTTGAATCAAGCCTCCATTAAGCAAGTGCTGAAGGAAATTGAGAAATCAAGTGAGTTCTACTTTCTATACAATGATAACCTTATCGATGTAGACCGGAAAGTGGATATTCATGTTGAGGACGAACAGATTAATGCAATTCTTAACCTTTTATTTGACAGTGATAAGGTTAAATTTGAGGTTTATGACCGGCAAATAGTGATTTCTCCTTCAAATAGTCCACTTCCTCAGCAAGAATTGCGAAAGGCGGCGGGCAAAGTGACAGACAAGGATGGGCTTTCTTTGCCTGGTGTTTCTGTCGTTGTAAAAGGTACCACCAATGGTACTGTGACCGACAATGAAGGCAAGTTTTCATTAACGCTAACACCTGATGACAAAATAGTTGTCTTTTCATTTATTGGAATGAAAACACAGGAACTGACAGTTACAGGTAGCTCGCTTCTGACCGTTAAACTGTTGGAAGATGCAATTGGCATTGAGGAGGTGGTTGCAATAGGGTATGGTACCATGAAAAAGAAAGACCTTACAGGATCTGTTTCCAGTTTGAACTCTGCAGATGTTCAGAAAAGAGGAACAACCAGTGTTTTGGAAGCCATGCAAGGACAAATAGCAGGTGTTAATATCAGCAACAAATCCGGTAGGGCTGGTTCAGGTTTTAATATTCAGATCCGGGGTTTAAATACCCTGTCAGGTAGCTCAGAGCCCCTTTATGTGGTGGATGGTGTCGTCACAGGGATCAATTTTCTAAATCCTTCTGATATTGCCAGAATTGATGTCCTCAAGGATGCATCTTCCACTGCCATATATGGTTCAAGAGGATCCAATGGTGTCGTAATTATTACAACAAAAACGAGTTCTGAAGTTAAAAAGGATGTACTTCAGGTAGCTTATGATGGATATTACGGGGTTCGCTCGACAGCCCGTGTGCCTGAATTTATGGGTGGTGATGAGTGGCTTCACTGGAGAACAGACGCCTGGATGGTATTTAACGGTACGGATGCGAATAATGTTCCCATCTATAACTACGGATCTTTTGGACAGGACCCAACACCAAATGTTTTTTGCCAAAGTCCGTTGCTGCTCGAGAGGTATAAAAACAAAGATTATACTGATTGGTTTGACGAAACGACCAAAGATGGTTCACAGCAAAACCATTATATTAACATTGAAGGAATTTCAAAAACTTTGAAGTATTCATTGGGTCTTGGATATCAGGATGAAAAAGGAATTGTGCCCAATGATGATTACAGGAGGTATAACCTAAAGGTGAGTTTAGAAAATCAAATATCCAAAAGAGTGAAAGCCGGTGCCAACATGAGCTTTGCTATCTCAGAAAGAAATTTGGGGAGTAGCGCCGCCATGTCTTCGCTGTTTTCACCTTTAACCAGTCCCTATGATCAAAATGGGAACCTTCAACCGCAACCTGGATCCATTGCCGGAATTGGTTCAACAACGAATTTGAGTTTTACAAACAACTTTAATCCAGTGATTGATCAGCAAAATGTAACCAACAATGATGATTCCAAGTTTTTGCTGGCCAACCTTTTTGTGAATGTCGAAATAGTCGATGGACTGACTTTTAACTCAACGCTCTCGCCAAATTACTATGATTCAAGAAAGGGTATCTATCAGGCTGTTATGAGTAGTTCACAATACACAAAAAACATCGATTTTGCCTCTTTGGCCACCTCCAGGGGTATGAGCTATACCTGGGATAACATCGTGAACTTCAAGAAGGAGTACGGACTTCATCGACTGGATTTGATGGGTATGCAGAACCTGTACCAGGGAAGCAGCGAAACTAGTTTTGAATCAGCTGAAGATTTTCCCTATAATTCATCCTTTTACAACATGAACAATGCTAAAAAGATGATTTCAATGGGAAGTAGTTACTCCAAACAATCGCTGCTTTCTTTTGCGAGTCGTGCGAATTATGTCTATAATAATAAATACTATGCAACTGCCACCATTAGATGGGATGGAAGTTCCAAGTTGGCCGAAAAATGGGCAAGTTTTCCTTCATTTGCCGTCGCCTGGAAATTGTCAGAAGAGGAGTTCATTAAATTTGATGCCCTCTCAAACCTGAAGTTGAGATTAAGTTATGGGTATACAGGGAACAACAATATTAGCCCTTATGGAACCAGTGCACTCGCCAATACCAAAACATATTATGATTATGGCGGTACTATTGCCAATGGATTTGCACCCAATGGCGTAGTAAACCAAAGTCTGACATGGGAAAGAACCAAGGAAATTGACATTGCTGTGGACTACGGTTTTTTCAAAAACAGAATCAACGGATCTATCGATGTATACAATAAAACATCCAAGGGATTGCTGATGAACAGAAAATTGCCGGTGGAGACAGGGTGGATTAGTATGACCGACAATATTGGTTCAGTGAATAACAAGGGAATTGAAATAGCCTTGAATACAATCAATTTAAGTACGAATAATCTTAGGTGGGAAACCTCCTTTACTTTTGCTAAAAACATCAACAAAATTGTTGAATTATACGGAGGTACTGCTGATGATGTTCAAAACAGGTGGTTTATTGGTGAGCCGGTAAATGTCGTGTATGGTTATGTCTATGACGGAGTCTGGACAAGAGAAGAAAAAGATCTTGCAGCGAAATATGGACAAAGAGAAGGTATGGCCAAGGTGAAAGATTTCGATGCATCCGACACAAAACACTCCATCGATTTGTCTGACAGAAGAATTTTGGGCTCACCCATGCCCTCCTGGACTGGAGGATTCACCTCTAATTTGTCCTATAGGAGTTTTGATTTTACATTTAGTCTCAATACAAGACAAGGTGTCTATGTCTATAGTCCGTCCATTTCAAAATATATGGACTATTCCGATAGGGGTGGGCAAAAATTGTCAGTAGATTTTTACAGACCTGCGGGCACACCGATGCTCCAACCTGATGCTACCTTTTTACCTGGCAAGGGCAATCCTTCCCAAGAGGCACCGATGGCTTATACCAACAATGCCGGAACCTGGTGGCATACCAGTAAGAATGACCCTAATAATGAAAAACCGGGTGCATTTGGGGATGCTTCATTTACAAAGGTTCAAAACATCACCTTGGGCTATACGCTTAAAAGAGAGTGGGTTGAAAGGATGAAGATGAAGTCTTTGAGAATTTATCTGAATGTGCGTGATCCTTTCGTTTTTACAGATTACAAGGGATTTGATCCTGAATGGGCTGAAGCAAGCATTACGGGAGAGGATGCCGGAAGCTATGGAACAGTAACATGGCAGATCGGAGCTAACGTTAAATTTTGATAATTGGATTGGTTGTTAAATCTCAAAAAACATTTTAATGAAAAAAATATTTTCTATTGCAATCCTTGCAATCATAATCTATGGCTGTTCAGACTTTTTAAAAGAGGAAAACAAGTCTAACGGTGCAGCCTCCACGGATATTTTTTATTCAACAGCTTCTGGTTATAAATCACTGGTTAATGTCTGTTACGCCTCCTTAAGAGCGGTTTGGGGAAATGAACCCTATTTATTCAGTGCAGGAACGGATCTGTTTGAACGTGGTAAAAATCCGGCGCCATCCGGAATAAGCACCTACCTTACACTTGGTAGTACAGAAGCATCTGTTAGTGATTTTTATACAAGATGTTATGCAGGAATTCAAAAATGCAATATTGCCATCTATTATTCTGACAAAACTGAACAGAATGCGGAGCTTCCTAAATTAAAAGCAGAAGCAATTTTTATCCGTGCGCTTTATTATTTTAATCTTGTTCAGCAATTTGGCGGAGTTCCAATTGTAGAAGAGATGATATCAACTCCTGTAACATCCTTTGAGCGCAAATCTGCTGCAGAAGTATACTCTTTCATTATTTCTCAAATGGAGGGATTGTTGACGGTTGCACTTCCGGATAAAAGTACAGGAGCAAACTACGGAAGAGTGGACAAACGAACATTGAACCATTTCTTGTCGAAAGTATATTTGTGCAGGGGCTGGGAGGCAGGAATCGGATCTCCTGCTGATTTTGACAAGGCTATCTCCTACGGGAAAGCAGCTATTGGTGCCGATCGATTAACCCTTTCTTTTGCGGATGTCTTCAAGGTCGGAAATGAAAAAAATGCTGAAGTTATCTTTTCAGTGCAGTGGGATGTTGTTTCAATGGTCAGTACAACCACGGATGGGAATATGCAGGGAGGAATGTTTGGAACACAGTTTGATCCACCACTCATCAATAAAAATCCCTATATCACAGGGACACTCGTTCCCGGAAGACGTCTGTACGAACTTTTTCAGAACGGGGATGAAAGGTATCAGGTATCCTTCCTGACCTCCATCTATACTTACGCATTGGACTATTATTTTATGACTGCTGCTCAGTTGGCTGCAACAAACATAACGCACTACTATCCACCTTATTGGGCAACATCAGATGCCGATATTGCCGCATGGAGGGCCATTGATCCTGCTCACCGGGCCGCAACAAAAGTGCATAAATTTGACAATGTCATGTTCACCGACGTAAACAACTATGCCAGGCCGATTTTGAAGAAATGTCTTGATCCGACGGCACAAATAGCAGCCAAAGCAAGTACCCGGGATGTTTTCCTGGCCAGACTGGCTGAAACATACCTGAATGTGGCGGAGGCTTACTACAAGAAAGAGGGTAATGGTTCAAATGCCTTAAGCTATGTAAACGAAGTTAGAGGAAGGGCCAAGGCCACGCTTGCAACTGCCGGTGATATTACCATCGATTTTATTTTGGATGAAAGAGCACGTGAAACTGCCGGTGAATATTGCCGATGGACTGATTTGAAAAGGACGGGCAAATTGAAGGAATACGCTTCCAAATACAATGCGGATATAAAAAGCCTTATAGGTTTGGGAACTGATCCTTTCAAGGGACCGGATGGGAAGGATAAAATACTTCGTCCGCTTCCAAGTTCAGCGCTCGATGCCAATAAAGCCGATATGCCGCAAAATCCAGGGTATTGATCTTTTTTACTATTATTTCTAACAAACCTTGTCATTGTTAAATTGACAATGACAAGGTTTGTTGCTGTTTAACTCTGCCGGAGCATGACACAAAAAAATTACGCTTGGTTCGTCACCATGGTAGTATTTCTAACTATTACTTTAGGTGGTTGCAAATCGGAAAGGTCAGATCAGATACTTCTTGACGAAGATTTTTCTGTACTATCAATAGGTCCCATATCTCCAAAAGTCGGGCCGG
The DNA here is from genome assembly GCA_945873105.1 of Tangfeifania diversioriginum. GTDB lineage: Bacteria > Bacteroidota > Bacteroidia > Bacteroidales > Prolixibacteraceae > CAINVV01. The sequence goes on from CAMCBW010000009.1 coordinate 20,452, forward strand.
AGACTGAACATCATTTCTACAAAAGTTTAATACCTCAGGGAAACTGGACCTTAACTTGCTTTCAGAATAGGGAGTCTGATGATATTTGGCGGGTTTTAGCGGTAGATGGCAGAAAAACAATGGTTCAGACCTATCGAAGTAAAGTCAATTATACTCACCCAATGATAGATGCCGGCGATACGATTTGGCGCGATTATGAGGTTCGTGTGGAAATGACACCATTGGAAGTGAAAGGCAGGACAGGCATCGCCTTTCGCCTCAACAATGACAGGTGCTACTATTTCTTTGGCATGAACGATAATAAGGCAGTCGTATTGAAAATGCAGCATGGAAAAGGATTTCGCAAAGAGAATGTGACTTTTTTGGCATCCCAACCTTTTGAATGGAAAGCGAATCAAAAGTATGCTTTGAAGGTGATAGTTCAGGGTGAGAATTTTACGGCAAGTATCGATGAAAAAGCCCTGTTTACCTTGAGCGACGCGCTATTTTCAAATGGTAAAATTGCCTTACAAGCTGACAATCCAGCCCAATTTCATTCTGTTAAGGTGGTCACTACGGCCAGAGAGTATGAGCGTATTGTCCGCACAAGAGCCTCAATCGAAGAGGAATCAGCCCTCTTGCAAAGCAAAAATCCTAAATTGGTAGTTTGGAAAAAGATTGCAACAAAAGGATTTGGCATAGGGAGGAGTATTCGATTTGGAGATTTGGATGGAGACAATAAAATGGACATGCTTCTTGGCCAACTGAAGGATCACTCTTATCCCTGGAATAGATTTAGCGAGCTTGGATGCTTGACAGCTATTACCATGGAAGGAAAGATCCTTTGGCAGACCGGAACACCTGATTTGCAAAGTGCCAATCAAAGCAACGATGTGGCATTTCAAATCTTTGATATTGATGGTGATGGGAAAAATGAGGTGATTTACACGAAAGACTGCATGCTGAATATAGCAGAAGGTGCCACGGGAAAAATCAAGAGGAGTATCAAAACGCCAGAGAAGCGGCAGGAACAAAAAGCAATGGACTATTCCCTTGTTCCCGGGGAGGTGATCAAAGTCTGGGATAGAATATTGGGTGACTGTCTGTTTTTTTGCGACTTAAGAGGAGTTGGCCAGCCCAGGGATATTATTATCAAAGATATGTATCAGACTTTCTGGGTACTGGATGAAAAGCTCAATATCCGTTGGTCAGCCAATTGCACTACCGGACACTATCCCTATGCTCGTGACATTGACAAGGATGGAAATGAGGAACTTTTTATTGGCTATTCGATGTTTAAGGATGGTCCCCAACCTGTCTGGAGTTGGGATGGTACTGTAAAAGACCATTGCGACGGGGTGGCTGTGGTGAATCTGCACGGAAGTCAAGATGCTGACTTTACTGTGATAAATGCAGCAAGCGATGAAGGTATCCTTTTTGCAAATACCAAAGGAGAGATACAAAAGCATCTTTATCTAGGTCATGTTCAAAATCCAGTTACTGCAAATTTTAGGGATGATCTGCCGGGTCTTGAAACCATTACAGTTAACTTCTGGGGAAATCAGGGTATTTTCCATTTTTTTGATGCCAATGGCAAGATTTACAAAGATTTGGAACCAATTCATTATGGCAGCATGTGTCTGCCTGTAAACTGGACGGGAAAGAGTGAAGAATTTTTTCTTATAACCCCCAATGTCACCCAGGGAGGTATGTTTGATGGGTGGGGAAGAAAAGTGGTAGCCTTTCCGGATGATGGTCATCCTGACAGGTGCAATGCTGTACTTGATGTAACCGGTGATGCCCGTGATGAAATATTCGTTTGGGATCAGGATGAAATTTGGATCTACACCCAGCAAGACAATCCATTGAAGGGAGCAATTTATAAACCACTGCGCAATAAATTGTTCAACTATTCAAACTATTTGTCAAGTGTTTCAGAACCCGGTTGGACCGAATAATAATTAATGCTTATAAATTATAAATGATGAAAAAATTAATATTTTCTTTTGTACTAGTTTTTAGCATTGTGTTGCTAACTAGCAAAACGACAAGCGCTTTCGACAAAGTGCTGCTATATGACAATTTTTCCAAACTGGATACCGGTTTATTAACACCTCCGGGAATTGGTCCGCATGCTGAGTACCATTTTCTGAAGTCTTTGATGCCAAAAGGAAACTGGACCGTAAGTTGCTTCCAAAGCAGGGAGTCGGACCATGCCTGGAGGGTTAAAGATATCAATGGAGCCAGGGTTGTGGAGCAAACTTTTAACAGTCCCGTTGACTTTACCCATCCAATGATAGATGCTGGCAGTGAATTTTGGGGAGACTATAAAATCGAAGTAGTCATGAGTCCTCTCGTTCTTGAAGGTAGAACAGGATTGCTGTTTCGGGTTCACAACGACAGATGCTATTATTTCTATGGAATGCACCATAAAAAACTTGTGCTGTTGAAGCTTAATCATGGAACTGCTTATCGGATAGAAAAAAGAGAGGTGTTGGCTGAAAAGGATTTTACCTGGGAACGCAATAAAAAGTACACCCTATCGGTGGAAGTTGTTGGCAATAAATTCACCTCTGGCATTGACGGAGAAAAAACTTTTTCTGTGACAGATGATCTCTTTGCCAAAGGGAAAGTTGGTCTCTCGTCTGATAAAGCCGCCAGATTCTATAGCGTAAAAGTCACTACAAGTAATGCTGAAATTGAAAGAATAGCTAGTGAAAGCAATGCTCAAAACAGGGAATGGAAGGATTTGCAGAACAAAAATCCGAAACTGGTGGTATGGAAAAAGATGAGTACTAAGGGTTTTGGTACCTGGCGAAATGTCCGTTTCGGAGATCTTAACGGAGATGGTCAAACGGATGTTTTGATTGGACAGGTTGAAGATCATAGCTATCCTTATAACTCCTTCAGCGAATTGAGCTGCTTGACTGCTATGACATTTGATGGAAAAATATTGTGGCAAACGGGTACTCCCAAAAAAATTCCGCACGACCTGGCAAATGATGTGGCTTTTCAGATTTATGACCTTGACGGAGATGGGAAAAATGAGGTGATTTATACCATGGGGTGTAAAATGATTATTGCGGAAGGTGCTACAGGAAAAGTAAAAAAGAGTATTGATACACCTGAGAAAAGGCAGGTACAAACAGAGCGGGCAAACCCAAAGAAAGTTATAAAAATTTGGGATCGTGTTTTAGGTGACTGCCTGTTCTTTTGTGACCTAAGGGGAACAGGGAAAGCCAGAGATATTGTACTCAAGGATCGCTATGAGCAGTTTTGGGTATACGACGAGCATTTAAACATGAGATGGACGGGTAAATGCACTACCGGACACTACCCATATGCACGCGACATTGACGGGGATGGCAAAGAAGAACTGTTCATGGGATATTCTATGTTCAAAGACAATCCAAATCCAGTATACTCATGGGATTCAAGAGTTAAGGATCATAACGATGGAGTTGCAGCAGTTAATTTCAGGGCAGTTCCGGACAAGGGAATTGAAGTATTTTCTGCAGCAAGTGATGAGGGAATGATCGTTGGCAATACCAAGGGAGATATTCTTAAACATTACTATGTCGGTCATGTGCAAAATCCTGCCATTGCCAATTTCAGGGATGATTTGCCTGGACTGGAGACTGTAACGGTTAATTTCTGGAGCAACCAGGGCATCTTCCATTTTTTGGATTCAAACCACAATATCTATAAGGACATGGAACCGATTAATTATGGAAGTATGTGTTTGCCAATCAACTGGACAGGAAAAAGTGAAGAATTATTTGTAATGTCTGCGAATGTGGTACAAGGCGGAATGTATGATGGCTGGGGACGTAAGGTGGTCGTTTTTCCCGACGATGGCCATCCTGATCTGTGCAATGCCGTGCTGGATATTACCGGAGATGTAAGGGATGAAGTAGTCGTTTGGAATGAAACCGACCTTTGGGTTTATACGCAGGCGGATAATCCAAGAAAAGGAAAACTCTATAGTCCGGTTCGTAACCAGTTGTTTAATTATTCGAATTATCAGTTGAGTGTTTCAGAACCTGGATGGAGTAAATGATCCCATGTAAATAAATTAGTAGCGCCTCTCCGGAACTTTTCAGCATAGTTTAAAGGTTCCGGGGAAGGGGCCTACTTTATTTAATAGGGCAGATATAGCAAAGAAAGATTGTTGTGATGTGCTTGAACCTAAATGTGAATGATAATAGGATTCTAACGCTGACAGCTAAAATGTCTCTTTATGGAAAGAAGAAATTTTATCACTGGTGCCACGTTGGCTGCCACCGGATTTGGATGGCTTAGCGCCGAAAGCCTTGGTGCAGTCATCTCTCCAATCGATTCAGACCAAATCAGGGAATATCTCAGCAGAATACTCTATACCAAAGAGGAAATTGACGGCTGGTTGGCAGGTAAGGCCTTCCCATTCTCGAAATATCACAGTGAGTTTGGATGGCTGTTGAACAACAATACTTTTCAGGATGGGTTGAATAACTCCTGGTCGGTCTATACCTATGAAGGGGATGATGGACCCCGGATCTTGGGTAACTACCGGGAGAAACCATGCAGGATAAATAGCTATGGAAACAGTTTTACCCAATGTCATCAGGTAAGCGACCATGAAACCTGGCAGGAGGTACTCTCAGGTCATCTGCAGGAACCAGTCAGAAATTTTGGTATAGGAGGGTGGTCTGTCTACCAGGCCTATCTGAGAATGTTGAAGGAGGAGAAAAGGACACCCGCTGAATATTTGATATTCAATATCTACGGGGATGACCATCTTCGAAATCTTGACTCCTGGCGGAATATAAGGGCAAAAAAGCATCCGCAACACATCGAATCAACCTTGCCTTTCTTAAAGATTGATATCGAAAAACAACAAATCACAGAATGCAATAACCCTTGTCCAACCCCGGAGTCCTTTTATAAATTGTGTGATTTGGAGCAGGCCTATCTCCTCTTCAAAGATGATTTTGTTCTCAAAATTATGGTGGCCCATGAGCTGTCAAAACAAGCAAATCCTTCCAAAAATTATGAGCGTCTGATGCAACTTTCAAAGACACATGGTATAGAAACCCGAATTGATTCCAACGACACCCTCTCGGAAATAGCGGATAAAATACACAAGGAGGCCGGACTGTTTTCCACCAAAAAGATTGTTGAAAAAATTGAAGCCTATGCCAGGTTGAATCACAAGAAAGTATTGTATGTCTTGTCCTATCCTTCCTCTTACATAGGAAAATTTATTACTGAAGGAGTCAGGTGGGACCAATCCTTTGTGGATTATCTCAAGATGAACAATCTGTCATATGTTGATCTGGCACAGGCACATGTCGAAGATTACAAGGCATTTAAACTTGGTTTGAAAGAGTATCTTGGGAGATATTTTATTGGGCATTACAATCCATTGGGCAATTTTTTTTGTGCCCATTCCTTGCGGGATAAGGTTGTACCCATGCTTGATCCCCGGCCTCTGCCTTATGGAAATAGACCAGCTTGAATTTTTGACTTTAAATTAAATTGGGCAAAACATGGATATCATTTACAAGCGTATAGCAGAAGCAAGATTATCCGACAGATACCTTACCAGGATGATACTTGTGGTACTTATCGTTGCGACCGCGGTCAAAGTGGTCTATTCGCAAAGCAAGGTGCCTGATAGTGTGTATGATCATGTTCCGTTTAAAATGGCTAAAGTAAATCCACCGGTCTTTCCAGCCAATGTTTGCAATCTGAGGGATTATGGTGCTGTATCAGACGGCGTAACGCTAAATACAGTACATTTTACCAAGGCAATACTGGATCTGGCAGCTAAGGGAGGAGGAAAATTAGTGGTGCCTTCAGGTGTTTGGTTAACGGGGCCAATTGTTTTTCAGAGCAACATTAATCTGCATCTCGAGACTGGTGCAATAATTGTCTTTAGTGAAAATTTTGATTTGTATCCGTTGATAGAAACATCCTATGGAGGACTGTCGATGCAGCACTGCCTTTCGCCAATTTATGGAAAGAATTTGCAGAACATTGCTATTACAGGCAAAGGCATTATCGATGGTTCAGGCGATGCGTGGCGGTTTCTGAAGAAAGGGAAATTGACGGAACAGCAATGGAAAGAGCTTATTGCCTCAGGAGGTGTACTTGACGATAAAAAAACTACCTGGTATCCAACGGAAAGTGCGCTTTTAGGTAGCAAAATGGAGATAGACCAGGGTTTTACTTCCGCTAAAACACCTGAGGAGCATCAGGCGATAAAAGACTTCCTAAGGCCGGTGATGATTTCATTTACCAGCTGTAAAAATGTTTGGTTGGAAGGAGTAACGTTTCAGAACTCTCCGGCATGGAATATTCACCTCTGGTTGTGTGAAAATATTTTTGCAGACAATATCATTGTCCGGAATCCATGGTATGCTCAAAACGGAGATGGTATAGATATTGAGAGCTGCAAAAACATGGTATTGTACAACAGCAGTTTCGATGTAGGGGATGATGCCATCTGCATCAAATCCGGTAAAAATGAGGAAGGTAGAAAACGGGGCATTCCGACTGAAAACATAATAGTAAAGAATTGTACGGTATACCATGGACATGGTGGGTTTACTATAGGTAGTGAAATGAGCGGAGGGGTAAAAAATATTCAGGTATCCGAATGCACTTTCATTGGCACGGATGTGGGACTTCGTTTCAAAAGCACTCGTGGCAGAGGTGGTATTGTTGAGAAGATATGGATTTCCAACATTGATATGCTTAATATTCCCAACGAAGCGCTCTTGTTTGATCTTTTCTATGGCGGAAAATCACCTCTTGAAACTAACGCTGAAGTCGATAACCCAGCTAAAAATGTACCTAAAGCAGACGAAACGACTCCTCTTTTCCGCCAAATTGAGATTCGGAATATTACCTGCAAGGGAGCCGGAAAAGCCTTTTTGTTTAATGGTTTACCGGAGATGAATATCAGGGATATCTTCATGAAGGATATTTTCATCACCTGCACAAAAGGTGGTGAAATAGTTGAATCGGATGGAGTGACAATGACCAACGTCAAGATCACGCCCAAAAACGGAAAGCCACTTGTTACATTGCGCGCCAAAAATATAGTACTGAATGGGAAATCTTATTAATTTACTTTTTTCTTTTTTACTCCTCTTTACTCCCTTTGCCATAAATAGGGTAGCAGCCATTTCTCCTGCAGTTAAAGTGAAAGCAGTAAAAATGGTGACTTCCGGCGAAAAAAATCATTTTTTTGGATACTATGGGATAAATGTCTGGAACAAGAATAAGACCCACCTGCTATCCCTTGAAACAGATTTTAACGATCATCTTCCCGGGGCAGGAGAGAAGGCAACCATTGGATTGGTGAATCTTAAAGCACTTCATTTTAAGGCACTCACGCAAACCAGTGCATGGAATATGCAACAGGGATGTATGATGTTCTGGAATCCAGTTAAACCGAATGAGGAGTTTTATTTTAATGATGTGGTGGATGGGAAGTTGGTATCCGTACTTTTTAATCTAAAAACCAATTCAAGGACCGTTTTGCCATTTCCTGTCAGTGGTCTTTCACACAACGGAAGATTCGCTATCTCCTTGAATTATGGTAGAATAAGCAGGTTGAGGAAAGTGGTTAGTTATCCTGGAACCACTGATCCCAATCCCACAGTGGCACATCCTGAAAATGATGGACTCTTCGTCATAGATCTTCAGACTATGGAGAAGAAACTTATCGTCTCCTTTGCCCAAATGGCAGCAGTCATCAAGTTGTCTCGTCCGGATATTGCCGACAAGCACTTGTGGACTGAGCACGCGGAGTTTAGCCGCAATGATGAAAAGATTCTGTTTCTCCCAAGAACAATTCAACCAGATGGTAGAAGTCTTGAGACAGGATTATTCACCGTAAATGCGGATGGCAGCCAAATGAAAGAGATTCTTCCTTATGGATCAAGCGTATCCCATTTTGGATGGAGAAATGACGAAGAGATGGTAATTACTTACAACTACAATGGAAAATCCAGAAGTCATGTTATCGTGAATTGTTCACAAAATCCGTTCATGGCAGTGAGTGGATTTGCACATGATGGTCATTGTTCATTTGATAAATCCGGAGAATGGATACTTACGGATGGGCCAAAGGATATGAAGAAAGTGGAGAATTCAGTACAATTGTTTCATCTGCCGACACAGCGCTATTTTTTGATTCATGCTTTTGAAATGGTGCTTCCGCGTTTCCTTGGTGCAGGTACCAGCAGCGATACACGTTGTGATTTACATCCGAGAATGAGCGACGATAACACCATGATTTGTGTAGATGCTATCGATCCGGCAACAGCCAAACGGCAGATTTATATCATCGAGATTTCAATTGGATACTAATTATGAAGGGTCCTTCCTAATTGTTTTGGCAAATTTGAGTAGGTTGGGATCCAATTAGTGAGCTGGTCCTGCCTGAAACTACCAGATCTTTTTGCACATTTGTAGCTGACTTCAGATTGTTTATTGTATTCATTTCAGCCTATGAACAAAACCCAACAACTCGCCCGGATGATCGACCACTCCATCCTCCACCCAACCATGACGGATGAGGATTTGAGACGGGAGTGTGAGGTGGCCCGGAAATACAGGGTGGCCTCGGTGTGCGTGAAGCCTTATGCGGTAAAGCAGGCGGTGGAATTGCTTCGCAACAGTGAGGTGCAGGTCGGTTGTGTGATCGGTTTTCCTGCCGGGAATTCGGCCATTGCCGTCAAGGTATTTGAAGCCGAAAATGCCTGCAAGGAGGGCGCAGTAGAGATTGACATGGTGATCAACATCGGTAAAGCTTTGCAGGGGGACTGGGATTACATCCGGGAAGAGATCAGATCAGTAACCGATGCCTGTCATGGATTGGGTGCTGTCGTGAAGGTGATCTTTGAAACAGACTACATCTCCAGGGAATCTGATATCATCCGGCTTTGTGAGATTTGTACCGAAGTTGGTGCCGACTATGTGAAAACCTCCTCAGGTTTTGGTTTTGTCAAACAATCCAATGGCGATTATAACTATCTTGGTGCCACCATTCCGGTTCTGGAATTGATGAAAAGAACGGTGGGTCCCCAGGTGAAGGTCAAGGCTGCAGGTGGCGTTCGTAACCTCGATCAGCTGCTTCAGGTTCAGGAGGTTGGTTGTACCAGATGTGGTGCAACGGCAACTGGTGCCATTCTGGAAGAGGCCATGCTGCGATTTGGAAAATATTAAACTGGTCACATAAATTTGTCAAGAAAATGATAGATCACCACAATCACCCTGAATTGCTGGCAGCAGGTATGATGCTGGTCACCCTGCTTCATCCCTCCGCTGTTGAGGCTGCACAACCACAGAAAGGTAACCTGCTCCCACCGAAACCCAATATCATCTTTATCCTGGCCGATGACCTGGGCTATGGTGACCTAAGCTGTTATGGACAGAAGCATTTTCAAACGCCGAACATCGACCGGTTGGCCAAAGAGGGGATGTTGTTTACGCAACATTATTCAGGCTGCCCGGTTTGTGCGCCTTCGAGGTCTTCCCTCATGACAGGTCAGAACACGGGTCATACCCCCATCCGCGGCAACAAGGAGTGGGTGCCGGAAGGGCAGTGGCCGTTGCCTGCAGGGAGTGTAACCATCCCGGAGATGCTGAAAACCGTAGGCTATACAACAGGTTGCTTTGGCAAATGGGGACTGGGTTTTGTAGGCACCGAAGGAGATCCAAACAACCAGGGTATCGATCAGTTTTACGGCTACAATTGCCAACGGCTGGCGCACAACTACTACCCCGGACATTTGTGGGACAACCAGCAAAAAATTGTATTGGCTGGAAATGCCGGGGATCAGTTTGGAGAATACGCGCCAGATTTAATACAGCAACATGCCCTGCAATTCATGGAGAAAAACAAAGACAACCCTTTTTTCCTCTATTACGCCAACACCATTCCCCATGCAGAGTTGTTGCTGCCGCAGAAAAATATGGAACCATTCCGTGGCAAGCTGTTGCCGGAGAAGAGTTTCAAGGGAACCAATCCGGGAGACAAGGGGTTCAGGGAAGGTCCTTATGGCACACAGCCCGAGGCGCATGCTGCCTTCGCTGCGATGGTGACCCTGCTGGACAAACAGGTGGGTGAGGTCATGGACAAATTGAAGGAGCTTGGTCTGGATAAAAACACCCTTATCTTCTTTAGCTCAGACAATGGACCCCATCTGGAGGGCGGAGCCGATCCCGATTTTTTTGACAGCAACGGTCCGTTGAGGGGGTACAAGCGTGATTTGTATGAGGGGGGGATGCGTGAACCGATGCTCGCCTGGTGGCCTGGAAAGATCAAGGCGGGCACAAAATCTGACCATATCTCGGCATTCTGGGATGTGATGCCCACCCTGGCAGCCCTCACCGGGGCCAAAACACCAGGGAATATCGATGGAATATCCTTCCTCCCAACATTGCTGTCACAAAAGGGACAACCACAACATGACTACCTCTACTGGGAATTTCACGAGCAGAAAGGGCGTCAGGCAGTACGGAAAGGCAATTGGAAGTTGGTTTGCTACCAGGTGCAGGACCCGTCAAAGGCAACCACCGAGTTGTACGACCTGGGAAAAGATATCGGAGAGCAGCAAAATGTGGCCGGCCAAAATCCTGAAATCGTTAAGGAACTTTTAGCATTGATGAAGGGGGCGAGGATTCCGTCGGAGGTGTTTAAATATCAGTAATGCATCACCGAATTATTTCTGAAAGGATATTTTTAAATTCAAGTAACTCATTGTTTGATAATTTGCCCAGTTCGGCAATTTTATCCTCTCTCTTTAAAGTAACAATTCGATCTACTTTAATAACTGAAGTTGATCTAAGATTATTGATTCTGTCAGGTCTTATTATTATCTCACGATGAGAAATGGAGGAAGGTACAACTGAACTTATTGCCGAAACAACAAGATCTCTATATTTATCATCAGTTTCAGTTATGACTACAGCAGGTCGTACTTTCCGATTTGTTAATTCTGCAAACGGGAATGGGATCAGTATTATGTCACCAATCTTCATCTCCTTATACTTTTGATTTTAGATAATCCTGATAAAGATCTTCCCTTGGATCCTCTAAAAAACCGAGACCTTCAGTTTGGGCCGAAAACTCACGTAATTCATGATCTGTTGGTAGCAATTCCTCAATGAAGGTTACAACGACTTTGTATCGCTTCTTCTCGGATATTTCATCCGTGATCTTCACAACTTTTCCATCATATATTCCATTTACTGCAAACATGATAATTGTTTTTACAAATATACAATTCATTGGTCGACTTAATAATTTTATACTTTTGAAAATTGAATTCTGTCACATTTTTTTTAAAAATTATTTTCAACCTTTAAAATCCCGTTTGTTAAGGATCAAATGATCTCCAATGCACCAGTGTATGCCGGAATTTGACATAAATAGAACCAAAAGCAACCCACAGCATCTTTTTGATCTCGTCAAAAGTGATGATCAGAAAGCCTTTGAGCAGCTGTTTGCCATCTTCTTTGCCCGGTTGAATGATTTTGCCAGGAAGGTTGTGGGAGATGATGTGGTATCCCAGGATATGGTTCAGGAGGTCTTTGTGAAATTGTGGGAAGGCCGGGATCGGATAGAAAGCATCAACCTGGAGGCCTTTCTGTTCCGTTCGGTGAGAAACCGCTGCCTGGATTACCTCAAACACCAGAAAGTGGAGCTCAGCAGGATGCAGGGAATTACCGTAGCTTCCAGGTATGAGGAGTTGTACCGGATCGATTTCATTGGCAATGAACCATATGTCCTGATCGAGAAAGAACTTGAGCAGGAAATTGAGAAGACCATACAGGGTCTGCCCGATCGTTGCCGTGAAGTTTTTATTTTAAGCCGGAAGCATGGATTAAAGAACAAGGAGATTGCCGAGGCACTTCAGATCAGTATCAAGAATGTGGAACGCCACCTCCACCGTGCCCTGCAATCGTTTCGCAGGAATTTTTCAGGAGTGCTTCCAATACCGATCATTTCCTTGATATTGAAGAGTCTGTAAACCGTTAAAATCCATAATAAAAAATATTTGGTTGCGGAGGATGGGTAAAGCCGGGTATTTGTCGTTTTAATGTCAAAGACAAAATCTACCCATGGTCAATCAGGAATTCAAGGCCATCACTTTCCGCTATTTTCGCGGTGAACTGGCCGAAGATGAATATGAAATATTAACAGGATACCTCCAGCACAAAGAAAATGCTGACTACTTCAGCAGTGCCAAAGCGGAGTGGGAACAGCAACCCCAGCTGGATGAAACGGGAGCCAGGAACCTCAAACGACTCTCGTATCAGCTCAACAACGTAAAAGCGACACCCGCCCGGCCCATGATACTCAGGTTATGGTTTCAGGTGGCAGCTGTTGCCGCGATTCTGGCAACAGGACTCTTTCTTGGTGCAATTGTCGGCAATCAAAATTCTGCCTCCCAACCATTTTCAGAGCAGTTGGTATTTGAAACACCCCGTGGACAGAAGTCGCTGGTGAAACTGCCAGATGGTTCAGAGGTTTGGTTGAATGCCAAATCAAAGCTGGTGTACAAAACCTTTTCTGCCAGCCACCGGCAGGTCGAATTGAACGGGGAGGCTTTCTTTAAAATTTCAAGGAATGAACAAGCCCCCTTCGTCGTAAAAACGGACCTGTGCGAAGTGGAAGTCCTGGGTACTTCCTTCAACGTGATGGCTTACAATGAGTTTGGACGCCAGGAAATCACCCTGCTCAGTGGGAAAGTGGTGGTGCATGCCGATGAATTGGACCAGGAGATCAAGCCTGGTCAGGCTGTGGTCCTGAAAAATCATCAAATGAAGGTGGTGGAGGTTAATTCTACGGATGCTTCGGGATGGGTCGAAAGCAAGTTCAACTTCCGGAACATCCCATTGTCAGAACTGATGACCAGGTTGGAGAACTGGTACGATGTCGATATTACACTGGTCAACAGGACGGGCAGGGAGGTCAGTTTTACCGGGACCTTTAAGAATGAAGAGACCATCTGGCAGGTGCTGGATGCCATACAGGTCTATACTCCAATCAGGTACAAAAAAACAGATTTAAGGCAGATCAGGATCACTGTTGAATAGTTTTCCTGGTAAGGGCTATGATTAAAAATAATTACTTAAGTCAGATTTATCGATAGAAGGGAGGAACAATCGAAGCAGCACAAGCGGGCAAAAAAAGAAGAATCCAACTTAATATATAAAAAGACGCCAGAAAAGCGGCAACTCTTCTGACGTCAGAATTCTAGAATTAATATTCATTAAAACCAATGTAAAACTATGAAAAAAAACGCCTCGAAGCTAAGGCACCCACTGTGGCCTCAGCTAAGAAAAATGTTCATCGTTATGAAACTAACCACACTGTTAATTTTTTTCGCACTTTTTCAGGTTTCTGCGAGCTCCTATTCCCAAATTACCAGGTTAAATCTGAAGTTTGAGAATGAAACCCTTGAGAGTGTCTTCAACAAGATTGAAGCCAATTCCGAATTCTCCATCTTTTACAAGAATGAGTTGATAAAGAACTCAAAAGAGGTAAGCGGAGAGTACAAGGATGCCCTGGTGTTTGCCATTTTGGATGAGGTACTCAAGAACGAGGAGCTGACCTACACCATCAAGGACAAGCTGATCATGATTGTGCCAAAGGATTATGTCCCGGCAGCAAACAATGCCCAGCAGGACCGAAGGATCTCGGGGAAGGTGACAGATCAGGCAGGATTACCCATTCCGGGGGTTTCGGTTTTGGTAAAGGGAACCACGGTAGGGATCACGACTGCCAATGATGGAAGTTTTGCGTTGCAAATTCCTGCGGATGCGCAGACCATCTCCTTCCTGTTTGTGGGAATGAAAACCCAGGAGATCGCTGCTGCCGGCAAGAATGTATTCAACGTGGTACTGGAAGAGGAGACCATTGGGGTGGATGAAGTGGTGATTGTAGGTTATGGATCCCAAAAGAAGATCAATACCACCGGAGCCGTTTCGCAGGTGAAAATGAAGGAGGTATTGGGCGACAGGCCGGTTATCAGTACTGCATCGGCACTACAGGGAACCATTCCCGGTCTGGTCGTAGCCGGTGGATCTTCGCCCGGTCAGGCAAAATCTTTCAACATTCGTGGAACAACCTCTGTGAATGGTGGTAGTCCGTTGGTTTTGATCGACAACGTACCCGGAAACCTCGAAATGATCAATCCCGAAGACATTGAATCAGTTTCTGTCCTGAAGGATGCTGCCTCTTCTGCCATCTATGGCGCCCGTGCAGCCTATGGGGTTATCCTGGTAAGTACGAAGAAGGGAGAGAAGAACCAGCGTTTTCAATTGAACTACAGCAACAATTTTGGATTCGAGGAGTCCATCAACCGACCGGAACAGGCCTCTGCCCTTGATTTCCTGAAAGGTTACAAAAATACAGGCTTCCTTTCGGGAAACTATTTTGCCGGACAGAACATCGACAAGTGGATCCAGTATTTAACAGATTATCAAAAGGACCCAAGCAAGTTTGATATCGTGGGGGACGGCATTTATATCCCTACTGACAACAATCCTACCAAGACACGTTACTATTTGAATGAGAAGGATCTTTATGCAAATATGCTGGAAGATTATGGCTTTCTGCAGTCACACAACATTTCAGTAAGCGGGGGAACTGCCAATCTTTCCTACCGTATATCCCTGGGATACAATGACGAACAAGGCCCCTTGCTGACAGACAATGACAACTTTTCCCGTATCACCACCAATGCCTACATTTCGGCGGATATTACTCCGTGGTTGACAGAATCTGTCGATGTTAGATATGCCAACAGCACTAAGTCATTACCTTACGAGGTTTCAGGCGGTCTATATGGAATGCGAATCTGTATGTTGACACCGGAAGGAGAGATGACCTCCAATAGCGGCAAACTGCTGCCAATGAACACTCCGAGAAACATGTTGCTCTATTCAGCTCCCGCCATTACGAAAACAGCCAATCCCAGGATTTTATCCAGGACGACGCTCAAACCATTCAAGGGGATGGAGGCCATTCTTGAGTATACCTTTAACAACCAGACTGCCGATTTTAAGCAGTTCAATGCGCCGTATGAGTTTACCTCCATCCAGTTGGGGGAGGCTTTTACTGCCAACAATGTGTCCCAATACTGGAACACCAAATCCTCGACCGATTACAAGGCGCTCAATGCCTATGCCACCTATACCCTGGATCTGGAGAAAATTCACCACATCAAGGCGATGGCCGGTTACAACCAGGAGAGCAGCAGCTATGAAGAGCTGAATGCCGACCGCAAATACATGATCAACAACGACCTGCCCTCCTTCAGTAGTGCTACAGGAGAGACGAAAGTAACCGATCAATATTCTGAATACTCGGTCAGAGGCGGTTTCTTCAGGTTGAATTATGATTACAAGGGCAAGTACCTTTTTGAGGCCAACGGTCGCTATGACGGATCTTCCAAATTTCCTACAGACACTCGTTTCGGATTTTTCCCATCGGTTTCATTGGGTTGGAACATGGCCAACGAAAACTTCATGAAGTGGTCGTCAAAATGGTTGAATCAATTCAAATTAAGGGGTTCCTGGGGACAAATCGGCAACCAGGCCATCTCTCCCTATGCCTACATGCCCTCCATGTCCTCCTTCCTGGGCGCCTGGATTCAAAATGGGACGCAACCCACTACGCTTAATTCCCCCGGATTGGTGAGCAGTACTTTTACCTGGGAAACAGTTCAGACGCTGGACTTTGGATTGGACATGAGCCTATTCAATTCCCGCCTGCAAACTACCTTCGACTGGTACCAGCGTGAAACAAAGGATATGCTGGCACCCGGGATGGAATTGCCGGCAGTAGTTGGAGCCTCTGCTCCACTGCAGAATGTGGCCAATCTTGAGACCAAGGGTTGGGAGGCCAATGTTGCCTGGCACGATAAAATAGGAGAGGTCGCCTACAATGTTGGTTTTAATCTATATGATTCAAGGTCTCACATCACCAAATACAACAACGTTTCAGGCCTGCTAAACAGCTTTTACGAAGGACAGGAGATCGGCGAAATCTGGGGCTATGTTACCGATGGATTCTATTCGGTCGATGATTTCAGTAGTACTACCACCTGGAAATTGAAAGATGGTGTTCCTACCATCCAGGGGTACAATGTGAAACCGGGGGACGTGAAGTTCAAGAATCTGAATGACGGGACAAACAGCAAGAATCAAATTGATCCGGGAGCCAGTACCTTGTCAGATCCGGGTGACCGCAAAATCATTGGCAACAGTGCCTCAAGATTTCAGTTTGGTATCAACGGTGGTGTGACCTATGCCGGCTTCAGCCTGAATATTTTCCTGCAGGGGGTTGGCAAGCGCGATTTCTGGACCAGCGATGACCGCAGATGGCCATTCAACTCTGCTGAATTTGGTACCATCTTCGCCGATCAGCTCGATTACTGGATGCCGGTCAATGCGGCTGCTGGTGATTATACTGCAGTAAATCCGAATGCAGAATATTTTCGCCTTTACAACCAGATGGAAAATGCCGGATCCAACAAACGTATACAATCCAAATATCTGTTGGATGCCTCCTATGTCAGGTTGAAGAACATCAGCCTAAGCTATGTGATCCCGATGAAGTACGTCAAGAAAATTGGCCTTGCCGGAGTTAAAGTCTTTACAAGTATCGAGAATCCCTACACCTGGACCAAATTGCCCAACGGATATGATCCTGAGCGTTTGTCGTGGGGATATCCCTTCTACCGTACCTCTTCATTCGGTGTTAACATTACCCTCTAACTCTAAAAACTAGTACAATGAGAAAATATATTTTAATACTAATTTTTGCAGTTTCCACCCTGGTTGCCTGTAACAACGATTATCTGGAGAAATTGCCTGTTGAAACACTGACCGAAGCTACTGCATTTGGAACCTACTCCAACTTCCAAACCTATGCATGGTCACTCTACGGAGTATTTGACAATGCCAACATCTTACGCCGACTCGCTAATTATGGTGATGCAGGTTTGAATGTGGGTGATGTTTATGCCGGGTATCTTGACTTTAAGGGTACCAGCCAGTACAATCCTTACGCCTTCCAGACCATAGCCAGTGCCTCTTCAGGCAATGGCTGGAATTTCACCTATGTTCGTTCCGTAAACATCATGCTGGCAAATATTGACAAGGCCAACCTGACAGCGGCTGAAAAGGCGCACTGGCGTTCAGTAGGTTACTTCTTTCGCAGTTATTACTACGCTGAACTGATCGCCCGTTTCGGGGATGTACCCTGGGTCAACAAAGTGCTTTCAGATACCGATGAGGAGATTTATGGTCCCCGCACCCCAAGAAAAGAGGTAGCTGACAGTGTATTGGCCAATTTGCAATATGCTGAACTCAACATCAAGGCTGCTGGTGACGGGAAAAACACCATCAACCAGAACTGTGTTCGGGCGCTGATTTCCCGTTTTACCTTGTTTGAAGGAACCTGGAGAAAGTACCACGGATTGGGTGATTACGCCAAATACCTGAATGAATGTGTGAGGGCTTCTGAGTTGCTGATGACCTCTTATCCAACTGTGAATTCGGATTACGGCACCATGTTTACCAGTCCGGATTTGGGAGTGGTACCAGGCGTGATATTGTACAAGGAGTATGTG
The DNA here is from genome assembly GCA_945873105.1 of Tangfeifania diversioriginum. Lineage (GTDB taxonomy): Bacteria > Bacteroidota > Bacteroidia > Bacteroidales > Prolixibacteraceae > CAINVV01. The sequence continues at coordinate 38,073 of CAMCBW010000009.1, forward strand.
GCCAATGTGATCATGAGCCAGCATTCACACTATGAACGCACCTCTTCCGGTATTTCGGAAATGCCCCAGCATATGGTAGATCTTTATCTTTGTCAGGATGGTAAGACGGTATCCAATAGTCCACTCTATGCAGGGGATAAAACACCCTACACCACCTTCAGGAAACGGGACCACAGGATGCTTTTGACCATTGCTCCACCTTACAAATTGTCAAAAACCAGTACAACCGCCAGTTGGGACTATCCGGAAGATCCGGCGGACCGTGAATACCTCGACCTGATGGGAGTTACAAAAGTGATTGCAAATCCAGGTGAAGCGGGCAAGCACAAGGTATTTCCATTGATGAACTGGTCGGCTGCTGTCCTTTTGGCCATGCCCAACCTTACAACGAAATCTAGCCAGCAATACCTCGCCTGCCGGGGTGGTTACTATTTTTACAAGAATTACAATGTGTGGGATCTGAACTCCAACATTGGACTTACCAATACTGCTGATAAGCCGTTATTTAAGATTGAAGAAGTCTTGCTCAACGAAGCCGAAGCCAAATTTGAACTGGACCAGTTTACCCAGGTGATTGCCGACAAGACCATCAACAAGCTGAGACCTAGGGCAAGAGTTGCCAACATGGTGGTGGCAGATATTGGTGCAAGTTTTGATCCGAAGCGGGATCCGACTGTCAATCCGGTATTGTGGGAGATCCGCCGCGAAAGGATTGTCGAGCTGTTGGGCGAAGGATTCGGATTTTACGATATCAGAAGGTGGAAGGTAGCTCCCTGGTTTATCAACAAACAGCCATTTGGTATGTGGGCAACCAAGACGCAGGTAGGTTCCGGAACATTGTTGAACCAAAATACCGGTCTTTCAGATCCTACCATGACAGTGGGTTACATCTATCTCTTCAACGATCCTGTGAAGGATGGTAAGGGATGGCTGGACAAATATTACCTCTACCAGGTTCCAACCAATGCCATTGCGTTGAATCCGAAAATCACCCAGAACCCTGGATGGTAAGAATGGTTGGTGTTAAAGCAACGCAATTCTTTTTTTAGAAGAAGACAATGCCAGTACTATGAATAAGCGGTTTGGAGTTAATTGTTTAACTTTAAACCGCTTATTTGCTCAAATTGGCGCTCAATAGGTGCAGTTGAACTGTCATCCGGCCTCCAATGGTACCCAGGAAAAACTAACAATAATGGAATGACTAAAACTTTTCTGAGAAGGACTATCCCTGCTATAACGCTCACTGTGGTCGCCTGCCTTTCCGGCAATAGCCGGCCGGCAGTAGACAAGCGTCCCAATATTCTGCTGGTCAACATTGATGATATGGGTTGGCGCGATGTCGGTTTCATGGGATCCAGGTATTATGAAACCCCCAACATCGACCATCTTGCTGCCAGGGGAATGGTTTTTACCAATGCCTATGCAGCCGCAGCCAACTGCGCACCAAGCAGGGCTTGCATGATGAGCGGGCAGTGGACTCCCCGGCACGGAATTTACACCGTGGCAAATTCGGACAGGGGGAAACCTTCTGACCGGAAGCTAATACCCACCACCAACAATGAAACGCTCTCCGATCTGAACAGGATCATTGCCGAAGTGCTGAAGGATGCAGGCTACGCCACTTGTGTGGCCGGGAAGTGGCACTTGACGGATGACCCTACCCAAAGAGGCTTTGACCTGAACATTGGCGGTTCACATGCCGGAAGCCCCGGAAGTTATACTCCACCCTACAAGAACATTCCACTCGAACCTCCTACCGGGGATTATGATCTGACCCGCCTGATAACGGATAAGTCCATCGATTTTCTGAAGTCTGTCAGGGATAGGCCATTTTTCCTTTACTATGCACCCTATGCCGTGCATACCCCTTTGCAGCCTGTCAAAGAGCTGTTGCCAAAATATGCTGGAAAGGCAGCCTGGAACGGCCAAAACAATCCGGTATACGCATCCATGGTAGAAAATCTGGATACCCAGTTAGGGCGGGTAATCGCTTTTCTGACGGAGCATAACTTGCTTCAAAATACCTTTATTCTCCTGACCTCAGACAATGGTGGTGTCTACAACATCACCAAGCAGTGGCCGCTTCGTGCCGGAAAAGGATCCTTCTACGAAGGTGGAATCCGTGAGCCGATGGTGGTTTGCTGGCCGGGTAAGGTGAGGGCAGGAGCCAGTTCTGAGGTCCCCGTCACCAATATTGACTTCTACCCGACACTGCTGGAAGTGGCAGGTATGGTGAAGGATCCTGACAAAGTCCTGGATGGGGAAAGTTTGGTGCCAATTCTTACGGGGAAAGGAGTCATCGCCGAGCGGCCACTCTTTTGGCACTTCCCTATCTACCTGGAGGGGGGGAACACTGAAACCCAGGACACTATTTTCAGGACGCGGCCAGGCTCATCGGTCCGGCTAGGAGACTGGAAACTGATACAATATTTTGAAAACAACGACCTGGAGTTGTACAATCTAAGAGAGGATATTGGAGAGAAGGTCAACCGCGTCAGGTCAGATCCTGCGAAAACCACGGAGCTGCTGTCCATTCTCGAAAAGTGGAGGAGGGAGACCAACGCTCCGGTTCCGGTAACGTTAAATCCATCTTTTGGAAAACCTTAATTTGCATAAACTATCCGGGTTAGGTTATGGTTTTTCAAAATACCTTTTGGTTCTTGAATTAATAAAAATGATCATCAAATCTTTGTAACATGTTATTTGCAAAAGCTCTCCTCCCGACGCTGTTATTTTCGGGATCATTTGTTGCCTGCTTTGGTGTAGACAAGCAACAGGGCAAGGCAGTCTCTTCTGCTCAGAAGCCCAACATCATCTACATCCTGGCGGATGATCTCGGTTACGGTGACCTCGGCTGTTATGGTCAGCAAAGAATTGAAACTCCCAACATAGACAAACTAGCAACCAGTGGGATGCGGTTTACCCAGCATTACTCCGGGGCTCCGGTCTGCGCTCCTTCGCGCTGTGTTCTGCTCACCGGCAAGCACATGGGACATTCCTACATTCGTGGAAACGACGAATGGGCCGAGCGCGGCAAGGTATGGGATTACAGGGCCATGCTGGCCGATTCGGTACTGGAAGGACAACGTCCGCTGCCGGCAGACCTGGTGACTTTTCCGCAACTGCTTCAAAAAGTGGGTTACACTACCGGTATTGTAGGGAAGTGGGGTCTAGGTGCCCCCAATACCAACAGCACCCCACTCGACAAGGGCTTCGACTTTTTCTTCGGATACAACTGTCAGCGGCAGGCACATACCTATTATCCGGTTCACCTTTACAAAAACAGGAGCAGGGTCTACCTTGCCAACGATACAGTGGCTCCCGGTACCAAGCTGGAGCCGGGTGCAGATCCATTGGATTCCAGAAGTTACGCAAAATTCACCCTGAAGCAGTATGCAGGTGACCTGATGTTCAGTGAACTTTCCTCTTTTGTAAATCGAAGCCAAGCCAAACCTTTCTTTGTATTCTGGGCAACCCCGATTCCCCATGCAGCCCTCCAGGCACCGCAGCGATGGGTCGATTATTATGTGAAGAAATTCGGGGATGAAAAGCCATACCTTGGCGACAAGGGCTATTTTCCTCACCGTTATCCCCATGCCGCCTATGCAGCAATGATCTCCTACCTGGATGAGCAGGTAGGTTTGCTCGTCCGGCAGCTAAAGGATCTTGGTTTGTATGATAACACACTGATCATCTTTACTTCAGACAATGGGCCAACCTACAATGGCGGTACCGATTCCCCCTGGTTCAACAGTGCCGGGCCCTTCAAATCAGAGTTTGGATGGGGCAAGGGCTTTACCCACGAGGGCGGTTTCAGGGTGCCCATGATCGCCAGTTGGCCGGGAAAGATCAGGGCGGGATCCACCAGCGAACATGTTTCAGCCTTCTGGGATGTGCTGCCGACACTCTGTGAGGTGTCAGGGTCCAAGGTTCCGGGAGATACAGACGGTATCAGCTTTTTGCCGGAATTGACCGGAAGAAGGCAAAAGGCGCATCCCTATCTTTACTGGGAATTCCCTGAAACAGGGGGGCAGCAGGCGGTAAGGATGGGTAAATGGAAGGGAATCCGGCAAGAGATCAAAAAGGGAAACCTGAAGATAGCACTCTACAATTTGGAAACCGATTTGCAGGAGTTACAGGATGTTTCAGCAAAATACCCTGAAATTGTAAGGCAGATGGAGCAGATCATGGTCAAGGAGCATGTTCCGGCTACGCAGGAGATATTCAGGATGAAAGCGATTGGGGATTAGTAGTCATTGTTGTTTTAGAGAAAAAGGGTAAGTTTGCACCGCAGAAGAATGCTTCTGAACAATTTTTCATTCCATCAATTTCATCGAATTAACCAAATAAATGACAAAGCCCCGCATCATCTGGATAACAGGAGCATCTTCCGGTATAGGGGAAGCCCTGGCACTGAGATGGTCTGCAGCTGATACACTTTTAATCTTATCCGACCGTAACCTCACGCAGGTTGAGCTGGTGGCTGATCAATGCAGGAACAAAGGAGCCGAAGTTTTGGTGGTGCCATTTGACCTGACCCGGGCAGATGAAATTGCGATGGCTGTCGAAAAGGTACGATCGGTTACCACCCACCTCTCGATTCTTGCCAACGTAGGGGGTATCAGCCAGCGCTCTTTGATACTGGATACACCTTCAGAGGTTGCCCGCAAAATTATGGAGACCGATTTCTGGGGTCATGCTGATCTTACACGATTGATCTTACCTCACATGATAAAGAATGGAGGAGGAAGTATCGTTGTGTTAAGCAGTTTCTCAGGATTGTTCGGATTTCCGCAACGATCCTATTATTGTGCCGCCAAGCATGCCTTGCATGGTTTCTTCGAGACGTTGATGCTGGAGCATCACCGCGACAAGATTCGTGTTACGATGGTTTGTCCTGGTAGGGTGAAAACCAACATTTCCTACCATGCCCTTACGTCAACCGGAAAGGAATATGGGAAAATGGACATCGGTCAGGAGAATGGGGTCTCAGCTTCCTACTGTGCCGCTAAGATTGACAAGGCAGTAAAAAGGCACAGGAAACTGGTGATTATTGGCAAAAAAGAGGTAATTATGCCTTTCCTGAAGAGATTCGCCCCCAGGTTATTCTTCCTGATAGCAACCCGGATTGACCCGAATGCTTGATCGGGGGAGTCGAATCAGAATTTACATTGCAGTTTTTTTAGATATAAGATTATGAAGGGAATTGTAGTTAGCGGGATCCAGCAACTCGGCATCGGTGTCAAGGATGTAGCCGAAGCATGGAAATGGTATCGCAAATACTTTGGTATGGATATCAAGGTAGTGGATGATTGTGCAACTGCCAAGCTGATGTTGCCTTATACCGGTGGTTTGCCACAGGAACGCCGTGCTGCGCTAGCACTGAACATGAATGGTGGTGGTGGTTTTGAGATCTGGCAATATACCAAGCGTACTCCTCAGCCACCTTTATTCGAACCACAATTGGGCGATCTTGGAATATTTGCTGCAAAGATCAAAACCCGCGATGCGAGCAAAACCCATGCATGGTTCCTCAAGGAGAATTTAAATGTTAGTGCCATTGCCACAGATCCGGCAGGCAGGAATTTCTTCTTCGTCACTGATCCATACAACAATATATTTCAGGTTATTGACTCACGGAACTGGTTCGGGAACCTCAAAGAGCAGACGGGTTCAGTCTATGGGGTCATCCTTGGGGTGACGAACATCGAGAATTCCAAAAAAGTATATTCCGATATTTTGGGTTACGATCAGGTCATCATTGACCAGACAGGTGTTTTCCCTGATTTCTCCCATCTGAATGGTGGATCTTCCTCTTTCAGACGGGTATTGTTGAAACACAGTATCCCACGTGCCGGCGCTTTCGGCAGGTTATTGGGAGAGAGTGAAATCGAACTGGTGCAGGTAACGGACCGTGAACCACGAAAGATTTATGAAGGCAGATTTTGGGGTGACCTTGGATTTATACACCTCTGCTACGATATCAATGGCATGGAAAAACTGAATGTTGCCTGTGCCGGTCGGGGATTTCCCTTTACCGTTGACAGCTTTGCCCACCACGAAGGCAATAGTTTCGACATGGGTGAAGCAGCTGGCCATTTTGCCTACATCGAAGATCCGGATGGTACTTTGATTGAATTTGTAGAGACCCACAAACTTCCCATTATCAAGAAGCTTGGACTCTATCTAAACCTGCGTAAAAGAAATCCCAACAAGCATCTTCCGAACTGGATTTTAAAATCATTGAAACTCAGCAGGGTAAAAGACTGAGAGGAATGTGAAAATGTGAAAATTGGAAAATGTGGAAATGAAAAGACATTTGTTCATGAAATATGGAATTTGTTGATGATCATTGTGCAAAAGGTATACATCTGCTCGAATCCCAATTTTCACATTTTCACATTTTCCAATTTCCACATTTGTTTCTACGCTTTCTCAAGGATGCTAGATATCAGTTTGGACGGTTTCTCCGCATGCAGCCAGTGTCCTGCCCCTTCGAAATCAACTAGTTTGGCCTCCGGATAGATCTTTCGGATCATCTGCCAGTCGTCGTTGCTCACATATTCTGAGTTCAAGCCCCTGGCAAATGTGACGGGATAGGCAGTAATCGGAATGCGTTCCTCAAACCATGCAAAGTCAGTCTCACTGACAATGGATTTGAAAGAATCCCTCAGGACTGGTGCATTGATCTTCCACGTAAAAACTCCTTCGTGGCTTCGGTGAATGTTTTTCAAGAGGAACAGTCGGACTGTCTCCTCCTTGATCCTGCTGGTGAAGTAGTCATCAAGCTCCTTGCGGGAATGAAATTTGGAAAGGTCCGGATTTTCAAGCAACTCCAGTATCATCTCATGTTGCCGGATGTGTTTGAAGCTTTCTGAACCGGCGAGGTAATTCTTGGGCGCTATGTCTACCACCATCAGCCGGTTTACCTTGTCGGGATGTTCTGCAGCGAACCGCATCGCCACCTTTCCGCCCATGCTGTGCCCAATCAGATAAGCATCTTTGGTGTTGGTCTCTTCATAGAATTGCTCCAAATCACCTGCCATATCCTGGTAAGTATGGGTGGCAGTATGCAACGAAGCCCCGTGGTTGCGAAGATCTGGAAGCAAAACAGTAAAATGCTCCTGCAGCTGTTTGGCAATGGTGATCCAATTGTCGGACGAACCGTACAACCCGTGCAGGATGATCAAAGGTGGCCCGGATCCATATTTTCGGTAGAATAAATTCACGTTACAACTAATTTATAATGTGGAAATTGGGAAATGTGAAAATGTGGAAATGGAAAGACATTTGTGCATAAAATTAGGGAATTTGTTGATGATCATTGTGCAAAAGGTATACATCTGCTCGAATCCCAATTTTCACATTTCCACATTTTCCAATTTTCACATTTTCTTCAGGCATTCCCTGTACCGCCTGATCGTCTCTTCCAATCCCAGGTAGAGGGCATCGGCTATCAGCGCATGGCCAATGGATACTTCCAGCAGGTTTGGAATGTGCTGGTCAAAATAGCGCAGGTTTTCCAGGCTGAGGTCGTGGCCTGCATTGAGACCCAAACCGCACTGCTCCGCGATTTTTGCCGCTGCTACAAATGGCTGGATGGCCTTTTCTGGATTCACCGGAAACTCTGTGGCATAGGGCTCTGTATAGAGTTCCACCCTGTCGGCACCTACCTTTGCTGCTCCTTCGATCATTTTTGGATCAGTACCGACAAACAGGGAAACCCGGATGCCCGACTGTTGAAACCGTTTCACCACCTCCTTTAAAAAATCATGGTGCCGAATGGTATCCCAACCAGCATTGGAGGTTATGGCAGATGGAGAATCCGGAACCAGCGTAACCTGATGGGGACGAACTTCCAACACCAGGTCGATGAACTTTGGATCCGGATAACCTTCCATGTTAAATTCCGTGGTTACCAAAGGTTTCAACTCCCTGGCGTCTGCATAGCGGATGTGTCGCTCGTCCGGACGCGGGTGGATGGTGATGCCTTCTGCGCCAAATTTCTCGCATTGCAGGGCTGCATAGGTGACGCTGGGTACTGCACCACCACGACTGTTTCGCAGTGTTGCAATTTTATTTATATTTACACTTAATCGTGCCATTTTTGCATGCATTTAATTAGGTTTGCAATTTACGAAATGATTCTCATTCAAAAACCACTTTCTTTCAGGTCATGATAGCAGAACGTTTAATTTCTGATTCAATTCCAACTGTAACACTCTCCGACAGTGGGTCCAAAGTACTTTCACTGATGGACGTTTTCAGGGTGTCACACCTTCCTGTTGTGGTTGATCTTGAGTATCTTGGAGTCATTTCGGACAAGGAGATATTTGATGCCCGGGATTTTGATGCGCCGTTGTCCTCTTTTGTTACGGATCAACTGCTGAAGCCACACATTCACCCGCACCAGCACATCTTTGAAGTGGCAGCAGTAGCATCAGGATTGGGCGTCACGATTGTACCGGTACTTTCGGAAGAGCACAATTACCTTGGCTCCATCTCTCGGTACGATTTGTGCAATCAGCTCACTGGACTCTTTTCCCCCAACGAACCGGGCGGAATAGTTGAATTGCAGATGTGTGAAAAGGACTATTCCCTGTCACAAATAACCCAGATTATTGAAGGGAACGATGCCCGTATCCTTAGTCTTTATACCTGGAAACCGGGAGGTTCAACTACTGAAATTAATGTGACCATCAAGGTCAACCAGTTGGATTTGTCAGGGATCATCCAGACACTTTCCCGTTACAATTACGACATTAAGGCCACGTTTATGGATCAGACTCCGCTGAAAAGTCTGATCGACGACCGCTTTGATCAATTTATGCGGTACATTAATATTTAAATTTCTTTTGGATGAGAATTGCCCTTTTTGGATGGAACATCGGACCTATTTTTCACGGTAGTATGAAACGCCTGCTGGAGATTTTGCAGCTTCATGGGGCGGAGGTAATTGTCTATGCACCTTTCCTGGATTTCCTGAAAAAGGAGGCAGGCATTGACCCGGGGAATGTCAGTAGTTTTGGTACCGGAGCTGAATTAAAGGAGGTCGATTTTTTTCTGAGCATTGGGGGGGATGGAACCTTTCTTGAAGCCATCACCTTTGTGAAGGATGCCGGTATCCCGATGGTAGGCATCAATAGTGGGCGACTTGGATTTCTGGCCGATATTGCCCAGTCGGAACTTGAATTTTCGGTGGAACAGCTTTTTGCAGGGAAATACATCCTTCAGCCCCGTTCCTTGCTGAAACTGGAGAACGATTGTGGCCATTTCAGTGATTTTCCCTATGCATTGAACGAATTTACCGTCCACAAGCAGGACACTTCCCAAATGATCACCGTTCATGTGGAGGTGGGAGGCGATCTATTGAATACTTATTGGGCCGATGGATTGATCGTTTCTACCCCCACCGGAACCACTGCCTACTCTTTGAGCGTTGGCGGGCCCATCATTACCCCCGGTTCCTCCAATTTTGTAATTGCGCCGATAGCCCCTCATAACCTTGCTGTCAGACCGGTTGTCCTCTCTGACCAGGAGGTAATTAAGCTCTGGGTGGAGGGAAGGGGAGGGAGATACATGGCCTCATTGGATTCAAGGTCGGTTCCTTTTGAAACCGACATGATCTGGAAAATTAGCAAGTCTGACTTCATTATCAATGTTTTGAAGTTCGAAAATCAATCATTCTATGAAACCTTGCGGAAAAAGTTGCACTGGGGTGCAGACAGAAGAAATTAAATGCCCCCTCTAACTTTTTTTAATTGTTTGGAATACCTCAAAACAAAATCTCGGCAGTTTCTGTTACTTTTGTAATCACTATGAAGAGATATCTGCTCACAATATCCTTGTTGTACTGCTTTTTTCTGGCTTATCCGCAGAAATCAGCAGATGTCGGTATCCGGATCGGAGCAGCTGTCTATTGGGGTGACCTGGAGAATGTAGACTATGCAAAAGAGATAACGCCACTGTATGGATTGCTGGGTCGTTGGAATTTCAACAAAAGAATGTCTGTCAGGGGACAACTGATCTCAGGTAACCTGAAATCTTCCGGCACCTTCCCCGGGGTCAATCTGGCCGAGCCGGCATTTCACCTCAATTACAACGATATCAACAATATACCCTACGAGTTGTACCTGAGAAAGAGCGATGATAGTTACAGTTTCTTCCGGTCGGTACAAACTTTTGAAGCCATATTTGAATTCAATTTCATGGACTACAAAATGGGAAGTACGACGAAGGACCGTTTTACCCCCTTCCTCTCATTGGGCATCGGCGGTTTTTTCTCCCGCTCTCCAAGGCAAGGAACGTTGGTGCTGATTCCACAGGTCGAGAGTGTATTACTTCCCTACCATAACCTTTACAGGCCCTATCTCAACAACAATCTGAACAAGACCAATGACACCGATGCCCTTGCGCCCATTGTGCCCATGGGCTTTGGCATCAAATACAATCTTACCAAGCGATTGGGAGCCTGTGTTGAGTTGTGTGTCCGAAAAACTTTTACCGATAACATTGATAACCTGAAAGATCCCAAGCGTTACCAAAATGTAGATTTGATCAACGGAAGCTATCCTGACGAGTTTACCTCCAGTTTTTTGGTGAACAACGATTGGTATGCTTCCCTGCACCTCTCCCTTCACTGGCAGGTTTGGCAAGACAGGGGGATCTGCAAAGTAAACGACAAAAAAGTAAAGAAAAGTGCATTCTAAAGAGCTGAAGCAGGATAAGATCCCAAAGCATGTGGCCATCATCATGGATGGCAACGGTCGATGGGCAGAGCAACATGGACTTGATCGTATATTTGGTCACCGGGAAGGAGTTGAGGCAGTACGTTCAGTCGTGGAAGGTGCTGGAGAGATGGGAATTGATTACCTTACCCTTTATGCCTTCTCAACTGAAAACTGGAACCGTCCGAAAGAGGAGGTGAATGCATTGATGGGACTGTTGGTGCATGCCATCGTCGCCGAGACCGAAAATTTGCATAAAAACAATGTATCGCTGCGAACCATTGGCGATATAGCCTCTCTACCCCAGGAGGTACAGCTGAAATTGGCGGGTGCAATTTCAATGACTGCCCAAAATACTGGTCTCAAACTGGTGTTGGCATTGAGCTATTCTGGTCGCTGGGAAATGGTTGAAGCGGTAAAAATAATGGCCAATGAGTTAAAAAATTACAAAATTGACAAAAGTGACATTAATGAAGAGCTGATTGGGAAATATCTTCCTACATTTGGCCTGCCTGATCCTGAGCTGTTGATTCGTACCGGCGGTGAATTCAGGGTGAGTAATTTTCTTCTTTGGCAGATTGCCTATACCGAGTTGTTTTTTACACCAAAGTTGTGGCCAGACTATCGAAAAGAGGATCTATTTGAGGCAGTTAACGATTTCCAAAGGAGAGAGAGACGATTTGGAAAAACTAGTGAACAAATCAGAATCTGACATGGTCAAAAGAGTTTTTTTTATATTTCTGGCTTTATTTTTGAATGTGCATTTGTATTCACAAACGGTAGCTGACAGTACAAATTTCTCCGTTTTTTACGATAGTCCAAAGCATTACACATTGGCCGGACTCGAAATTAGCGGTATCAGATTTCTGGATACGGAGGTTTTAAAGGGCCTTTCTGGTTTAATCATAGGGGAGGACATTACCATTCCGGGCGACCAGGTTACCTCCGCCCTGCGGAAATATTGGAAACAGGGACTATTTTCGGATGTGAAAATCTCTGCGACAAAAATTGTAGGCGATAAAATCTGGCTGAATGTCTTCTTGCAGGAGCGACCACGACTGGCAGCCAAGAATTACCACGGCGTTACCAAAAGCGAAAAGGAGGACATCGAAAAACAGGTCATGATGCTGGTAGGCGGACAGGTGACCGACAACCTTGTCAATACCGCCCAAAGACAAATCGCCAGTTACTACCAGGGCAAGGGGTTCTACAATACTGAGGTAAACATTGTCCAAAAGGATGATACTTCCAAACAAAATCAGTTGATACTGGATATCAATGTCAACAAAAAGACCAAAGTAAAAATCAGCAGCATCGAGTTTGTTGGGGTTAAAGCTTTGTCTCCAATGGTTTTGGAGCGGTCTATGAAAAAGACAAAGGCGAAGAAAATTGTCAATTTCTTCTCTTCCAAGAAATTCCTGCAGGATAAATTTGAGGAGGACAAGATCAATCTTATCAAGAAGTACAACGAAAACGGTTACCGGGATGCCATTATTGTGGCAGATACCATTATCAAGGATACGACCAACAATTCAGTAAAGCTGAAATATTGGATAGAAGAGGGCAGGAGGTACTACATCCGGAACATCCGTTGGGTTGGGAATACGGTACTGACAGATGTCCAGCTTTCCAGGGTACTCAGTATCAAGAAGGGTGATGTTTTTGACCAAAAATTATTGGACAAGCGTCTGACCGAAGATGATGATGCCGTTTCCAATGAGTACCTTAACAATGGCTACCTTTTCTTCAACCTCAATCCGGTGGAGGTAAAGGTGGAGAGTGATTCGATCGACTATGAAATGCGGATCGTGGAGGGTACCCAGGCTACCATCAACTACATTGGGATCAAGGGAAATACCAAGACCAATGAACATGTCGCGCGCAGGGAGCTCTATACAAGGCCGGGACAGTTGTTTAGCAAGGAAAATATTATCCGTTCAGTTCGGGAACTTTCACAAATGGGACACTTCAACCCTGAAGCAATCTCCCCGGATGTGGTTCCTCATCCGGAAGATGGCACAGTCGACATCAATTATGTACTGGAGGAGCGTGCCAACGACCAGGTTGAACTCTCGGGCGGATGGGGAGCCGGAATGTTCGTCGGAACAGTCGGATTGAAGTTCTCCAACTTCTCCGTTCGGAATATTGGAAACAAAAAGGCCTGGAGACCGCTTCCTACCGGGGATGGCCAAACATTGACCCTGCGTGCCCAAACCAACGGATCCTACTACCAATCCTACTCGTTTTCTTTTACCGAGCCTTGGCTGGGTGGGAAGAAACCCAATTCATTCTCCTTCTCCATCTATTATTCCAAACAGACCAGTGGAAACAGTGCCTATAATTATGGAGGATATGGCAGTGGTTACGGAGGTTATGGTGGATATGGTGGATATGGGGGTTACGGAAGTAGTTATGGCAGTGGATATGACAGTGGTTACGGCAGTTACAATCCCTACAATTATGAGATTACGGAAAAGATGGGGGTATTGGGAGCTTCGGTCGGACTTGGTTACCGTTTGAAGAGGCCTGACAACTATTTCACCCTGTACCACGAACTATCCTACCAGCGATACATGCTCGATAACTGGAAATACTTCCTCTTTCAGAATGGTAATTCCAACACTTTGGCATTCAAAACGGTATTTGGCCGGAATTCTATTGACAACCCACTCTACTCCAGAAGAGGTTCCAACTTCTCTTTTTCGGTAGCGCTGACGCCACCCTTTTCCCTCTTTTCAAAAAAGGATTTCAGCGATCCGCTGATGACACCTGCCGAGCGGTACAAGTTGATCGAGTACCACAAATGGTCCTTCAAGGCAGATGTATTTACCCCGCTGCAAGCCAGAAATGATGCCAAACTTATTCTGAGAACCAAATTCGAAACAGGACTTTTGGGTTATTACAATACTTACCTGCGTTCTCCTTTTGAATCCTATAAACTGGGGGGAGATGGAATGTCAGGATATAGCTCCTACGGAAGCGAATACATTGGTCTGCGTGGTTATGAAAACAACTCGCTGACCCCTCCCCAGGGCGGTAACATTTACGAAAAGATTACGCTCGAATTGCGCTATCCGATTACGCTGTCCCAATCTGCCACCATCTATGGGCTTGGATTCTTTGAGGCAGGTAATTCCTGGTACGACATTACGGATTACAATCCGTTCAGCGTCAAGCGGGCTGCCGGTATTGGCATCAGGATCTTCCTGCCAATGTTTGGTCTGATGGGATTTGACTGGGGTTATGGTTTCGACGATGGTTACACCAAGGGAACCGGAGGCAGTCAGTTCCACTTCATCATGGGACAGCAATTCTAAAAAGTTTGGCCTGAATTTTGTTACATTTCATGAAAAAACTGATGACAATGAAAAAGACAATTGTAATAGGAATACTTTTCCTTTTTACCTTCACCGCTGGTTTTGCTCAGAAATATGCCTATGTTGATACAGATTTTATCTTGGGAAAGCTGCCTTCCTACATCGCAGCCCAGGAACAATTAGACAAACTTTCCCAAAAATACCAGAAGGAGCTGGAGACGCTACATGCTGAACTTGACCAGATATTCAAGAACTTTCAGGCTGAAGTGGTGTTGCTTTCCCAGGATATGAAGAAAAAGCGGGAAGAACAGATCGTCAACAAGGAGAAAGAATACAAGAAATTGCAACGCCAATATTTTGGTCCGGAAGGCGACCTTGCCAAAAAACGGGAGGCATTGGTAAAACCCATTCAGGACGAAGTATTCAATGCCATACAGTCCATTGCTGAACAGGGTGCCTATTCTATTATTTTTGACAAATCAGGAGGCATGACCATGATCTATACCAATCCAAAGTTTGATCTGAGCGATCAGGTGTTGCAAAAACTTGGATATAAAAATTAATGTTATAAATTTGCGACATAAAAATTAAAATCAGTGAACATGAGACATCTCTTTAGTGTAATAACTATTTCGCTTCTTCTATTTGTTGGAGCCTCCGCTTCAGCGCAAACCCTGAAATTCGGTCATATTGATTTTCAAGCCCTGATACAAGCAATGCCTGAGCGTGATGTTGCCCAGAAGGCCATGGCTAAAATGCAGACAGACCTTGAGTCACAACTGGCTGTTATGCAAAAAGAGTACCAAACCAAAGGTCAGGAGTATGTGGCATTGGTGAAGCAACCAAATGTAACCGATGCAATCAGGCAAGCCAAAGAGGCCGACATTCAGAGCCTGCAGGAGCGGATTACCACTTTCCAGCAGCAAGCCCAGGAAAACCTTCAGAAAGAGGAGAGCAAGCAGTTTCAGCCAATTGTCGAGAAAGCCCGTAAGGCCATCGGCGATGTTGCCAAGGAACAGGGAATGTTGTATGTTTTTGAGGTAAATAGTGTTTTGTATTTCAATACTGCCCAATCAACGGATATGATGCCTTTGGTTAAGACCAAATTGGCGTTGAAATAGTCTGATTAAAATATTGTAGAAGAGGGTGCTGAAGAGTACCCTTTTTTTGTGCCCCATCTTCAGGTGGTTTCGGGTGAATTTGTTGCAAATGGGAATAATTTTGTAGTTTCGAAGGTTAAATAAGAAATGGACAAATGATCATGTCGTATTTTTTCTTTGCGAACCTGGCGGGCTTTGCGCGAGACCAAAGGCAAATAGCCGAAAGCTGGAGAATTTGAAACTACGACATTTAATATTTCTTCTAACTTAATTCTGTATGGCTGAGAAATACCAACCCATCGGGGTTTTTGATTCCGGTTACGGCGGATTGACTATTTTCAAGGAATTGCTCCGGGAATTACCGGATTATGATTACATCTACCTGGGCGACAATGCCAGGAATCCCTATGGTACACGATCTTTTGAAGTGGTCTACGAATATACCTGGGAGGCGGTCAGGTACCTTTTCGAACAGGGTTGCCAACTGGTAGTGCTGGCTTGCAATACTGCCTCCGCCAAGGCCCTGAGAAATATCCAGCAGCTGGATCTGCCCGTCCACTATCCCAACCGCAGGGTACTGGGGGTCATCCGGCCGAGTGTGGAGATGATTCCCGAAATGACCAAAACCGGTCATGTGGGGGTGCTTGGAACCACCGGCACGGTGCTTTCAGACTCCTATCCGATGGAAATTGCCAAGATGTCCGCTGTCAGGCCTGTCACAGTCGTACAGGAGGCTTGTCCGATGTGGGTGCCCATTGTGGAGAATAACCTGATAGAGAGCCCCGGAGCGGCGCTTTTCGTGGAGCAGAATTTGGCATCCATTTTTAAGAAGGATCCCCAGATCGATACCCTGATCCTGGGTTGTACCCACTATCCACTTCTTTCGGAGGTCATTCACCGTTTTCTGCCGGAAGGGGTGAGGCTGCTCAACCAGGGACCCATCGTTGCGGAAAGGCTGCTGGATTACCTGCATCGACACCCCGAAATTGAAAACCAGTGTTCGAAATCGGGACGCAGGGAGTACTTTACCACGGAATCGGCACAAAATTTCGACCAGCTGGCCAATCTTTTCCTGGGCAGCGAGGTCAAATCAAAACACATCAAATTGGGGTAAAATTCGATGGATGGGTTGTAGAGACGTTGCATGCAACATCTCTACAGGTTATCCGCAATACATTTTTCCATGACCCCCGCATTTTCCTCCAAAACCTCCAGGTAGCACAACTGCGACAGGGTCCTGACATGGTTATGCTCAGGATAGGAAATTTTGTAGTAGGTATCCCCGTTCAGGTAGTCGGTAAGAAAACGCATGGCTTGTTCCCAAACCATGTAGCGACAGGAATATACCAGGTTCCCTGTTTCAATGGGAGTCAGGAAACTCCTGCTTTCAGAGAGGTAGCCCCGGGTATAGGCTTCAAAATAATCCAGTTGAAACGCGATCTTGTCCAAATCTGCTTCGTCTTCAGGAGCACTGTTGCACAATGTCCGTATGGCATCACCGAAATCGAATAGTGTGGAGCCGGGCATGACGGTATCCAGGTCAATGATGCAGAGAATCTCCCCCTGATGGTCGTACAAGATATTGTTGATCTTGGTGTCGTTGTGGGTGATCCTCAGCGGAAGCTCTCCGGTGTTCAGCCAGTTTTGCAGCTTCAGCATCTCCGCCGCCCTTCCCTGCAATTGAGCTATTTCAGCTTGCATCTTCCCGCATCTCCCGGCCGAATCGAGGGTAATGGCCTCCGAGAATTGCCGGTGCCTAAAAATGCCGTTGTGGAAATTGGGGATGGTCTCAATCAGTTGGGTGCTGTCAAGGTCTGCAAGTTGCTCCTGAAACCTGCCAAAAGCCTTTCCGGCACTCACGGCCTGGTCGGCACTGGTAACCTCCTCTATGCCATGGGAATCCCTGATGAAGAGGAACAGTGTCCAGAAATTGCCGGCCTCATCTTGTACATAGCTTTTGCCATTTGCGGCAGTACAATAGTTCATCACTTTGCGGTCGGGTTCAACTTCCCCGGCTGC
This sequence comes from Tangfeifania diversioriginum, assembly GCA_945873105.1. Classification (GTDB taxonomy): domain Bacteria; phylum Bacteroidota; class Bacteroidia; order Bacteroidales; family Prolixibacteraceae; genus CAINVV01. The sequence continues at coordinate 55,236 of CAMCBW010000009.1, forward strand.
CACCAGTTTTTTTCGGATGTGGTCCGTAACCAGGAGGATGTTGTTCAACATTCCGGGTACGTCCTTGAAGACATAATGGTTCTTGCGCTGCAGAATGTAATCGGGATTTTCCGCTCCAAGGGTCCTTATCAGGAACGTATCGTTGATGTGCCCATGGCCGAAAGGCTTCCATTCAGCCACCTGCTCCTGACGGGCAAAGGAGGTTAAAAATTGTTGGATCTGCAGATCGTTCATTCTTCAACAATGTGAAAATTGGGAAATGTGAAAATGTGAAAATTGAAGAACGCACTTGTCATGATTTAAGCATATTATAACTCATAACTTCTTCTCCTATGTGGCTACAATATTTCACGCAAAGGTCGCAAAGTAAAATCGCAAAGTACAGCAAAGGTCATTTCGAAATTCTTTGCGTCTTTCTTTGCGCGTTTTGCGTGAATCATTTGTGTTATTCATAAACGGATTTTATTGATTCAAAACTGAGGGACTACCAAAGTTGCTTTGGATAGACTCCATCCGCTACCAGCTGATCAATCTTCCCTTTCACAATGGGTTTGTCCTCGATGTAGGTGACTCCGAACCAGGGCGAATCACACTCGATGACCTTGGTTTTGATGTTGCCATTGACAATGTTGTCGTTGACCAGCAGTGGTATGTAATACTCTGATTTCAATTCGTTGCCATGCTCGGTCAAGAATTGGGCAAAACCCTCCTTCAAATAGCCGAAGACGTTGGGTTTGAGTCCCCAGAAATTCATGGATACCGGGCTTTTGGGATTCAACGGATGCTTTCCATCCTCCTCGTAAAAGTAGATGCCATCGGTCTCCCCAATAATTTTTGTCCGTTCCACCACGGTAGTAAGGTAACCATCGGCATCTGTTTCACAAACACCTCTCGATACGGTACCGTGATCTGAGAGGGTATTTTCCACATTGTATCCGATCATGGAATACTCCGCCGGATCCACCGAGGAGTTGAGAAAACCGGCCATGGCCTGGTAGGCCTTGTTTCCGTAAAAATCATCAGCATTGATCACGGCAAAAGGCTCGTTGGCAACGCCATCAGCCATCAGCAAGGCATGAGCGGTCCCCCAGGGTTTCTGCCGTTCGGCCGGAAGTGTAAAACCTTCCGGGAGTTTGTCGAGTGCCTGATATACGTACTCAACGGCTATTCTGCCTTTTAGTTTTGGATCAAAACGTTCCTTGAAGGCAGCTTCAAAATCCCGGCGTATGACAAATATTACCTTCCCAAAACCTGCGCGGATGGCATCGTAAAGGGAGTAATCGATGATGGCTTCCCCATTCGGACCAACCTCATCCAGCTGTTTCAAACCACCGTAACGGCTGCCCATACCGGCAGCAAGAATAATCAATGTAGGCTTCATATTAAGAGAGTTATGAGTTATGAGTTATGAGTTATGAGTGCATATCACTCATAACTTATAACTCATAACTGTATATTTTACCAGTTCTTCTTCTTGTATCCCCAAATAGAATAGTAGATAAACAGCAGGTAACTGGGCAGAAGGACCAGGTAAGCCAATTGGGAACCATACAGGTCGGATAATTTGCCCCACAACAGCGGAAGCAATGCCCCGCCGAGGATCGCCATGATCAGCATAGCCGATCCGGTTTTGATGAAACGACCCAGGTTGTGGATGGCCAGTGGCCAGATGGCAGGCCATACCAGTGCGTTGGCAAATCCCATGATGGCAATAAAGAAGACGGAGGTAATACCAGTAGTAAGTACTGCTCCCATCAAAAATATAATTCCCAGAATTCCTGACCATTGCAGTGCAAATCGCTGCGTAATCACCTTGGGGATAAGGATAATGCCTAAAATGTAGGCAACAGTCATAGAGATCAGTGTGTAGGAGGTAAATACTTTGGCTTTCGATATTTCAATGCCAAGTTCCATCCCATATCGAATGATGGTATCCCCTGTTATAACTTCGGCACCGACGTAAAAGAAGAGTGTAACTACCCCTAAAATCAGATGAGGAAACTGCCAGATGCTGGTTTTGGCACCCAGTCCGTTTGCTTCCATTTCGTCGTCACTTTCTGCCTCAATCTCTGGCAGCGGAGAATAACGAACCCCGATACCAAGCAGGAAAAAGATGACAGTCATCACGGAATAGGGACCGATGACCCTGTTTGCCAGTTCGTCCAATGCGACTTCCTGCGCGGCAGTGTCCATCTGTGCCAAACTTGCAACAAATGAATCACCGTCGTTGAGGATATAATAGGCCAGAATAAGCGGGGCAATGGCTCCTGCCATCTTGTTGCAGATGCCCATGATGCTGATTCGTTGTGCGGCACTCTCCCTTGGGCCCAGGATCGTCACATAGGGATTGACAGCCGTCTGAAGGATGGTCAAACCGGTACCCAATACAAAGAGACCGGTGAGAAACATTCCATAAGTGCGTGTTGCTGCCGCAGGAATGAACAACAGCGTTCCCAGGGCCATCACCCAAAGGCCAACCATCATGCCATTCTTAAAACCCGTTTTTTTTAATACCCAGGAGGAGGGGAGTCCCATCACAAAATAGGCAATGTAAAAGGCAAATGCGACAAACATCGCCTGGAAATTGGTTAGCTGACAGGCAATTTTGAGATACGGAATCAGAATTCCGTTGAGCCATGTGACGAAACCAAAGATGAAAAAAAGCACCGCGATGATGACCATCGGTACAAGGTTGGAACCTGCTGTTTTTGTTCCGGTAGCAGTAGTTTTGGACATGTTTATTTGTATTTGTAGTTTGGGTGTAAAATAGTGATAATAGTTATGAGTTATAAGTTATGAGTTATAAGAACAGTCATAACTCATAACTTATAACTCATAACTCCTTGTACCATGAAGAATAAGTGTGGTAATTGTTTGCAATGCGGTTGATCTCCCCTTCGATCAGCTCAACACTGATCTCCTTGATTTTTTTGGCAGGCGAACCACCAAAGACAGATCCTGATTCCACAACAGTACCCTTGGTAACCACGGCTCCGGCAGCCACAATGGAGTTGCTGTGAATGACAGCATCGTCCAGTACCACCGCATTCATCCCGATCAGCACATTGTCGTGGATGGTACAGCCATGCACAATCGCTCCGTGGGCAATGGAGACATTGTTCCCGATGTTGGTGGCAGATTTTTCGAAGGTGCCATGGATGACGGCATTGTCCTGGATGTTTACACTGTTGCCTATTTTGATGTAGTTCACATCTCCCCGCAACACTGCCCCAAACCAGATACTGCAATGATCTCCCAGCACAACATCTCCAACTACCACGGCATTCTCAGCCAGAAAGCAATCTTCACCCATTACAGGTGTTTTACCCCGCAAAGATTTAATGATGGCCATTTTCTAAAAAAGTTTAAATTTGTGGTTCAAAAATAGCAAATAATTAATTGAACGATATGTCTATTGAAACAAAAGTGATTGAACTTGAAGAGGTGTCGATCCGGTTTTCAGGAGATTCGGGTGATGGAATGCAACTTACGGGAACACTCTTCTCCGATACATCCTCGCTCCTGGGCAATGATATTTCCACCTTCCCTGATTATCCTTCCGAGATTCGTGCTCCGCAAGGCACAGTTGCGGGAGTTTCGGGGTTCCAAATACAGTTTGGCAACAAAAAGGTGAGTACCCCCGGTGATTTGGCCCATGTGCTGGTGGCCATGAATCCGGCAGCTGTAAAGGCCAATGCCAAATTCATGAATCCCGGAGGAACCATCTTCTACGATTCCGATAGTTTTAACCAAAAGAACTTTGAAAAGGCGAAATTCACCACCGACGACCCTTTCACGGAACTGAATCTCATCGATTTCAACAAAGTACCGGTACCGATTACCCAGTTGACCAGGGAGGCCCTGAAAGACCTGGAGATCGACAACAAGAGTATTCTCCGAAGCAAAAACATGTTTGCCCTGGGATTGATCTGCTGGGTTTTCAGCCGTCCGCTCGATTACATTGAAAACTATATCACCAAGAAATTTGGCAAGAAGGAGTTGGTGCTCGAATCCAACCTCCGGGTACTTCATGCAGGTTACAACTATGCATGGAACCTGCAGCACATGACCCCCAGGTATGTGGTACACCCGGCTCCCATTGAAAAGGGGCTCTACCGGAATATCAGCGGAAACGTTGCTACCGCATGGGGTTTGCTGGCTGCCGCCGAAAAAGCGGGATTGGAGCTTTTCATCGGTTCTTATCCCATCACACCCGCCACCGAAGTATTGCAGGCCCTTTCTGAACGCAAGGATCTGGGTGTAAAGAGCTTTCAGGCGGAAGATGAAATCGCAGGGATTTGTACCACCATCGGCGCTGCTTTTGCCGGTGACCTGGCCGTAACCTCTACCTCAGGCCCCGGATTTGCGCTGAAATCGGAAGCACTGGGACTGGGTGTGATCGCAGAGTTGCCGCTGGTTGTGGTCAATGTGCAACGTGGAGGACCATCCACCGGTTTGCCTACCAAGACGGAACAATCGGATTTGATGCAGACACTCTATGGCAGAAACGGTGAGAGTCCGGTTGTGGTGGTGGCAGCTTCCACCCCCTCCGATTGTTTCCATTATGCCTACATGTCGGCCAAGATCGCACTCGAACGAATGGTGCCCGTTGTGCTGCTCACCGACGGATTCCTCGGCAATGGGACAGAACCCTGGAAAGTCACCTTACTGGCAGATTTGCCGCCTATTACACCCAGATTTGCCAAAGATGTTACCACCTACAAACCCTACAAACGTGATCCCAAAACCTTGGCACGTGAATGGGCTTTCCCGGGTATGGAAGGTTTTCAGCACCGCATTGGCGGATTGGAAAAGGATGCTGCCGGCAATGTAAGCCACGATCCTGCCAACCACCAGCTGATGTGCGAAATCCGCAGGGACAAGGTAGAGGCTGTGGCGGATATGTTACCGCTGCTCGAAGTCGTTGGAGAAACCAGTGGTGATCTGCTGGTTGTAGGCTGGGGTGGTACGCTTGGCCACCTGGATACGGCCGTGAGGGAGTTGCAGACGAAAGGCACGAAGGTGAGTCTGGCCCATTTCAATTACATCAAACCGCTTCCTGCAAATACTGCTGAAGTATTCTCGAAATTTGACAAGATTGTCGTATGCGAGTTGAACCTCGGCCAGTTCGTTGGTTACCTCCGCGACAAAATGCCGGATTACAAATACCATCAATTCAACAAGGTTCAGGGACTCCCATTTACCATCCATGAACTTTCCGCTCATTTTTTAAAACTTATAGCCGAATAACCATGCAGGATACTTTAAACTATACACTCAAGGATTTCAAGAGCGAAAACGAAGTAAGATGGTGTCCGGGATGCGGTGACCATGCTGTCTTGAATGCCATCCAGAAGGCAATGGCCAACCTGGGGGTGCGCCACGAAGATTTCGCCGTTATCTCTGGAATCGGCTGTTCCTCCCGTTTCCCCTATTACATGAGTACCTACGGCTTTCATACCATCCACGGCAGGGCAGCAGCCATCGCCTCTGGTGTCAAATGTGCCAATCCAAAACTCATGGTTTGGGAGATCACCGGTGACGGGGATGCGCTGGCCATTGGCGGAAATCACTTTATCCATGCCATCCGCAGGAACATCGATTTCAACATCATCCTCTTCAACAACAAAATATATGGTCTGACCAAGGGGCAATATTCACCCACCACCGACCGGGGTTTTGTGACCAAGACTTCGCCGATGGGTACCATTGAAGATCCTTTCGTACCCGGACAGTTGGTCCTTGGAGCTGGGGGAACTTTTTTTGCAAGGTGTGTCGACAACAACCTCAAACACTCCCAGGAGGTATTCGAAGAGGCAGCCAAATTTAAGGGAACCTCAGTGGTTGAGGTACTTCAGAACTGCGTCATCTTCAACGATGGTGTCCACGAGGCAATCTCCGACCCCAAAACCAGGGAGGAGCACCAGATCTTCCTGAAACATGGGGAACCCATGATCTTTGGAAACAACAAGGACAAAGGCATCACCATGGAGAAGGGCAAACTCAAGGTGGTTCAAATAGGTGAAGGCGGTGCAAATCTTGAGGATATTCTGGTTCACGATGCCACCGACCAGGATGGCTTCCTGCAGCATTCGCTCATCAACATGAAACTGCCGGACTTCCCCGTAGCCATGGGGGTGATTCGTGCGGTACCCTCCAAAGTATACAACGAGGCAATGGATGCCCAGATAGCGGAAGCCAAAGCGAAATCAAAGATTACCTCCATCGACCAGTTGCTTTCCAGCGGCAATACCTGGACGGTAGAATAAAAAGTGCCTAAAATGCCTAAAGTGCCTAGAGTAAAGGACTCCGAACAATTCTAAATTGTGGCGAAGTACTTTAGGCACTCTAGGCACTTTAGTTCACTCTAGGCACTCTGCTATAGAAGGGAATATCCACTCCTATACTCGTAGTGCAACATCTTGGTGGCTGCTCCGTCGGTATCCTCTACGAATACCTGGTTTGCTGGATCCCATTTGACAGTGCGCTTCAGCTGGCAGGCAATATTTCCAAGTGTACAAACCGTACAGCTGCTGTGTCCAATTTCCACCGGGACGACAGGATCCTTGTGCGTACGAACGGCCTCCACGAAATTGACCTGGTGCGGAATCTTTGTTTCATACGGACCCGTGGACTCTTCCTTCTTGGCCGGCATCAGGGCTGGGTCGGAGGCATTGAAATAGCCGCGTGAAACTTCGATCCATCCTTTGGTTCCCCAAAACTTCACCCCTTTGGTCTTTTTCTCATCAAAAGGCTCTGAAGTCATTACCACGCCATTGGCATATTTGAAGGTCATGTATTCGGTGCCATCCCCGATAGGAGAGGCTTCCACCGGACCATTCTTGTCCATGCCCAAACCCCATTGGGCGATGTCGAACATGTGAGCGCCCCAGTCGGTAGTAAAACCTCCACCCATCTCGGTATACCAACGCCAGGCACCCCAGATTTTTTCATCCTCGACTGGTTCCAGTTTGATAGGGGGATCCAGCTCGTGGTTGTAGTGAATGTTGGCAGTGAGTGAACCCAGCCAGAGATCCCAGTTCAGATCTTCAGGAACGGTTTCTACCGGAAGGTCGTAAGGTTTTGGAGGAGCACCTACATAGGCATTCACCTTTTCGATGGTTCCGATGGCACCCGTTTGTACCAGGTTGATGGCATTCTGGAAGTTGGGATCAGACCTTTGCTGACTGCCAATTCCAAGGATGCGATTGTTCTCACGAACGCATTTGACAAGCTCCTGACCCTCCTTGATGGTAAAGGTCATGGGTTTCTCCAGGTAGACCTCCTTGCCCGCCTTCAAGGCAGCAATGGCGATCCTGGCGTGTGAATGGTCGGGTACGGCAATGACTACTGCATTGATGGAAGGGATCTTCAGCAGATCCTCGAACTTTTCGAAGGTCTCGATTTTAACCTTTTTGCCGCTCTTGGCATAGAAATCAGTCACGCGTTTCTCAAATCTTTTGCGTTTGATGCCATAAACATCGCATCCTGCAACGACTTCAACACCCGGTATCTGCATAAATCCGTTCAGCAGAAACATGGCCTGCCTGCCCATTCCGATAAAACCCAGGCGAACATCTGCTGGTGGAGTTGAAGGTTTTGTTTCACAGCTTGTTACAAGGCCTGGCAAGATTGCCATTCCTGCTGCACCCATCACCGAAGTACCAAAAAAGGAACGCCGGCTTAAATTTTTCTTTTGATTTTCTGACATTGTTTGAGAGATTGATTAGAATTTTTGTTTAAAAATAACCTTTTTTATGCAACTAAACTCCAAATAAACCGTTCAAACTAAAGATATCACATGATTTAGAAACATTTTACGAGCCGAAATAAACTGGTCATTTGTGTGTAAATAGATAGTAAACATGGCCAGTTTGCAAAAAATCAATTAAAAAACTACAATGGGTATTAACGATTCATCCAACCAAGCGATTCCATTTGACATTTTTCTGGAAGATTTCCGACTCAGGAGCAGGCATGCTTACCGGGTAAGGGCCGATATTGATCAGTTGAGCACCAACCGGGGCATGCCGCCTTTTGTGATGCGCGAGGTCATGTCGGGCAATCCGTTGTCGGTAAATATTCCGGAAGAGTTTGGAGGGCGCGGAGGTAAAGTGGAAGAGATTCTGGCGCTGCTCTCCGCAGCATCCTACGAGTCTTTGGCACTATCGCTCACCCTTGGGATTAATTCGGCGCTTTTTCTCCAGCCATTGGCCAAATATGGTACCGCCGAGACCAAGGCCATGGTGTTTGACCGGTTCATGAAGGCCCAAAATATGGGTGGATTGATGATTACCGAACCGGGTCATGGCAGTGATGCACTCAACATGCAGACCTCTTTTACCTCCTCCGGAGAATCCTACAACATCCAGGGTACCAAACACTGGGCCGGATTGACGGGTTGGGCAGATTTCTGGCTGCTTACTGCCCGCGAACAGATGAAAAACGGAGATTTGAAACGGGACATCGATTTCTTCCTCTGCGATGTCAACCAGCAGGGCCAGCAAATTGTGGTCGAAGAGTTTTTCGACAACCTCGGCCTCTATCAAATCCCTTACGGCAGGAACAAAATTGATGTGGAAGTACCATTGATGTACCGTTTGCAACCACACTCCACCGGGATTAAGCTGCTTTTGGATCTCCTGCACCGCAGCAGACTCCAGTTTCCGGGGATGGCACTTGGGTTTATTCAGCGCATGCTGGATGAAGCTTTGGCCCACACCAGGGACCGTTCGGTTTCCGGTAAGAATCTGGTCTCCTACGACCAGGTGCAGTACCGACTCACAGAATTGCAATCTTCTTACACCATCGCCTCAGCCATGTGTGCAAGCAGCAGTGAAAAGGCAGGAATTGAGAACGACCTTTCTTCCAGTGGGGTAGAGGCCAATGCGGTGAAGAGTTATGTGACAGATCTGATGCAGAATGCGGCACAATCACTGGTTCAATTGGTTGGGGCAAAGGCATACCGGTTGAGTCACATCGGCGGAAGAGGGATCACGGACAGCCGGCCATTCCAGATATTTGAAGGTTCGAACGACATGCTCTACTCCCAGATTTCGGACGCCGTGGTCAAGCAGATGAAGCAAGCGAAAGAATCCAACCTCTATCAATTCCTGAGTTCCAATGATCTGACCGGCAAGGCGACCGGATTTATGAAGGAGTTGCTCGATTTCGACCTGAACTTTGAACTGCCCCAGCGCAAGATGGTTGAATTGGGACAAGCCCTATCCAGAATAATCTCCATGGAGAAGGTGCTGGACCTGGGTGAAAAGGGATTTCGCAAGGATTTAATCGAGAACAGTCTACTCTCTTTGAGAAAGGAGATTTCTGCCCTGGTAGGTCAGTTTAATTTCAACGAGCAGGCTAAATTGATTGAAGATTACCAGGTAAATAGTACCTGGTACAAACTGGCCAATCGATAGTAACCAGGATGCAATTGGGGCCTTGTAATTATCCTCCATTCAAGGGTAGCTCTTTCAAGCAATGCAATTGTTATTTGTATTGATTGGGATCTTTGTGGAAAGTATAAGCCAGGGTCCACTCAAAATAGTCGGCACTGCCACCGTGTGCTTTGATGGTAATTCCAAGGTTGAGATGTTCTGCCATTCTGAATCTCAGTCCAACCCGCTCGTAGTAGGCTGTTTTTTCCCCGTTTTCTTCGTTGCGGTGCAAATAATAGGCCAGTCCGATGGGAACCGAGATCACCCGTGTTATGACCCATTCCCATGAGCCAACGACAGCATAGGAAAATGATTTGGAAAAGTTTGACTGGCTGGATGGATTCCGCTGGTTGGCAGCTGCCGAATAGAAGAAATCCATCCCCACACCAACCCTGTATTTGTAATTGATCTGTCGCAGGTAGTTGACGCCAACCGTCATCTTGAAGTAGTTTGGATCGTTGTGGACATAATTTTTGCTGCCGAGTCCCAACATCACGTTGTACTGGTTGTGCCGGATGAATGGATCCAACGGGTGTACCGGTTTATTTTGCACCTGTTCCACAAATTTGTACCTGACGCCTATGCCCAACGGAAATAGATTGATACCGTAATTGGGTTGTTTAAAGGAACCATTCGAAAAGTGCTTGTATCCCATTGAAGCGTAAGCCACCAGTTTGGGTGAAATGTTGTAATTGATCGCATAAGCCAGATTCACATAGCAATTGCGGTAAGAGCCAATGAAGACATTGATAGGATTTTCAATTTCATCGTAGGGGTTGAATTTATAGGAAAGTCCGAATGCACCCGTATAGGAGCTGGTCCATCTTTTTGACTCCATAAAATGGATGGGCAATATGAAAAAGAGGAAGAGGGCATTCGGCTTGCCGATTTCTGAATTGTGAAAGGTCGAGCTATACCAGCCAACTCCAATGGTGGGAAACCTGTAAACATTGTTGTAGGTATCTTCAATGTTGTTCTTGGACCAGCCATAACGCACATCCACCCCGTTGTAGTAGGAACTGTTGACCAGTTTATCGCTAAATTCGGTGCTGTTACCCAGCATGGCCCCGTGTTCCGTTGAAATATGCAAGGAAGAGTAATACTTTTTGATCTTTGGACGGAAGTTGATTTGATCCTGTGCAGACAGTTCATTGCCCAGGAGGGCAATGGTGCAAAACAACAACAAGTGGCAGGCCGATTGTTTGAATCGATTTAACTTCATACGTTTATAATGGTATCTTAGGGAACGGGATTATTTAGATTAGTGAATTACAAATATAATTTTGAACCAAAACCTACAAACAGGGATCTGTACTTTTTGGATAAAATGTTTATCTTGCCGGCCAAAATGCAGGCAAGATGCCTGTGTTAAATGTGCAACAACCTATGAGAATTGTTTTTTCTGTCCTTTTGCTTGGAACGCTCTTTGTTACCTCCTGCAAACCTTCCCTGAACATCACCAGCTCCTATGTAAACAGGGAGATTACTCCCAAAGCCTCTTATGAGTCCATATTTGTGGTAGCGATGACTCCCGATAGGAAAGTCAAGGTAAATACCGAAAACCGGATGGAAAAATTGCTCAATTCCCGTGGCAAGAAGGTGGTAAAGAGCTACGAACTTTTCCCGCAGAAAGAGGGCGAAGCTGCACGTCTTTCGGTAGAACAGAATACCGGAGATGTAAAAAAGGCCGGCTGTGATGCAGTCCTGACCATTGCCGTCGTAGATGTTGCAGCCAATGAAAGCTACAATCCGGGTACGGCTTATCTTCCCTCAGGAGCTTACGGCACTTATGGGGTATATGGCAGTTATTGGGGGTATTACAGTTACCGTGCCCCATTGGTGAGCACTCCGGGATTCTATTCCGCCGATAAAACCTACTACATGGAGACCAATTTTTACGATTTAACTTCGGACAAGCTGTTGTGGTCGATCAAATCAACGACCTACAGCCCGGCTAGTTTCGAGATCTGGTTCCAGGACTATTCGGGAACTATCTTGTCTCAACTGAAGAAAGAGGGACTTATCAGGAAATAGCCACCATCGTTTAGAGCGACTATTTTGCCGGTTGACTGATCAGCCCTTTGGCTGCGAGGTCAGCTCTGATGGCAGCCATCACTTCATCAATCGTCTTTTCTACTTTCGATGGATTGAGCGAGGAGGTTGTTCCTGCCCAAATCAACTTGTTGTCAATGAGGGAAAAGATACTCGTCTCGATCAGGTAGGTCATGTCTTCTGAATAATGGCCGGGCGTAGTTTGTACTCCCCAATATCCACCCCGGTAACCCCGGTACCAACCACCTGCGTAAACGGTGCCAGGTGTGTAGGTAGTGCTTTTCTCTACCTCTTTCAGCTGCATGATGATCACGCCATCGAAACCATCTTCTTTAAGTTTTGCCGACAATTGTGGTTCTGATTCGTTTGGGGAGACAACCTTGTAGGAAGGAACACCAACCGTTGGCGCTTTGATTTGCTGGACAACATTGTCCTCTGCAATCCGCCTGGAGGATTCATCTTTTAATTTGGCCACCACCAGCACCTTGTTAAAAGGCTTAATCGTTGCGGGGGTTACCGAGGGATCCAACCAGCTTTTTTCGAGTTTTGTTGCAGGTGTACAGGCTACCATGAATGCAACTATGCCCATGGGCAAGAAATGTTTGAACTTCATAACTTCTTAATTTTTGGAAATTTTTAGGTTTTACGAAAACCAAAGATAGATGTTTTATAAAAAATTCAAATAGAGCACTTTTTTTTAAGGCCTGTTTTTGGACGGCTCTCCTTTCGATGCTTCCCCATGCATCAAATATTTGCCAATGAGAAAGGCGATGATGATGGCAACATACAGCTGTCCGGCTACGGAGATCAGGTAGGCAATCGTTTGTTTTTCAGGAATTTGTGGCGTCTTGCCCTTCATGCAGCCCATGTAAGCAATCGTCCGGCTCGCGTCAACCATCGTCCGGCACACGTAAGCAATCATCCGGATAGCGTCAACCATCATCCGGCACATGTAAGCAATCGTCCGGCTCGCGTCAATCATCATCCGGCTCAGGTAAGCATTCATCCGGATAACGTCAACCATCGTCCGGCTCAGGTAAGCAATCATCCGGATAACGTCAACCATCGTCCGGCTCACGTCAGCAATCATCTAGATAACGTCAACCATCATCCGGGTTGTGTCACATGACCTTCCTTAAAAAAGATTGCCAAATTTTACCCCGATATTGAGGGTTCTGGGGAGTGAGGGTCCGTAAACATAACCGGCATCCCTGTAAACTCCTTTGTCGTAGTCGTTTTGGGTCTGGTTGAAGAGGTTTTTGATGCCGGCATAAAATTGGATGGAGGTCTCTTCTGTAAAGTGGAGGTCATACGAGAAAAGTAGGTCAGCCACCAGGTATCCTGGCGATTTCTTCAGCGTCTCTCCCTCAATGATATCCCCCCTGGCAATGGCATCCAAGGCTGCCTGCTTTTGCACCGGATCTGAAAAGTTGTCAGGATCGACGCCAAAATGCGGAACATACATCGGACCGGTGTAATTCAAAGCCACGGTGGTATTGAAATGGTGGGTAGGTTTCCAGATCAGGGTGGCATAGCCATACCGGTTGGGGGTACGCATAAAGTCCCTGGCAGTACTTCCCGGTTCATCGCCCCAGGCCTGTGCCGTTTCATACCTGCTTTGCTGCAGGGTAAATCCCAGCTGTGTTTCGAATTTCTCCGAGAACATTGATTTCCACTCCAGGTTGATCCCTGAAACATAGGCGCCATCCTCCGCATTGACCCGCATGTAGGCAAAATTCCCCTGGTCGTCGAGCGGGTAAAACTCGTTGGTAAACGGATCCCTCAACAGCGTGTAAAATCCTTCGATCAAGAGGTCATTGTAGGTACTTCCCAGGGTGAAGGTCGAATTCAGGGAGGCAGAATAGGCGTTGGAATGCTCCTGGACCAGGTCATCCGAGTTGAAGGTCTGTACCCGGGTGGCATTCACCAGTTCGATGTGCAGATCTTCGTTGAAGACCTGCGGAGGCCGGTAGCCCTGGGCATAGCCCACCCTCAAGCGTAAATCGGGTTTGAGTTTGTACATCAGGCTGACCCTGGGAACCAAAACCCCGTGGCCCAAACTCGCTTCCGTGGTGTTCTCCCTGTCATTGATCCGGTAGAAATCGTACCTCAATCCAAGCGAAACGTTCAGTTTTTCCATTTTCCAGTCGTGCTGTACAAAGGTGCCCAGCGTATTGACCGACTGGTTGATCAGGGTTGTGTTGTCCTTTCCGCCGGTACCTAGCTTGACATCGTGCAGGTAATCGTTGGTATTGTCGATGCCAAAAACCGTGGAGGAGGGCGCGAACAGGAATTTGTCGGTATTCAGTGTATATTGAGAACCGATGGAGGAGGTGAGGTTGTCGGTATTTCCGTAGGCATTCGGGTCTTTCTGCGCCCCATAGTAGGATTCCCTGTCCACTTTTTGTGCCGATGCATAGATGGTCAGCTTGTCAAATTTATTCCCCGTAAACAGATCGTAGGTCAGATTACCTCCGGTAATCAGATGGTCCAGCTGTTCGGCGACGTCCGCTTCATGCGGCAAGTAGGCCAGTCTGTTGCCTCCCCTGCGGTATTCATTGATCCGGTAACCATCCAGCGAGATTTTGCTTTTCTGTCCTGGCTTGTGAAAAAGACTGAAGCCAAAGGTCGTATTCTCCATCTCCACCATTTCGCTGAATCCATCCCCATTGGCATCATAAGCCTCCCGGTTGCGCAGCATGGAGTAGATGGTTCCGCCGGTCTTGCGGTCGTCCGTGATGACGGAAGCGTTCATGTTCAATTGTCCATCCATTGCCGGAGCTGAGCCTGAACCGCCATTGATGCCAATAGCCCCAAATCGTCCGTCAATGGCGAACGAATTTCTGGCAGGCTCTTTGGTGATGATGTTGACTGTCCCGGCGATGGCATTCCCCCCGAATAGGGCCGACCCCCCGCCTCTGACAACCTCCATCCGTTCCACCATGTTGGCAGGGATGAGTTCCAGTCCGTACACACCAGCCAATCCACTGAATACAGAACGGCTGTTCATCAATATCTGGGTATAGGGTCCCGCCATTCCATTCATCCGGATCTGGGTAAAACCGCAATTCTGGCAGTTGGTCTCGGTTCTCAATCCGGGGGTGAAACTTAATCCTTCGGCAATATTGACTGATTGGGTCATGGCCATCATCTTGGGAGATAGTGAAGTAACAATGACAGATGCTTCCGACCTGTTGGTCTGGTTACGGTCGGCGGTTACCACCACCCCCTCGATGTTGAAGACATCCTCCTCCACTTCAAACCGGACCTCTGTCGTCGAATTTTGTTTGACTGTTACACTTTTGGAGACAGGCTTGTAGCCCATTCCACTGACCCTGACCGTATGCGTACCAACCGGCAGGTTCACCAGTTGGTAATGGCCGGTGCCATCGGTGGTAGTGCCAATGGTAGTTCCATCAATCGACACATTGATAAATGGTACATGTTCGCCATTGCATTTGACATCGCCATTGATATTGGCATCGGTCTTGGGTTTTTGTGCTAAAGCAGAGAATGTTAGTAGCGTAAAGAGTATTGTTGTCTGAAACTGCCTAATTCTTTGGAGCATAATGGTTGACTTTATTTGATCCCCCTGCGGGGCAGCGGGTGGTGAATACGAAGATTATTTAGATTAATTCTACGTATTAAGCTATCCTACTGTTCCATTTCAAAATCAATAAATAGTTGGTCGGGATGCGCTACCTGACAGCAAAAAAGAGAGCGCAGAAATTACTTTCTACGCTCTCTTTGTTCGTCGGGGTACCAGGATTCGAACCTGGGACCCCCTGGTCCCAAACCAGGTGCGCTACCGGACTGCGCTACACCCCGATGACTTTTGTTAATGCAAGGATTTGGCTTCCTTCAAAAGTGTTGCAAAAGTAATCAGTTTTTGATAACCGGCAAATTTTTTTCGAAAAACTTCACCAAAATATTTACTGTAAGAATTTGATCTGTTTTGAAATTCCCTGAAGAGCCCGATCAGCAATTCCTTTTTTTTATATCTTCAACCGCATCAACCCGGATATACCAAACTATGGGATCAACCGCCAAATCGTATTCAATTCTGCCCATTTCAGACAACCTGGATTACCCCAGGGCCCGTCACCTGCTCGACCGCTGCATGTTTGGCGCCAGGAAGAGCGAAGTAGAGGCGCTGGTAGGTAAAAGCATTTCAGCGGCACTGGCCACCCTGACCCAGGCGGTGCCTGCACCGAATCCACCGGTAAGTTACGACGCGAGGGATACAGATGTTGCTTTGGGTCAGACCTGGATCAACGCGGCTTACAACAGCACTTTCAATACCTACCGGATGAGGAGCCTGCGCAGCTGGTGGATTGGTCAGATGATGCAGCAGAGCACCTCCCTGGTGGATAAAATGACGCTTTTCTGGCACAATCACCTGGTTACAGAGACCGCTGGAGTCAATTATGCAACGCTCTTCTACCAATATCAACAGTTGTTGCGGAAATATGCTTTGGGGAATGTGAAACAGCTGATCTACGAAATTACGGTCAATCCTGCCATGCTGATCTACCTCAATGGTGAATCCAACAAGGCAAGTGCCCCGAATGAGAATTACGGCCGTGAATTGTTTGAACTCTTTACCATCGGGAAAGGTCCGCTGGTAGCCGATGGAAACTATACCAACTATTCAGAGACAGATATCCGGGAGGCTGCCAAGGTATTGACCGGATGGCTGGTGAACCGGACCACCAGCATTGCCTATTACGATACCGCCAGACACGACAAGACCACCAAGGTATTCACCGATGCATTCGGCAAGGCCAGCATCACCAACAAGGAGGCAGAGGAGTACAAGTCGTTGGTCGATATGATTTTCAGCAAGAAGGAGACCGCCAGGTACCTCGTTCGGAAACTTTACCGCTGGCTGATGTACTACCAGATTGATCAAATGGTGGAAGAGCAGGTAATTGAGCCGCTGGCTACCACTTTGTTCAACAACAACTACGAGGTCAAGCCTGTTCTGGTGCAGTTGTTAAGCAGTGAACATTTTTTCAGCACCGATTTCTTTGGGTCCCAGATCAAGAGTCCGCTGGACTTCACCGTTGGCCTCTACCGGAAATGTGAAATTGCGCTTTCTCCCAATGTTTTGGCAAATTATGAAGCATGGTATGAGGTGTACAACTCCTGTTTGAACATGGAGATGGCCCTCGGTGATCCGCCGGATGTGGCAGGCTGGCCCCAATATTACAAGGATCCCTCTTATTATGAATTGTGGGTCAATTCGGCAACGGTTCCGATGCGAACCTCCTTTACCGATACCTTCTGCGCTTCAGGCATCACCAAAGCAGGCTTCAATTTTGTGATTGATCCCTTTGTCCTGGCGGGGAGAGTCAGTAATCCGTCTGACGTCCTAAGCCTGATCAACGGAATTGCCCAGGTTTTGCTTCCGGTGGTACTCAGTACGGTGCAGATTCAGCAACTCAAGGAGGAGCTGATTCCGGGATTGCCCGAATCAACCTGGACTTTTGAATGGAACAAGTATGCCGGTAACCCGAATGATACCGCCCAGAAATTGCTGATCGGCAAAAAACTGCAAGCCCTGCTCAAATCGATGATGCGCCTGCCAGAGTTTTACCTGTCTTAGAATGAAAAAGGGATTATAGAGATGAAGATGGAACGAAGAAAATTTTTGAAATATTCAGCAGCCACGGTGGCGACTCCCTTTCTTTTCCAGGGACAGTGGATGCAGGCCTTTGCTTCAGCGCCGGCGGCCGATCTGCTGGCTACCTTCAATACCGGGCGCAAGCTGGTACTGATCCAACTGGATGGTGGAAATGATGGCCTGAACATGGTTATCCCGATCTCGCAATACGACAACCTGGCCAATGCCCGGCGCAATATCCTGGTTGACAAGGCACAAATACTGAAGTTGACCGATGAAACAGGATTGAATCCGGCCATGCCGGATCTGACCAATCTCTACAAGGAGGGTAAGGTGCAAATCATCCAGGGAGTAGGGTATCCCAATCCAAACCTCTCTCATTTCAGGTCGAAAGATATCCTCCTTTCCGCATCTGATGCCAAGAGTATCATCAGTTCGGGATGGGTTGGCCGGATGTTCACCAGGCAGTATCCCGGTTTCCCGGTAGGGTTTCCCAACAGCCAGCAACCACATCCCATTTCGCTTACGATAGGTTCCACCAATTCTGCTACTTGTCAGGGGGATCTTTCCAATTACAGCACCGTCTTGAAGAGTCTTTCTTCTACTTATGTGAGCAATGCCCCGAACGGAGGTTATCCTGATACCCCATTTGGCAAGGAGCTTCGCTTCGTCAACAATGTCATGGAGCAGACGGAGGGTTACCTCTCTGTCATCAAGAGTGCTGCTGCCAGTGCAAAAAATCTCTCCTCCAAATATCCTGCCGCAGGTTCCAATTCATTGGCAGACCAGCTGAAACTGGTGGCCAACCTGATTGCCGGCGGACTTCAGACCCAGCTCTATGTGGTGAGCCTGGGAGGTTGGGATACCCATTCGCTGCAGGTGGCCAGCGAAACCAGTAAACTAACGGGAGTCCACCCAACGCTCCTGAGCAAACTCTCCGTTGCCATTTCTGCCTTCCAGGATGATTTAAGGCTGATGAAGAAGGAGGAGGAGGTGATGGGATTTGTCTATACAGAGTTTGGCCGGCGCATCAAATCGAACGACAGTCTGGGAACCGACCACGGTACCACCTGGCCGGCCATTGTCTTTGGCGCAAGTGTCAACCCGGGAATCACCGGGACCAATCCGGTTATTCCTGCAGTGGTGGGCAAATCGGATAATCTGGCCATGCAATACGACTTCAGGAGCATCTATTCAGGGATTTACAAGCAGTGGTTTGGCATTGGGGAGCAGGATGTGACCCAATTGCTGGGCGCCTCTTTCCCGGATATTCAGGTTGTTGCCAAATCCACCTCCATCGGGGATGCTGTTGCGCTTCCAGCCGCTGAATTGAAATTGTATCCCAATCCGGTGGTTGATCATGCAACCTTATCCTTTGAATCCGATGGAACCTGGGCACAGATCCGCATCTATTCGTTGGGAGGACAGCTGGTAAAAACGATGGAACGGCAGCAATTTCAGGCCGGGTTACAGGAATTGTACCTTGAGTTGGGGAATTTGCGACCATCAAATTATGTACTTGTACTTCAACAGAAAAGTGGGATTTCCACAATCAAGTTCATTGTCAGGTAACCGAAACTAATGATTGATTAATTATGAGATACATTGCTTCATTGATGCTGTTGTTGACTTTAATGGCCGGGAATCTTGCAGCACAATACATAGTGCCATCCCTGAAACCCAACAAAACCCAGCAATTGCTGATAGAGCGCGGGTACGGCATGTTTGTTCATTTCGGGATCAACACCTTTGCCGATGTGGAATGGTCGGATGGTAAGATCTCTCCGGAGAAGTACCATCCTGACTCGCTCGATTGCGACCAATGGGTACGTGTGGCCAGGGATGCCGGGTTTCGTTATGTGTTGCTGACCACCAAGCACCACGATGGATTCTGCTTGTGGGACAGCAAGTTTACAGATTATGATGTGGCATCTTCTCCTGTGAAAACAGATGTGGTAGCAGCGGTTTCGAAGGCCTGCAAAAAATACGGATTGAAATTTGCCGTTTATTACTCGCTTTGGGATCGACATGAACCTTCGCACGGAAATGCAGATTCAAAGTTGTATGTTCAGTACATGGTCAATCAACTAACTGAGTTATTGACCAACTATGGTGAGGTAGTGGAATTGTGGTTCGATGGTGGCTGGGCAAAGAAGCCGGAAGAGTGGGGTTTGGATCAACTGTATGCCTTGGCGAAAAAACTTCAGCCCTATTGTGCTGTTGGCGTCAACCATACCATTGTGTACGAGGAGGGAAAGCGCAAATTTGTTGTGCCCGATGATATGGTCACCGACAACAAATACTATTTTCAATATTTCCCGGGCGATTTCCGGTTGTGGGATCCCAAGATCGCACACCTGGCCGACAAGAAGCAGTACCTGCACCAGGGCAACTCCTACTATATGCCGTTTGAGCATACCATCTGCATCAGCAAACCATGGAGCTGGTTTCAGAAGTCGGCTCCGGTGCCTGTCAGAAGTCTGGATGAACTGGAAGAGCTGTTTTATTGGTGCACCTCCAACCAAAATGCCCTGGTATTGGATATTCCACCTGGTAAGTCAGGGCGGATTCTGGAGCATGAAGCCAACACTGCTATCGCGCTTGCCAGGAGAATCAACCTACAAAAAGGGAAACCGCTCCCCACCAACGGGAAATTTATCTCCATGGGCGCCTCTGCCAGTGCGAGTTCCACTGCTTCGGTGAATGAAACTAGCCTGGATGCTCATTTTGCGGTAGATGGTGGCATGCAAACGCGCTGGGCTGCTGCAGATACGCTTGCCGAACTGACCATCGCCCTAAATCCTTCCGACAAATTCAACAAAATTGCCATTTTTGAGTACCAGGACCAGGTGAAGGGCAAAAACAAGAACGATGGATTCTCCAACTATCGTTCCAACAGAATCGAAGCCTATGATATCGACCTCTGGAAAGAGGGCAAGTGGCTGAATATTTACCACGATGAAACCTCCATGGAGGATTGCAAGGTCATCCGTTTTCCTGTTTATTACCAGACTTCCAAAATCAGGCTAAAGGTGCTCAGGGCCAAGGCTCCTCCATCGATCTATGAGTTCAATGTGATCGATTTTGAGCGTAAGTAATAGGTGTAATAGATTGAATAACAAAACTTATGAGGGCCATGTTTGACAAAGAGGGACGTGAAAATTACCAGGAACTTCCGTTGTTCAAAAAAGGAAAGGAGATCTTTGAGGTGGTTCATCAGATTTGTCAGTTGATCCCGGACGATGATTCGCCTTTGTCTTCTGTAAAAGGAATCCTGCTGGAGGATGTCATGATGTTAACGGTAAAGATTGCCGGGGCCAGTGGCGGACAGCTGTACGATATCAAGATGGAGGCTGCCACGCTGATCCGAAAATCGGCCCGGAATTTGATGATACAGAACCACACCCTCGAGATGTTTGGTTTTGAGTACACGGAGTATTTTCAAATTGTCCGGAATTTGTTGGAAGAGTTTCGGCTGTTGTTCATCGAGTGGGTTTCAAAATTTGACCAGTGGAATTATGCCATCGATCGATGTGGACTCTTTAATCCTCCGGGTGTCGGCCCCTTCGACAAGGATCCGGATGAGGACATACCATTTGAGGGTTGGGATGAAGAGGATGATGAGTAACGGTGGGAGAGGGGAATTACTTTCAGTGATCCCTTTGGAGGGGATATGCAATGAGTTAAAAACCTCCTTCGTTTCACTCAGGTTTTTTTTATTTCACCCCACTGCCTTAAAACCTTCGGTTTTGGTAGGAGAGGGGAATTACTTTCAGTGATCCCATTTGGAAGAGATGCAATGAGTCAAAAGCCTCCTTCGCTGCGCTCAGGGCTTTTATTGTTAGAAAAACTCGCTTGCACCTGCGGTGCAGACTCGTTTTTCTAACAATAAAAGCCCCGCTTTCGCGAGGCTTTTGACTCATTGCGGAGAGAGGGGGAATAAAACCTATCAATCATCTAAAAATCACTATATATCTAAAATGCTTTGTATCACAGTGTTTTATAAAATTGAAAATATCTCTAAATATCTCTAAATACATTTTGATATCTCAAAAACCGTGTGTAAATTCGTGTGTAAATATCCACACTATGCCAGTAAAGTTTTCATTACACATTACCAAACCTGATAAAAACGGCGATCTTCCTATTCGAGCTTCAATATTTGTTTGCGGACAGAGGTTCATTACTTCGGCTGGACACAGTATCCCTTCTGACAAATGGGAAGGTCAACGAGTAAAGAAGAATTGCAAGAATTCAAGAGGGATAAACCATACTACGATAAATTCCAGATTAGCAGATATCGAAAAGACCTTTAACGATTTTGAGAACGCTTGCAAGATAAATAAAACAGAGGTAACGGTTGATATAATCAAGCAACATTTTCAAACAACGCTCGGGAAAGCTAAAAGTAAGCCAGCTATTGTGGAAAGATCCTTCCTCGATTATTTTGATGAATTTAACTCAGATCAGGGTCAAAAGAATAATTGGACCGTTGCAACATATGAGAAGTTCGCTGCAGTCAAAAATCACATCAAGAATACCGTTGAAAATCCAACTTTTGAATTTTTTGATGAGAAAGGATTGAATGCTTATGTGAAGTATTTTCGGGACACAAAGAAAATGAGGAACAGTTCTATTGGGAAACAATTGGGGTTTATTAAATGGTTCCTGCGTTGGGCTACTGCTAAGGGTTATAATACTAACAATGCGTATCTATTATATAAACCAAAGCTTAAGACTTCTGACAAAAAAGTTATCTTCTTAACCTGGGAAGAATTGATGATTGTTTATAATTTTAAGATTCCGGAAGGCAAGAATTACTTGGAACGTGTCAGAGATGTATTTTGCTTTTGCTGCTTTACTAGCTTAAGGTATTCCGATGTCTATAATTTAAAGAAGAACGACATAATAGGTGGAGTAATTTACATCACGACTGTTAAAACTTCAGACACCATTTCAATAGAGCTTAACAAGTTTAGTAAAGCCATTCTTGACAAATATGGAAAGATTCCTTTTCCGGAGAATAAAGCTTTGCCAGTAATCAGTAACCAGAAAATGAACGATTACATAAAGGAATTGGGAGAGTTGTGCGGGATTAACGAACAGATTAGTGTCACACATTATTCTGGGAATAAACGTACTGATGAAGTATTCTCTAAATTTGATTTGATTGGCACCCATACCGGAAGAAAAACATTCATTTGCAACGCCTTAGCTCTTGGAATTCCTGCAAATGTCGTTATGAAATGGACTGGCCACTCCAATTATCAGGCCATGAAGCCGTATATTGATATTGCGGACAAGATCAAAGCGGAATCAATGAATAAGTTTAACTCCTTATAATTTTGAAATTGTATAAATATGACAAGTGAAGATTTCGCCAAAATATTGATAGAGTCAATCAAGCATAAATCAAAAAATAGTTTTTTTGAGCTTAAGAGATCATTTTATCATTGCCTCGCCGAAGAATTTATCGATGGATTAAAAGAGGCATTTGAAGATTTGGAACAATTAGTAAATACCAATAAAATTCAGGACTATTTTCAAGGAGAGAGAGGATCAGTATTTTTAACCTTGGGTAAAGTTTTCATCAAAAATTATGATCATACTATTGACTTTGAATTTAATGTCGATGAGAAAACAGTTTACTGCTTTTTTGAAAGTGATGATCTTCCTTATCTTAAAGATAATTTAGAGAATTATTTCCAGTACCTTATCAAGAGAGAAGCTGCTGCCAATGAAACTACTAATTTAAAGACACAAAGAAATATATTGCCAGATCATGCGGAATTACTAAGTGAATTGAAACAATATGTTTTTGGTATTGGACCACTTGAATTCTCCAACATTATTAACCATAATTCAATATCCCCAGGAGAACCAAAAGCAAGGTGGAAAGGATCAAGGGCGGAAGCACGTTATTTTGCGGATTTTTTCCATCTTAGTATTTCTACATTTAATAAATGCTTTGTTTTGGATGATGGTGTTGATTTAAGGTACAATGATCAACCCACGACAAAGAAACATTTCAAAAATTTACTAAAAGAAGCAATTCTAAAATAGTTTTTTCCGACATTTCCCGACATTCTTTAAGCCCTTTAGCCAGGGCTTTTTTCATTTTATTTCCGACATTTCCCGACAAAATTCCGATTGTATTTGTCGGTTTAAATATCTGTATATAAGGTAGATAAATGATTTTAGTGATATATATTTGCTTGCAGAATGAGAATGAACTCATTGATTAAAAATTATTATCATGAACAATCAATTTTTTGACATCGAAGAACTAAAAAAGAGACCGGTGGTTTCACTATCCGGGGAAGAACACAGTGCTGTACTGATGGAGGCATTCCTGGCTGCTCATAAAAAAGCAAATGAAATCGAAATTAAGGCAAATGAAACAAGGTTGATCTATGGCCTTGCCGGACTTCGAAGGCTTTTAAACTGTTCTCCGGTGACAGCCCAGCGGATTAAGAACAGTGGTAAACTAAGGGGGTGCTTTTACCAGTCCGGTCGTAAGATCGTGTTTGACGAAGCCAAAGTATTAACAGCTTTAAAAAATAAATAAGATGAAAAGGACAACGATAATTGATGTAATAGATGCAGAAGGTAAAAAACTAATAATTGACGCAGAGGAAATTGTAGTTATTTCAAACGGTAAACTACAAACAATTAGCGAAGAGGAAATTGTAATTATTTCAGATGGTAAACAGCGAATAATTAGCGAAGAGGAAGTTGTAGTTATTTCAGATGGGGAACTACAAACAATTGATGAAGAGGATGTTGTGATTATTTCAAACAGTGAACTGCAAACAATTGAGGTAGATGAGACTGTAATTATTTCAGGTGGTAAACAGTGGATAATTGAGGAAGAAGATCTCGTTGTTATCTCAAACGGTGAACTAAGGATATTTGAAGAAGATGACATTTTAGTTATTTCAGAGGGTAAGCAGCGGTTAATTTATAAGGAAGATATTGTAGTTATCTCAAACGGTGAACTAAGGATATTTAACAAAGAGGACTCTGTAGTTATTTCAGATGGCAAATCAAGGATGATTGATAAAGAGGATGTTGCATTATTTAGCGGTAATAATCAATAAAAGAATTACTCAGCTGCTTGTGGACTAAGTATCAATTTCAAAAACACAATACGCCGCATATGGCTGGGTTATTACCCCCCCCCTAAGATAAAATGAAAATGGAAAATAATAAGATTTTAAACGGTGAAATTCACGATCCTAATGACCCGCATCATGAAAATGGATTAGACGATCTATTTAGTCCGGATCTTTTCAATAAGGAATTCAAGCTGTTGACCAATCGTGATGATCTAACACAAATGCTGAAGTCCCGGCTAATTGATTTGACCAAAGATGAGCCCAAGATTGATTACTTACTCACAAGAAACGGCATTGGATGTTTATCAAAAGGAGACTTTCAAATAATCAAAGGAAGAAAAAAAGCCGGCAAAAGTACCTTTATCGCAATACTGGTAACGGCTTTCATTAAAGGCGAGTTTATGGGGTTTAATGCAGTGAAACAAGGGTTAAAAGTCTTGTATATCGATACGGAACAAAACCGAAGTAATACAGCCAAAATAAATGAGAATGTAAATATATTGTGCGGGAAGGAACTTCGCCATAACCACCCTCAGTTTACTGCATACAATCTTAGAGGAGATAATCCAATAATAAGGAAGAAGTTAATAACTCAGGCAATAGCTGAATGCAAACCGGATCTAGTAATCATTGATGGTATAAAAGATTTACTTGAGACCGGAGACATCAACAATCCTTCAGACAGCCATGCTGTTGTTCAACTGCTAATGGAATTAACTGAAAAATACAATTTCCCGATTCTTACGGTTATTCATGAAAATAAAGGGGATACTGAACTTAGAGGACATCTTGGTACAGAGATCGGTCATAAGATGAGCGAGGAATGGCAATTGGTAAAGTCAAATGAAGTTTTTACGGTTAAACAGGTTGAAAATAGAAATGAACGGTCAGGTGCAATCTCATTCCAGTTTAAGTTAGATGAAAGAACATTACCAGAATTGATTAATGATAGACAAAAAGTAGAATTGGTAGATAAAACCAAGCTGCATAAACTTGGCTATTTTCAAAAATGTCTTCCGGTAGGTACATCAAGGAATAATAAAGACTTAACGGCAGAATATCGCAAGATCTCAACCTATGCAAAATCTACGGCTGAGAAGGATATCAAAGATTTTAAACAATACGGTTATCTAATCCATGAAGAGAAATCAAAAGATTACCGGTTCAATTTCGATAAAGTAACTACAGAAAACATACCCTCAATAATACCCTAGACCTTACCCTAAACCCTACCCCCTATATATAGGGGTATAGGGTAAATAGGGTAGAGTAGGTAACCGCTAAAAAACTTCAAAAAGGGTAAAAATAGGGTAAGTAGGGTAATAGGGTAAAAAATGTAAAACCATACACCGTAAAAAAATAAAAAAATGAAAGATCTAAATTTCTTACAGAATAATTCAAGTAACCAGAATATTCACCTCATAGCATGCATACCGGTTGAAAAGTTGGAAAGAAGCTTAAATAACTATGACCGAAATACTTTTGCTATTTATCTAACAAAACTCTTTGGCAAACAAACCGCTCTGGAATTGATGATTAAGTATTTTATTGGTACAACTGAGGATGAGTATTTCTCTACCGTATTCTGGCAAATAGATTTATCAGGTAATATCAGAACCGGAAAATCAATCAGATATGAGATATTGTACAATGAAGAAACTTTTACCGGTATTAACTGCAAGATGATTAAAAATGCATTTCCTTCGTTTGAATGGATGCATACTTCGTATAAACGGTATGGTTTTTCATTGAAACAATGCTTCTTTGGAGAGCATTTATTGTATGATACCACTAAGCCTATTGCGATTGTAGAAGGAGAAAAAACAGCTGTAATAGCCAGTATTTACCTGCCACAATACATCTGGTTAGCAAACGGTGGTGCTGATTATTTAACCGTTAATAAGTGCAGTGTTTTGCATGGTAGAACGGTTGTACTATTTCCTCGAATAAGTAATTATGATGATTGGAATGAGAAAAAGAAGGAGCTTTCCAGATCAATGCCTGGTACAAGTTTTAATATATCAGAAACCCTTAAAAAAGAAGCAATATATGAAATGAGAGAAGATGATTATGATATTGCTGATTACCTGATAAGATTTGATTGGAGAAAATTCTGAATCGAAGGAACCGTAATAGTTACGATTTAGTCTGACAGTCTTCCATCTTCTGAGCAGTATTCCTTTTCTCAATTAGGTGTTTCCAGCGATTCTTTCTCCGGATGATAAATTGCTTCCTTCTCTCAGAAAGAGCATCCGTTCTTTCTTTCATTTGACCGTTGAGAGCTTGCTTTAATTTTCCAACAACATCCGTTGCTGACAGTTGAAAATAACCGATTACAGGCATATTTTTATCCACATTGAAAGAGGGACCAGCCTTATACAAATAGGCAAAAGAACGCCCTGCATTTAGCAAGATGCCTTTTTTACTTTTCTTCCACATTAACAATGCCTCACCTTCCTCATAAAAAAGGATTAGCCATCGATGTTTCTCACCATACTCCAGGAGTTTAGCCAAACCGTCTGTCTGACGACCTCTTAAACTATACTTTTTCACTACCTCCTCATCAAGAGGTACAGGACTTTCAAGAAGGTATTCTTTTATCTTCTTTCTCATTTTGGAACCAATCCTGTACTCACCACGATTCTCAACCAAGCCTTTTAACCAAAGGTCATCCCTTACAAACTCGCCAACAGGAACTTCGAGGATCGCTTCCATCTCAGCAATCTTATCCCAAAACTTTGGTTCAGGAAAGCAGTAAAGGAGGTGTTCATACATTGCATTTTTTACTTGTGAATCACTCACAGAAATAAGATCGAGAAGGGTTGCCATGTTTACAGTATTAATTATCAAAATTTGATTTAAAATAGATTTTGGCAAAAAATGCCTTTAACCCAAAGATACCCCAAGAATCTGGCCTTGTCAATCCCTAATTAAATGGGACCTCAATTTTGCTAACGATTACATTTAATAATTTTAATAGTCTCGCAACTTCTTATCGGAATTGTGTCTACATTTTTGGTATGATGTGATTTTTGTGTACACAAATCAGTGAAACCGCTAGTATTAATATAAAACATTGATTTGCAAATATTTATTTGATCTCGACAAATAGGAAAGTCACTATTTCCATAAAAATTTGTAGACCAGATCTGAAATCTTTGAAAACGTGTCTACAAATATCCCTGCATTGACACCGTAATTCGAAATCAAGGCTCCTTCCCAGGGAGCTTTTTGCATATAAACCGGTTCACAACCAATTAATCATTTTTTATTAACAGGCGTGCCAGAAGCCAACACAAAACCGCAAGGCAGCGGTAAAATCATTATGAACTATTTTGAAAACGTAACAAACTTAGACGAACTAAGAAAGGCTTACCACAAACTTGCCAAAGAAAACCATCCTGACCGAGGGGGACAAACTGTGGTTATGCAGGAGATCAACAACCAATACGAAAAACTCTCCTTTAGCCTTATCAACTCTAATACCGATTTTTCAGAAGGACGCAAAGAATGGGAAGCACAAGTAAGCGAGGAGCTGCGTGAGAAACTCGCGAGTATCATCAATTTGCCAAATATTACTCTGGAAGTTATTGGCAGCTGGATTTGGGTGACAGGAAATACTTTCTCCGTGAGAGACATACTGAAGAGTAACGATTTCATTTTCTCACATTCAAAAACCGCTTGGTACTGGCATAAAGGTGAGTACTTCAAAAAGACCGGAGTGTTGCTTTCCCTTGAAAAAATTCGGGAGTTGTATGGAAATGAAAAGGTTGAATCAGAACTTCAGGAACAGCTTAATTAGATCCATCATGTTTGAACTTAAGTTGACTTATCTGCAGACGCAACGCCTTATGGACGCGATCCACTGGACAGTAGCACCTTATCTGGATGACGATTCAATTCAGGACAAACCCTGGTTGATTGAATTAGCCGAGTGCTACAACCAGCTGTACAACCAGATTCCTTCCGAGGAAAATACTAACGAACCTATAATTTATTGATATGAAAAATCAAGATGATCCAAGGGAGAAGATGCTGCAGTTTGGATTAGCTTCCTTGTCTGATGCAGAAGTTCTGGCTCCTATCTTTCAAAAGAACAGACTGGAAACGGCGAAAAAGGTATTGATCGGAGTAAAGTTTGATCTTCACCTATTGGCCCGAATGAATATCCATGAAATCTCCAGCAGTTGCAATATTTCTGAAGCTGAAGCTGGATATGTCGTCTGTGCTTTTGAATTAGGTAGGAGAAGAAATTTTCAAGAAGCTTCAGAGATAGTGCAGATCCGTGGCAGTAAGGATGCTGCCAATTACATCCGGCCAAAGATTGGAGATTTACATCATGAGGAATTTTGGGTTCTATTTCTTAATCGCAGAAACAGTATTCTTTGCTCTGAAAAGTTAAGCCAGGGCGGCATGACAGGCACTGTGATCGATGTGCGCCTTGTGTTGAAATCAGCATTGGAGAAACATGCGACGTCCCTGATATTCTGTCATAACCATCCATCCGGCAATCTCGAACCAAGCGATGCTGATAAAAAGATCACTCGGCAATTGAAAGAAGCAGCAGCAATCATGGAGATTCCGGTGATCGATCATCTGATCGTAACCCAAACCGGATATTTCAGCTTTGCAGATGAAGGATTACTCTAAAGTTACAACCGGCGAGCCAGATGCCACAACAAGACCCAAGGGCATGGGCATTCACATAAAATGTTACTACAAGAATTGATGGATTACGGGAGTGTAATGATGGAAAAATATCCCGCCAAAAAGGATCTCATTTTCATCGGGGTTGACGATTGTCTCGACCAGTGTGAGGACAACGATGAACTTCTCGAAAAGATGCATGCCTGGATTAATAAAATCTGTGCCGATGAGATCTAAGAGAATAGCTGACTTGAAGCTACAAGGGAATACTAACGATGTGATCTATGAAATAGGTATCTGTTCCTTTTCCCTATTTGGTAAAGCATTCTTCGGGTTTAAATCAACTAAAACTGAAAAGCAAAAGATGAACCGCTTATGGGCAAGAATTTTATCAACAGGCGGGTTAGATGCCAATACAAGACCGAAGAACATCGGCAATTATCAATGAATATTTTTGGTTGGGAGATTGTATCAACTTACACCCGAGCTGAAGCAGTTGCGGATGGTGTTCAGGTAGCAATTCCTCAGGAAATTTCAAGAGAAGCAGGGATTAAGTTCCCTGTTTTCATTACTCAGAAAGTTTACAACAAATATGTTCTTGTTCCAGAGGGAATGGATTTTCAAAATGAAGACGGCCGGTTGTGGGATATCCTTTACATGTTTGCCAGGCAGGCCAGAAACTCAAATTCCTCTGTGATTGTTTTTCAGTTTGTCTGCTTTCTGTTGGATAACGGCGACTGGACAATTTATGAAAGGATCTGTGAAGGAAACAGACTGCTAAGGGAAGTCATGTTAAAGGCAGAGATTGGACCTCTCGACATCGATGATCCATCACCGGCTATTACCATCATGGTCATTGGCGAAGATTAATGAATTATAAAAGCAAACAATGAGTACAACCAATTGTGTTCGACCGGATGGCGATTGCTCACTATGTTCAGTATTCAATAAGTTTATTGGTGAATGCAACCAAGATGAAGACCTTGGTGGTACCGGACATGGAGACGATTCATATTCTGATGCTGATCCAGGACTATAAAAGAGATTGGGTGCGAAAGCTCCCTTTCTCTTTTTGTGAAGGTTCAACAAGGAGGAATAATCACAAATATTTATTTAATTCTGAAGAACTAATTCTTCGTTAGCAACTTATTATCAATTATTTAAATTAGTATTACCATGAAAAATTTTATCAAACATTTCGTTGGCAAAGGAAAGCAAGTAGGTGAATTACAAATTATTAAAGTCACCGTCAAGCTCGAAGATCTTCAAAAGTACGCTTATCAGTATGATAACGTACAATTCGTGACCTTTGAAATTGCCAAGATGAAGACTCCAGACAACTTTGGCCGAGATTACACGGCTTATGTGTCCGTTCTTCAGGAGTCACCAGTACCTAAGGAAGAAGTTCCTGAATCTGCAGCCAGCACTGTTAACACCACCGCAGAAGAACAACCGGTAACAGTTGAGGAAGAAATCCCGTTCTGAATAGGGTATTTGAAATTTTAAAAGACAAGGAGGAAACTCCTTTCTTTTTTTTTCAAACTGGTCAATTAATTGATCGATGAAATAGAATAATTGCTGAAAGAAATCTTTACATTTGAGGGACATCAAACCTCATAGCCTATGAACAAATCATAATCAAAGGGACATATTTAAATACATAGAGGCGTAAGCTTTTATTCCTGCTTCCGAAAACTGGTAACTTTCAAAAATCATGCAAGAATAATAAGTGAAACGCTCACGTCACGGCGTGGGCTTAACTTATTTGCATGATGGGTATACCAGTACCTCGGAGGCGAATATGGTTTAGTTCCACGCTCTTTTTTTGTCCTAGTTGCACATAGTGCCTTTAAACCAAACACTATTTACTTACCAATGAAATCCACTGATTAATACTTCAATGATTTCATAACAACAATCAATCAGTCACTTTTAACGATATAGTGGTGATTTAAACATCCTAATTCTCTTGCTAAAACCACTTAAAATGGAAAAATTATTTTTTGTCTTAATCTGTTTTGTATTTCTTTTTACAAGTTGTGGTCGCAAAGGCCAAAAATATTATGATAATGGAGTAACAAAGTTTAATAATAAAGATTATAAAGGGGCAATTTTGGATTTTAATAATGCCATTAAATTGGACACCAATTATGCTGAAGCCTACAATAAGAGAGGAATTGCCACGTTTAAACAATTTTCATTTTTGGCTGTCGCTGATTTCAATAAAGCCATTGAAATCGATTCAATGTTTTCTGAAGCATATTTTAATAAAGGCTTAATGTATACTGACATAACATTTCTAAGATATGTGGCAATTGAGAATTTCACTAAAGCCATAGAGATAAACCCTAAATATGTAGAAGCTTATTTTCAGAGAGGGTTAGTGAATACATCAGATAATAATCTTAAAGATGCATATTTTGATTTTTGTAAAGCATTAGAAATTGATCCAAACTATGCGGCAGCTTATTGTTATAGAGGTATTATAGAATCTAAAAACCAAAATTACAAAAAAGCATTTGAGGATATAAATAAGGCAATCGAAATTAATCCGAAAGAATCAAATTTTCTGTTTGAGAGGTCAATCATAAAGTCCAAACTCAAAAACTTTTCAGAATCTATAATTGACTTAGATTTGGCTATCGAATTGAATCCTGACAACGTCAATTATTATTTTAATAGAGGTCTTAATAAATGCGACTTAAAAGATTATAGAAATGGAATTTCTGATTTTTGTATTGCAATTAAAATAGATCCAAAACATGCGGATAGTTATTTTAATAGAGCTTTGTCAAAAGCAAACTTAGAAGATTTCAGAGGTGCTCTTGCGGATTTAACAATAGCGATTGAAATTAATCCTAAAAATGCAAAATATTATCATTATCGTGGTCTTGCTAAGAAAGATCTTACTGATAATACAGGAGCACTTGAAGATTTTAGTAAAGCAATATTCTATGATAAACAAATGGATGGCTCATATTCCGAGATTGCTAGAATAAAATTTGAGAATCGTAGCTATAATGAAGCTTTATTATTTCTTGATAAAGCGATTGAAATTAATTCAAATTCAGGCGAGAACTATTATTATCGTGGTGTGGTAAAATTAAATTTAGGTCTTAAAAATAGTGGATGTCTGGATTTGAGTAAAGCAGGAGAGCTTGGAAATGAATCTGCTTATATGTTGATAAAAAAATATTGCAACAATTAATTTATGTGAATGTTTAAAACTAAGTCACAAGAAAATGAGTATTCCCTTGTATGCTTATGTTTTATAAACTAAAATAAGCCATCATGAAATCCGCTGATGAAAGCTTCAAAGAAGGGAATCTAAAAATACTCCGTAAGGAATATGAAGGAGCCTGCTTGAGCTTCACACAAACAATTGCCACCGATCCTAGTAATTCAGCGGCACTCATTAACCGAGGCTATTCGAAACACATGTTAGGGGACTACTTTGGAGAAATCGAGGATTACACAGCAGCCCTGGCTATCGAACCAGATAACTTAACTGCCTTGTTTAACCGAGGATTAGCAATGAATCAGGTATCTGACTATTCTGGAGCAATTAGTGATTTTACGGAAGTTCTTAAAATAACTCCAAACGACGCTGTAGCATTATATCATAGAGCTTTTGCAAGAGATAGGAAGAGAGATTTTAACAAATCTATGAAAGATTTTTCCAGAGCATTGGAGCTCGATCCGGCATTAAAACCCTTCTACAAGGATGATGATTTTAGGAGCAAGCAATTTCGTAAATATGTGCTTACCTTGATCGAGAACACAAACGCAATTGTCAAGAATCCAAAAGATTATCTGGCATACTATAAGCGTGGAGAAGCTAAGAAATACCATTATGATACTGTCGGTGCAATTTCTGATTTGACTCAAGCAATTAAATTGAATCCTGAATGCAGGGAGGCATATTTGGAAAGAGGCGGTGCCAGGTTTAGTAATAGAAAATATTCCGCAGCCGACATAGATTACTCTAAAGTCATTGAATTAAATCCATTATCCACAGTTGAGTACATTGACAGATATATTGCTGATCATAAAACTATGGAGAATGTAGCTAAAATGGTTGATTTAGCAGAGGTATATGCAGCAATACAAGCAATTATTGATAAACAGTTAACAGTTGCTCTTAGCGGCAGGGAAGCAGTAAAAAGCAGAATGGAAAAACGTAAAGGAGCACGTGCTGACTTCACAAATTCATTGGAAATTCTGAAAAGTCAAACGGCAGAAGAAAATATTAGTTAAACGATCAATATACAATGCGAAAAGTAACGGGTCTTATTATTTTCATACTACTCCTATTTACTTATCTGTATTTCTCGAATCCGGAGATAGTGGTTGTTAAAAAAGATTCTAAAATTGAAGGATTTGTTAATAATCTAAGAGCAATGGTGCAGAGGGATATCTTCTGGAAACATCAACTTCTATTGGCTAAAAAGAAATACTCTGCCAATCTTGCGCCACAGGAATCCATGTTTTCTGAATTTCGAGAGATAGATCAAGAAATAAGAAAATCCAAGAAAACTGCAAATGAATCGTTGAAGGAATTTGTTTCACCTGAACAATATAAGGCAATTCTGCTAAGGGATGAGGCTGATAGAATTGAAGAATTGGGTGAATATCGCCAGATTGATGACATGAATGAAATTGAAAGACTTCAAAACTTAGAAGAATGCAGATTAGTTCTTCCAATAATTGAAGCGAAACTTAAAGAAATTAATTGATAATCGTAAGAAGAATTTTCCGCACATTATTAAGAATAAAATAGTAAAAAGTAGAGAATTGTCAGTTTGAATTGTACTTATCAAATTAAAATATTCCTTATGAAAAACCTAAACCAACAGTTATTAATAGGCAATAAAGTATTGTTTACTTCTTTAATATTATGGAGTTACGGTCATTCTTATATTCTAATAAAGAACCTCTTGTATAGTTTTGTCCATCCAGTTACAGGTACAAGAATTAGGGATTACTATATCCACTCTATTAATCTCAGTGAAAAACAAGAACCTGATAAATTATTTTATCCTTTTACTATAGAAGGATTTCGTAATCAAAATTTTAATCTACTTTATTATGATTTCACTGAATATTTTGTTTATGTTGGAGGAGTTTGGTTGATTTACTTTTTATATAGATATTGGAGAAATAGGCATTAATAACTGCAGGAAATAAGGTATTCGCTTGAATACTCACATTTTTTCTTTGTTGGTTTGCAATGTCAGGCCCTCTGGGTTTACTCCTTCGTCGTAAAACTTGCAAACCAAACAAGCCTCTTTCCGCTCAGTCGCTTCATTCGGCTTTCAAAGAAAAAACTGTTACGCATCCTGCGCTCATTAGCGTTCCCTTCAATCCCTGAGAC
This sequence comes from Tangfeifania diversioriginum, assembly GCA_945873105.1. Taxonomy (GTDB): domain Bacteria; phylum Bacteroidota; class Bacteroidia; order Bacteroidales; family Prolixibacteraceae; genus CAINVV01. The sequence continues at coordinate 89,493 of CAMCBW010000009.1, forward strand.
CCTGCCAGGGTATTCGCTTCGCTCATGGGTTTGTTAACAGGGATTGAACCACGCATGTTGTTGGGCTCGCCTGCTAGTCGAGCTTGTACCGCTCACAGTTCCTCGTGCCTGAAAAAGGCACTTCGTCATCGGTTCGCTCAGGTCGGCCTGCTATTTTGCCTACGGCTGCAATAGCTCCCGGCCTCCCACCAGCTCTTAACTCGCAGACGGCTCGCGCCGGAATATGGAAACAAGGCCGCAAAACAGTTAAGCAAGATAGATGGGGGCAGGAAGAATGATTGTAAAGGTCAGGGCCCTTTGGGTTGTCGCAAGTGGTTTTGGCTAGGTCATTGCTGCTTGCTCCAAACCTTGACAATCATTTGCCCCCATTCTGAAAAGGTGCTTAACCGTTTGGCAGTCTTGTGGTATTTCTGCAAACAGGGGAATCCGGATTGGGAATGGCTTACTATTTTAGGCATGTGATATGTTCTGCGAACAAAATATCACAACGGTAAAGTTGGATATAAAAACGTCTGAGATATGTCAAAGCCTACATTGCTGGACTATCTGTATTAGTGAGGGTACAAACACGATTTATTTATTCCTGATGCCAGTAGGGTGTAGACCGATGCCTGGCAAGTAAAATTTAGATCACACAATCGTTGCTGATTGGAATGTGTGACCTTATACTGATCAGCATAGGAGCACCCTAAGGGGTGTTTCTTTTTGACCTGGCAAATATTTCAAAGGGCGCAACAGCAAATTCCTGTTCAGAATATCCAGAACACTTAATCATCATTTGCCCTGGCTCGCTTCACTCGCCGGACTCAAGTCAACTGCATTTTAAATTTTCCAGGAAAAGATGGGTCCCCTCTGTACCCCCGGGTACCCTCTGACCGACTCTGAGCCACCTCCGAAAGCCTAGCCCGGTTCTCTCTCGTAAAGACTCAGGAATATTATTTTATTCCATGAGAATAGAAGGAATATTATTTTACCCCTACTCAGCATTTAAAGTAGGTAATTCCTAATTTAGTGAAATAAAGTAACCTTTATAAAATGATCATGAATCCTGAACCTGATGAGGACCTCAATACTACGGATGCAGTTAATCAGATAACTGATGAAGATATTGTCTATAGCACACTATTGGAATCCCATCCTAACCTGGAGAGCTTAGTGGGCAGATTTGATTTATGCAGGGTTCAGACGGAAGACCGATTCGATAAACCTGAAAAGATGATGGCTATTAAGTCAATACCACCGATCCTAACTACGGAAGAATACACCCTTCATATAAATATGACAATAGATCGGATTCTAAATTCTGAGGAGAATTGCGATGAGAATGAGATTAAAGGGGCAAAAATGAAGAAGACTAGAAGAAGCAAGAAGAAGGCAGCGTATAAGTTTAAACAGATGGTTCGGGCTATGGTAGCACCAGAAAAATCACTAGCCGATCCCAATTATTTTATAGATTCAAGACTTAGAGGTAATTTATTGCGTTGATGAAAGTAAATTAACCTCCCCGCCTAAAGCGGCCGATGAATTACCCAAATGTGATTACATCACTTATAAAGCAATATATCAATAGGCTATAAACTATTGGAACTGAAGGAATACTAAATTATACCTATGTACATAACCCAAATGACTCATTTCCTTGACGAAACAGGAAATATACCAAAGCAGATGCCTAAAGAAGCGAGAGAATTAGGTAGTTTCATGGCATTGGTGGTTGATGCCACTACAAAAGAAAAATCTGCTGGAAGGATTAATACCGGTATCAGATGTTTCCAAGAAAAATGTGATGGAATTATTAGTAGTGAATTACATAATTCTATTTATGATATTCATTGGAAATGTTCAAAATGCAACAGCGAAGGAACTATTGGTAGCTGGCAGGGGACAAAATGGGATAATACAGATGAATATTATTGAATTGTTTTTACCGAACTAACCAATACTTCAGTTATTTGGTTTCATTGATTATGGCCAAGTATCTTGACAAACTGCACTTTTATTAAAATCCTTTGGCTACATTTGATACCAACCTGGACTCTAAAATATGAAATCTTCTGAAAATTTTTATCGAGAAGGAAATATTAAGTTTGTCAGTGGAGATTATCAAGGTTCTATAGCTGATTTCACCAATGCAATTGAATCTGATCCCCGGCACACAGCTGCTTTTAATAATCGAGGTGTTGCCAGGAACAAATTGAACGACACACATGGTGAATTGAGAGATTACAATTCTGCTTTGCTAACAAATCCAGAGGATCTTTGTGCCCTGTATAATAGATGTGTTGCGAGAATAAAACAAAAAGAATACCTGAAGGCCATTAATGATCTGACAAAATATCTCTGTTTAAGATCCAGTTTCAGCATTGCTTATTTCTATACAGTAGACCAAAATGTGAATCCCGAACAGTATTCTGAATCGATTGCTGAGAGACTGAAAGCATTGAAAATTGAACCAATAATGGTTACTGAAAACAAAGATGTCGAACCGAAAGATCTCGAGGTATTTAACAACATTGTCGCGATTGCCGAAATTACAAAGTACATTGCGGATGGTACGCCACTTTTTGCTGAATCTTATTGTCAGAGGGCAGAGTTAAGAGCTAAATTTAAAGATTTCCATGGAGCTTTAGCTGACTTCAATAAGATCATTTCATATGCAAAACCTGAATATAATCTATATGCCAAGATCGCATACATTAAAGATGCTGAATTAAAGGACTATGCTGGGGCGTTAATTGATTATAATGAAGCCTTGCTCCTAGAACCTGAAGATGAAGAACTATTACTTCGTAGATCCTCTGTAAAACATTCACTAAATGATATTGAAGGATCAATTTCGGACCTGACAGAGATAATTAGACTTTATAATGATTTAGATCCGGAGGAGAAAGATGATATAGGATTCTATTGCACAATGGCATATAGTAATAGAGCGTATATTAAATCTAAGATGAATAATCCAATTGGAGCAATAGATGACTACACTAAAGCCATTAAAGTCGATCCATCATTTTTCCTGGCACTGACAGATCGCGCATCAGTAAAATTAAAGTTGAAAGATTACACCGGAGCAATTAAGGATTGCTCAAAGTCACTAAGAATAAGTAAACAATTTGGTGATGCTTATTACATAAGAGGAAAGGCCAAATTCGAACTTCAAGATTACGTTGGAGCCATTAAAGACTATAAAAATGCACTTAAAATTAACCCGAATCTAGCTGATGCAAAATTCGAACTAGATAGAGCAGATGCAATTTTATCCAATTAAAAAAAGTAATTCAAAGGACAATACTTATTTTTTGTGATCACTATGGTTTGAGGAATAATATTGAAGTAGCACAAAACTCACTAAAGGCTTATGAATTTTATATCCTAATAGTTATTCGCCTGGTGTTCAATAAATCAAATCAATAAATATTAAAACAATGAGGGCTAAGTTTCAGAAATCAATTACAGACAATGATGGGAATAGTTATAAAACTGTTCAAATTGGGCCCCAAATATGGATGGCTGAAAATCTTAATGTAGCGCAATATCAAAATGGTGATCCAATTTCCAATCTCATAAATGATGTTGACTGGAAAGACTTTGAATCCGGAGCAATGTGCGATTATGACAATGATCCTGAGAATAGTAATATCTATGGAAAATTATATAACTGGTACGCTGTAACTGATGAAAGAAAAATTGCTCCTCTTGGCTGGCATGTACCAAGTGATGCGGAATGGAATTTATTGCTAGAATATTTGGAGGAGGAGATTGATCCTGAAACGTCTCCTAATGATCGTAAAAATTACTTATTAGAAAGTTTGCTTACAGAGTCATCCCTTAATAATGGGTTTAACGCATTACCAGGAGGTTGCCGTCGCATCTTTGATCCAAATGAAAATGAAATTTTTCCATATAGGCCAAATCGTAAGTTAAAATTTGTTGGGATTGGGGATGTCTGTTGTTGGTGGACTTCTTCTGAAGAAACAGACTTCCAGCATAAATATGCACTTTATAGAGCGATAGGAGAAGACATCTGGTACCATGGTGTAAAAGGGACTTTTAATCGAGAAAAATGGTCTGGATTATCAGTTCGTTGTGTCATGGATTCTATGGAGCTTACGAGACAAAACCTTCTTGAAGCAAGCGATATAAATTCTTCCTTAAAGCCAGAATTCGTAAGTGATATTGATGGCAATGTGTACAAAACAGTATTGATAGGTTCCCAAGTATGGATGGCTGAAAATCTAAAGGTAACGCATTATCAAAATGGTGATCCAATTAATACTCCTAAAGATTCGATCATTGGGAAAAGGAATCTGTCAGGAGCATATTGTCTTAATTATAAAAATATTGGAAGTAATGGAGATACTTATGGAAAATTGTACAGTTGGAAAGCCATAAATGATAAGCGCAAAATTACGCCAAATGGCTGGCATATCCCGTCCAATTTTGAATGGAAAATTCTATTTTTTTTTCTTGGAGGATTTAAGAATGCTGGGGGAAAGATGAAGGAGATTGGTTTTACACATTGGAGCGAACCCAATGCCGGTGCAACAAATGACTTTGGTTTTACAGCACTTCCTGCAGGTGAATATAGATCTGATTACGGATTCAGTAATATTGGGTGGGAAGGAAAATGGTGGAGCCTAACTGAAACAATTTCTAAAATAGATCCATCACACACAAATCCTAATCATAGACACCATTATGGTAACTGTTATTTCTTAAGTCATAATAATAGTGAAGTAAAACATATTTTTGGCCGAGTGAATGATGCCCATTCGGTCAGATGTGTAAAAGATTTTAGTGTCATCTGGTTTCTTACTTATTTAATACAGAGCATTGCCAAAATATTTTCTCCACTTTTTTTTACAAAAAATAGTCTTTTGTTTAAAAAACCAGAAATCGAGTGGGTCACGATTCCTGCAGGTACTTTTACAATCGAATCGGCTGTTTCTGGTGAAAAAGAGGTTACAATGCAGTCTTTTAGAATGAGCAAATATGCCATTACCTTCGAACAATATGATATATTCTGCGATGCTATGAAAAGAAATAGACCAAGTAATCCCTACTGGGGTGGTAGAGGCAATCTGCCTGCAGTTGGAGTAAAATGGAAAGATGCTTTGGCATTTGCAAATTGGTTAGGTTGCCGGTTGCCAACCTCATTTGAGTGGGAATATGCATGCCGTGCAGGCTCAAAGACCAAGTTCTATACTGGGAATAACCTACTTCCTACTCAGGCTAATATCTATATTGATGGGGACAAGCAAATAACTGCTCTTCCTGTCGGCACATTTGATCCTAATATGTGGGGATTATATGATATGCTTGGCAATGTGAGTGAATGGTGCAGCGAATCATTTGACTTTTTAAATCCACATTATCCGACTAAGTTCAAAGATTCTAATTTACATCATGCAATGGGTGGAAGTTTCTTAAGTACTGAGTCTCAATGTGCAAAATTAACATATACATTGTGTGAAGAAGGAAAATATAGGACAGTTGGTTTCAGAATAGTTTCCAAAGAGTAATCTAACCGTTGTAGCCAGATTGGGCTTTCGTTTTAGTTTACAGACACCTACACTGTATATTGAAATTAAGTAATAATTCCATATGATGTTTCAAGGTATGTAGTTTTTTAGGAAACCTTTAAATTGAATGTGGGAGATCTTTGAGCCTTCAAAACTAAATTAACAATGTGTAAGAAAAAGTTTGTAAGTGCATGCCAAGATTCTGCTTTTCGAGGTACACATAGCAACTATTTAGCCACTTTCTCCCAATGGTTATCTAATGGTCTAATAGTAGGATTGCATAGCAACTCTCTTGGTATTCCGGATTTGAGAAATATAAAAAAAGGAGGTCAACTTAAAATGCTATATTGAGGTCTTATGATTGACAATAATATAGTCATGGATCTCAAATTTGTCCTAGTTAGCAGTCTTGAAGTCATCGAGAAACGTTTCAGTGCCAAATCTTCTCCTGCAGTGGTTGAGATCCCAAAGTCGTACTTAATCGGCAGGGGAGATCCTTCTTACGTCATTACCGATCCAAATTCAATCCATGTCTTCAAGTATGGATTAACTCCTCACTATGCCCAGGAACCATTAAGCATTATGACCGCAAGGGCAGAAGGGACCAAGAACAAAGCTGATGATCCCGGATACTCAGGATCAAAAGCAATCTTTTTACTACCTGAGTTTAAGAAGTCTATATTTTCACAACGATGTATTGTTGTAGCAGATGCTTATTATGCATGGTCAGATAAGAATCAACAATACTTGGTTTATCTACAACAAAAGAAGAGGCCATTTGGCTTTGCTGGACTTTACGATACCTGGCAGCATCCAGAGACACGTGAGTTGACTACTTCATTTGCAATCATCGCTACTACCGCAAATGAGATGCTCCAGGGAATAGGAGTAAAGCGGATGCCAGTGATCCTTCCACTGCATTACGAAACCAATTGGCTGAAATCATCACTCCATCTATCCGAGATCCTCAGTTTTCTTGATCCATTCCCATCGAAGAAGATGAATGCGTACCCGGTAAATGGAGTGGTCAACCACGAAGTAAATGATGTGTCTTTGTTAACGCCTCGAGGAGATAAGCTTCAGGTAGAAGTAAATCCTCCAATACTTTCCAGAAGTCATCATTACCATAAAAGCAAACCTGTCTCTAACACACCTTGGTTTAAGAGTGCAGAATAAAATCAAATAATACTGATGTTGCCAGTTTCTCCTTCACTCAGCTATTCTGGATTCATTACCCGGTCGTGAATAATTCTACTTTTATATAATTCAGCCATTATTTTCTATGAGTGCATCTTACTATCACTTTAGCGAGATCGTTTAAAATTCTCAATACATTTATATCAAAAAGTCATACCAGACTCCTCTGTATTACCAAACTTTAGCGGTGACCTCAAAACAGGTTACTTGTTGACCTGGGAACGGAACAACCAAAACCCTTTAACTCCCCTCCCTCTCTCTTAGAGAAATTCCGAGAATAGAATTTTACACTATTTGGCATGTGTCACTGGAATATTATTTTACCCCATAGGAAGATAATAAGTGCCTATTTCTTATCTTAGTTGAATAATACAATATTCCCCTAATTTGAACCAAACAAATCCTAAATTTTCATTTACACAATATGGATATTCTGAACTTTCACAAGAAGCTGATAGATAACTACAAAACCTATATCCAAAGCTTTTTAAATATTAAGGATCCTTCAATACTAGAATTCGTTGACTCTGAAATTGACAATAAAAAGCTTTGGCCGGAACCGCTGGTCCAATTCAATCCAACATTTGAAAAAGGAAGGCCACTCGCTGATTTAGTAAATGAAGGGAAACTTCATTCAGAGATTGATAAGATCTTTTCCAGATTCAGTTTGTACCGCCACCAGGAAGAAGCAATTTTATTAGGTGCAGCTGGTGACGAATTTGTGGTTACTTCTGGAACCGGATCCGGAAAATCGCTCACCTACATGGCAACAATTTTTGACCATGTGCTGAAACAAGATGATTTGGCAACCAATAAGATTCAGGCGGTTGTGGTTTACCCTATGAATGCCTTGATAAACTCTCAGTTTAAGGAGATTGACAAATTTAAAACCAGCTATGAAGAAAAATACCATAATCCTTTTCCGATAACTTTTGGCCAATATACCGGGCAGGAGGATGACGAAAAGCGGGAAGCTCTGAGGACGAATCCACCGCATATTCTACTCACCAACTACATGATGCTGGAGTTAATCATGACTAGGGGTGGTAAAGATATTGAAGTACGGAAAAACATACTTGACAGCATTAAGTATCTCGTTTTTGATGAGTTGCATACCTATCGAGGGAGGCAAGGATCAGATGTTTCGATACTAATCAGAAGAATAAAATCAGCAGCCAGTAATCCCATTACGTCCATTGGAACTTCAGCAACTATGATTTCATTGGAAGGATCAACGCTTTTGGAACAGAAGGAAAAGGTGGCTGAAGTAGCGTCAACAATTTTTGGCTCTGACATCAAATCTCATCAAATTGTTAATGAATATCTGGTCAGGAGCATGGGAAATCACAAATCACCTACTCCGGAAGATTTGAAGAAAGCAATTGAAAAGGGAGTTTCAGTTGATGCCAGTTCTGAAGAATTTGAACAACATCCGACTGCAAATTGGATTGAAGAACAAATTGCTTTGGAAGAAAAAGAAGGAACACTAATACGAAGAAAACCAACAACCTTAAGCAATATAGCCGATCTATTATCTGCCACATCCGGAGTCGATACAGATCAATCACTAAAGCATCTTCAGCTTATATTGGAATGGGCCAACATTCTAAACTCAGATACCGGGAAAAAGAAGAATTATCTTCCTTACCGTATTCATCAATTCATTGCTCAAACAGGTTCAGTATACGCCACCCTTGGTGATCAATCCAGCAGAGATTTATATTTAGATGCAGGTCTTTATGCCGAGAATAAAGAAACTAAGCTTTATCCTTTGGTTTTTAGTCGTTCATCGGGTCATGAATTTGCCTGCGTCAAATTAAACACCAATGATTTTAAAATTATTCCAAGGGAGTTTTATGACATCATCGAAGAGGAGGATGAAATCGTAAGTGTTGAAGGATATATCTTCATCCAGCATAAAGAAGATGAAGAAGATATTTGGGATGCTGATCGTGATATTCAAGACTTGCCTGAAACATGGTTTAATCCGGCACGAAAGGATGGTTCAAGAGCTTTGAAAACGGAAAGGAAAGACCGGTTACCACGCAAAATCCATTTCGACAAACAAGGCAATTACTCTTTTGAACAACCAAAAGATTTTTTAGGCTGGTTTATGCCTTCTCCGCTCATGTTTGATCCGACATCAGGAACCATCTATGATGCACAAACAGCGGAATGGACAAAAGTGATGAAATTGGGAGGTGAAGGACGCAGCACAGCAACAACCGTTTTATCTTTCGAAACCATTACACAATTGCAGCAATTCGGTGAAGACTATGGGAAACAAAAACTTCTGAGCTTTACTGATAACCGGCAGGATGCTTCCTTACAAGCTGGACATTTCAACGATTTCGTAAAGGTTGGGCAATTGAGAGCTGCCATTGCCAAAGCATTGGAAGCCAACACCACACTTGATTACACGAATATTTCGGACAAAGTCTTTACGAGTTTAAATATTTTGCAAGATCAATTTGCAAAACAACCTGCCACTTTCCCTGGTCCGAAAAAAGAGAATGAAGATGCGTTCAAAGTCTTCATCATGTATCGTTTACTTCATGATTTAAGAAGAAGCTGGCGCGTAGTTTTACCCAATCTGGAACAATGTGCACTACTTAAAATTGAATACAAATATCTGGATGAATCAATACAGGACGATTCATTGTGGGAACCAAATCAATTGCTTTTTGCAATGAAGCCTGATGAAAGGCACGAATTCCTACAACAAATTTTTGACTTTTTCAGAAAGTCGTATGCATTGAGTTTCTCCATGTTGGAACCGGCAGTTATTGCACAAAATGTAAGGCGTATAAGAGAGAAACTTCAACATCCATGGACCTTGGACGAGAATGAAAAGCTGGAATTTCCATCCTATGTCAGATTGGAAAAGCTTTCCAGTTCGGCCATGAATCTTTATACCGAAAGTGGTGGTTTACAAAGCGTATTTGGCCGCTACTTAAGGAAAAAAGCTTTAGAATATGGAATTGATATCCGAGGGAAAGCAGTTTATAATGACTTTACTTACAAACTGCTAGATTTTATTTGTGATGCAGGTTGGTTAACCAAAAAACCTGCGAAGAATGAAAAAAATGAAGTGATCAGCATCTACCAATTAATGGTAGATACTATTTTATGGCATGTCGGGGATGGAAAAACGCTTGTTCCGGATCGCATAAAAAACAGATCATATAAACCTTTGAAACAAGAGCCCAATAAATACTTTCAGCGGTTTTATCAAACCAATTTCCAAAGCATTAAGCCAATTGAAGGTCGTGAACATACCGGGCAAATAAATAATGAAAAGAGGAAACAGAGAGAGGATGAATTCAGATCCGGAAAAATTGGTGCCTTATTTTGTTCTCCAACCATGGAACTGGGTATTGACATTGCCGACCTTTCCATCGTTCACCTGAGAAATGTTCCTCCATCACCTGCAAATTACGCACAGCGAAGTGGCCGTGCCGGAAGAAGTGGCCAAGCTGCCTTGGTGCTGGTTTACTGTTCCAACTTTAGCGCTCACGACCGGCACTATTTTATGAATTCGACTCAGATGGTGGCCGGAACGGTTACTGCACCCAGAATTGACTTAATCAACCAGGAACTACTATTGAGCCATCTTCATGCTTCAGTACTTACCAGACATTCGCTTAGCACATTGAATAGTTCATTAGGTGAATTGGTTGATAAATCAGATCTGGATAAACTCCCGTTGAAACAGGAAATTATTGATTCACTGAAGATAAGTGAGGTCGAAAAAACCATTATACTGGCAAATTTCAAAAAGGTCATCGAGGATACCTATTTCAGGAATGAGTTTAGCAAAAGAAAACCATCCTGGTACACGGATAGCTGGATCAAGCAAAATCTGGATGAGTATGAAAACTCATTTGACAGTTCATTAGATCGTTGGAGAAAGCTCTATAAAGCAGCACAAACTCAAATTAAAGCAGCAACATCGATTATTGAGAACCGGATTTATGCCGATAATCATGAGAAGAAAAAAGAAGCGTACAAGAGTTTAAGGCAGGCAGAACGGCAGCGGGATTTATTATTGAATGAAACCAATGAACCCGGGAAATCTTCAGGAAAAAATAAAGATCAATCAGAGTTTTATCCATACCGGTATTTGGCTGCTGAAGGCTTCCTTCCGGGTTATAACTTTACCCGGCTTCCGGTTCGTTCGTTTATGGAAAGTGAGGATGCCGGTGGCGAATTCATTTCAAGGCCACGATTTATTGCCCTGAACGAGTTTGGACCCCGGAATATCATTTATCACGATGGTTCAAAGTATCGGGTTGACCGGCTTATTTTGACTGAAGCTGAGTTGAAGCTGGAGAGCGGTAAAATCTGTCCAAAAACTGGCTACTTCTTGTATGACAAGCAATACGGTTACGAAGTTGATCCTATTATTAATGAACCGCTTCATCTGGATACCAAAAAGCATTTACATACCACGCTGATTGAAATGTCGGAAACACGTGCATATGAGTTGCAAAGAATCACTTGTCAGGAGGAAGAACGAACCAAAAAAGGATATGATATTCAAACCTACTTTTCAGTCGATGGAGGTTTTGAAAATACGGTAGAAGGAATTGTTAGTGTATCAAATGACAAGCTGCTGCACATTCATTACTTACCTACCTGCCGGATTTTCAAACTGAACCTGAAATGGCGTGCCTCAAAAGAATACGGATATGCCATCAATCTGAATACTGGTTATTGGCAGAACAAAGGACAGAAGGACGAAAACGGTGCTAAAGATGAGATCAAAGAAGTAAAGCTATTTACATCGGATACTGCCAATGCACTATATATTCAACCCATTAAATCGCTTGGACTGAAAAATGGTTTGGGCAGTGTTATCACTTTAATGTTTGCCATCAAACGGGCTATTGAGAATTACTTCCAGGTTGAATCCAATGAAATTGGAGCGACCATTATGGGAGAAGAAGAAGCTCCAAACATGCTGATTTATGAAGCTGCGGAAGGCAGTTTGGGCGTGTTGTCACAATTGGTTGACAATCCAACCATTTACAAGGCCATCATGCAGGAAGCCTACAAAGTTTGCTTTTTCAAGAATGGAGTTGAAGAAGTGGATGAAGTATTACCAGCCACCTACGATGATTTATTGAGTTATTACAATCAATATTACCATCAGCAAATTGACCGGAATTTGGTTCGGGATGCACTAAATAACCTGAAAGAATCTTCGATTGAGTTAATTACCAATAAGTCTTTCAGCAGTTACGACGAGCAATACCAATTTTTGGAAGCAGCCCGGGACCACAACAGCAGTACCGAAGAGAAATTTCTAAAGTACTTGTATCAGAATAAATTGAAGTTACCAGACGAAGCTCAGCCAAAGATGCCCAATATGTATGTTCGGCCTGACTTCCTATACAAACCCAACATTTGTATTTTCTGTGATGGTACGCCACATGATGAAAACAAGGTGATGGAAGATGATACAGCAAAAAGATCAGCATTAAAAAATGCAGGCTATCAGGTTTTGGCGTGGTATTATAAAGATTCGTTGGATGAATTTGTAGCCAAACGTCCTGATATTTTTAAAAAAGTAAAGTAAGCCAATGACAAATTTCGAATTTAAACCAGGCAGTTTGGTTACCCTTCGTAACAGACCTTGGGTGGTGCTGCCATCAGAAGATACAGACCTTTTATTGATCAAACCTTTAGGTGGTTCGGATGATGAAATCACCGGGATTTTCAAGCCCTTGGCAAATGAAGTAGACAAGCCTCAAACCTATAATTTCATTAAACCTTCTGAAAGTGATTTAGGCGATTTTACTTCAGCCAAACTTTTATACAATGCGGCAAGGCTTTCGTTTCGAAATGCCGCCGGTCCATTCCGGTGTTTGGGGAAATTGTCTTTTCGTCCACGGTCGTATCAGATGGTGCCATTGATCATGGCTTTAAAGCAGGATACTACTCGGTTGCTGATTGCTGACGATGTTGGGGTGGGAAAAACCATTGAAGCCTTACTAGTTGCCAAAGAACTCTATGAAAGAAGAGAAATCAAGCGGTTCGCCGTTGTTTGTCTGCCCCACTTGTGCGACCAGTGGCAGGACGAAATGAAAAATAAATTCGGAATCGAAGCAGTTATTATTCGTTCTGGTACGGCAACTTCGTTGGAAAGGCAAATCCGGACACATGAGAATATTTTCAGGGCATTTCCTTTTCAGATCATTTCAATTGACTACATCAAGACCGGAAACAAACGCCAGGTGTTTATCGATCATTGTCCGGAAATGATTATCGTTGACGAAGCGCATACCTGCGCCAAACCTGCCGGAGCCAACAATTCACAGCAACTTCGCTATCACCTGCTGCATGATATTGCGAAGAAACAAAATCAACATTTGTTACTGGTTACTGCCACACCTCATAGCGGCAAACAAGCCGAATTTCAGTCGTTATTAGGCTTGATAAAACCCGCATTTGAAAAGATTGACATTGTTACTTCGAGTGAAGATGAACGAAAAGAAATCTCCAATCATTTCATTCAGCGGCGAAGGGGCGATGTGATCAAATGGTTGGATGAAGAAACCCAATTTCCGGAACGAAATTCGATTGACAAGGATTATCAAATTGGTAAAGCATATTCCGAAGTATTCAATGATATTTTGGCTTATGCACGCGAAATTGTGGCAATTAAAACGATTGACGGAAGAAAACAACGATACAATTATTGGGATGCACTGGCTTTGCTTCGTGGAGTAATGAGCAGCCCAGCTGCCGGAATTTCGATGTTGGTAAAGAAAGCACAAAAGAAAGAAATAGCCGACGAAGAAGATGAACTGGTAGGTAATGAGGCAGAAAGCGAAAGCGTTATGGATTCTGACTTTTCAACGGATGACAATCTGCCTTTATCGGTTTTGGGGAAAGCCTCGAAGGTGAATGATTCAGAATCGAAACGTTTGTTGGGTTATGCCCGGAGAATGGAAGGTTTGTATGGTCTTGAACATGACCAAAAAGCCAAAGAAGCATTGTTCCAGATTAAGACTTTTATTGAACGAGGTTACAACCCTATCATCTTTTGTCGATACATCCAAACGGCCAATTATCTAGGCATAATTTTCAAAGAGGCCTTGAAAGGGAAAAACTTTAAGTCGCTGCACATTGAGGTAATTACCAGTGAATTTGATGATGAGTTAAGAAGAGAAAAGATTGAATCCATGAATAAGTCTGAAAGGCGATTGCTGATTGCCACAGACTGTTTGAGCGAAGGGATTAACTTGCAGGAAGGTTTTAATGCCCTCTTGCATTACGATTTGCCCTGGAATCCGAACCGTTTGGAACAACGTGAAGGTCGTATCGACCGCTTCGGACAACAAGCAACAACGGTTGAAGTAGCCTTGTTGTATGGAAGTAATAATCCGATTGACGGGGTTGTATTGGAAGTCTTACTTCGCAAGGCCCGGGAAATCAGGCGGTCAATCGGGATTGCAGTTCCTTTCCCTGAAAACAGCGCTTCGGTAATGGAAGCTGTTACCAATGCCATCCTGTTAAAACCATCGGTTTCGATCAAACAGGTTTCGTATCAACTTTCGTTGTTTGAAGCCGAAGAGATTGATGCCGAGAAAAAGAAAGTGGCTCAGGCATTTGATGAAGCCCAAAAACGGGAGGTTGCTTCCCGGAGCATCTTTGCTCACCATGCCATAAAAGCAAACGAAATAGAGGCAGATTTGAAAGAAGTTGATGATGCCATTGGCGATGTAAAAGCTGTAGAACAGTTTGTGGTGGAATCACTTCGGTTTATGGGGGTTCAGGTGGATGCAAACAAAAACGGCTACAAGATTTATGCGACCAACATTCCACAACGCTTACGAGACTTGCTGACTGATAAAAACGAAATTCAGGTTTCTTTCAAATCGCCAACTCCTGCAGGGTTCAAATATCTTGGACGAAATCATCCGTTTACCGAACATCTTTCCAATCATATCATCAATAATGCGCTGCATGGTGCAGACCATAGTGCTGCCCGCGCTTCGGTTTTGCGGTCTTCAGCAATTCAGCAAAAAACGGTTCTGTTTCAGTTAAGGGTTCGAAATGTAATAGCCGAGCAACCCAGCAATAAAGAAGTGGTGGCCGAAGAAATGTGGCTTTGGGGCTACGAGGGTGAAATTGGACAGAAACAGTTTATTGTCGGAAAACCTGCCTTGAATTTATTGATGGACATAAAAGCTACCCAAAACATGGAGCAGCCCGAGCAGGCCTATTGGCTGGAGGAAGAAATGCAATGGGTAAAAGATGAAACGACCTTCAGGAAACATACCGATGAAGTTGCTCTGGAACGGGCCAATCATTTGGTTTTCGTGCATACCAAAGTCAGAAAATTGGTGGGTGGCATCCGGTATAATGTGGTAGAACCAGTTCTTCCCATGGATGTATTGGGAGTTTACATTTTATTACCTCAGATCTCCTAACCATGCAAGTAAAAGATTTAGGCAATATTTATTCATCCGGCGGCGACTTTACCACAAAAGCAGCGCTCTTGCAATCCTGTTATCGTGTTGATAGGACTGAACCACAGGGTAAAACAACGGTTGCTGTATTTGCCGGTTTTGATTCAGCAGGGAAAAGAAACTATAACAAAATAGTTAAAGAATACGGACATATCGT
The DNA here is from genome assembly GCA_945873105.1 of Tangfeifania diversioriginum. Taxonomy (GTDB): domain Bacteria; phylum Bacteroidota; class Bacteroidia; order Bacteroidales; family Prolixibacteraceae; genus CAINVV01. The sequence goes on from CAMCBW010000009.1 coordinate 104,849, forward strand.
TTCAGGTGGAGAAGACAAAAACAAGAACTTTTATTTTGAAGAGACCTTCAAATATGCCCACGAAAGAATCAGAAATAAGAAACCCGAAGAAACAATAAAAGCGGATCGGCTATTCAATAATCTTTTATCAAGTATGCCTTTAGCATTTAATCTGTTCCATCCGTTGATGATGCTTTTAAAGTCTGATCCGAACAATGTAAATCAGATTGTTGCTGCTTTATTTCCTGACTATCCTGTCGTGGAGGTTGAAAGAATTGATATTGAGTTTATACCATTGCCAGTTTCCAGTTATACTGAGGACAAGTCAGCAATGGACGCAGTCATTTTCTTTACTGACAATCACAATAATCGTAATATCATTTCCATTGAGGTTAAATACACCGATTCGCTGGGAACAAATAAAGCCAAAGAAAATAGCTTGAAAGTTGAAACAGCAATTGCAAGCGGATTATTCTCCACCGAAGGGATTGAATCTGTAAAACAGGGTTGCACTCAAATTTACAGGAACTTTCTGTTGACTGAAAAATACAGAATGGTGCATCATTTGGCAAATTCGTATTCAATCATTTTAGCGCCTAAAAAACATCCAACTACATTAAACGAGATAAATTCTTTGAAGAAACAGTTCAATGAATCGTGCCCTGAATCTAAATTGAAAAAATATGATCTGGAAGATTTTGTGAAAACAATTTCTGAAAATGTGATTGAAAAATACAGACCATGGATTGATTGGTTCACGAATCGGTATCTCAATTTCGATAGCGTGGAAGAATTATTTATAGGAGTAAAACAGACATGAAATACACCACCATCAATATACAAGGCAACCTGATTTCGGAAGAAATTCTTCAAAAGGTTGAAAAGGCTGAAGCCCAGGGACAATCGGCAACCGATTTTGGGTTCGAGCCCGGATCAAACATCCGGAGTGAAATTGAATATGCCTGGAGCCGCATTAAATTAGATTGGAAGCATTTTAGCGACCGGCTTCAAAACCTTCCGGCCAGCGATCCTTATGGAACAACGCTGAGCCGGAAATGGATGGAGCAGTTTTTAAATTCCATTGGGTTTGAATTGTCGCGCCAAAGAACTTCGCTTCAGGGAGATAATAACCAGACTTATCCGATTAGCCACACTGCCGAAAACACCGATCAGCTTCCGATTCATATCGTTGGTTTTACCGAACCCACACATCCGGACAAAAATACGCTGGATATCAAAACCAGTGGAGGAACTACCCGGTTTTCGCCTCACGGTACGATGCAGGAATACCTGAATGTGACCGAACATTTGTATGGAATTGCGACCAATGGTTTGTACCTACGTTTGATTCGCGACAGTGGTATGCTGATTAAACTCACTTATGTGGAGTTCGACCTCAAGCGGATGCTGGATGAAGACAAATACAGCGAGTTTACGGTACTTTATCGCCTGATTCATGCTAGCCGTTTTCCTCGGATAAACGAGGAAGCCGGTCAATGTCTATTGGAAACGTATTACCGCGATAGTATTGAAACCGGAAACCGGATTCGAGATGGCTTAAGTCTTGCAGTAAAAGAATCGTTACTGGCATTGGGAAAGGGATTTCTTCAGCATGAAAACAATACCGCTTTGCGTGAGAAAATCCTGGCAGGCAACCTATCGGCGAAGAATTATTACCGGCAGTTGTTGCGTATTATCTACCGTTTTTTGTTTTTAATGGTTACCGAAGAACGCGATCTGGTTTACGATCCCGACGATAAAAGCGAAAAGATTCAGCGTCTTAAAAATTTTTATTTTCAGTATTACAGCATTCATCGCCTGCGCAAACTCTCCGAAAACCGCTATGTATATGAAGCCCAATTTAACGACTTGTGGCAGGGACTGGTAAACACTTTTCTGTTGTTTGAAGCAAGTGGAAACGGAACGAAATTAGGCATTCAACCGCTTGACGGTGATTTATTCAGCTACAATGCCATTGCCGATTTGCAAAACAGCCTGATCAATAATAAATTGCTGTTGGAATGCGTACGGAACCTGAATGAGTTTACCGACGAAAAGAAAAACCTGGTCCCGATCAATTACCGTTCGTTGGATGTGGAAGAGTTGGGATCGGTTTACGAAGGTTTACTGGAACTTCATCCAGTGATTGAAAACATTGAATCCACCAATCCGGAATATATCAATTTTACCTTTCACGGAGGAACAAGACGTAAGACTACTAGTTCTTTTTATACCAGACCAGACCTGGTGAATGAGCTGATTAAATCGGCCTTAATACCCGTTATTGAAGAGCGATTAAAAAAGCATACCGGCAATAAGGATGAACAGGCCAAAGCGTTATTGAAACTCAAAGTGTGTGATGCTGCTTCGGGCAGTGGGCACATGGTGTTAGCGGCAGGCCGAACCATTGCCTGGTATTTGGCAAGGGTACAAAGTGGTGAAGAAAATCCACCTCCTTCTCATTACCGCATATGCTTGCGCGAAGTGATACAGCATTGCATCTATGCAGTGGATATGAACCCTGATGCCGTTGAATTGTGTAAACTGGCCTTATGGCTCGAAGGTCATAACAGCGGTAAACCATTGAGTTTCCTAGATCATAAAATTCGATGTGGAAACAGTTTGGTTGGCGTTACCGACTTAAGCGTTCTGGAAAAAGGTATTCCTAATGAAGCATATAATCCTATTACAGGTGATGATCAAACAATTTGCTTAAGCTTAAAAAAAGAGAATCAGCGTTTTCTTAAGTTTCTTGAAGGTAAGGCAGACACAGGTTTCCAGCAAACACTTAAATTTGATGAGAAGGAAGAAGTCCATAGTTTTTCTGCGGATTACCATCAATTGGAAGACATTAATCAGGACAATGTAGAAGCCGTAAGACAAGTTAAAACCAAATTTGAAAAACTTCGGAACAAACCAAGTTGGTACAAAGAATGGACAGCATGCAATATTTGGACAGCAGCCTTCTTTTTTCACTACACTCCTGAAACCGAAAAGGCTGCACCTACAAGTGAGCGTTTGATCAGTTTCTTAAGCAATCCTTCCGCAGCTTATGCCCCAATGGTTGGTAAGGCCAATTCTTTATACGCAGAACACAATTTTTTTCATTGGGCATTAGAATTTCCAGATGTATTTGAACAGGGTGGTTTTGATGTGATCCTTGGAAATCCACCATGGGATCAAATCCAGCCAGAAGAAAGAGTCTTCTTTCAAACAAAGGATGATAGAATCGCAAAATTAGAAGGTTCAACACGGAAGAAGGCAATACAAAATTTAGCTATTTCGAACCCAATATTATTGAAAGAATGGAGGGAGTATCAACATACGATTGAATCAATATCAAAATCTTGCAAACATTCAAAAAGGTTTGTTCTTTCAGCTATTTTCAAGTTAAATACTTATCCATTATTTACTGATCTGGCATATCAATTTATTAATAAAAGCGGTAGTGTTGGCCTAATAATCCCTTCTGCAATTTCGACAACGGATTCCAACAAATACCTTTTTGAAGAAATTACAAAGAATAATCACCTCTACAAACTTTACGATTTTCTTGAGGCAAGAGATTTTTTTCAAGGACTCGAAAGCCGAGACCCCTTTTGTATTTTCATTTTAAGAAAAGGAGGACTTGATAAGAATCGAAAGATTGAGTTTGTATTCAAAGCATTAAAAGTTGAGGAACTGTTTATTAAAGAAAGAAAAGTAATTTTAGAACAATCTGATTTTAAGTTGTTTAATCCGAACACAAAAACATGTCCTATATTTTATACTCAAAAGGATTATGAGGTTTCAAAAAAGATTTATCTAAGTAGCGATATAATTATTAATGAAGAAGAAAATATTAACCCTTATAATATATCATTTAAGCAAGGCATTTTTAACATGACATCAGATAGCCATTTATTCAAAAAGAATGGTGATAATGATGATGTTCGTCTTTATGAAGCAAAACTCATACATCTTTTTAATCATAGGTGGGCATCTTTAATCGATGATGATTATAAAGATTTATCCTTGGAAAATTATACAGACTCAACATTTAAAATAACCACTAAAAATTATGTCAGTCGCAAAGAGTTCCTGAATAATATTCCAAACTTCTGGAAATATAAATGGCTTTTAGCTTTTCGTAACAACGCAAGATCCAATGATGAGAGAAGTGGTATATTTTCAATTGTACCATATGAAGCAACAGGAAATAGCGCTCCTATTATTTTTACTGAGAACACATCTGCTAATGATATTGTTGGGTTGTTGGGAAATCTTTCGTGCTTGCCATTTGACTATATCTTGCGCCAAAAAATAGGTGGTGTAAATTTCAATTTTTTCATTGTAAAACAACTTCCTTTAGTAAAACGCAAGAAATTGGATCTGCAAACGATATCAAAAATTGCAATTCCAGTAATAGAATTAGTTTATACTTCCTGGGACATCAAGTCCTTTGCCGATGATGTTTGGAAAGAAGCCGATGAAGATTTAAAAGCAGCCATCAAAAAACAATGGGAAGCCAACAAAGCAACTACCGGCGGCCATGAATGGATCCCACCCGATTGGTGCGAAATAGATCCGGAAGGGTGCCCACTACCACCCTTTAAATGGGATGAAGACCGCCGTGCAGTAATAAAAGCTGAACTCGATGCCATTTACGCCAAACTCTACGGCCTCACCACCGAAGAACTCCGCTACATTTTAGACCCACAAGATGTGTATGGTGCCGATTTCCCAGGCGAAACCTTCCGCGTCCTCAAAGACAAGGAAATCCGAAAATATGGGGAGTATCGGACGAGACGGTTGGTGCTGGAGGCTTGGGAGAAAATAAATAAGGAAAATTAAAAAAAATAGGATATGTTTAGAATACTTTCAATTACAATAAACAAGCATCCATTGTTGGAAGGTAAAACCTTTAAATTAACCAATCCGGATGAATTAAAAACTTCTAATTATTATTCAATCATAATTGGTCCAAACGGTACAGGGAAAAGTTATTTATTAAGTTACTTGATAGAAGTTTTTAATGAAATTGCACTTACTAAATCAGACTCTTACTTCGTAACAAAGAAAAAGTTTTCGTTGACATATCTTTTGGACAAAGAAAATTTTGAAATAGTTGCGGATAGAGGGATGTTCATATTTCACAAGAATGGTTATAAAGTCGATATTGAGGAAATTAGTCTTCCCTCCAAATGGTTAGCAAGTTCGGTAACCATAAATGACAAATATCCCATCCTCAATTACATCAGAACAAAACAAATTCCTGATTATAAATATCTGGGAATTAGAGCAGCAACAAATAATGCATTTATTGGAAAAATTAAAATAAACGCTGTTTCATATTTTATAGAAGCGTTAAAAACGAATAAATCAAAAAGCTTACTTTCTGTACTTTCGTCTCTTGAGTTAAATCCAGAAGTTCAGATCATTTTTATTGGAGGCCCGATGCTAAAATTGGAAAAGAAAGAGAGGAGATTCGTTGTTTATAAGAACTCAAACAAGATTCTCGATCCTCATAATGCGTTTATTAAAAAGAATAAGTCAAAACCGAGCTATCGAGCAGATAATTACAAGAAGTATATTGAGAATTATTCAGCAATTGAAGATGTTCATGAATTTTTCACATTACGTCGCTCTTCGTTTGAAAAAGCATCTAAGTCTGCCATGCGGCTTAATTATTCCGTTGATCTAAAAACAGAAACAGGCATAAATCAACTTTTACATGATTGGAAAGTACTATCAATCATGCTTGATTTGGAACTTTTGAAGATTAGTGATTTTCTAATTACGAAGGATAAAACTTTCAATTATGAGCAGGCAAGTTCTGGGGAGAATCATCTTTTAACATCCTTACTTGGGATTGTGTCAAATCTTGAAGATAATTCAATGGTAATCATTGATGAGCCTGAAATTAGCTTACATCCGAATTGGCAAATCGATTATTTGGACATACTAAAGAGAATTATAAATCTGCATAAAGGAGTCAATGTAGTTATTGCGACCCATTCACACTTTTTAATTTCAAGTTTGAAAGATGAAGAAAGTCGAATAGTCTCAATGAGGAGAGATCAAGAAACCAAAGAAATAAAAATTGAAGAATTAGACTTTGAAACTTATGGCTGGGATCCTGAAAGTATTTTATACAACGTTTTTGAAGTGGCAACCATGCGTAATAAGTATTTCGAACTAGATCTAAGAAACTTGATCTCCCATATTTCTAGTAAATCAGTAGAAACTACAGAAATCAGAAGGCTTATTGATAAACTGGAGAGGTATATAATGCCAAATCAAGATGATCCTTTACGTTTAGTTATTCAACAATCAGAGAAATATTTAAAGAATCTGAATTGATATGCCATTCCGTAAACCCGCACCAAAATTGCCTGAAACAGTTAATTTTACTGAAGAAGAAAGTTCTTTTCTAGACTCCATAAAACCATGGACAAAGGAAAAATGGTCTGACTCATTTGGGACCTCTGATCAAAATCGAATTCGAAATGAAATCAAAGCAAAAATCAAAACTGAGCTTAAGCGAATACAAGATAATTATTGTGCTTTCTGCGGTCTTAATTTGGATTTAGCCTATGAAGTACATAGAGAACATGTTGCTCCTCAATATAAATATCCAGATTATATTTTTGAACCTGAAAATTTAGTGCTTTCATGCAGTTTTTGCAATATGTTTAAAAAGAAGAAAGCGTATTTTGTGGCTGATAGAAACAATCGCGTAGGCCCTAAATTATATTCAAATTTGACATTTGAGATCTTACATCCTCACCGTGATAACTTTAGTGATTATTTGGATTGTGACTTTATTAATTTGGAATTAATATTTACGATCATCGATCCAAATTCAGGAAAGACACAGAAAACTATAAATTGTGTAGGATTAGAAGAACCACACTTAATTACACAAAGAGGAGCTATAATACTGAAAGATTTATTAAAAGGAGATCCTGTTTTAAGTGCGTATGTAGACGCTATTATTTCAAGAAACCGTAAGCGAAATTAACTATTGATTATGAGCACTTGGCAGTATAATACCTAACCACAATGATTAAAGTAGATAAAATTGATGTGAATTATGTACAGCAAGGAGGTGTCTGCGTTTGGGCAAGCTATAGTATCATAATTGATTACTATTCAAATAAATTCATAAACCACACTCAAATATTTTCAAGATTTATTGATCACCTCCGCCCAGAATTCGATTCCTTAATCACAAATACTTTAGCAACGGGTCCTGTCGGCCAAATGGAAAGAACCAAGGAAAATCTGATAACAGATATATATCAAAAACATTGCGTTAACAATGGGGATATAAGAGGATTCGATTATATCACAGATTTACATAACACTAACATATTAGGTACAAAAGAATATTGCGTTGTTAAAGGGAATAAAGCTGTAAAAACTGGTTCTATCCCTCAAAGTGAAAAGATGGGTTTAAGGGACGATCTCAAAAATATTGGGGGATTAGCAATGGTATTATATCCTGAATATCGAGATTGGCATTCAATAGTGGTTGGTTATGACTCAGGCAAAAACAATTACTTTAAAAGAGATCCAAATAAGAACAAAATATGTAATGATGATTTCCTTCTTAAAGAGAATATTTGCGAATACATCTGGTTTTCAGATAAATAGTTTTTAATCATACCAAGTTTGAAAATGCATTTTATAGATTTCTAAAAAATGGATAATAGCAATCATATTAACGATAAGTTCACCATTGATGAGCTTTTACATCGAAGTTGGCAGCACAAAGGCAGCGAAGAATTTTTCAAATTCTTTAATTTCATTGCAAGTTTCAATCATTATTCCAGATTCAACAACATGTTGGTCTATCTGCAAAATGAAGCAGTAACTTTCTTTGGAGGAACTGCCTTTTGGAAAAAGAGATTCAACCGCACGATCAAAGAAGATGCTAGGCCTTATGTGATTTTGGCTCCAATGGGTCCTGTAATGATGGTATATGATGTGATGGATACTGAAGGAAAAGAAACACCAGAAGAATTTTTAGAAAAAGGTTTAGGAAGCAAGCCATTTGAAGTAAAAGGCAAAATTAATCCGGCATTTTTTGAAAATGCTATTTCTGTTGCATACAAATTTGGGATAAAAATAGTATTCAAAGATCAATCATATTTTAAAGGTGGACATATAACAACTATATTTTCCGGGAAGCTTGAAATTGCTCTAAACAAAAACAATAAGGTAGAAGCGCTTCTTGCTACTCTTATGCATGAATTGGCTCATTTGTTTTTGGGTCATACCGGGCACAAGGAATTGTCACGAAGTAATCCGGATAAAAAAATAAAATTGATGCAAAGAAAGCTTACCAGAACTGCAGAGGAATTGGAGGCAGAAACAGTCAGTTTTCTACTTTGTAAAAAATTAGGGCTTGAAACACGAGCAGCTGACTATATAGCTGGATATATTACAAATGAAGATGATCTGATTAATTTCAGCTATGAAGCAGTAATCAAAATGGCTGATAAAATCGAAGACCTGTTTCTTGGCAACTATGGGATATATAAAGACTCGGTTCAGCAATCATTATTTTTTGGTGAATAAAGATAACCTGATCATGTTCTCAATTAAAAGGGTTTCGGTTCTGCGGAGAGTAACATTGAAGGTTTGGATAATGAGAAATGATAGTGACAAATAAAAATAATAAATACTATGAATGAGTTTAAGCAAAAATTCATAATTCATCTGTAAGCTTTAGGCATATCTTGTAAATATTGATTAATAGAAAAATTGGAAATGAGAAAAATTGATGGAACACCGAAGACCATTCGTGAATTATTTACCGGAGTAAAATATACGATTCATTATTATCAGCGTGAATATCAATGGCAGACTAAGCAAATTGAAGAACTTCTTGATGACCTAACTGAAGAGTTCTTTGAATTTTATTCAGAGGAAGATGAAAGAGGGAAAGTGCTGGATTATGGGCATTATTTTATGGGCTCAATAGTTTTAACAGCTGACGATAATGCCATTATTGATGGTCAGCAACGTCTTACATCGCTGACACTTCTTCTGATTTATTTATACCACCAACTGCAAGATGAAGAAGAAAGAGCAGAAGTCTTACAGCTTATCTATTCAAAGAAAGCGGGTACTAAGACATTTAACATCCATGTACCAGAAATGCCTGATCGTTATGACATAATGAATGCCTTGCTGCAAAATGAATACATGGACATAACAAATCGTTCGGAAACTATTAGGAATATTTACAATCGTTACTCTGACATCAAGGCAATTATGAATGACACATTGCCAAAAGAGGCATTGGATATTTTCAAAGACTGGTTGATTGACAATGTAGACTTTATAAGAATTATTGCGCAAACAGAACAAGATGCGCACAAGATTTTTGTATCTATGAATGATAGAGGCTTGAGCTTAACGCCAACCGAAATGTTAAAAGGATACTTGCTTAGTAAAATTGAAAATGACGGTATTCGTCAACAAGCAAATGACCTATGGAAGAAACGAATACTTGAATTGAAGGGATTAGGTAAAGAAGAAGAAAGTGATTTTATAAAATTCTGGATACGTTCTCAGTATGCTGAAACGATAAGGGAAAGAAAGAAAAACGCATTGCCAGGAGATTTTGATATTATTGGAACTGCGTTTCACAAATGGGTTAGAGAACATAACACTCAAATGAAGTTGATTAAAAGCAAAGACTATGAAGACTTTGTTTTGAAACAGTTTGATAAGTTCAGCCAGATATATCTTGACCTGAAAAAATATTCATCAACTCTGACCAAAGGTTTTGAATACGTTTACTATAATGCGGATAGATTCTTTACATTACAATATCAATTAATTCTTGCAGCTATTGACCCAAAGGAAACAAAAGAAGAATCTGATAAGAAGATAAAATTGGTATCCTGCTTTTTGGATTTGTATTTTACTCGAAGAATTTTCAACTACAAAACAGTTGATTACTCTGCCATTGTGTATAATGTTTTCATGCTTTCCAAAAGAATCAGAAGAAAACCATTGGCTGAATTATTGGAAGTTTGCAAGAATGAGATTACAGGAATGGAATTCCAATTAGAAACCATTGATGATTTTCGTTTGAATGGATGGACAATCCGATATATGCTTCATATCCTATCTCGAATAACAGATTATATAGAAATGCAAAGTGGCATACCCTCAAATTTCAATAATTATGTAAATCGAGAAATTAAGAACCCATATGATATTGAGCACATTATTTGCGACCACCACGATTGGTTTATGGCTGAATATCCTGAAAAAGAAACTTTCGACCGTCATCGCAATAAGTTCGGAGGCCTGTTGCTTCTACCGATGGATAAAAACAGAAGTTTAAATGATTTGACCTTCGACAGAAAATTACCTATTTACTTTGGTGAGAATTTATTGGCAAAATCGCTTAATAGTGATTGTTATCAAAATAATCCTCAGTTTAAACGATTCTTTGAAGCAGAAAATCTAAAGTTCAAAGCCTATTTATATTTCGATAAAACTGCACTACTTGAAAGACAGGAATTGTATGAAGAGTTGGCAAAGAAAATTTGGAATGTTGATCGTTTAAATGAACAATTAATTTAATTGAGCTACATAATGAGCCTCAACTTGGTTAATAGTTTGCCCTGAATTCATCTTAATGATAAAGTGATTAATTGAAATTCACAATTGGTCAATATGAAAAGAAATACTATTCAATCAGTTTTGATGTTTGCCATGATACTCCTCTTATGCAGTTGGGGAGAAAAGGGCCATCAGAAAATCAACGGATCAGCCTCTCAGAATTTCCCTGCCAGGCTTAACAGATACAACGGATGGTCAGAAAAGCTTGCAGAGCATGGATCAGACCCAGATAAGCGGCGTAGAACCGATCCCACTGAAGATATTAAGCATTACATCGACATAGATGCCTACTCTGACTTTTTACAAACCAACAGGATTGTCGAAGGGAAAGAAGAAGCATTCAACAAATATGGTGAGGAGTTTATAAAGAAAAACGGTACCCTTCCCTGGGTAACCGACTCAACCTACCAGGAACTCGTGAAGCAATTCAGAGCAAAGGAGTGGTCAAAGGCTGTGCTTACTGCAGCTGATCTTGGACATTATGTTGCAGATGGACACATGCCACTGCATCTTACTCTAAACTATGATGGCCAACTTACCGGACAAAAAGGTATTCACAACCGGTACGAATCGAAGATGATCAACCTTTACATTGATTCGATAACTGTCAAACGTTCACGTTTGCACAAAGTACAGAACGTAAGCCGGTACGTCTTCGATTACATGTATCAGAACTACCAATACAAGGATTCCCTTTTAAAAGATGATTTAATAGCATTTAACGCATCCGGACAAGAATATGGCGCAATGTACTATCAGACCTTGTGGAGCCAATTTGGGACTATTACAATACGGCTAATCACCGATTCGTCAAAAGCTACAGCTGAGTTGATCAGAACGGCATGGATTGAAGCGGGGAGGCCCCGCATTCCTCGTGAGATTAGTTTAAATGCAGATGAAAGTATTAAATGAAGTAAACAATGACACTTCTTCAATTTAAGATTAGGCATAAAAAAACACACGTTTTACACTAAAACCGTGTGTAAAATCGTGTGTGAATCTCGCAACTATCTAGTATATAAGGTAGTTTGCGGAGAGAGGGGAACCGCAAAGTATAATATCACTAAGAGCCGCTAAGAGTCAAAACCCTTGTTATTAGCTTAAAGCATTTTTTATATAGGGTCACTAATAGACTTAAAAAGCCTTATAGAACCCTCTTTTTAGTCCCCTTTTTGAGAATCGGGGACTTAACACCCTGGTCAAATTTTGCCATTTCCTTTGATTTGAGTTCATCCACAATTTTGACATACGGTTTCATAGCTTCGAAATCTGAGTGGCCAGTCCATTTCATTACAACCTCTGCCGGAATTCCCAGGTAAAGTGCATTGACGATAAACGTCCGACGTCCGCAGTGGGTCGTTAAAAGTTCATGTAATGGATGCACTTCTTCATATCTATCCCTTCCAACGAAAAAGACAATTCTGCGCATATCATTAAACCCTGCCAGCTTTCCAAGTTCCTTGAGGCTCCAGTTCATTGATGAGTTTGAAACTACCGGTAGTGCCCTATCTTCAGGGAAGTTGCAGTCTGCATATTTATCAAGGATCGCCCGGGAGTATTTATTCAGATCAATAGTAAGGCCGTCATCTGTCTTTTTTGTCACTACCCTGATATAATTATCCCGGATATCCGACCTACACAGTTTTTTTACATCAGAGTATCTCAGGCTTGTAAAGCAGCAAAAGCAGAACACATCTCTTACCCTTTCAATACCTGGCATGGTATCCGGTATCTTAAGATTCAACAAGTGATGTAGCTCATCCCATGTAAGATAAATCACCTCCTTCGAATTGGAATCAACACCCTTTAGCTTTGGTCTGAATGTCTCATGGACCCGGCCATGGTATAATTCTTTTTTATGGCACCAACGCAGGAACCATCTGACAAATGAGATATTTTTGTCCGTGGTGGAATTACGATGACCGATACTGTTCAGGTATTTTACAAAGTCGGTCATCTTCTGATCAGAGAGACTATTGAAGGATAGACTCGAATCAAAAGCCTGCATGTACTCCTTCACGTTGTTGAATTTCCTGACTGTATCTTCCGACCATGAGTTCTCTGCACCGGCAGTCAATACAAACATATCAAATATCTCATAGAAAGTGGATCCGGCCCTTAACTTAGAAACCTTTAAAGTCCGGTTGATTGCCAGGTTAAAAGCATCCCGAAATTCATCATTTGTTGGAGTCTTATCTTTGCTCTCGAAGCCATTAAGGACCGAGTTGGCAGCCAACTCATATCGCTGAATCTCGCGATTGATAATATTGGCTTGGATCTTCTTTTTTCCGTGGGTAGTTGAGATCCTGCATCGTTGTGTTGACACCTCCCATTTGTCTACTTCTACACGGTACCCAACAGAAAAGGCCGCACTTCCCCCAGACCACTTTACCCGGAACCGGAGTTTAGCAGTATCTTTTCCGGCTTCCTTGTCCGGTAGGAAGATGAGGTATCGTTTAAGGTTCATTTAGTTTTTACTGTATTCAAAATACCTCATATCATGCTCCAGCTGTGCTAGGTAATTGATCATGCATAAATCGTTATAAGTTGATGATTTTGCAAGAATCAACTTGTCAATGAAAGCAAAGTGCTGAGGGGTATGCCGTATATTGACATCTTTGCCATCTGTTTTGAATGGTCTAAAATTTACCCGGTCGATTTGTATTGTCTCTGGCAACTCCACAATTATATCCTGGACTCGATCTAAATTGAGGAATGGACAAAGATGCAGATGGCCAGCCTCAATGTACTGATGAAGTTTCTCAGCGATCAGTCTTTTGTCAACCTTCCAGGTGCCACCATCCCGAATTCCAAAATTGTACCAGTATTGGTTGCTTTTTTTATATTCTCCGGATCCAGATATTTCCTTTCGGAATGGATGAAGGAACCGGCATCCCCATCCTTCATTGTCATTATCCCTCCAGCAGTGTTTTGGATCCACTGAGCAATTCTTCTGCTCGGCACATTCCCGGATATTGGTGTAAATTATAAAGATGAAGCGGAAGGGATTAATTTTCTTCCCTCGGTACTTGGCATCAACACTTTTCCAATGTTGAATTATTCGGAGAAGATCCTTCAGTGACTCATAGGCATAAAGCAGTTCAGGATCCGTGAGCTCAATTACTACCTGATCATCCAAAACCACACAACCAATATTCTCCGCCGCTTTCAATGCAGCAGGATACTTCTTGGATGTGGATTTTTTGAAGGTTAGGATGAACATTTGAAATTCAAATAGATTCAGGAAATTCACATAGAATGGCATCTTCCGGATGCATGCTTGGAAAGTGTTTAATCTTTTCAAGTATTGCAATAGATTCATGGTACTCCATTGCTTCTGGCAATCTTACCAGCTCAGCATTAATGTTTTGGTGCTTAATAACATCCTCAATTTCATCAAGAGTTACGGAGAAAAATTCTCTTCTGTAATTTACCATATTGACCTTCTTTTTGTCAAACGCTTTGTGTAAAAGTGTTTCAAGTGCTGGTGCATCTTCAGAATAGATCATGGCATGAATATCAAATTGGAATGGGACTGAAGCATCCCCAAGCTCTCGAATTCGATCCTGGGGGTCCAGTCTTCTAGTCATGCCTATTTTATAAATATTCTCTCCAAAAGAACCAATGTTTGAGATAACATATACATGACCACGTCTAGTTTGTTGAGCCATTGATAATGCCCGAGCTTTCTTTTCTTCTACCTCAACCAGCTTTCTTTCCAGATCAATAATTTTATTCATCAACTTTTCACGCTCAGTGCCATCACTAACCTCTGCTTCTTTCTTCGTTTTCTCTATTGCTTTATGAAAAGACTCTTCATCCTTCTCTGCTTTGGCTAATGCAGCCTCAATTTCCCGGGCAGCTTTTTCTTCTTCCCTCATTTGTTCCCTTATTTGCCTTTGCTCCTCCTTTTCGTCAAACTTTTTCTTTTTGTACTCATATGCAAGCCTAAGTTCATCAATCTTTAAGTCACAGTATTTTGCTGTAATGTAAATGCCTTGCTCTTTATAAACTTGATTTATAGCCTCGTGTGATTTATAAATTCTTTCCTCCATTCTTTTTGCATTATTCCATTCAACGGAAGAAATGAAACTGTCACATTCGCCACTGAAAGCTCTCATCATAAGCTTTTTCTCGCGCTTTACCATAGCTTGACCTTTAGCAAGACTTCCATTCCATGAGATTTGGTCCCCTCCTCCAATGGCAGTGCCGTTGGATATCATTTCTTTCTGTCGATCACGAATATTACCTATTTCACCCTTGTAAATCTCTGATGTTTCAAAATCAAAATGAGGTTCGTAAACACCATATTCAGACAGTTCTAAAGATTCAGAAAACAAATCTGTTTGATGTTTGAGGTTTTTATATACCGATAATGCGCTTGTGTAGTCCCTCTTAAGTACAAGAGTTTCATTTTCTATTTCCTCTCTATATCTAAGGGCATTTTGTTTCTGTAATTCTAAATCTTCTAATTTTTCTTCAATCAACTTGTCAACATCAACAACCTTCTGGTATTTTTCAAGCTGTGAGATGTCTTTTTGTAATCCTCCAACTCTATTTTCTAATGTTTGGATACTTAAATTTAGAGATGCAATTTCTTTATTCAGACGATTAATCTCAGCAATCTCTTTTTGTTTTAAAAAATCAAGGAGTGCCATAGGTTAAATTTGGTTAGGTTATTGTAGTTAAAGCGTTGTGATGGTTACTTGCTTCCCATATGATGTCCCTACTTTGTTTGTTGCATAAGGACGTAAATAATAAGTGGTTTTAGAGGTTAAATCTTTCAAAGTGTAAACTAATAATGGAAATGATCCACCCGAGAAGGTTTTATTATCAATAACGGTTGGATTTATCTTTGTACTTCCACATAAGCCAATTTCAGTAATTGGAGACCCGCCATCAGATTTGACAACAATTACACATCCAGTTGCAATATTGGTTGTCACAATTGGTTGGCTAATGTCTATTTCGACAGTAGGTGCAACAATTGATGAAGCAATCTCTTCTAGAATAGAATTTTTGTTTGAACAACCTGTAATGATCAATGTCCAAAAGATCAGGAAAAGTAACTTTCTCATGGAGTATAAAAATTATTTTATCGTTGTTTTGGTTATAACGGCTCTGACAATAAATATCTTCCTGATCTTCGACAAATGGAACTGCCTTTCTTTATAGTGTGGATTCTCATTCCGTAATGTCCAGTGATCATCATCTTTACCAGGATCGATGTATTTAATGTAAATATCTCCATCAATCATTTCTACAACATAGGCATGACCAAATTGAACCATGTCCTTTTCTTTTTGTTCAATGCCTATTATCTCCCCTGAGCAGTATTTCGGATACATTGAATCTCCAAAAACGTTGATAAATGCTTGTGCGTCTACACCTGGAATTGAAACTGGGATTGCATAATTATGCCCGTTTTCAGTCAGGAATCCAAGACCTGCAGAAGCATTCACATTTGGGTAATATGGAGTCTTTTTACTGGTTGATGTTTGTTCCTGATTCTTGATTATCGGCACATCATCGTAGAACATGGGTTCATTTCCAGTAAGAATCCATGCCGGATTTATCTCAGGAAATGCTCTAGTAATATCAAGCAGGATATCCACAGATGGGCTATTAGATGCATCACGAAAAAGACGGTTTATCTTTTCGGCAGATCTGTAACCAAGTGCTTTTGCGAAATCATTAGGATTACTTAATCCTTTCCATTCAATAATTTTGTGTATTACCTCTGTTATATTCATGCAAACATGTATGTGTCTTTTAATTGCTTCATTATCCGGGAATCACTTGAATTACAATCTGTGAAGTTTAAGGAAAAAGCCCAATAGAAATGCCAATATCGTTGCTCCAATACTAACTATTTGCCAGATTCTTATTATGCTATTCTGTTTACGAATCCTTTTCTGAAATTCCAATTCGTTAAGCTGTAACTCCTTTATCTTATTCTCTCTATCATCTTTTTTATGAAGGCCATTGAATCCACCTTCATTTAAGGTTACTATTCCTTTTGCTGTTAATCCTGCAACGAGGACATCGTGAGTACTTTCCCGAGTATAAACATAACCACCAGCTTTGAGATACCAGTATATCTCGTTTAAATAGCCTTGATTATCTGGATCATCAACCGTTTTAAGCCCTCCGTCTTTGGGTAATCCATTTAAAATTTTATCCAGCTGTTCCGCAGTGTAATTACTTCCACTCATAAATTACTGTTAATTAGGCTGATAAAAATAAATACAAATTAATTTGCAATAAAATACATATATGTTTGCGTAATACAAATATGTTTGTTTATATTTGCTGAACGATAATAACAAACAATAAACAAAGTTATTCAAATGTTGCAAGAATATAAAGGTAAAAATTAATCTGAAATGACAAGTAAAGACACAATTCAAAAAATCAATAACGAATTACGTTATGGGGATAAAGCAGAGATAGCCTCCAAAGCTGGACTCTCTCGCTTTTCTGTGATCAGATTCTTCAACGGGAAGGAAAATGAAATGGTTGAAGATTCCCAAACCAAAATCATGGAAGCGGCTCTTGAGATAATTTCCATGAGAAAGAAAAGAAAGAGCAGGATTGAAAAGAAAACCAATGCAATCATTGATTAACCATGTGCACGCTACCAGCAGGAATTACCCCCCTAGACAGCAATATAGAATTCTTTGGTAATCCACAGAGCTTCGGCAAAGTGTACTGGATCAGTGAAGGTAAAACACGTTTCTTCAAAGAACTCCCGCTCAACATCTTTGATGATCTGCGCGATGAACTTGCTTCCGATACGAAGGCATTGAAAGGCTTACGATTGATGGGGATTACCTCCGAGGATGACCAATTGGAACAGTATAATTATTGCAACAGAGGTAGGCTTTCAGCCACACCGGATATCACAATCACTGGCAAAATGAGCAAAGAGTATATCGAATGCGGAAAAAGAGGTCAGTGCCCTGGTGAAAACAAAGTCTGTTCTCCTCTCTGCATAAATGAATCCCGGATCACATTTCGTGAATTTGAGTGCCTTAAGCTTATTGGTCATGGCCTAAGCTATAAAAAGATAATGGCTGAGATGGGTTTCCGGCGGGAGACAGCTGTAAACAGCTTAGTTGCCAGGTTACGTGATAAGCTCCAATGTACAACCCTTGTGGAGATTGCATTGAAAGTAAGAGAATTGGAACTCGTTTAAATTCTACCAAATGACAACAGAATTTCTTTCAAAGCCTCTTTTTTCCCTGACTGTAGGGGAATTTCTTGAGCTTCAAAAAGTCAAAGCAACCAATGAGCAGCCGGAAGTCAAACAGCCTCTGGTCAAGAACGATAAATACGTGTACGGCATTCACGGACTGGCAACACTATTCAACTGTTCACGCAAGACAGCCCAGCGCATAAAAAACAGCGGCACGATTGATAAAGCCATCAAGCAATTTGGCCGGCAGATCGTTATCGATGTTGATTTGGCACTCGAACTCAACAAAAAAAGGTAATGCCATGAAAACCCTGATTACCATTTTGGTATTTGACATAGTGATTTTACTGATCTGCTACTTACTCTCAAAACTTAATCGCAAATGAACCCACAACTTACCGAAGACATCACAACCGCAATTTGGTTGGTTATTGCAGTAATCTTCTTTTTCCTTCTCTACAAAGCTGCTCTCAGTGCAGAGAAAGCCAGGAAGCAACGGGAAGAATCTACCGAGCAACATCCCAATATCCTGGACCAGATCGAAAGCGAATCTATCTACTGCGGAGCACCTACCACCAACGCTATCACCACCCTTTACAAAGCTGCCAAGCGTGCCAGGAAAGACAAGGCGCTGAGCAGGGATATCAGAACCGAACTCGACAAGGCAATCAACCAATATGAAAACTCACTGCCATGAGCGATTTAAGGTGCCCGAAATGCGAAGGCGAGTCAATCATGAAAGTGAACTTTCAGCCACTCACCGGAGACGGTACCGGAGTATGCAGGTACTGCTACTTTAAAGCCCCGCTCTATGTTTTCAGGGAGACACACCAAAACGCTCAGGAGCATGTACCTGAATATGATCCCTGCTTTGATTCAAATGGATATTACTAGAATTCAATTAAATAATCAGTCCCATGACACAAACAACACCCGCAGAAAAGATGACAGTAGAACAGCAAAGAGGTATTGCCCAGAACATGGGCTATGTGAACCGTGAAACTTATCGGAAAGCAAAGTTTGCTCCGAAGCACAGAGGCCCAAACATGAAGGGGAATAATGCTTTTCATATTCCAGGTAGGATCACATTTGTTCCAGCCTTCTATCCACGTAGGAAGAAACTAAAATATTGGCAGAAATCAATAAAGTAATAACCTCAAAATCAAAAGCCATGTTCGGAATCGTAATTACCACAAAAAGAAGAATCCAGAATTTGAAGCTAGAAGCAGAAGTAGCAAAAACAGCTTCAAGAGTTGCAGGAATTAAGCTTCAGGAAAAGGAGAAACAGCTGAAGGAAATGAACACTGATATCATCCGTTCGGTTTGCCCACATTGACCAATTGTGCATGGAAATTAAGACTAAAGATGAGACAATAAAGAATCTTGAGCATTATCGCCCAAAACAAGGTGCGGGTGGCCGGTTTGTCAAAAAGAGTCTGGAGACTGCGAAGTAAAATGGCAGGGGAGTTAGCTCAGTTGATAGAGCCTAGGAGGTCGGTGGTTTGAGTCCATCACTCCCCACAAAGTATCATTAAAAAACTAAATGAATATGAAAGTTATTATCGAGAATGACGGATCACTTACGATCAAAGAATTAAATACAGAATAAACAGAGCTGATCCTTGACAGCCTGATCCGCTTCGCAAATATCACCCTCAAAGAGAAAGCCGGTGATGCTGCGACAACTACTCAGGAGAAAATTAAGCTCAAAGAGGACAGAAAGGCGGTTCACACTATGTACAAGGCAATTGAGATCGAACACTCTAAAATTCCACAAATATGAAACTACTTATCGCCATTGTCATTTTTTCTCTTCTGCTGAGCTTTATCTGCCTTGGAATTGGTGCCGTTTATGCCATGTTCTGCTGTAATGATACAGACGATGATGAGCAGGATCCCATTGATACAACTCCTTACGATGAAGAGATATACAGATAAAAAGGGGTAAACCCACGAAGTCACCCCTTTTCAAGCAATAATTCACATTTAAAATCAAAGCAACACAAAGTTATGGCAAATGAATCACAAAACCAAACGTGGTTAGACAATTTGAATCCTTTGAAAATCACTGAGGATTCAAAGGTAAAAGATGCTTTTATCAGTGTGGTCAACAAGATCCACAAAAAGAGCATCGATGAAGCAACAATGATCTACGAGAAAGAATCTCTGTACTTTAAAAAGGCACTTGCTGCCAATGACAAGCTCAAGAACTGCACAAAGATATCCCTTTACAGTGCATTCACGGAGATTGCAATTCAAGGGATATCCATTCAGCCAGGTCAAAAATCTGAGGCATATCTTGAGGCAAGGGGTGTCAATATCGGAACCAGACAACAACCTCAGTACATCGACACTTGCATGCTCAGGATTACTGCTTACGGTGAGTTGAATATGAGGATTACCTCTGGCCAGATCATCAGAATGAAAAACCCCATCGTCCTTTATGATGGTGATCACTTCCAGCCTCTAACCAACCAAAGGGGCGAGCTTTACGTGGACTACAAACCGGCAATTCCCCGCAAATCACAAAAGATTTATGGTGCATGGGTTTGCATTGAACTCCCGGGAGATAGCCTTGACTTCAAATGGCTTCTTGATGATGACATTGCCAGGTTGATGAATTACTCAATTCCAAAATTCGGAACCGAAAGAGGCAATCCAAATGCCCTCTACACTGCCAATGGTGGCCAGATTGATCCCGGGTTCCTTGAAGCCAAAACAATCAAGCATGCCATGAGAGCTTACACCAAACTGAGGGTAAGTGATGTGGCTGCATTCGAAGATGAAGGCGATCCGGAGACACCTGAGGCATTTGGAGACAATCACAATACTCCGGCTGCAGCTCCCAAGAACACTGTTTCAGTAGAAATCAACAAAGACGAACCTTTTTAATACCTACCCAAATGGAAAATACAGCACAACTTCCAGCAGAAATTGCAACCGCCAAACTGGTTGAGATCGTACAGACAGCCCCCGCCATCTTCATAGACAATAAGACCCGTCATGACAAGGCAATTACATACGGTGAGAACCTTCTCAAAAAAGTTGAAGAGGTTGGAATGAATGAAGAGATGGATACTCTATTGGCTGACTACCAGGCAAAGATTAGAGTCACCTACAAAACCATTTATGAAGCTCGCAGACCATTTACTCAGATCGTGGATCAGGTCAAAAAGGAATTTACCTCTCTTGAGGCTGATATTGATCCGGCAGGGAAAAACAACATCTTTTTCAACATCCAACGAGTCCGGGACATTTATGTCACAGAAAAGGTAAAAGCTCAAAAAGCCAAGGAAGCAGAGGCCCTGAGATTACAGAATATCGAGAGGGAGAAGATTGAAATTACTAAGCAAGTTGAGATTGCCATCAACCAAGCCTTTGGTGAATACATTCTCGAAGTTAAAACAAACTTGAACAGTCTTTTTGAGGGCATAACATTGGCCACATTACAAGCTGATCAGGATGCCATTGCCTCTATACCAATAAGTCTTCCAAGGTATATTTTCAACACGTTTGCAACTCGTCATTTCTTTGTCAACTTCATCACCCCTGAAGAGGTTAACGAGATTATAAAACTGAAGAAATCAGATGATCTGTATGAGGATCTCAATACTGTATGTCAGATCGATTTGAAGGAATACAAACGCGAACTGATAGAGAAGATTCCTTCCAAACAAAAGGAACTTAAGGCCATCGCTTCCGCTTCCCTGGAAGAAGCCGAGAGGCTTCAGAAGGAAGCCGATGATCGGAAGTTTGCTGAAGCACAAAGACTGGAAACTGAGGCTGCTCAGAAAGTTATCGAATCCAATCAGGAAGCCGAGGTTACAGCTGCAGGAAAAACACTTGAATCAACGATTGCAACACAGGCTGAGCTTTTCACTGAAGCCCCAAAAACAAAAGATGGGTACCAGATTGAAGTGCTTAACAAAGCCGGATACGGTTTGATCTTCCAATTCTGGTTTGAGAAAGAAGGCAGGAATTTGGACGCTGAGAAGATCGAGAAAAAGACGATAGGCCAGATGAAGAAGTTTTGTGAGGATCTCGCCATCAAGAACGATGAGAAGATTGTCAGCCCACTTCTCAAGTATGTTGAAACCTACAAGGCCAAGTAATGAACCCCGATTCCTACTACTCCCGCAAAGAGGTCAGTAACTCTGATTTGACCTGGTTGAAAAAGCAGCTCTATCCAACTTATATGCCCGATCCTACCGAGGCATATAAGTTCGGGAATCTGATCGATGCCATGTTAACAGAACCACAGCGTGTTGACTTCCTTCAAAGAACATGCGACTCCGACAAATTCACGAGAGAGGAATTTGAAAAAGCGCAGAACATGAAACGTGCCTTTTTCAGAGAAGAGACAGCCAAGGTACTGATCGAGAGGGCAGACACTCAAAAAATCATGACCAAGCGTATGAGTCTCAATTTTGGAGGTATTGAGTTTGAACTCAACACCAGGTGCAAATGGGATATCTGGCGTCCAGATCTTGGCTGGGGTGGGGATATCAAAAGTACAGCGGCCACTACACAAAAGCAGTTTGAGGATGCGGTTCGATTCTTCGATTACGATAGGCAAAGAGCCTGGTACATGGATATCGCCGGGAGTAAGCAGGATGTTCTGATTGCAATCTCAAAGGTGAATTTCAAAGTATTCAAAGTGTACATCAATCGAGAATCGGAATTGTATAAGGATGGACGGGCAAAATACAATGAACTGGCCTTTAGATGGTGGCTGATGTTTGGGGAAAACAAAGCAGCATGAAACTGTACATCCAGCACGGCAACATCTCCGGCATCGAAAGCGAACTAAAGCGGCTCATCAAGAAGGACAGGGAGTATGTCCTGGAGTGGAAAGAAACAAAGAGATCAAGAACTAAAAGATTGAAAATAAAACAAACAACAACAAACAACAATGAAAAAAACATTAAGTCTTGAAACAATTGAAAAGTGGCTCAAAGACAGTGACTGGCATGTACGTGCGGCAGCCATGAACGCCTGTCAGGGTAAGGATGTTCCCCTTGAAACAATTGAAAAGGGGCTCAAAGACAGTGACTGGCATGTACGTGCGGCAGCCATGAACGCCTGTCAGGGTAAGGATGTTCCCCTTGAAACAATTGAAAAGGGGCTCAAAGACAGTGACTGGCATGTACGTGCGGCAGCCAT
>CAMCBW010000010.1 GCA_945873105.1 Tangfeifania diversioriginum
CATTCCAGGAAGAGCCTGATTTAAACAAAATCGTATCGCCCGGTTTAAATGCGGTTTGATTCACTTTGTCAATGCTTGCCCAGGCAGTTTTGGGAGAGAGTCCGGAATTTGCATCGTTGCCACCGGTTGAATCAACATAATAGGTCGCCTTGCCTTGAAAGGAGGAAAAAAGAATCAAAGCAAATAGTGAACATAATACCCTCAATATGCTTTTCATAGTCGGTTGGATCAATTGGTTTTAAATGGATTCCCAAGACATGGCCATGCCTGCCCTGTTCTTTTGTCAAAATTTGGAATAATAGTCGCCCAGAAGTGTCAGTTTGCCTGCCGTGTCGAAAAGGGCAGAATTGCCAAGTGCTGCACTTCCCGGATCAGCAGAAAACCAGGAATAACGCTCAACATAGTCCATTTTTTCGAGTGCAGGTAATATTTGCTGCATAAATGTTAGTGCCATTGCTTTGGTGACTTTGCTGGTTGCCGGGGATGTTGCACTCCAGTCTGCAGGAGCAAATTCGGTTAACCATATCGGACGATTGTACAAATTATGTATCAATTTCAGATGATCCAATAAACTTTGTGAATTGGCGCCTCCATACCAATGAACGCAAATAAAATCAACCCGATAACCTTTTTCTGCGGCCTTGGCCATAAATCCCTTCATCCAGTCATTATCCGCATGCACACAGGCAGGGCTGCCCAACGGCAAATTAACTTTCATCAATTGTGGCCAGAAGGCCAATGATTCGTCTACTGTCATATTGGCCTGCTCTTTTCCATCCGGCTCATTAAATCCGAGCAGGTGCTTTACTTTGCCGACTTTGGCCAGCGAATCGACTATTAGCAGACTTTTTTCCACCGACCATTTGCCCCAAATCATCGGTACGAATCGGACACTGTCGGGTTCTTTCATGTTTGCATCCACCCCCCATGAATAGTGCCAGTACACATTCAAGGCTGAAACCTTTGACGACCATGCCGCATTTTTTGTAGTGAAACAAGCTCCTTTCTTCTGAGAGCCAGATTGTACCGGTTTTTTTGCCGGTTCATCCGTTTTTGTATCTGAAACAATGGCAGATGATTTATCCGAACATGAAATTGCGCTCACAAACATGAATAAACACAATACTCTGAATTGCATACTACTAAGATTAATGGAATTATTACAAGGCGTTGGAAATGAAATTGATGCCCGGTTTCCCGGGCATCAATTGTTCTACCAGCCAGTATTTTGTTGAAGTTTGTTATTTTTATAGAGTTCCGACAAAGGTATCGGATAAAGATTCATCTTCTCCTGATAAACACGGCGCTCCACCAATATTTTTGTATATTTGAACGTACCGTCGGCGTTCCTGGTGATATCCATCCCATAAATATCCCTGGTTGTATCTCCAATTTTCCAGCGCCGGATGTCCCAGAATCGCTGTTCTTCAAAGGCCATTTCTACCCGGCGTTCATTGCGCAGTTTTGCACGAAATTGATCCTTGGTTAATCCGACTGGAAATGCAGGCATCTTGGCTCTTACACGGACCAAGTTCACAGCTTGAAGTGCTGTCATCCCTAATGTGGAAGCATTTTCCGGTCCGTAAGCCTCGTTCATTGCTTCGGCAAAATTCAGCAATACTTCTCCATACCGGAAAATTACCCAGGTATGTTGCTTGGAACTAATGCTGTTTGGATCCAGACTGACGCTTTCTATCACATATTTTTTAAGATAGTATCCTGTTTTTGTGGCATTCGTCTTGGGAGCGGCATTGGCCCCCCCTTGCCAAATTTCAAGTTGCTTGCTTTTGAAGGTGGAAGTATTGTAAAGAATGGTTAAATCGAGCCTTGGATCTCTTCCTGTATACGGACTAACGGGATTATAACCAGAATTCGGATCAGAAATATTTAAACCGTTGGCTTTCATCTCATAGGAATCAACCAGGTTTTGTGTCGGACAGTTTCCGGTATTGCCTCCTTCGAAACCGATCGGGAAATTGGCTTTCTCGAAATAATTCTGGTTGCCTTCCCGTCTTTCAAGTATAAGCTCCTTGCTTGTTACATTGTTCAGAAAGCCATTATAGTTAGCTTCCAAACTATAGGTTTTTGTATCGATGATATCTTTAGCCGCTTTTGCAGCGTCCATCCACTTTTGAGCTGTACCCGACGGATTGTGCAGCGGACTGGCGGCATACAGCAAAGTGCGGGCCTTTAATGCCATGGCAGCGCCCCTGGTCGCACGGCTAGTTTCCTGAGCGGAGGAAAAACCGACATAGGTAACTGGCAAGAGCGGAATAATTTCGTTGCATTCTGATACAATATAGTTTACAATCTCATCATAGGAAGCCGGTGTGACAGCATTTGCCTCCTCTTCCGTTAAAACTGTCGTAATCAGTGGTACATTGCCGTATCGCTCAATCAATTGAAGATAGAAGAATGCACGGAGAAATCTTGCTTCATAAGGGTAATTGTTAAACTGCTTCATTTCATCTGCATAGGTATCAGTCCATTTATAGTCCTCAAATGTCCGGCCTTTTACCTCTTTCAGAAGCAAATTGACAGACCGGATTCCTGAATACATCTGAGCCCATTGATCGTCCAGTGTTTGAATAGAACTCCAGCTGCCATCGTTGAATTTTTGCACAGAGGAATAATCCAAAACAAATTCAGCATCATCGGTGGCTGAAGCCCTCATGGCTCCGCCAACAGGTGCAAATCCTAAAGGTAAACTGGAATAAATATCTGAGAGAAAGCTTTGCGTCCTGTTCCAGTCTGAAAATACATTTTCTTTGTTCAAATAGGAGGCTTCACTATATTCAAGGTAGTCGCAACTCCCCATAAAGAACGACAGAAGTCCAACCAGGATAATTAATTTTATTCGTCTCATAACTTTTCGTTTTATAAAGGTTAGAAAGCTACATTGATTCCAAGGTTATAGCTAGTCAAGGTCGGATAACCTGTACTTAATTCTTCCGGATCCATCACTTTAACTTTGTCGATAGAAAACAGATCCGTTCCCCTGACAAATATCCGGGCCTTGCTTAATTTTAATTTTTCAATGCTCTTTGCAGGCAATTCGTAATAAAATTCAGCAGTCCTCAGCTTAAGATAGCTCCCGCTTTCAATCCACCTCGAATTTGTCCTGAAATTGTTGTCATTGTCGAGTGTCGTTAATCGGGGCAGCGTAGCTGAACTGCTTGTTGCCGGAGTCCAGTGGTCATCCGAGAAGGTTGAGATATTTGTGTTTTCTTTCAGGGGCCAAAACACGCTCGGAGTATTCAGATATACCGACGAGTTGGCTGTACCCTGGAAGAGGGCATCCATTCCAAATCCCTTGTAATCAAATCCAAGATTAAAGGAATAATAGATTTCCGGATTGGTGGTATTAAATCCGATTGGGACATTGTCCATCGCATCGATCACATTGTCTGAATTCTGATCCTTGTATTTAAAGTCACCGGGTTTCACCCCGGAAAATAGTTGCTTGGGACTATTGGCAATATCATTTTCATCCTTAAAAAATCCGATTGCCTGCATCCCGAAAACCTGACCGATTGGATTTCCCGTACGTTTCAGATAGTCGTAAGGCTGGTAGTTCTCAGCCATTTCGATAATCTTGTTTCTGACAAATGAGAGTTGTCCCCCAAGATGATAGTTCAAACTTCCTATTTGATCTTTCCAGTTCAGGCTGACCTCGATTCCCTTGTTGCTGGTAATTCCCAAATTCTGAACTGGCGCTGTAACTCCCAGTACAGATGAGGTTTGGCCCGACAGTGAAACCAGGATATCATTACGTTTATCGTAGAAAGCATCTACCGTGGCATCCAGTTTCCCCCAGAGATTGGTTTCAATCCCTAAATTTGTCTTGTAGGATTTTTCATAGGTCAACTGCTGCGTGGCTAACTGGCCTTCGTAATACCCGCCATTGGCGGTATTGTTGTTGGTGTAAAAATAGCCGCTACTTGCATAATATCCCTGGCTGGCAAGATTGGGAGACATCAGGTCATTGCCGGTAATACCCCAGGAGGCCCTAAGCTTCAGTAGCTTGATCGCCTTTGAGTTGGCAAGAAATGACTCTTTGTTTAAAAGCCAGGCGCCAGATATTGCCGGGAAGAAGCCAAAGCGATTATTGGAAGGAAGTATGCTGCTGCCACCGTAAGAAACCGACAACCCAACATAATACTTTTGGGCATAATTGTATTGGCCATTCCCCACCATACTTTGGTGCAGATAGGTGTGATATTGTCCATTCTCAACTTTCTTGTCCTGCTGGTAAAGCAGCATGGCACTCAGGCTATTTTGCCCCCATGTGGTAAAATAATTCAACTTGGCCCAAAAATTGCCATGCCTCCATTGACTGCCTAAACTTGAATAAGGATTCAGCGCCGTTTCCAGTCCATAATTGGTGTAAGTGGGGGCATTGATTGCACCTGTTGCCGCATCGCGCTGAAACGAGGTTGTCTGGTATTGGAAGTTTTTGGTTTTTCCATCCCAGAATGTGGCAGCGTTGTCGTAGGAAAATGCGATCTCCCCAGATAGTCCTTTCACGATTTCGTCTAGATTTTGCTTGAGACTGACATCAAAGAGTAAAGTCCTTGAATGGGTGGTTGAGTAACCGGTTGCAGTGGCAAGAGCCATTGGGTTGTTGCTGTAGATGTTGGTTCCTCCCCATACGTTGTTTGGGGTTTTCACCGGAAATGCTGCAGATGGGATGGTGGAGAGTGCATTAAATATATTGTCTGCAGCTGTTCCTGGGCGATTGGCATTGTAGATGTTGCCACCAACATTGACCACAAACCGGGTATTCCTGGTAAGGTCAACATCCAGATTGGTCCTGAAATTTAAACGGTTGTATTCCTGCTGTGTGCTAAAAGGATTGTTGTTTGTATGATCGAACAAGCCAGTTTCACTTTGATAATTCAGGGCAGTAAAATATTTGACACGTTCCCCTCCACCTAAAAAAGTTGCATTGAAGTTTGAATTGGTTCCGTAGTCGCGCAAAACCTCATTTTGCCAGTTCACATTGGGAAATAAATAAGGTGAATTTCCAGAGGCAAAGTTGGCCAAATCTTCTTTGCCATAGCGCGCTTGTAGCCCATCGTTGGTAAGTGCCTGGTTCAATGCATTGGCATAGTCATTTGCGCCATAGAATTCGGGAAGGCGGAAAGCCTGATTCATCCCATAATGGTAGGATACATCCACTTTCAGCGCATCGTTCTGGCCTCTTTTCGTTGTGATCAATAAAACACCGTTGGCTCCGCGCTGTCCATATTCAGCAAGTGCTGCCGCATCTTTCAATACTGTTGCACTTTGAATTTCAGCTGTTGACAATGAAGACAAAGGTCTTTCAAATCCATCCACCAAAACAAGGATATTGGAGTTGTTCATGGTTCCTCTTCCACGGATAAACATATCCGGACTTCTGCCTTCAGCAATTCCTCCATTTTGCAGGACGGATAGTCCGGGGAGTAGACCATACAAGGCATTTTCCGGATTGAGCGCCGAGCTCTTTGATATCCGGTCCGCCTCAACAGTGCTTAAAGATGACCCCAACTCATTTTGGAATACCGATTGTCCGTAACCCAAATTTAGTAACCTGGATAAATGATCGAGTACAACTGACATTACCGACTGATCAAGCACTACTACTTTACCTTCGTTTGACAGTGTCCGGACCATCAAATGAAGGCCAGATTCGGCTAAAAAGGTGAATTTTCCTTCCTTGTCAGTATAATACTTTTCGCCGGGTTGTTCCAAAATGGTCAGTTCAACTCCCTGTGCTGCAATGCCTGAGGAGTTGGTTACAGTTCCAGTAAATGCCTTTTTCTGGGCAAAGGCTGTATTGCCTATCATAAAGATGATGGCAAACAGGCTCAAATATATGTATCGAATATTTTTTCTCATTTTAAATCAAACTTTGAGTATGATTAATTTTTCTAATAAATGTCACTACCATCCTGGGTTTTGTACCAAACCATATGCCTTGTTAATTTCATTGGTAGGGAAAGCGCTGAGGTACCATTTTGGTGACCATGTCGTTTTCCAAAAACGTACGGGTAGATCCGTAACTGCATAGGTTAGCTGTCCATTGGAGGCCTTCGTTATATCCATGCCATGCAATGATTTGGTGAAATCTTCAGCCATTTTCCAACGAATCAGATCGTACCAGCGAACTTCTTCAAAACCAAATTCACAAGCTCTTTCATTCAGAACGGCTTTCCTGAACTGTTCCTTGGAAAGGCCGGCTGGTAAATTGCCCAAACCTACCCGGTTCCTCACAAGATTCACGTAGTTATAGGCCTCCGCCGTAGGCCCGTTGTTTGCTTCATTGGTAGCCTCAGCAAAAGTCAGGTAAACTTCCGACAGTCTCAGATAGGGCCAGTGAACCACCGATTGCACACTGGTACTGGTGTTTCCTTCCAGCCAAAACTTCCGGGGGCCATAACCCGAACGGGCTTTGGTGCCTGTTGCATTCGGACGTTCACGACCTCCGATCCAGAGTTCAACTGTTCTGCCCTGGAAATAGTCTCCATTGACCTGCACCGTTTCATACAACCTGGGATCACGATTTTTATAGGGATTTTTGGGATCATAACCTGAAGCAACATCTATAATAGGCAACCCGTTTGCCATGCCAAACATATCGACATAATTCTGTGTAGGGCAGACACAACCATAACCTCCGGCACTTTGATAAAAATAATAATTGCCATCCCAATATCCCGGAGATTTGTACCGTACCCTGGTCGAGATCAGCGTCTCCCCCGTACCTCTTTTGTAGTATCCATCCTGAAAATCCTTTCTTGAGTTACCTGTCTTTACCAACTGATAGCCACCCTGCGCGCTGATTTTGTCAAGGAGGACTTTTGCCGCAGCTGCTGCTTTTTGCCATAGGGATGCATCATAGGAGCCATTCCAGACAAGCTTTGACTGAGCAGCCTCTCCGGCCAGATAAGGAGCATTGTCATTGAAAAGCGGACTCGCGCCAAAAAGCAGCATCCGCGCTTTCAGTCCCATCGCAGCAGCCTGTGTGAATCGGCCATCCCAGTTACCCAGATCATCAATCTTCCAGTCCAAATCAGGAATGGCCTTGTCGATCAGCGCAACGATGGAGTCCAGTGTGGCGCGTGAGGTTAATCGGGGTAAATTGGTCTCCTCGGTCGGAGTGTAAGCATGATTAACCCATGGCATTCCGCCGTAATTGCGGTACATATCGGAATAATGGATGGCAATAACCATCCGGGCCTCAGCCTTCAATCTCTTTTTTGTTTGCGCGTCAGCGTCGGGAACCTTGTCAATATTCTCGATAAAGGTATAACTCCTTCGGATTCCCAACCAGCTATTCTCCGTGGTATAACCATATTTGGTATTAGCACTGGTGTTTTCAATTCCGGCATCGTATACGCCATTGTAATAGAGCTGCATAATTCCTCCCCAAGTCAGGAAACTGTGATTCAGATCGGAAAGCCCTTCCTGAATATCCATCCCCATTTTGTTGCCTTTCGCACTCCAGTCAAGGTTAAGGCCGTAAGGTAGAGTTGAATAGGTTCCCCACAATTCCCTCTCGGCATATTTTAGTGACGAGAAGATTGTATCGATGGTTACGTCACTGCTTGGTGCTTTTTCCAGGAAGCTATCACCAAGCTGAAGTTTTTCACATCCCGTTGTAACCAGCGCGGCGATGATTCCAATATAAAATAAATGTTTTGGTTTCATATGATTTATTGTTTATTTTCAGTTGTGTAAGGATCTGAGACCAAGCAAGTCAGCAAGCATACGGCTCAGGTCATTTACTTAACATTTATGATTTAGAAATCGACCTTCAACCCGATATTGAAAATTTTCACAATTGGATATTGCGAATCGGTAGCTGTTTTTGATTCAGGATCAGCAATTTTCAATTTATCGAATGTGATAAGATTGTATCCGTTGAGGTAGGCCCTAAGGTTTTTAATCCCAATTGAGCGCAGTGCACTTGCCTTGATGTTGTACCCCAGTTCAATATTCTTCAACCGAAGGTAAGCAGCATCTTTTAACCAGAAATCAGAGGCTTTTGCATTGTAGGTAGCCCCTGCAAGTGACATTCTTGGATAAGTTGCAGAAGCAGCAGTCTCTGGAGTCCAACATCCATCGGCCATGTACTGAAGCAGTGACCGGTTTCCTGTTTCACCAAATGCGGTTTTATAGATATCTCCCAGCATTCTTGAAGTATTGGTCGCACCCGCCCACAGCATGCTCAGGTCAAAATTCTTCCATTTCATCCCGATGGTAGTTCCCATGGTGTATTCCGGATAAACCGGATACCCGATGGCCATCTGGTCATCTGTGTTGACAATCCCGTCGAGATTCAGGTCCTTGTATTTCAGGTCTCCGGGTTTAACACCGTCAGGAAGTACATCTTTTGCGCCGTAAAATCCGTCGGTAACATAGCCAAAAGGCTGACCAACTGATTTCCCTGTCCGATAGAGATAAGGTTCGTTTTGAGGGATCTCATCCTGGAAGACGATTTTGTTTTTAGCATACGAAAGATTAAAATTCACCCAGTAGGTGAAATCTGACACGGTCTCTCTCCAGGTTGCCGCGATTTCATAGCCCTGATTTTTAGTTTTTCCAAGGTTTACCGCGGGTAAGTCATACGCAACAAAACCAGGAACTGTACTTCGGCTCCAAAGAATGTCCTCGCGGTTTTCAATGAAGTAATCGAAGTTAAGCCCGAATTTTGATTTGAAAAACTTAAAGTCGGCACCATAATTCTGCTTGTACGCCTTTTCCCAACTTACATAGGGATTACCGACCTTGCCTTCAGTGGCCGCGATTTGATTGTTTGGATTGTCAGTGCCAAAATTGTAGCCACCACTGTTTGGATTAAAACTGTCGGGCAAATACAGAAACCGGTTGTTGCCGAGTTTGTCATTGCCCACAATACCATATGAGCCGCGTAGTTTGATGTATTCGAACAGGCTCATGTTTTTCATAAATGGTTCTTCCGACAAGACCCATCCAACCGATGCTGCGGGGAAGAAGCCAAACCTTTTCCCGGGGGCAAAGTTCTCAGAACCATTGTATCCTATATTTAAATCGACCAGGTAGCGTGAAGTGTAGTCGTAAGTGGCACGGCCCACCAAACCAACGAGTCCTGCCGGGATATCCGAATATTGACTTGGGTAGAAAGCCTTGCTTTCATTGTATAGGATCAGTCCTGTAACATGGTGGACGCCAAAATTCCGGTCATAGTTAATGCCTGCTTCGGCGTACCAGTCACGGTCCTTTCCGAATGATTCGCCATAACTGAGGGTTCCGTCGGTTCCCTGCTTTTTATACACAATGGTCTTATCAGTAGCAGGTACAGCTGGATCAAGATCATGTTGATAGAAAGGCTGGTAATAAGCAATGGAAGAGGCCCTGGTTTTGGTCTGGGAATAAAAAGTGTTGTATGCTCCTTTTATTCTGAAAGAGAGCCCTTTGGTAATGATGTCAAGTTTTTGAACCAGGCTGATATCAAGGTTAAGGGTATTTTGAAGCTGATTAACAAAGCCTAACCCATAGAATGGAGTCAAGCCTTCTTTCTTATCGGTCCCGGGAATATAGGTAGTCCCGGTTTTGATCCATTTACCATCCACAATCCCTGCTCCTGAATAGGGAACTGCCCAATACAAGGTTCGGAACAGCTCATTCGAACCATTGGGTTCATTTCTTACGCCAACCCGGCCGCCAAGTGTGAGACTTAATTTGGTGGATTTGGTCACATCTATGTCAAGGTTTGATCTGTAATTGTAGCGGTTGTAAGAAAAGTTGGTCTCTTTGCCCTGTGAAAATGTTTCGAACATACCACCCTGGTAGGTATTCCCCAACGAAACGAAATATTTTACCCGTTTGGTACCCCCCGAAACATTGATATTTTGTTTGGACTCGGGGGCATATGGCTTCATCATGTAGCTCAGCCAGTCCATGTCCGGATAAATAATCGGATCGGATTTCGTACGGAATGCCGCTATTGCTTCATCCGAGAAGAACTGACTACCTCCATCATTCTTCATGGCTTCGTTGTAACGAATTGCATAGGTGTGGCTATCTGTAAAATCCAATAAGCGGGTTGGTACCTGCACTCCGAAGGATGCGCTTACAGAAATGGATACCGGACCCAAAGTTCCCCTTTTTGTTGTTACGATGATAACTCCATTTGCCCCGCGAACCCCAAAAACGGCGGTTGCAGAGGCATCCTTCAAAACAGAAATACTTTCAATTTCATCCGGATCAAGCTGGTCGAAGGAACGCTCCACGCCATCCACAAGCATCAGCGGACTGGATCGGTCTGTGCTCAAGGAACCAATACCTCGAATGAAAATTTCAGGGGCATCTGCTCCTGGCTGTCCTGAATATTGGATGGAAGTAACCCCGGTTACCCGGCCTGCCAGGGAATTGCCCACACTGGCATTGGGCGATTGCACCAATTCAGCTGAACCTACACTGGATACAGCACCGGTAATGGTTACCTTCTTCTGGGTGCCATAGCCAATGGCTACCACCTCTTCCAACCCGATTGTTTCAGCCATTAGCTTTACATTTATGGAGGAACGGCCATTGATTTGCTCTTCCTGGGGTTTCATTCCGATGGAAGTGAAAACCAGGATTTTGGCATTGGCAGGCAAATTCAAGCTGTATTTTCCCTCCATATTTGTGGCGACTCCCGTTGTTGTGCCTTTTACTACGACTGATACTCCGGGCAAGGGTTGGCCGCTTTCGTCGGAAACGATCCCGTTAATACTTCGCTGAGCCCATCCTGCGCTTGCAAAAACTAATGCAAAGAACAAGAGACTTAGCTTCTTTAAGTAATTTTCAACTGATTTTTTCATACTATACTAATTTGGTTTTTAAAGGTAGTATGGAACTCCATGTTGCCGAATGATGATCATTCATTTGGATGGTGTCAAGCAACATGTTCGTTTCATAATAAGAGGCTTGGCTGCTTTAACGATTTAACATAGAATTTTTCATAGGTATATATAATTGGCATTAGAGGTATTTGATCAGGAATACAATCAGCGCAATTAATGCGACATACAATAGTATGTTTATGGTATTGTAGGAGAAAAATTGCACAATACGGTTATCCTCTCTTTTTTTCATACGTAAATAACAGTATTAATTTGTTGAATTTCAGAGCGTACGTATGGAACTCGCTAATTGATTTACATCGCCATTTGTTGACTTAGTCCATGCTCGTTTCATGTGTGAATGCTTTGTTTTTCAATGGTCACATGGAATCCTCACCCAATCATTTTCGATTGGCGTTAAGATTTTACCATGGGGATTTCATCATTTGTGCTTTTGTCTGGTAGTTTCTGATAATCAAATTTCGTTACAAACGATGACAAAAAAGGGGGTCTTTTGGACAAAAAAGAGGGGGTAAACAGGTCAGACAACCCATGTTCTATTTTTCAAAACAGGGGGTGTTTTAAGTCAGTTTACTGTTTCAATAATCTGACATATAATTAGATGATGGTGTTTTATGTAAAGGCATTCAGGTGGCTTAGATCTTACCAAGGTCAGATCTGCTGTCATTATTTTTGCGGAATTCGGTGGGAGAACAATGATAGTGTTTCTGAAAAATTTGCCTGAAGTTTTTCAGGTCATTAAATCCCACTTCGTAGGCCACTTCTGAAACTGTTTTGTTTTTATCCTGAAGTAGTTGGGCTGATCTTTTGATTCTGATAGATCGGATGAATTCTGCCGATGACAGGTCTGTGAGTGATTTTAGTTTGCGATAAAGCGATGAACTGCTAAGATTTAAACTAACTGCCAGGGTTTCGGCCGAAAAGTCATCGTTTTGAAAGTTTTTTTCGATGACTGAGATACATTTTTTCAGGAAAAGCTCATCTGATGCTTCAATTTCGACACCTGAAGGGTCCAGTCGAATTGATTTGCTGTATTGTTTTTTCAATTTTGCCTGGGAAAGAAGCAATTTCTGCACCTTTTCAATAAGATAATCAGGGTCAAATGGTTTGGAAATATAGTCGTCGGCACCGGTTTGAATTCCCATCAATTTGTATTGATCGGCACTTTTTGCGGTCAGAAGAATTACAGGGACGGTAGCAGTCAAAGTATTGTCCTTGACTTTTTTACACAATTCAAATCCATCCATTTCAGGCATCATCACATCTGAAATTATCAGGTCGGGAATTAATCCAACTGCCTTGTCGAATCCTTCTTTGCCATTAAAGGCTGTTTCAACACAATAGTGAGATTCAAGCAGAGATACCAGGTACTGGTTGACATCCGGATTGTCCTCTATGATTAAGATACAGGTTTCAGCATCAATTTTCCGTTTATTTCTGGAGGGGAGGAATCTGTTCAAGGCGGACTCTTCCCGGATAATAGCTATGTTTTCAGCTTCAACGGCAAGAAGCTGTTCCAGCAATAAATGATCTTTCCCCTTTTTGAGCCTTAGACTGAATTCAGATCCTTTGCCCAATTCACTTTCAACTTCAATAGATCCCCTGTGCAGCTCAACCAGGTATTTTACCAAAGCCAATCCGATACCGGTACTTCCAATGTTTTCGCCGTTGTCGACCTGGTAGAAGCGCTCGAAAATATGATCGATGGCAGTGGAGGGTATTCCTTTGCCGCTATCGGTTACTTTTACAACCACTTCATTCATCGTCTCTTCGATGGTAATTCTTACGAATCCTGCCGTTTTGTTAAACTTAAAGGCATTTGAGACCAGGTTGTTAACGATCATTTCCATTTTGTCGCGGTCAAACCAGATGTCCTTGTTTTTCAAAGTCGAATCGATCTGAAACTTTATGTCCTTAATTTTAGCCAGTTCGAAAAATGGGTAACACGCTTCCCTGATAAAATCTTCAATATTTAAATATCTGGCCACTAGCTTCAGGTTCTCCGTTTCGGCTTTTCTGAAATCAAGTAACTGATTAATCAGCTTCATTAATTGGTTCGTGTTTTTGAATACCACCTGAATTTTCTCCATGACTTCACCCTGCAGTTTGTATGCTTCTGCTTTCTGTATCAATTCTTTTAAGGGTGCAAAGATCAAAGTGAGCGGTGTTCGGAATTCATGGGAGATGTTTGTGAAAAACTGAAATTTCATTTCGCTGATCCGCTGGTCCTGCTCATGCTTGATCTTTTCTATTTCCAGGTTCTTGGCCATTCGAACCTGCTTTACTGCATTCCATCTGATTACCGACACAATTCCCACCACCAGTATTACATAAAAAACGATGGCATACCAGGATTGCCAAACTGGCGGGCGGATGATGATCTTGAGCTTTCGGGGCTGCTCGTTCCAGATATAGTTGTTGCTTGACGACTTAATATTCAGTGTGTATTCCCCTGGTTGGAGATTGTTGAAGTTGATAAAATGTTGTGTGCCGATATAATTCCAGTCTTTGTCAAAGTTATCGAGTTTATAGGCATACTGATTTTTACCTGAGGCTTTGTAATCGAGTGCCGAAAATTCAATCTGAAAATTTTTCTGTTGGTTGTTGAAGGTTATTTCTGAGGTATTATTTAATGATTTTTCAAGAATAGCGTGATTGCCGTTGGCTTTTCCAATTTCAACACGCTGGTTATACAAACTGAGATTCGTAAGAACGACGCTGTTTTTGTAATCGCTTTCAACTATCTCGTCTGGATTGAATGAATTTAAACCAAATGTACCTCCAAAATAGAGCATATTGTTTTGCCCCTTGCAAAAGGTTGTTTCAGAGAAGGTGGTACTTCGAAGGCCATCAATCGTATTGAAATTGTGGATCTTTTTGGTCTTTAGGTTGTATTTTGAAATGCCGGTATTTGTGCTAATCCAAAGGTTTTGTAAGGTGTCTTCAGTTATTGCCATGATCTGGCTTCCCGACAGTCCATTCTCTTTTGTCATGTACCGCAGTACCGTCTTATTTTCCTGGTTTTCTTCAAGGTTGTACAGACCAATCGGCGTGCCGATCCAGATACTTTTGTCACTGCTTTCGTGAAGGCAGAAGATGATTTTAGGATCAAATTTTTGAGACAATGAAAAATGGGTATTGATATCGGTAAATGCCTCCTTGATGGGATCAAATATGGATAGCCCATCATAAGTTGCGACCCAGATGCGTTTTTTGGAATCTTTTAGCAAATAGCTTACCCGTTCGCTTTGCAACTGCCCGCTGGCACCATATTTCTCTTTAAAGTTTCTGATGGCTCCAAATGACCTTCCGCTCTTTTCAAGCAAAAAAAGACCTCGCTGTTGTGTTCCAATGAACAACGATTTTTCGGTTTCGGTAAAGCTGGTTGCTTTGATGATTGGTTCAAATCTTTGGTCATTAAAAAAATTGGAGCAGGCAATTAGCTTTGGAAGGCCATTGATGTAACGGATAACCCCTGTATTGTAACTGGTTCCAATCCAGATATTTCCTTCCCAGTCCTCATAGATGACCCGTATATTTTTGAATCGATCCACATTTTTTAAATCGGTCATAGGGACTTCAATAAAGTCAACCTTATTTTTGGAATAAAATAGCCCGTTTCCTCTCGTACCTACCCACAGCGTGCCCTTTTTGTCTTCCAGCACGCTCATGACACATTCGTTTAGGGTTTGATCCTTGCTCAATCCCAATGTGTTAAACTTCAGCTTTTCCGTTAAAAGACAAACCCCAACTCCATTTGAGCCGATCCAGAAATTGTCATTCCTATCCTGAAAAATATCCAGAATAGTATCGAATTCTTTGTTGTTTTTATACAAAGGATTTGGGTACAGCGGAATTTTAGAGAATTTGGAATTATCAGGATTGAACTGAAAAAGGCCATTGCCCCAGGTGCCAATCCAGAGCAATCCTTTGTTGTCCTGCATTATTTTAGTGGTGCCATTGAACTGACCATATTCCTTTTCTTCTGCTGCATTTAAACTGAATACTTGCGAAGACCTGTTTCTCAAATCTAACTTCAGTAAGGAGCTCTTGTTGTTCTGCAAAATCCAGAGAAACTGATGATTTCGATCCTCAACAATACTCGGAATCTGGTTGCTGCCAGTTGGGCTTTCATGTCGTTTAAATGAATCACTGACAGCATCGTATTCGAATAATCCGTCATTGGTTCCTACCCATAAGATTCCATCGGATGATTTTATGATCACGTTGATGTTGGCGGAGAGCATGTAGGTTTTTCCCTGACCGGTTTCGGGGTTGTACTTCAGCAAACCACCATTCCATGTTCCGATCCACATCTCACCATTGCTGTCCTCACAAAAGGAAATGACCCTTTTGTCGGGCAATATGTTTTGTGAGGATGGTCCGTTAAAGGGCATATTTAAAAACTTCCCGGTAACCGGATTGTACCGGCTGATTCCGTTCGATTTTGTTCCAATCCAGATGATTCCTTTGCGGTCTTTGTAAATTCTTTCGATCGAAGTATTCACCAAACTGCCGCTATCGCCCGGCACCTGGTCAAATACCAGGAATTTGTAGCCATCGTAACGGTTCAGACCACTTCGGGTGCCAAACCACATAAATCCTT
Organism: Tangfeifania diversioriginum; assembly: GCA_945873105.1. Taxonomy (GTDB): domain Bacteria; phylum Bacteroidota; class Bacteroidia; order Bacteroidales; family Prolixibacteraceae; genus CAINVV01. The sequence continues at coordinate 15,481 of CAMCBW010000010.1, forward strand.
CGTTGTCCTGAATAATGGAGGTTACTTCATTCTGCGACAATCCTTCTTCTGTCCGAAGATATCTCAGGGACATATGATCTGGTTGGGCATTACCCCAAAATACCGACCAAACAAGGATTAGGGTGAAATAAAGTTTGGTGTGAAATTGCCGCATAGTTTGGTTGACCAAGTTGTACAAATATAATGTATTTGATGTCACTAGCGTTTCTTTACTAAAAAATATAGTTCTTTGAAATTATTAATATATTGGGAGTTACAGTGGTTTTTCGGTTCAAACGATTTGAAAAAATAGTTTTGCAGTAAAACTGCAAAATGAATACCGGGAAATATGCCTTTACTCAAATCTTTGATGTTATAGCCCTTGAGATCCAGTTATGGGGTTACCTTTGTGATCAGATATCGGCGCGGAGTGGCACAAGCAGCTGTGAACCAGCGTACCGATATCAAGCCCTACTAATCCTGGTTATTCGCAAGGATTTTTTATTATGGTAACCCCCAACCAAATTTAAAAAGCATTTGCTTTAGTAACATTTATTGTTACCTTTGTGAAATAAATACGTTCATATGAAAAGAGTTTTTAAAGTGAATGAGATAATTAAGATCCTTATTAGCCAAGGTTGGTATTTAGACAGGCAAAAAGGTACCAGTCACAGACAATTTAAGCACGCCTCTATTCGCCGAACAGTTACGGTAGATGGTAAACCTTCAGAGGATGTATGGATTGATAATCTAAAGAGTATGGAAAGCCAATCAGGATTGAAATTCAGGGATTTTGTGGATTAAGTGTTAAGAATGTATTATAATGCTGAAACTGTAAAAAAATTTTGAAACTGTAAAGATTGTAGAGGTTAAAGGACTTTACATCGAAAAATATATTGTAATGATTATACTGTAAATATTCTAACAAATGAAAACGCTAAAAGTAATTGTAAGCAAAGCCGGGAAAAGTGTTTCAGCGCATTTGCCTGATGTCGCGGGGTACGTTATTGCTCGTGATTCCGTTGAAAAGCTCAAACGCGATTTACCAGCGGGCATAACTTTCCACATTGAAGGTCTATATGAGGAAGAAAAAGAATCTTGGATGAATGAGCCTTTACAATTTGAATATTTTTTCCAAGATATTCCAACCTTAATTGAGGGGTACAGCGGATTAATTAACCAAAGCAGCTTAGCCCGTATTTCTGGCATTAACGAAAGTTTAATGAGACAATATGTATCCGGTTTTAAGAGACCCAGCCGTAAAGTAACTGAACGCATTGAGACAGGTTTGAAAAAATATGCTGAAGAACTCCGTAATATTTCATTTGCCTAATAATTTTATGGATTATGCTCTTGTCTAATCCAAGGACAGGAAAATAGTCTATTTCACAAAATCTTGGCGTGAACTTGGCGTATCAAAAAAAAAGACACCCACAAAATATTTGTAAGTGTCTGATTGTTAAAGTGACCCCGGAGAGACTCGAACCCCCAACCTTCTGATCCGTAGTCAGATGCTCTATCCATTAAGCTACGGGGCCATTGGCGTTGAAACGCGGGGACAAAGGAAAGAATTTTTTTGAAGATTTGCTAATGGCAATGGTTTTTTTTTCGGAAGAGAGGTGGGGAGGACTTGGACGAGGGGAGGACTGGGACGAGTGGACGACTAGGATGACTGGGACAAGGAGAGGAGGGGAAGACCGGGACCACCCTACCTGCAGTTGGCAAGAAGTTGCAGGAATATTGAAATTTTTTGGGTACAATGTAGAGAATGACCCGTCAATTTGTTAGCTTTCGCTCAGTTTTGCCCAATAGAGCAGCGATAATGGTTCGAAAAAAGACGCAAAATGAGCGCTTCCTTTAAAAATATCGGTTGGATCCTGCCGTTCATTCTGGGGATGATCTTCTACGGTTGCTCCAAAGAAAAGGCAGTTGTCGATGAAATAGCTGCGGATGGTAAAATTCCCCAGGTTGTACTTCTTGCGAGCGCCATTCATGCTGACTCACTGAAAAAGAATGTTCTTTGGTTGCAAGATTTCAAAACCCGCTTCTTCCTGCACGAAAACAGAAAGCAAATCGCTCTTTCCATTCGGGATCGGTTTAGAATTCATGGGTACCAAAATGCGAGGATCGACTCCTTTTTTCTGTCTGTTACCTACGCTGGCAAGGGTTACGCTACCTGGCAGTACAATGTGGTTGCCCGGCTCGAGGGTAAAACTACTCCCGGTAAAGTCTACCTGATTGGGGCGCATTATGACTCCTATAGCCCTGATCCTTTCGTTAATGCGCCAGGGGCAGATGACAATGCCAGTGGGGTGTCAGCGATTGTTGAGATGGCGAGGGTCTTCAAAAAGCAGGGATTTGTACCCAAAAATACCATCGAATTTGTGGCTTTTGCCGCTGAGGAGATCGGATTGAAGGGAAGTTTGGACTATGTTGTCAAGGCAGCTGCCAACAAAGTAAATATGGCTGCCATGTTGAACCTCGATATGATCTCCTTTGCCCCCAATGCAAATCCGGATTCATGGATGGTGAATGTGATGAATTATGATAATTCGGCCGATCTGCAGACCCAAATTGTAACCTGTGGAAGACTCTATTCCAAACTGACTTTTGTCAACAACAATACCAACAGCAAACGCGGCGATAGTTATTCCTTCTATCAGAATGGCTTCAATGCCTCCTTTATCATCAGTGAGTTTTCTACAGATCCCTATTATCATACCATCAACGATGTGGCGGATCAATACAATTATCTCTATTGCAGGGAGATTGTTGCCGTTTGTACGGCCTTTCTGGTCCAGGAAAATCGTTAGATTTTGGTTAAATGCATTTCCCCAAGGCTATCATCGTGGTCAAAAATTGCTGGAAGTTACACACCCTTAATCCCCCAGTCCCAGTCCCTAAGTCCCTTGGTCACTCTTTTCTTCTTCCCGTTTCCCCCCGTCTCTCCTTCGTCCCCATTGTCTTCTCGTCCCTTTTTCCTTGCTTATTTCCACATTTCCACATTCCCCAATTTTCACATTCTCTAAATTAGACTATATTTGCACTCTATTTATAATTATTCTTAATAAAAGTAGAAGTGCGGTTATCCGAAGTTGGTGAAAATAGGACAGTGGTCATATCCAAGGTGTTGGGGCACGGTTCTTTCCGTCGGCGGATCTCAGAAATGGGGTTTGTGGCCGGAAAGGAGGTCTCGGTCCTAAAGAATGCACCCTTCAAGGATCCTGTGGAATACCGTCTGATGGGATACAATGTTTCTTTGCGGCGGGTCGAAGCTGGCCTGATTGAGGTGGTGACCCCTGAAGAGGCCCTGTTGCTTCATCCCCAGGCCTACGATGGTACCATCGACATGGAGGAACTCAAAATCTCTGCCAAAGAGAAGGGCCGTAGAATTACAGTTGCCCTGGTTGGAAATCCCAACTGTGGAAAAACGACCCTTTTCAACCGCCTCACCAACTCCAAGGAGCATGTAGGCAACTACAGTGGGGTGACAGTGGATGCTTCCAACTCAACTTTCGAAAAGGATGGTTACCAATTCAATCTGACGGACCTGCCGGGAACCTATTCATTGACCAGCTATACCCCTGAAGAGCTCTATACCCGCAACTTTATTCTGCAGGAGATGCCTGATATTGTGGTCAATGTGGTGGATGCCTCCAACCTGGAACGCAATTTTTTTCTGACCACCCAGCTGATCGATATGGACATCAAGGTCGTTATTGCCCTGAACATGTATGATGACCTGCAGGCAAGTGGATCCAGACTGAAGATCAAGAAATTGGCCAAGCTGACCGGCATACCGATCGTTCCTACAACGGCCAGCAACGGAGAGGGCTTGGCTGAGTTGCTCGGCAAGCTGGTGGAGGTCTACGAGGACCGTGATCCAATTGTCCGGCACATCCACATCCACTATGGAGAGGAGATGGAGAAATCGATTGATCTGATCCGAAAGGAGATCAAGAAGGACAAACCGCTGACTGCAACCTTCTCCTCCCGGTATCTCGCCATTCGGTTGATCGGCAAAGATACGGAAGCACTGAAAGTGCTTGAAACATCTTCCAATTATCAATCTATTAAGGAGATAGCTGAGCGTGAAATTGCACGGCTTGAATCCCGGCTCAGTGATGAGAGCTCCCAGCTGATAACGGATGCCAAGTATGGTTTTATAGCGGGTGCCCTGAAAGAGTGTTACCAGCCTGGCGTCATGAACAGGATAATTGCCACAGAGAAGATTGACAAGGTGATGACAGACAAGTACCTTGGTTTTCCAATCTTTCTGATGATGATGTTTCTGACATTTTACGCAACTTTTACCCTCGGAGCAATGCCTACCGAGTGGATCATGGCTGGCATCACGCTGATTTCTGATGGTTTTACTACCTTATTGGCAGATGGAATGCTGAAAGATCTGATGATCGATGGCATCATCAATGGGTTGGGAAGTGTGATTGTCTTTATGCCCAACATCCTTATCCTTTTCTTCTTCATTTCCCTGATGGAAGATACTGGTTACATGGCCCGTGCAGCTTTCATCATGGACAAGCTCATGCACAAGATGGGTCTGCATGGCCGCTCCTTTATCCCCATGGTGATGGGTTTCGGCTGCAATGTCCCTGCCATCATGGCCACAAGAACCATCCGGAACCGTGGAGACAGGCTGTTAACCATGATGATCATTCCATTCATGTCCTGTTCAGCCCGTTTGCCGGTCTATGTAGTGCTGATCTCTGCCTTCTTCCCAAAATACCCTGCGTTGGTTTTTGTGGGAATCTACCTCCTGGGTATCGCGGTAGCCATCCTCTTCTCCAAAATATTGAACCGGACGGTCTTCAACAGGAAAGAGACTCCATTTGTCATGGAACTTCCGCCTTACAGGATGCCTGTCATGAAAAACACCCTGCTGCACATGTGGGACAAGGCCAGTCAGTACCTGAAAAAGATTGGTGGCACCATCCTGGTCGCAGTAGTACTGATTTGGGCATTGGGCTATTTCCCCAGGGTGGAGACTCCTTCTCCCGGCAGTTCTTCCTCCACTACCATGAATGTTCCAGCGCCAACAGTTTCTCAAATGGAACAGTCTTATCTCGGTCGTATCGGACATGTCATTGAACCGGTGATCCGTCCGTTGGGTTTCGACTGGAAAATGGGGGTCTCCCTGATTGCCGGTATCCCGGCCAAAGAGATCGTCATTGGGACCATGGCCGTCCTGTATGGCGCTGAAAACGACCAGCACAGGAACGAACTGCTGCAGACCAGTCTGCAGAACCAATTGTACGAGACTGGACCCAAAAAGGGTGAGCCGGTCTTTAACCAGGCCGTTGCACTGGCCTTTCTGGTCTTTGTACTTCTCTATTTCCCCTGTATTGCGGTAATTGCTTCCATCAAAAGGGAGTCAGGCAGCTGGAAATATGCCCTCTTCACCGTCTTTTATACCACCGCTGCAGCCTGGATTGGTGCATTTTTCACCTATCACATTGCCCTCTTTCTCTTAATCTAAATCTATGCAAGAGCTCATCGTCTACCTACTTGTTCTGGCAGCGGTCCTGCTGGTTGGATACAAAGCCTTCAAAGCCATCCGAAGCATCACCAATCCCAATCCCTGCGGAGGTTGCGGAAAATCATGCGATGGGTGTCCCGTGGCACCGCGTAAATAAATGTGAAAATTGGGAAATGTGGAAATGTGAAAATGATCCCTGCCTTCAAATGCTGTTTTAATTTTCACATTTCCACATTTTCCAATTTTCACATTACTTTAGCACCATGAAGAAATTTTTCTCCAACGAGGCCTTTGAGGTGATGCACATCCGGAATTTCAGGCTGTTTATGGCCTACCGGTTACTGATGACTTCTGCTACGATCATGCAGTCGGTAGTGGTGGGCTGGCTGCTCTACGATATCACCAAAAGTGTTCTTTCCCTTGGGATGATTGGCCTTACAGAAGTAATTCCCCAAATCGGAATTGCCCTTTTTGCCGGTCACTTTGTCGACATTTGGGACCGTAAAAGAATTATCTTCTATACCACTTTCTTGTTGTTGCTGGGCTCTGCCATCCTGCTGTTTTATGCGCTGCCCTCCTTTGATTTTCAATCCTTGCTGGGTGTATGGCCGATCTACCTTACCATCTTCCTTACCGGACTAACCCGGGGGATTCTGGTACCGGCCCATACCGCACTGTTGGGACAATTGGTTCCCCGCAGGCTGCTGACCGGCGCAGCGACCTGGAGTAGTACCATCTGGCAAGTAGGGGCTGTCACCGGTCCGGCACTGGGAGGATTGGTTTACGGCTTTTTCGGGGTAATACCTGCCTTGTTGCTGGTGCTGTTTTTCTACCTCTCGTGTACTTTGCTCTTGTTGTTTATCAAGAGTCCCGGAAAGGTTATTGTTCCGGAAGGAAGTACAGAGGGTATATTTGCCAGGATGAAGGAGGGCATTCATTATGTATTTAACAATCAAATCCTTTTGGGAGCCTTCACCCTGGATATGTTTGCGGTGCTTTTTGGAGGGGCAGTGGCCATGTTGCCGGTCTTTGCCTCTGATGTCCTTCATGTTGGTCCGGAAGGTCTTGGGATTTTGCGCGCCTGTCCTGCCATTGGAGCCATCCTGATGTCGGTGGTACTAACCTTTCATCCACCGGTAAGACACTCCGGCCCGTTGCTTCTCTTTAGCGTATTTGGCTTTGGACTTACCATGATCATATTCGCACTCTCCACCAATTTCTACCTTTCGGCATTCATCCTCTTCCTGAGCGGAGCATTGGATGATGTGAGTGTGGTTATTCGCTCCAGCATTCTTCAGATTTTTACCTCCGATGAAATGAAGGGGCGTGTGGCCGCAGTCAACAGCATCTTTGTTGGCTCTTCCAATGAGCTGGGTGCGTTTGAATCCGGGGTTGCAGCCCGCCTCATGGGATTAATTCCTTCCGTAGTCTTTGGCGGAGTAATGACGCTGCTGGTGGTCACCTTTGCTGCGATCAAATCACCTACCCTTCGGAAACTGAATTTGAAAATTTGAAAATGTGGAAATGTGGAAATGATCGCCACATGCAAATGATTCCCTAATTTTCACATTTCCACATTTTCACATTTCCCAATTATAAAGTTACAGTTGCAAGGTAAGCACTTCCCCAATCTGTTCGACAGTCAGATCGCCCCGCTCGCCAATCCCCTTGGTTCCCCTTTCTGCGAAGCGGTTGCAGACCACCGGGATGAAATCAGCTCCTATGTTGTAAGCAGATAGTTTGGTAGGAATGCCAAATGATTCGAAGAATGCCACGGTCTTTTCAATGGTTGCATCGATGCGGGTATCCTCTGTGCCAGCCGTGATTCCCCAAACGCGTTCCCCATATTGAAGCAATTTTTCACGTTTGTTCTCTCTTTTCACCTTCATGATTCCCGGTAGGACAATGGCCAAAGTCCGGGCATGATCGATGTTGTGAAAGGCAGTCAGTTCGTGTCCGATCTGGTGGGTTGCCCAATCCTGCGGAACACCTGTACCGATAAGGCCATTCAGGGCCATGGTGGCAGCCCACATAAAATTGGCTGCAGCATCGTAATCGGCAAGGTTCGCCAATACTTTTGGCCCCTCTTCCGCAAGTGTAACCAGGATGGATTCGGCAAAACGATCCTGGATGGGTGAATTGACAGGGTAGGTGAGGTATTGTTCAATTACGTGGACGAAGGCATCGACCACACCGTTGGCTACCTGTTTCTCCGGTAGGGAAAAGACGACAGTTGGATCAAGGATCGAAAATTTGGGCATTACTGCGTAAGATGCGAAGGCAAATTTTTCCTGGGTCGATACTCGTGTAACTACTGCGGTGCTGTTCATCTCGGAGCCAGTTGCCGGAAGAGTAAGTACACTGCCAAGCGGAACGGCTTTGGTGACGACAATCGATCTGTCGACAAGGAACATCCAGGGATCTCCCTCTTCCCATAGGGCTGCTGCAGCAATAAACTTAACGCCGTCGAGTACAGAACCGCCGCCAACAGCGAGGATAAAGCCAATTTTTTCATTTTTTACAATCTCAGCCGCCTTCATCAGCGTCTCATAGTGAGGATTGGGTTCAATACCTCCAAATTCAAGGATGTCGTAACCAGTAAGAGCTGACTTGACCTGTTCGTAGACCCCGTTTTTGAAGATGCTGCCACCACCATAGGCCAGCATAATTTTTGTGTTGGCTGGTACCAGTTTGTTCAATTTTTTGATCTGACCCTGTCCGAAGACGATATTTACCGGATTGTAGAATTCAAAGTTTCTCATGATTCAAAATTTGAGTTGTGTAATTTACCTGCATACAAGGAGATGCAACTTCTCTGGCAAAAAATATTTGTCCCTGCAATTTAACTCAAAGTGAGGAGAAAAAACACTATTCAAAAAAATAGCGGTCAAGAAATTTCTTCTCCACCGGGGCAACCGTATTGAGCTGCCGGGTTCGGTAGGCCATACGGGCTACTTTCTCCAATACAACGGTGTGGTCAAATGCATTTTGCACCTCTTTGCCCCAACAGAATGGCCCATGTCCATACACCAGTACCCCAGGGATACGCATAGGATCCAGCGCTGCAGACTGGAATGTCTCTACGATAATTTTGCCCGTTTCGGTCTCGATATTTCCCTCCATCTGTTTGGTAGACAGTGGTTTGGTGCATGGAATTTCACCATTGAAGAAATTGGCGTGGGTAATGCCTAACGGCGGAATGCCCAACCCAGCCTGTGCCCAGCAACTGGCATATTCGGAGTGGGAGTGCATGATTGAACCAATTAAAGGAAAATTCTGGTAGAGGATGAGGTGCGTGTTGGTGTCTGTTGAGGGTTTATGCTCGCCGGAAACCACCTTGCCATCCATATCTACTACCACCATGTCTCCCGGGACCATTTCATCGTAGGAGATGCCTGTCGGCTTTATCACCATAACGCCCCTTTTACGGTCAATGGCACTCACATTTCCCCAGGTATAAATGACCAAACCCTGTTCCAGCAGTTTTAGACTTGCCTTGTAAACCTGCAGTTTCAAATTTTCGACCATGGCATCATTTCATGTAGATATTGGTAGCAAAAGTGAGAATTAAATTTTAAACTATTAATAAAATGACTATAAATAGTGAGAATAGTAATGTGGAAGGAAGATTTGGGAGCTGAATCTATTTCTGTAATTCTTGGAGAGGCCCTGCATTGGAAAATTAGGGTGCAGGTTTCTGGCCAAACAGGTGGTTCCTTGAAATTTAAGATTGGTCAAACTTGAGCGGGAACCGAAAAATAGTTCTCAATTCATGGAACCTTTACAATTTGTCGGTTGGTTAGATTTAAGTAAATTTGTAGCAATTGGGAATTGTAACCGAACAAATTAGAAAACTAAAAATTGTGTGGTATGAGAATAAGAATGATACAATTGGTTCTCCTCTTTCTGGTTGGGGCCATGCCCACTGTCGCCCAACAGACTGACCGTAAGGCAGAGAAAGAGAAAAGAAGGATGGAAAAAGAGCAGGAGATAGCAGCATTGATAGATGCCAAAACTTTTGTTTTCAAAGCGACCAGGGCAATCCCGACCGGGTTTAAGTCCATGGATCTGACCACCAATCCCAATTTTGTGAAATTTTCTCCTGAATTGATTGTCAGCGAGATGCCTTATTTTGGAAGGGCATATTCCGTAAGTTATGGAGGGGATGCCGGATTGAAGTTTGAAGGCAAACCGGAGGTTTATACCGTGGAAAAGAAGAAGAAAGGCTTTTCATTGGAAGCCAGGGTTAAATCGAGCAACGATTACTTCACCATCCATTTGTCGGTTGGCTTTGAAGGCGGTTCGAGCATGTCGATCTCCTCCAACAACAGGTCATCGATCTCCTACAACGGGGAGATATTCCCTCAGGAGAAGCCCAAAGAATAAATTTCGGAGCCAAACCAGATAGGTTATTCAGTGAGCGGGGATTTAGCAACTCTCCGCTCATTTCGTTTGTAGTTGTTGAACTTGTAGGAAAGCGAACACCTGATCGGAAATCTGTTTTCAATGGTCATTACCTGTTGGAAATTGTCCCCTTGAGCATGTTCTACCTTCTTGTAGAGTCCCATTACATCTCTTCCTGACAGGGTGAATGTCAACTTCCGGTCGAAAAAGGTCTGCCTGAAACTCAAACCTGCCATGTATATGGCGTCAATGCTGCTCTGGGAAGTCATGGACGGTCCGTAGTAGGGAAAATCTAGTTCCAACAGCGTGGTAGGGGAGATGGTTAATTCAGCTGTGGTCACCGAATACCATTGTTGGTATCTTTTTTTCCCCGCAATGGGTTCCAGCTTCACATTCAGGCGGGAGTCGATGAAATCAAGTTTTTCACTGAGCCGGATCCATTGGTTGACAGTCCAGTTGGCATTGATCTCAAATCCCCAGGTCTTTTCACTGCCACTGTTCTCATATCGGTTTTGAATGATATTGTCCTTGTAAATGGATTGGATCACATCAATTTTATCAGCTGTATTGTAGAGGTAAAGTTCATTCACAAGGGTCAGACGGGGGAAGTTTATCAGGTAGTCGAGGGCAATCTTGTCCGTAATTTCATTGACCAGGTTGGGGTTTCCAACCATGACATTGTAAAAGTTGTACCAACGTGGAAGCGGATCCAGCTGAATGGTCTTCAATTGGTCGGTACGTCTGGAGTAGTTAAGGATGATCACCTGGGCGGAGTCTATTTTGAAGGAACTGTTCAAGGAAGGGTAGAGGTCGAATTGGTGGACGGGATAATTGCTTTTGGTTGTGACCATCTCACGGTTGAGGTACTCAGCTCTCAAGCCTGCTTTAAGGTCAATTTTTTTGATTTTGAATTGCCACGTTCCATATCCCGCAGCAACGATTCCATTGAATTTGGTATCCTGCGCAGTGGTCAATGGAGGTTGGGGCGGTGTGATTTCGGAGTGGTAATACTCTTTTTCTTCGTTCAGGATGAATTGAATGCCTGTCTCGAGATTTCCAGCCCTTCCCAGCGGTGAACTGAAGTCGGAATTGAATTGGTAGTTGTAAAATCTTTTGTCCAGGTGGGTTACCTGGTTCATTACTCCTTTTCCCTCCAAAGTGCGGATGTTGTTCAGGTAAAGATCATCGTAGTTGAGTGTATTCCAAAGTATGGATGAGGAGAAGGACTGGTTGGGATTCGCGAATTTGTGTTCATAGGTCAAGTCAGCCCCTCCATAATTTCCCGGGCGGTTGTTACTGTCGGAAGCAAGATTTTCAACCGGTGGTGTTTGTCCAATATTCGTTTGTATCGTTTCCCAATTTCCATCGTTGGTGGTCTCAAACCTGCCGGCATGGCTGCTGAGCGATATAAGATCTGCTGGTGTGGGTTGATAGTCCAAACCTGTCCGGAATGCGGTATTCAACCGTTGTGATTGTTGGATTCCGGTTTGCGTGAAATGGGATGGATCGGACAGGTAATTGGTTTCGTAATTGACATCGCCTTCATTCCTTCTTCGGTTGTGGTCGACTCCGGCAAAGAAACTGAATTTGTCACGTTTAAAGTTAAAAAGAAGGTCAGAGGTGTATCCTCCAAGTTGGTCTGTGGCCACATGGAGATTCCCGTTAAATCCATCCTTCAAACTTTTTTTGGTAATTAGATTGATAATACCTCCCGAACCGGAGGCATCATATTTTGCCGAGGGACTGGTAATTAATTCGATCTTTTTTACCTCGGAAGCGGCAGTATATTCCAAAAGCTCAGTTCCTTTCATGGAAGAGGGTTTCCCGTTGACAAAGACCAACAGGTTGGAATTGCCATGAATGGCCAGTTGTCCATCCGGTTTGAGGGTTACCGACGGAAGTTTGTGCAATAGATCATAGGCTGTTCCGCCAGTGCCTGAAAGTTGGTTCTCTACATAGATTGTCTTCTTTTCAGGTTGGTACAGCGGAATCTTTGTGGCAGATCTTACAGTGATTTCTCCGAGTGAGACAGTCTCCAGCTCAAGCTGGATGGAGCCAACTTCTGTTTCATGCACTTTGCCGGATAGGATGATTGGACTGGAAAGGTATCGCTTGAACCCCATGAAGTGCACCTGTAACGCATATACTCCTGACTTGAGTTGGCCAAAACTGAACTCACCCCTTGCATTCGTTGCCGTTAGCTGGAGGGGTACACTGTCTGGTTCACAAAATAGTGAGATGTCCGCAAATTGAATGGCTACTTTCGTTTCAGCATCAACGACATTTCCTTTGATAACTAAGGGTTTATCAGCGGCGAAGGAATTGTTTTTCAATAAAGTCAGGCCAGGTATCGGGACAAAAAACAGCAGTAAAAAAAACAAATGCCAAAGAATTCTGCTCATAAAAACAGAATGATCATTAACAAAATTTAATATTTATTTACAAATATAACATAATAACTTCAATTGATGCAATATTTTCAAGGGGCAAATCTGAACCTTTTCACCTTGATTTCTAAGTAAAATCTACCTGTCATTTTTGAAAAATGGGGAATTGCAAAGGCTAAACTCTTCTCACTATATGGGATCAAAAATTTATTTGGGAATCATCCTGAATGGTACCCCAGGCGGGCGCATTAAAGCCATTTATTTCTGATCAGCTGTTTATGCAAAGCCAGCCGCGAAAAAGAAAGAGATCATAACCATGCCTGGTATGATCTCCCTGAGATAGTATCTTGTGCTTTTCAATGCCACCGGTGGGCTAATCAACAAAGGCGAGGATTTCACCTTTTTCGACAATATCGCTTTGCTTGGGATAGGTGGCTATCACTTTGCCGTCGAAATTGGAGTAAACTGGATCAATTCCATAGGCTGATTGAATGTAAGCAATCACATTCCCTTCTGTAACATGTTCCCCGATGTTTGGAGCCTTGGAACCGTATATTGCATCGTATTCCCAGAGCATCCGTCCTTTAACTGGTGATTGAATTGGTTTTGCATTGGGGAATTTGGCCTGGAGGGTCTTGACATCTATTCTGGGCAGTTCAATGACCGGCCGGGACAGTATGATGGGTGCATTCGCTTTTTCCTTCTCAGCTTCCAATTCTGCCTCAAAACGCTTCTTGGCATTCCCATTCCGGTAGTCACGGTATTGTCGGTCGTGCATGGCAAGTTCAAACAACTCTTCTTCATCCTCGCCAACCTCCCAATTGTTTTCCTTCATTTCGGCACGGTATTTCTCCAATTCATTGGGATAGGCATCCTGTGGATTCCCGGTATAGAATTCAAGACCTTTGCTCTTTACAAGTGCTTTAATTTCAGGGGCCAGTTCACCTGGTAGCTGGCCAGTCTTGCCCAGGATCATATCCCAGGCATTTTTATCGATGGTGCTCCAACGGGCCTCTCCTTTCAGCATGTGCATGACATTCATCAGGGCTATGTTCTTGACATATTGGCTGAAAGGTGTTACCAATGGAGGATAACCGAGAAGTGGCCAAATGTATTCAACCTCCTTGAATAGCATCAAAAGCAATTCATTCAACGACACTTCCTTTTTCCCTTGCGAACGCAGGGAGAGGTTGATGGCGCCATGCATGGATTTCAGATCCGACATCATGGAACCCATCATTCCTCCTGGCAAGCCGCATCCGACCAACAGGGAAGACATATTTTTATTGCCCGGATCGATAAAATATCCCAGGAAATCATCCATGAAGGATTGGGTCATGGAACGTGCCTCCATGTATGCCTTCATGTTGATGTCAGGGACCAAGAATCCGGCATCTTTCAGCATGGCTTGAATGGTAATCACATCAGGATGTACCATCCCCCAGGAGAGCGGCTCCATGGCAACATCCAGGAAATCGGCTCCGGCCCTTGCAACCTCCAGCATCGACGCAACCGAAAAACCCGGTCCGGTGTGCCCGTGGTATTGAATGGGAATATGTGGATACCTTTTTTTGATGGATTGTACCAGCGTGCCCAGGAATGCTGGTCGGCCAATCCCTGCCATGTCTTTGATGCAGATTTCGTCGCAACCGAATTCCACCACCTTGTCCACCATGTCAAGGTAGTAAGCTGTGGTATGGATGGGCGAATTGGTAATGCACAACGCAACCTGTGATATCATTTTGGCCTCTTTGGCATATTTCACCGAGGGTTCGAGGTTTCGAGGATCATTTAATCCGCAGAAAGAGCGGGAGATGTCTGTTCCCTGTGCTTTTTTAACTTTGGAAAAAAGTTGTCGTACATCTGCCGGAACAGGGTACATTCGGAGCCCGTTGAGACCCCGCTCCAGCATGTGTGTCTGGATACCAGCTTTGTTGAATGGCCTGGTCCATTCCCTGACCGCCTTGTTGGGGTTTTCGCCAAACAACAGGTTAACCTGCTCAAAGGCGCCACCGTTGGTTTCTACACGTGCAAAACAGCCCATGTCGATGATAATTGGCGCAATATTAGTTAATTGATCAATTCGCGGAACATATTTCCCGGAGGATTGCCACATGTCGCGATACACCAGACTGAATTTTATTTCACGAGCCATACACCTGTAATTAATGGATAACCTTATTTTTTCTACCCACAAAAGTACAAAATTAGTTGTCCATTATCAGAATAATTGACGAAATAAATCAAATATTTTAATAAATCAACAAATGCAACTATGCAAATAAGTTGGTATTACAGGAAATTTTAATGGAGAAGTAAAGCCTGGTTATACCGGTCGTTCACCAATTGGCTCAAGTTTGACTGTAAAATGGCGTAAAATAGGTGCTTCCTCCAGGATACGGTAGCCGGATGTGATGGTATTCCGGCGGTCAAACACATTTTTAAGGGCAGCAGCGACAACATCCAGATGTAGGTTGGTATAGACCCTTCGTGGAAGAGCCAGTCGCATAAATTCCAGTTTGGGATAGCGGTTTTCCCGAGATTCAGGATCCCTGTCGGCCATCAGGGTACCAACTTCTACCCCGCGTATTCCTGCCTCAAGATAGAGTTCGATGCAGAGGGTTTGTGCGATGAACTCCTCTTTCGGAACATGTGGAAGAAAATGCCTGGCATTTACAAAAATGGCATGTCCACCAAAGGGTTGCTGCACTTCAATGCCGTACCCGGATAGCTGAGCTCCGAGGTATTGAACCTGACCGATGCGGCTCTCCAGGTATGCTGTTTCTGAGGCCTCCTCCAATCCGACTGCAAGGGCATTCATATCGCGGCCGGCCATTCCGCCATAGGTTACAAATCCTTCAAACATGATATTGTACGTGCAGGCTTGGTCGTACCAGTCTTTGTGTTTAGTGGCAATGAAGCCACCGATGTTGACGATCCCATCTTTTTTACTGCTCATGGTCATTCCATCGGCATAGGAATACATTTCAAAAACGATCTCTTTGATGGTTTTTGCTTCATAACCGGCTTCACGCCGGGAGATAAACCAGGCATTTTCGGCAAACCTTGCAGAATCGAAGAGCAGCGGAATGCCATACTGTTCGGCCAGTGCCTTCACCTCCCTGATGTTTTGCATGGAGACGGGTTGTCCACCCGAAGAGTTACAGGTAAGGGTAAGGATGATAAAGGGAATGCGATCTTTGGGATGGGTGTCCAGCACTTTTTTCAGCTGGACCAGGTCAATGTTGCCTTTGAAGGGGTGGAGGATCCCAGGTTCAAAAGATTCACTGATGGTACAATCGATGGCAGTAGCGCGTCTGAATTCTATGTGTCCCTTTGTCGTGTCAAAGTGAGAATTTCCTGGAACAAGATCGCCCTCCTTGACCAGCACGGAGAAAAGAACATTCTCGGCTGCCCTGCCCTGGTGGGTAGGAAGAAAATAGTCGAATCCGAACAGCTTTTTAACGGTCTCCTTCAACCTGAAAAATGAGGAGGATCCGGCATAGCTTTCGTCTCCGGTCATGATGGCTGCCCACTGGTTGTCACTCATGGCCCCGGTACCGCTGTCTGTCAGCAGATCGATGTAAACCTGTTCACTCCTCAGGTTAAAGAGGTTGTAACCGGCTTCGCGGATCCATTGTTCCCTTTCACTTCTGGTACTCCGGTAGATGGGTTCTACCATTTTGATTTTATAAGGCTCAGCGAAAGGAAGTTCCATGTTGGGAGTGACTAAAGTGACTAAAGTGAACTAGAGTGACTAAAGTTAAACATAAACGGGTGCATAAAATATGAAGTTCGTCAGTTAAACGAAGTGAACTAAAGTGACTAAAGTGAGCTAAAGTGACTAAAGTGACTAGAGTGAACTAAAGTGACTATAGTACTTGAAGAATAAGACGAAAAGGTTGGTAACCAATAACTTTATTGACTTTAGTTCACTTTAGTCACTTTAGGCACTTCTTACATCTCGTGCTTCTCCTGTTTGACGGTACTCTCCTGGTATTCTGCAATGATTTTGCGTACTTGCTGGGGAGCGACCCTTCCGTATACCTTTTCCCCAACCATCACCACCGGAGCCAAACCACAGGCGCCTACGCAGCGCAGGCAGTTGAGGGAGAATTTGCCGTCCGGGGTCGATTGACCGACTTCAATGTTGAGCTGCCGTTTGATTTCGTGCAGGATTTGTTCAGCACCCCTCACATAGCAGGCGGTACCCATGCAGACAGAGATGGGAAATTCTCCCTGGGGGATCATGTTGAAAAAGGAGTAAAAGGTGACAACTCCATATACCTTGGCAACCGACATGTTGAGTTCATTGGCAATGAGTTCCTGAACTTCGGCAGGGAGGTAACCTAATTTATGCTGCGTTTCGTGCAGTACATTGATCAGCTCACCTTCGCTGTTATCGAAAGAGGCACAGATCTCCCTGATGATCTCATTCGTTCTTTGGGAAAGTTTTATTTTTGGCATTGCGAATATTTTATATAGTATATTCTTTTAAAGCATTTTATAAACTCTGGGATGCAGTGAGGTTGCAAGCAACATCGCCGCTAATTGACAAAATCATTTTTTGCTCCGGTCAAAATATTCTGTGTGAAGCAAATGATGTGCCTTTTCGCTCATCGGACTTCCCAGGAACTCTTCGTACAGTTTTGTGATGTAGGGATTTTCGTGTGATTTCCGAATTGGCTTGCCGGCATCTTCCCGGTAGAGGGCCATTTGTCGTTTTTTGAGTATCTCTGCATTGCCGTGGTGGTAGGGTTGTCCTCCGCCACCAATGCATCCACCGGGGCACGACATGATTTCGATGGCATGAAACTGGCTCTTGCCAGCCTGGATATCCTCCAGTAGTTTTCTCGCATTTCCCAGGCCGTGCGCAATGCCAATGTGGATTGGAAGACCATCGAAGTCGATGGTGGCATGTCTCAAACCCTCCATCCCCCTGAGTTCAGTAAAATCGATCCTGCTCAGTTTCTTGCCGGTAAAGACCTCATAGGCTGTTCTAACTGCAGCCTCAATGACGCCCCCTGTGGTTCCGAAAATTACCCCTGCACCGGTAGATTCTCCGAGTGGATGATCAAAATCTTCATCCGGCAACGATTTGAAGTCTATGTTGGCAAGGTTGATTAACTGGGCCAGTTCACGTGTGGTGAGCGCGAAGTCTACATCAGGATTTCCATTCACAGAGAATTCTTCGCGGCTGCATTCGTATTTCTTGGCTACGCAGGGCATGATGGAGACAACCACGAGATCCTTGCGATTGACCCCTATTTTGTCGGCAAAATAGCTTTTGGCGATCGCCCCGAACATCTGCTGCGGTGATCTTGCACTGGAAGGAATATCTTTCAGGTCAGGGAATTGGTGTTCGAAGAATTTCACCCAGGCAGGGCAACAGGAGGTCAACATGGGAAGTTTCACCTCTTTGTCTCCACCAAGGAAAGCCGTAAGCCTGTTGAGTAATTCTGTCCCCTCCTCCAGGATGGTGAGATCGGCGGCAAAATCAGTATCAAAAACATAATTGAACCCCAATCGTCTCAATGCCGCCGCAAGTTTTCCGGTGACAAGGGTGCCAGGTTCGGCTCCAAACTCCTCCCCAAGCGCCGCACGAACTGCGGGAGCGGTCTGCACGATGACCGTTTTATCCGGATTGGACAATGCCCGGATAACCGCTCCGGTATGATCCACCTCTGTCAACGCCCCGGTTGGACAAACAGCAACACACTGTCCGCAATAGGTACAGACGGAGTGGTCGAGGTTCATCTCAAAGGCCGGTGAGATAACGGCATTGAAGCCCCTGTTGATGGCCGAAAGTGCACCTACCGATTGCACCTCGTTGCACATCATCTCACACCTGCGGCAGCGAATGCATTTGTCCAGTTCCCGAATGATGGCAGGTGAGGTATCTTCCCGAAAGGTTGATTGCTCTCCTTCGTAGTGAATCTCTCTGATTCCCAAATGTTGGGCCATACTTTGCAAATCACAGTTTCCAGCTTTGGCGCATTTGAGACAGTCGGTCGGATGGTCCGACAGGATGAGTTCCACCACTGTGCGGCGTGCATGGATGGCCCGCATGGAGTGGGTAAGAACGACCATTCCTTCTGCTGCATCGGTACAGCAGGCCGGTGCCAGGTTTCTGCGTCCTTCCACTTCCACGACACAAACCCGGCAGCCACCCGGTTTGTTCTCGATATTGAGGTCCTCCAGTTTCATGTAGCAGAGGGAGGGGATTTTGATTCCTATCTGGGCTGCGGCCTGGAGTACGGTTGTGCCCCGCTCAACGGAGACGGGTCTGTTATCTATGGTAAGATTGATCATGTTCATGTTGAATCAGTTTAGGAGACGCTTATGGCATCAAATTTGCATTTTTCGTAACACACCCCGCATTTGATGCAGATCGCGTTGTCGATGTAATGGACGGATCTCTTCTCTCCTGTGATGGCGCCTACCGGACAATTTCTGAAGCAAAGTGTACAACCGGTGCATTTATCCTTGTCGATGGTATATTTCACCAGTGATTTGCACTGTCCCGCCGGACACCTGTGGTCCCTCACATGGGCGAGATACTCGTCGTAGAAATTATCGAGGGTAGAGAGGATGGGATTTGGAGAAGTTTGTCCCAAGCCACAGAGTGAGGTGTCCTTGATGACTTTGCAAAGCGAACGAAGTCTTGTGAGATCTTCTTCATTTCCCAATCCTTTGGTGATTTTATCCAGGATTTCATAGAGTCGTTTGTTTCCGATCCTGCAGGGAGTACATTTTCCGCAGGATTCATCCAGTGTGAATTCGAGGTAAAATTTCGCGATGGATACCATGCAGTCGTCTTCGTCCATCACAATCATACCCCCTGATCCCATCATGGAACCTGCTGCTATGAGGTTGTCATAGTCGATGGGTGTGTCGAGGAAGGAGTTGGTCAGACAGCCGCCGGAAGGTCCTCCGGTCTGCACCGCTTTGAATTTTTTGCCTCCTTTGATGCCTCCGCCAATGTCAAATATGACTTCGCGAAGGGTTGTGCCCATGGGAACTTCTATCAAACCTACATTGTTGATCTTTCCCGCAAGGGCAAAAACCTTGGTGCCCTTGGATTTTTCCGTTCCGATGCTGTTAAAAAAGTCAGCACCCTTGTTGATGATCACAGGAATGCTTGCCAGGGTCTCAACGTTGTTTACGGTGGTCGGTTTACCCAGGTACCCTGCTTCGGAAGGGAATGGAGGCTTGAAGGTTGGTTCACCGCGCAATCCTTCCATGGAATGAATGAGGGCCGTCTCTTCACCACAAACGAATGCACCCGCCCCATACCTCAGGGAGATGTCGAAAGAGAAAGATGTTCCAAAGATGTTTTCCCCCAGTAATCCATATTCGCGGGCTTGTTTGATGGCTGTTTTCAGGCGTTGGATGGCGAGAGGGTATTCGGCACGGATGTAGACCAATCCTTTGGTTGATGCGGTACAGTATCCGCAGATGGCCATTGCCTCAATGACCGAGTGAGGATCCCCCTCCAGGATGGAGCGGTCCATAAATGCACCCGGATCCCCCTCATCCGCATTGCAAACCACATATTTCTGGTCGGCTACGGATTTGGAGGTTATCTCCCACTTCAAGCCCGTAGGAAATCCGCCTCCGCCTCTGCCTCGTTGCCCGGACCGTTTGATTTCGTCGATCACCTCCTGTGGGGTCATCTCTCCCAGACATTTGGCCAGCGCTGCATAACCATCCCTGGCAATGTATTCATCGATGGCCTCCGGATTGATAAATCCGCAGTTTCTTAGGGCGATGCGTACCTGTTTCTTGTAGAAATCCATGTGCTTGGAATCACTGATCGGTTCTTCACTCTCCGGATCCTTGTAAAGCAAATGGGTGACTTTACGTCCCTTGATGAGGTGCTCCATGACAATGGTTGAAGCATCTTCAGGCCTAACCTGGACATAAAAGGTGTTGTCAGGTACAACTTTGACAATTGGTCCTTTTTCGCAAAAGCCAAAACACCCGGTCGTTACCACCTGAACCTCATCGCTCAGATCGTGTTTTTCGACCTCGGCCAGCAGGTTGTCCCTGACCTGCTCGCTCTCTGATGCTTTACAGCCGGTACCTCCACATACCAGGAGGTGCATTTTATAATCTGCCATATTTGTGGTGGATGTTGATTAGTTGTCAATCGTTCTGTAATTCATTGGTAAAATACCATCTACCAATTCGTTGTGTATTATGTACTTCTCAATGATTTCGGCAGCGCGGTGTTTGTCGACCTCCCCAAATACAATGGGTTCCTTGCCTGGAACTGTCACTTCAATGGTTGGCTCTGCATAGCAATAGCCCATGCAGCCGGTCTGGGTAACCACTGCTTCGATGGCTTGCTGCTCCAGCTCCTCTATCAGGAAATTCATGATCTCCTTGGCACCTGAAGCAATGCCACAAGTGGACATGGCAACTTTTATCCTGACGATGTTTTCAGCATTGTTTCCACTTTCACGCAGCTTGAATTTTGCCTGCATTCCTTCTCTCAATAGTTTAAGGTCTTCGAGCGTTTTAATCTTGTTCATGGGTGTATCTATTTAGCGAATGAAGTTATTAAATTTTGTCTTTACTTTCTATGATACATTTCACAAAATCAGAATTGTATAAATTTATTGCCGGGCTGTCGCTTCCAGGTTATTCTCCGATTTCAGCCCCAATTCCACGGAGATTTTCCAGAATCATTTCTCTCAGGAATTTCCTTATTTTCTGGTTGCAATTGCATATTTTTCCGGCAATTTTTTCAATCTCACTTGTATCAAAACGGTACAAACCACCGGGTGCCCGATGTTCATAAACCAGCCTGAGTTGAGGATTGCAGGCAGCCAGGAGTACCAGCACGTCATCGATCTCCCCGAGCGGTAACCTGTCTGGATGACTGAGGACAAATATTGCTTCCAGTCTGGTGCCCGAACCAGGGACCGACTGAAGCGAAAAGCTACCGCCGGTGCGTTCAGCATTCTGCTGAATCAACGGCAGTCCCATTCCAATTTTCCTGGTTGTCCTGGAAGTATAAAATGGATCGGTGGCCTTGTTTTTCACCTCCTCGTTCATGCCTTCGCCATCATCCTCAATTACAAGGATATACTGGTCTTTTTCGGGAGCTTCGGTGATGCAGACAACAACCTCCCGGGCTTCAGCGCGGGCCGAATTCTCTACCAGATCCAGGATATGTAATGCAATGTTCTTCATTCTTTGATGATCTTCCGTCCGTCGATTCCGTGCAATGCCATGCTGATCTCTTGAAAAGTAGGTTCCTTCAGTTCGAAAATGGTGGTTCCGGATCCGATTTCCTCCAGGACATGCGCATCGGATGCTTTGATCAATGCGGTGTCATTTGACAACCCGTACTTTTTCCGAATCTCGGATTCATTACTTTGCCGCATGATTCCCAATCCGTCGCAGTTCAATTCATCCGGGATAAAACCCAGCTGATTCACGATGCCATACATGGGTCTCTCGATGTGGGCCGGCACAAACAATCCTCCCAATTTGTGTACCTCTTCCGCTACCTGATCGATCCCCTGGTCGAGGGCTACATTCAGGTACTCTTCTACCAGCCTGATAATCTGATCATCCCTGTCAACCAACGCCTGGTAACCCATCTGTTCAGGATGGTAGCTGATTTTTGGCAGGTGCTGCTCCAGGTACCGTTGAAAAAGCTCCAACGATTTCCTATCCGGAAAATAAGCCAGGCAATGCACCTCTTCCCGGGTAGTCACCTCAACACCCAAAAGGAGTGCCAATCCATTCTCATCGGCCAGGCGCTTCACCAAATTGCAATGCAAGGTCGAATTATGGTCGGTAATTCCGATCAGATCGAGATTGCGTGATTTGGCCATGTTGACAATATTTACAGGGCTCATTTCCAGGTCTGCACAGGCAGACAATACGGTATGTATGTGAAGATCTGCCCTGAAATGTTTCATTACCTGCTCTTTATCTTTTGGTACAGCAATCCTGCGATCTCGAAGGTCGACAACGAAGTGCCGAGGACCGGAATTCCCTCCTCATTGCTGTGGTCGAGCGTATTTTGTTCCGGAGCGAGGGAGCTTACCAAAAGTATGCAGGCGAGCTCTTTGAGGGAGGCAATCGCCACCACGTTTCGGTGCGTCTGCAGGGTAACCCAGACCTCCCCTTCGGAGGCATTTCCCATTACATCACTCAGTAAGTCTGATACATAACCTCCGGATATTTCACGGTTAAGGCCTTCTCCTCCGGAGAAAACCACCAGGTCTAACTCTTTTACCAATTCAGAAACCTTCATTTCGTCGTCCTCTTTTGTTACAATCTGCGTTAAATCTTCCTTCTCCCCATTTCTTTTCCAAATTGAGGAATGCTTTTCCCGTCCCTATTTTCCCTTCATTTTCCCAGCGTTGCTGAAGAAATACACAATCCGACATCTTGGCTTTCCCCTGGACCATGTCTTCTGCAAGAGCCTGACAATTTGGAGCTCCGCAGGCTCCACAGTCGATGCCGGGTAGAAAGCAGATGATGCGCTGGGCTTTGTTCATCTTCTCCATTGCCTTGGCGATATCGTCATCGAGGCGGAATACATTGTGTGGTTTTATCTCATCGATCAACAGGTTGTTGGTCAAGTCTTTGGTATTGATATTGGATACCAGCTGATGTTCCTGGTAGGTGGGGTACTTTTTTGATCTTTGTTCGAGCCGCTCGGTGGTGGTAAACCGGTTGCCAGTCAGCAGTATTCCTCCGGCGCAACTTTGGTCGCAGGCCCGCATCTCCAAAAAGTCAAATCCCTTGACCTCATCATTTTCCAGCCTATCGAGAAATTTCACCACGCTGTGAATTCCGTCAATGGCGATGGCCCTGTTCCCAAATCTGGAAGATTCACCCCTGGAGGTGCTCCACAAAATTCCTTCCCTGGTCAGGTGTTGCCTTTGCTGGGAGGTATCTCCGATCTCCTCCCTGGGAATGGATTGCCTCACCTTGTTGTAGAAATCACTCATGCTGATTATTCCATTCACCATGGATGGCTGCTCTCCAACCGGACTCTTCACTGCGGCAATTTTGGCGGCGCAGGGGGTGATGTAGAATATTCCGATCTCCTCCTTTTTGACACCCTGGCTCAACAATGTTTGCAGGATAAAGTGGGCTGCCAAATCATGCGGAGCCTTTACCGGGAGGATGTTGTCCACCAGTGAGGGATATTTTATCTGAATCAGCCTGACCACTGCCGGGCAAAATGCCGAAATGCAGGGTTTGGTTACCTGATCTGCCTGCAGGTATTCCCTGGTTAAATCCACCAACAGCTTAATGGGCTGCTCTACTTCCATCAAATGGGTAAATCCCATGGAGATCATGGCCTGGTATATCTGTTCTTCGGAAATCTTGTCCGGAAACTGCCCGATCATTACAGCCGGGAAAAGGGCGATCCGGTATTTGAAATCCTGCAGCATCTTCAAATCATTTTGTTTGATGTAAAATGCTTTGGCCGGACACGCGCGCATGCATTGTCCGCAATCGATGCATCTTTCCTGAATAATCATTGCCTTGCCCTCCCTGATACGGATGGCTTCTGTTGGGCAAACCCGCATACAATGGATACAGCCGACACATTTGGCTTCGTCGATTTGTATGGCATGATGGAATTCGCTCTGGATCATTTTATATTCAACTAAAAATTAAAAATCATCTTCACGGTAGTGCCACTTCCCGGTACACTTTCTACCTGAAGCTGATCTGCATTTTTTTTCATGTTGGGCAGGCCCATTCCAGCCCCAAAGCCCATCTCCCTCACTTTGGAGGAGGCAGTCGAGAAGCCCTCCAGCATGGCCTGGCTGATGTCGGGTATTCCCGGACCTTCGTCCTTCAGGATGGCCTGAATCTGATGGTCACTCACCGAAACGATCACTTCGCCCCTGAATGCATGAGCCGCAATGTTCACCTCTCCTTCGTAGAGGGCAACTACTGTCCGTTTGATCACCCTGGGATCTATATTCAACTGCTTCAGTACCTTTTTCGTCTCACTTGAAGCAGTTCCAGCCCGGTCAAAATCACCCCCTTCAATGTTAAATTTGAGCTCTATCATTTTCAATAGATTGGCTTTAACCCATTGCTGTACAGTATTCCGGAGGCTTTGAACATGGAAAAGGGAGACTCTATGATGATCATATTGAGGGAGTTTGCCAGTTCTACGATGTCGTCATTGACCTTTTTGTTTCTGACGATTACCAGATGATGTATTTCGGCAACCTCCGCTGTTCTGATAATTTGTACATTGGCCAATCCTGTAATCAACAGAAGATTTTCAGTATCAAGGGTCAAAACATCGCTCATCAGATCTGAACTAAATGCAGTCGATATATCGTCGGAGATTCTGTGATTCCCGCAAATTACTTGAGCTTCCAAAAGCTGGATTATTCTTTCTATCTTCATTTGAATCAGTATTTTAATCAACAATAAAAAAAGTAATTTTATTATTGAAAAATCTGGTTCAAATCTCCGAAAATCCCTCCAATGAAAAAAATTGTTCCAGCGGTTTTATCTTATTTAAATTCTTTCAAAACAAGAAGTTCCGCCTTAAACCCTGTTGAATAATCCTACAGTAGAAGCTGAGAAAAAGATCGGTTGCAGTCTGATTGTGGACATAAATTTTTAACTTAGTAGTTTCAATGGCAACCACACTATGATTTACGAACAAAATGCCTTTTTGTCGGGGTTCATAAAGGATCCCGAGTTATCGTACAAAATAATCGATTCTTTGCCCTTTCCCATCAACTACCGTGATTCGGAGGGTTATTACATTACCTGTAACAAGGCTTTTGAGAAGATGCTTGGCGTAAGCAGGGAGGAGTTGATTGGCAAATCCTACCTTGAATCACAACCGGCCGAGGTGGATGAAATGATTGAGTTGAGAGACAAGGAGTTGTTTGAATCACAGACAGACATTGTCTATGAGCATCATTTCAAGTCGGCAGATGGCACCAACCACGAAATGATCGTGTACAAATCAGCTATCCGTGGGAATGATGGTAAGTTTGAGGGTATACTCTCCTCCTTGTACGACGTATCGGATCGCCGGAAGGCGGAACTCCGTTCTGAGAAGGCAAAGGAAGATTCTGTGATTGCCTCCGCCATGCTGCAGAAGATCAGGGCAGGCATAGTAATTGTGGATCACAACCTAAAGGTGATCGATTGCAACAGTACCTTTGCCAGTCTGATGGGAGAGGAGGCTGAAGAGTTGTATGAGGCGATCCCGGGGCTTCAGGGGGCTGATGTGAAGGAGTTGGTTCCGGAAATCGTCGGAAAAATGTTTGCAGGTTTGCTGCATACAGGAGAGGAGATGCTGGAAAGAGATTTGACGCACCAGAACAAATTGCTTCACATCTCTATTGTGACCATTTTCAAGAATCGGGTGGTTGGTGCAATCATTCGCAACCTCTCCTCTCCCAAACTGGTGAGGGAGGAGATTATCAGCAGGGCCATGAAGGTAACCCGGCAAAACATTGAGATGGTTCAGCGGGTAGCGACACTGCTTGCCGAGAATGCGGCCCAGACGGAGGATATGCTCAATTCGATCGTGGCAGCCTATAAATACGGAGAAGACAGAAAAGATGAGTGAGTTTCACATTGAAATTGATTTTGCGCAGAAGCAACCCTCCGGACAGATTGTGTGCGGGGATGTATTCATCTCCAAACTGATCAAGGAGGATGGCCGCACGATCCTGGTATTGTCGGATGGAATTGGGCATGGCGTAAAGGCCAATGTGCTCGCCACCATGACCGCCACCATGGCCCTTAACTATACGGCCTTGTACAAGAGGCCGGAAGCCGCCGCTCGCATCATCATGGAGGCCTTGCCCCGCGACAGCGAGGGAATTACCACCTATGCCACTTTTACCATTATTGAGTTGGAGAGTGATGGAATGGTTCGCATTGTCAATTACGACAATCCCAAGAGTGTCATCGTGAGAAAAGGAGTTCCGTTTACCCCAACCAAGGAGTACCTTCTGAACATTACCGGGGTGGAGAATGTAGGAAAGGTCCTGCGGTGCAGGGAGTTTAGGGCAATGAAGGAGGACCGGATTGTATTTATGAGCGATGGTATTACCCAGTCAGGAATGGGCAACGCCAAGATGCGAATGGGCTGGGGTCAGGAGAATGTGGAAGAATTTGTGGTGCAGCAGCTTTCCAGGAGCGGCGATATTTCTGCCAGAAAACTATCCAAGAAGGTTTTGAACAAGGCGATCCAGAACGATGGATTTCATCTGCTGGACGATGCTAGTTGTGGAGTTATCTATTTCCGTGATCCACGGGAGATGCTGCTTGTTACTGGTCCGCCTTTCTTCAAGGTTAAAGACCACGATTTCTCCTATCGGATCAAGGATTACAAAGGGGTGAAAATAGTGTGCGGTGGCACTACCGCTGAGATTATAGCCCGGGAGCTGAACCAGGAGATCGAGACAGAGATATCCCTTGGTGACCGTTATGCGTTGCCAAGATATTCTCTTGCCGGATTTCACCTTGTAACGGAGGGGATACTGACCATCGGAAAGGTGGAAGAGTTGCTGGAAAACTTTGACAGTGAGCTAAGGTATGGCAATTCTCCGGCGGAAGAGATCGTCAAGCAGTTGATTCAGCATGATCGCATTGTCGTTTTGGTGGGAACACGAATCAATTGGGCGCACCATGATCCAGAACAGCCCATCGAAATGGAAATCCGCAAATTTGTTGTGAAGCGAATCGTGAAATTGCTGGAAGAGAAGTTCTTCAAGGAGGTGGTGGTCAATTTCTACTAAGAAAGTGCCTAAAGTGCCTAGAGTGAACTAAAGTGCCTAAAGTATTTCTCCACAGTCTTGAATTGTTTGGAGTCCATAACTCTAGGCACTTTAGTTCACTCTAGGCACTTTAGGCACTCTAGGAGGAGAGTATGTGTATCGTATCCAGCAGTTTGGTATTCACCTGCTTGTCGTACTTGATGGCTTTGTTGAAGGGGGTTAACTCAATGTTGTCGTTGGCAATTCCTACCATTACACTTTTCTGGTCATCGAGGAGCGCTTCGACCGATGCCACTCCCAGCCGACTAGCCAGAATCCTG
This sequence comes from Tangfeifania diversioriginum, assembly GCA_945873105.1. Classification (GTDB taxonomy): domain Bacteria; phylum Bacteroidota; class Bacteroidia; order Bacteroidales; family Prolixibacteraceae; genus CAINVV01. The sequence continues at coordinate 42,818 of CAMCBW010000010.1, forward strand.
TCGTAGGCGGTTGGTGAGCCACCCCGCTGAATGTGCCCCAGGACAGTAACCCTGACATCGTATTGCGGAAAATTCTCTTCTACTATTTTGGCAATATTGAAGGCCCCTCCAGCTTTTTCTCCCTCTGCAACCAGTACAATGGATGAATTCTTGCTTTTGCGGTAACCTGATTTGATGTAATTCTCGAGGGTGGCTATGTCCGTATCTGTTTCCGGGATCAATACAGCTTCGGCTCCGGAGGCAATACCCCCATTGAGTGCCAAAAATCCGGCATCCCGTCCCATAACTTCAATAAAAAAGAGCCGTTCGTGGGCGGTGGCGGTATCCCTGATTTTATCCACTGCTTCGATGATGGTATTCAAGGCGGTATCGTAACCTATCGTGAAATCAGTACCAAAGAGGTCATTGTCAATCGTTCCGGGAACACCGACGATGGGAATTCCAAATTCCTGCGCAAAAATTCGTGCTCCTGTAAAGGTACCGTCGCCTCCGATGACAACCAGGGCATCGATTCCCTCTTCCCTTAAATTGTTGTAGGCCATTTCACGACCCTCTCTGGTATGAAATTCCTTGCATCTGGCAGATTTCAGGATGGTTCCACCCAATTGAATGATGTTGCTCACATCCCCCGAGACCATGTGCTTAAAATTTTTGTCGATTAACCCTTTGTACCCCTGGTAGATACCAACTACTTCGCGTTGATAGTAAATGGCTGTTCTGACCACAGCCCTGACAGCCGCATTCATCCCCGGAGCATCTCCTCCGGAAGTTAGTACACCAATTTTCTTGATCGGATTATCCGTATAATCGTCTTGTGCTGGTGTTCTGTATTCTTTGTTCATGGTTCTTTTTTTGCAAAAGTAGGAATGAAATCCGGTGTAATGTTTATGGAAAGTTAATTTTCTTTGATTTTTTCAGTCAGTAGGCAGTTTACGGAGATAATCAGCAACCTCCTCCAAAAGTTGCATGGGTGTGGAGGTTGCACCGCAAATTCCAACTGAGTCAATGTTATTGAGCCATTTTTGCTCAATTTCATTCAGCTCAGAGATAAATTTTGTGTTGGCATTGACCGAGGAGCAAATATCAAAAAGCATTTTGCCATTGGAACTCTTTTTGCCACTGACGAAAATGACCAGATCAAATCTGACAGCAAATTTTCGGATACCTGGGATCCGGTTGGCAACCTGCCTGCAGATGGTATCGTGAATCTTGACTGGAACATTGACTGCCCTTTTCTTCATCTCTCCGGAGAGGTGATGTAATCCGTCCAATCCTTTGGTGGTTTGCGAGTAAAGGACAATTGGCCGGGTATAGTCCAGTTGATCAAGGTCTTCGATCCCCTCTACCACCAAAGCTTCTCCGTTGGTTTGGCCTACAAGCCCATTCACCTCCGCGTGTCCTTTTTTGCCATAAATGACGAGTTGGGTATCATCCTTGTTTCCCCCCTGGTAACTTTTCAGGATCCTTCTTTGCAGTTTTAAAACCACCGGACAGGTTGCATCTATTAGTTTGATGTTGTTGGCAAGGGCATAATTGTAAATTTCTGGAGGTTCTCCATGTGCCCGTAGCAGTACCGTAGTGTCGTGCATGGTAAAAAACTGCTCTTGTGAAATGGTGGTCAATCCTTTGCTTCGCAAACGTTCCACCTCCGAATTGTTGTGTACGATGTCACCCAGGCAATAGAGCAGCTGATCGGATTCCAGTCGCTCCTCAGCCCGGCGGATCGCCTCCACCACACCGAAACAGAATCCGGAACCTTTGTCCACTTCAATCTTCATCTGTGACAATTTTTTTCACTTTGTCCAAAATCCAAATAAACTGCTCTTCCCTGGTCATGTGGCTATTGTCCAGTACGACAGCATCGGCTGCTTTGCGCAATGGACTCTCGGTCCTTGTTTCATCGACACGATCCCTGTCTGTAATGTTCTGGAGGATCTCCTCAAAATTTACTGGTTCCTTTTTTGCCTTCATCTCCTCGAACCTGCGCTGTGCGCGGATTGGGGCTTCCGCAGTCATGAAGATCTTAAGTTCCGCCCCGGGAAAGACCACTGTGCCAATGTCGCGGCCATCCATCACGATACCTTTGGATTGGCCCATCTCCTGCTGTTGGGCTACCAGAAACTGACGAACCTCCGCAATGGCAGCCACTTGACTGACCTTCTGTGCAACAGCCAGCTGTCTGATCTCTTGCTCCACATTTTCGCCATTGAGAAAAATGTCGTTGTGACGGGTCTCCTGATTTGTCTGAAAAGAGATGTGAATCCTCCTTAGCTGCTCCTTCAAAGCGGGCCGATCGACCTCTCCATCCAATACCAATCCGCTCCTGATAAAAGACAGGGTAACAGCGCGGTACATGGCCCCGGAGTCAATGAAAAGGTAATTCAGCTTCCGGGCGATCTCCCGGGCTACCGTACTCTTTCCACAGGAAGAGTATCCATCAATGGCGATTATTATCTTTTTTTCAACTAAATCGGACATACTTACAACTTTGTGGCAAAGATAATCATTCGGAATGAGGCAGGGAAGAACGAAACAACCCCGATGGTTGGAATGTGCTAAAAATTGTCTTGCAGCACAAGCAGGTAATGAATGGCACAGTGGACTTTGGGATGGACAACTGGTAATAAGAAGTTTTGTTGTGCATTTGAGCCAGGCGCAGTTTTATTTTCCTCCAAAACGTGAAAAATTGGTGGAAAGGGAGAAGTTGTGCACCATTCCGGCCATGTAACCGGACAGGGCATAATTGAAGCGGATGGAGGAGAGGTTGATGCCCAGACCTGTTGTAAACCCGGTCATTCCTGTTTGGTACGGGGTGGATAGATCATCCTTGCGCCGGTAATTGTAGCCGATTCTAAGCGATATTTTTTGATCCGGGAAAAGCTCGGCACCCGGGGAGAGGTGTCGCATCAGTGTCGCAATGGGGGAAGCAGTTTCCCGGATGGCTACTCCGTTGGGATCGGTGGCTGAAATATTTGAGTTCCAGCGATTGAGATCGTATGCGGTAATGCTGAACCTTATAGGGGCATACTGAAGCTGGTGTGTGATACCCATTCTAAGCGACCAGATCATTTTTTCATGAAGCGCACCATCATAGTAGGTAGTCAATTGGGTGCCCAGATCTTTGATGCTGAGCGCTATGGTTGTCAATTGATCTGTATTTCGGTAGACAATTCCCAGATCAGAGGCAATTCCAAAAGCGTGGTAATTTTCCAGTTGGGAATAGATGGGTTTCAAAGAGGCTCCTACCGTGAGATGGGTGCTGAGATGTTTGGCATACGACAAAACCAGGGCATAATCGGATGCGCCAAAAGTGCCGGTAATCGTTCCGTTTTCATCGGCAGCCACAAACTGGCCGTAGTCTGCAAACTGCATGCCAATGGCTGCCATTCCGAATTTGCCGAGGTTCCTGGCATAGGAAACATAACCGAATCCGATTCCGGCCAGGTAACTGGCATAGTTGACAGCCAGATTGTGGTTCATTTCTGCAGAGAGGAGGGCCGGATTTAGTTGCAATAAGCCAGGATCTGCGTCAGGAAGCGCCACCTGAATTCCCCCGAGTGCTGCAGCCTGGGGTGCGTTGGTTAATTGCAAAAAACTGAAAACACCCTCGCCTGCGGTCTGCCCGGAGAGGGGCGAGAACAGGATCAAGTTCAACAATAGAGAGAGGAGCAATCGATTCATCTGATACGGATAAATAACTGTTGCCAGCCAGAATACCCAGCTTGTTAAGGAAGGCTGGTGTCAAAAAGAGCACATGGGTATTTTAAAGGCAATCTTCCATCCAACAATATTAGGAAAAATGGATGGATTTTACCCCACCGCCAGGTTTAGGGGAGTCTCACTTTCAGTCCTTCCACCACCATGAAGACAATTGGACAAATTTCACAGTTTTTTAAGGTGAGATTAAGCAATTGACTGAACCTTCTGCGGTCTGTATGGGGATATTCGCGGCAGGCTTTCGGCCGGTATTCATAGACAGCACAACAATTGTCGGACATCAGGAAGGGGCAGGGAGCCTGGTTGAAAACATAATCATGCTCCTCATCCAGGTGCATGTATTGCCCAATTATTTGGGATGGCTTGAGCCGCAGGGGCTTGGTCAGCCGCTCCACATCCTTGTCCGAGATCATCGGGCTGATGCTGCTGCAGCAATTGGCGCAAGTCAGACAGTCGAAAGCAGCGAAAGCCTCTTCGTGAAGGGATTGGACCACTTCATCCAGATTTTTGGGTGGCTTTTTCTTCAACTGCTTGAAAAAGCGCTCATTCTCTGCCTTGGCATCCAGGGCCAGTTTCTGAACATTGTCCTTGGTAGGAGCTATTTTCATGGTCTGAACAAAAATTGTTTGCCCTTCGACTACGCTCAGGGACCGGGCTTGTTATAAATTAAATAATTGATTTTCTCTTCCTTCGACTACGCTCAGGGACCGGGCTTGTTATAAATTAAATAATTGATTTTCTCTTCCTTCGGCTACGCTCAGGGACCGGGCTTGTTATAAATTAAATAATTGATTTTCTCTTCCTTCGAATACGCTCAGTGACCGGGTCTTAATTCCATTTTCACATTTCCCAATTTCCCAATTTTCACATGATCTCATCGTCCTCCATCCTGCTGGATGGCCACAATTTTCTCAGCCCTTTTTTTGAGCTTTACCTGGGCCAGCAACAGCCCCGTGATGACAACTGCAATGCCGATGAACTTCCTGAGCGTAAGAGGTTCGTCCAGGATATACCAGGCAAAAATTGCCGTAAAGACGGGAATGATGTTGATGAAAATGTTTACGCTGTTGATTCCCAGTTTTTTGACACTATGGGCATAAAAGATGAAAGCGATACAGGAGGCGAAGAGGGATAGTTTCAATATCCCCGCGAAAGCGGGAAAATCAAAGGGAACTGTGGTGAAGTCGCGGTACTCGAAGGCCAGCCACAATGGGAGAAAGTAGATGATTCCCAAAATATTCTGGTAGGTGATTATCGAGGTTGGATTGTACTTCTCGGCCAATTTTTTAAGGACAACGATGTAACCAATGGCAGAAAGAACCGCCAGAAATTCAAGGGCAATTCCGAGTGGGGAGGCAGTCAGGTTGAAAGAGTTGTCGAGCACAACAATCGAAACCCCGAAGAAGGAGAGCAGGATCCCAAGGAATGTGCGGATCGAGAGTTTTTCACCATGGAACCGGGAGGCTGCAATCGGGGAGAAGAGCGGTATGGTTGCCACAATAATGGCACCAACGGTACTAGAAACATACATGAGCCCATAACTTTCCCCCATGAAATACAAAAAGGGTTCAAAGAAGGAGAGGAGCACAAATGTCCCATAATCCCTGCGTTCAATTTTAACAATCTTGCCGGATAGAAGTGCGAAAGCCAGCAGGAGTACCGAGGCGATTACCAATCGGAAAAGTACGGTAGTCAATGGACCGTATACGAGGTAAACCTCCTTTACCCAGACGAATGAAAAAGCCCAAAAGATCATCGCCAGGATGAGTGCGAGGTAGACCAACCATTTTTTTTCCTGCATTTGAATAAGTTTATTGACCGGTGATTTTACGCTATTGCTGGTGATTTAGCTTCAGTGCTGAACCTGTTTGGTCGTTTTCCAGGGTACTTTTACGGATGGATAATAGTTGATTCCCATGATTTTGAATCTTTCTGCCTGCTCTCCAAGTCTGTGTTTGTACTCCTCCCAGCTGCGTTGGGAGCCGGTAGTCCAGCCAATTTCTGCATAACCGGGTAATCTCGGAAACAACAGCGACTCAATCTCGCGGATGTTGGTGACAGTTTCGGACCACAAGGGCGCTTCGATACCCAGGATATTCTCCTTCTTTATCCCGGGAACCAGGGTGGCCGGATCCCATTTGTATCCTGCATCGACTTCGATGTAACCTGCCCAATGCAGGCCCAGCTTTGTTTTTGGATGGTATTTCATGTCGAGGTAGGCTTTTGCTGCAGGTGACATGATGATCTTCACCCCTTTTTCGACTCCGCGGGTGGCGTTTTCAGCTTTCGACCAATACTGGGCAACTGAAGAGGGTTTCAAAGCCGACTGGGTCGTTTCGTCCCATCCGATCATCTGTTTCCCATTGGCATTGACAATTTCCTGTACCCGCTCTATAAATGGAATGTAGTCCTCCTTTTTTGTAACATGCGACTCATCTCCACCCACATGGAGGTAAGGACCGGGGGTCAGTGCCGCCAGTTCGCGGAACAGATCGTTCAGAAACTGGTAGGTGAACTCCTTGTTTGTCTGCAAGGTGCTGAATCCAACCTTCATTCCGGTGTAGAGTTTGGTGGGGATATTGTCCGGATTCAATTCCGGGATAGAGGCCAGGGCTGCATTGGTGTGTCCCGGCATATCTATTTCAGGGACGATGGTGATGAAACGGTCGGCAGCATACTGTACCAGTCCCTTGTATTCTTCCTGGGTGTAGTATCCTCCCTTGCCGCCCCCGACCTGGGTAGTACTGCCAATTTCGGTCAGGGCAGGCCACGACTTGATCTCGATTCTCCACCCCTGGTCGTCGGCCAGGTGAAGGTGCAATACATTCATCTTGTACATGGCAATCAGGTCAATGAACCGTTTGACATCTTCAACCCCGAAGAAATGCCGGGCAACGTCAAGCATCGCTCCCCTGTAAGTGTAAGACGGGTAATCGGTAATGGTACCAGCAGCCATGTTCCAGGGGCCTTTTTGTTGTTTGTTGCTTTCGATGGAAGCGGGCAGCAGCTGGCGAACTGTTTGGATGGCGCGAAAGATTCCTTCCGGTGTGTTGGCAGAAATTCTGGCCATCTCTTTGGTGATGTGCAGCTGATAACCTTCCTGTCCCAGTTTACCAATGGTGTCAGTAATTTCCAGCAGGATTGCATCGGCAACCGGGGCCTCTGCAGAAACCTTGACGGAGAAATTGTAGCCGGTGGCCGGATTCAGTTGATTGGCAAGATATTGGGCCACTGGTACCAGTTCCGGGTGTTGGTCGGAGATCTGAATGACGGTGCTGCTTTTTATTTCAAAAAAACCGGCGGCTGATTTGACGGAGACGGGTTTGGGTATCAGGGCAGACTTGGCCAGGTCTGTTGCCATGGTCGTGGTGGCAGCAGAGAATGCAAGCATTAAAAAAAGGCTCTTCAGTATGGCAGTGAATCCGGACAAAGTAGTTTTCATGATGGGTTCGGTGCTTTAATTGTTGATGCTGGACTTTCCTGGTAAGAAGTAGTAATTCAGTTAAAGAAGAAAAGCCCCAATGCGAGTAATTTGCATCATGGGCTTTTCTTGGGGTGGAAGATGGGATTCGAACCCACGACCAATGGTACCACAAACCACTACTCTAACCGACTGAGCTACATCCACCGTGTTTTCGTCGGCAAATATAGGGCTGTTTTTCGAAATAGACAAAAGAAAGATGTTATTTTTGTCAGCGACTGATATAATTTTGATGGATGGAATACTTGCTTGATAATCCGGCTTCTGAAACTGTTTACCAGGAGATCCTGAGAAGGGTAAAGCCTTTGCAGAACAGGGAGGTCTCCGATTCAATGACCCGGAGGGGAGTCGTTTACAAGCTGAATTTGGGCGCGTCTGTTGTCTCCTTGCAACAACTTGCGGCCAATTACACCCCGGATCATCTGCTTGCGCTGAAATTGTGGAACAAGCAGTGGCGGGAGACGATGATCCTTGCAACTTTGCTGGAGAGACCCGATGAAATTACTGAAAACCAGATGGATTTCTGGGTAAAACAGATCCAGCAGGTGGAAATTGCCGAACAGGTCGCCATGAATCTTCTCTCCAGATCTCCGCATGCCTATGACAAGGCAGTGGAGTATTGTCTGGCCAGGAAGAGCATGTGCAAGATCACGGGATTGTTGACCATGGGCAGGCTGGCACTGATGGACAAGAAGGCTCCAAATGAAAAATTTGAAGCTTTTCTGGAGCTCTTTCCTCCCCTTGCCAAGGATTCACAGCTCTCCACCGTGTTCAGGAGGGTATTTGTCCAGATAGCCCTGCGAAATCCTGAATTGTTTGAAGTAGCCCTGAGGCAGGCATCCCTCTTGCTGACCCTTGATTCGGCAGTCGCAAAGGAGAATGCGGCAGAAGTTATCGGACAGTTGGACTGCGATGCAGTAAGGGAGATGGTCGCACTTCGTTCCCAACGCTTTGATTCTATTTGATTTTCAAACTTACCGTTATGCAGTTAATCGAAGTAAATGACAAGGCTTCCGTTACGGCTTTTCACCAACTTGCCCACCGGATCTACCGTGGAGACAAAAACTGGATTGCTCCATTGGAAGCCATGGCAGACAGTGCATTTGATCCGCAGAAGAATGCTTTTTTGAAACACGGGGAGGGGATCAGGTGGATCCTTCAGGATAGCGCCGGGGTGACTATTGGTCGGATTGGCGCTTTTATCAACTACAACAAAAGCCATACTTTCCGGCAGCCTACCGGAGGAGTGGGTTATTTTGAATGCATCGACGATCAACAGGCTGCCTTTTTACTGTTTGATAGTGCCAAGGCCTGGTTGGCAGAACGGGGCATGGAGGCCATGGATGGCCCTGTCAATTTTGGGGAGAACATGATCAACTGGGGTTTGCTGGTGGAGGGATTTATGCCCCAGGGATTTGGGATGCCCTACAACAAACCCTATTACCTTCAGTTGTTTGAGGCTTATGGATTTAAGGTTTATTTTGAGCAATATACCTATCACCTTGATCAAAAAGTGCCTTTCCCGGAGCGATTCTGGAAGATTGCCGAATGGGTAGCCAATAAACCCCACTTCAGGTTCGAGCATGTCAGATTCAGCCAGATGGAGCGGCATCTCAAGGAATTTACCCACATCTACGAGGAGGCCTGGGCCAGTCACGACAACCACCAGGAGGTCGATCTGGACGATATTCGCGGCATGATGAAGATTGCCAAACTCATCGCAGAGGAGGAGTTTATCTGGTTTGCCTATCACGATGAGGAGCCGGTACTCTTTTTTGGGATGATTCCAGACTGGAACCAGTTGCTGGCCAAATTGAATGGCAAACTCAATGCCTGGAGTCTCCTGAAATTCTTCTGGTACCAGAAATTAAAAACCATTACCAGAACACGTATTTTGGTGATGGGTGTGGTGCCCAAATTTCAGGGAGGAGGGCTTGAATCTGCAGTCTTCTGGCATTTGGACAAAGTAATGAAGCGAAAGTCCTGGATCACAGAGGTTGAGTTGTCATGGGTGGGGGATTTTAATCCCAAGATGGTGGCGATGTACAAGTCAGTGGGAGGAGTTCATGCCAAAACCCACTACACCATGCGTTACCTTTTCGACCGGGAGGCCACTTTCGAACGCGCACCCATGCTGCAGAAAGAGGTGCGTCTGTTGCGGGAAGAGCGGGAAAAGAAAAACAATGGATAGTGCCATAACTTTTTATGAATCTGTTGCAGATTTATAAATTATCCTTATCTTTGCAACCCGTAAATAAGGAAACTAGGAAAGATTTAAAGATATAATCAATCATCATGAAAAAGGGAATACATCCGGAAAGCTACAGGCTGGTTTGTTTTAAAGATATGTCGAACGAGCATACATTTATTACACGGTCTACAGCTGCATCAAAAGAGACCATTGAAATTGAAGGTGTTCAGTATCCATTGTTGAAGGTGGAAATTTCGAATACTTCACACCCTTTCTATACCGGTAAGATGAAATTGGTCGATACTGCTGGACGTGTCGACAAGTTTATGACCCGCTATCAGAAGCACATGGACAAACGCAAAGTGTAAATTTTTGTATTTGTGATGAGAGGCCCCGTATTCCCAAATACGGGGCCTCTTGGTTTTAAACATACTGGTAAGTTGTTTGTTGATCTATTGTTTTTGGCATGACTATTGACAATACAATACCTGTGTCAGCAGGGGTTGAAACCTCCGACAATTTGTCATAATATATTACAACCATGAATAATTCAAAAAATAAAAATAGGGGCTCCTTTGTATTTTCGACGATGGATGAAGATCAACAGGATTTTTACCCAATTATTGCAGATGGAGACGATGATGAACTTTTTTCTGCCAATGTGCCGGATGTACTGCCAATTTTGCCTCTGCGGAACGCAGTGCTTTTCCCTGGTGTTGTAATGCCAATCAGTGTAGGGCGGTCCAAATCGCTGAATCTGGTTCGGGAGGTCTATGGTGGCACCAAAATGGTAGGGACTGTGGCTCAACGGAATGGGCAGATCGAAGATCCTGTATTGTCTGATCTTTATCCGGTAGGGACGATGGCAGAAATATTGAAGATCCTGGAGATGCCTGACGGCACCACGACCGTTATTCTTCAGGGGAAGAAGCGGATATTGCTGGATAAAACCATCGACCATCCATCTTACCTGAAGGCAACGGTTCATCCGCTGCCGGAGGTCCTTTCAGACACCAAATCGCATGAATTCTTTGCCATCATTGAATCCCTCAAGGATTTTTCCTTAAAAATAGTCTCTTCCTCGGTAAACATTCCACAGGAGGCACAGTTTGCCGTCAAGAATATTGAGAACGTCACTTTTCTGGTCAACTTTATCTGCAACAACACGGATCTGAATACTGCTGAGAAGCAGGATCTGCTGGAACGCAATGATATCAAGGATCGCAGCACCAAGCTTCTGTCGCTGCTGATGCGGGAGGTTCAGATGCTGGAGCTCAAGAAGGACATCCAGCAGAAGGTCAAAGTGGATTTGGACCAGCAGCAGCGTGAATATTTGCTGCATCAGCAAATCAAGACCATCCAGGATGAACTGGGTGGAAGTCCTGTTCAGCAGGAGTTGGAGGAGCTTAAAAAGCGGGCCACCCAGAAACTGTGGAGTGAAGATGTTCAAAAAATATTTGAGAAGGAGTTGGGGAAATTGTCCAGGATGAATCCTGCGGCAGGGGAATATTCTGTTCAGATCGGATATCTTGATACGTTGCTGGATCTTCCATGGAATGTTTATACAGAGGATAATTTTGATTTGGATCACGCGGAGAGGGTGCTTAATGAGGATCATTTCGGTTTGGACAATGTCAAGGAGCGTATCCTTGAACACCTGGCAGTACTGAAGTTAAAGGGGGACATGAAATCCCCGATTATTTGCCTGTACGGGCCTCCCGGTGTTGGGAAAACCTCCCTGGGTAAATCCGTTGCAAGCGCCCTTGGTCGCAAATACATTCGGATGAGCCTTGGAGGATTGCACGATGAATCTGAGATCAGGGGTCACCGTAAAACCTACATTGGGGCTATGCCGGGGCGCATTGTCCAGAACCTGATCAAGGCTGGATCCTCCAATCCGGTATTTATCCTGGATGAGATTGACAAGGTATCCAAGGATTTTCACGGGGATCCGGCATCTGCACTTTTGGAAGTGTTGGATCCGGAGCAAAATATAGAGTTCCATGACAACTACCTGGATGTAGATTTTGATCTCTCAAGGGTGCTGTTTATTGCAACTGCCAACACCATATCCACCATTCATCCGGCCCTCAGGGATCGTATGGAGCTGATTGATGTGAGCGGTTATCTGATGGAAGAGAAACAGGAGATTGCCAAACGCCATCTGGTGAAGCGCCAGCTGGAGAATCATGGGATGGACAAAAAGAGTGTGATCTTCTCCAAGGATATCTTGGTGCGGATCATTGAGAATTATACCCGTGAGTCTGGTGTGCGTGAGTTGGACAAAATGCTTGCCAAAGTGATCCGCAGGGTAGCCCGGAAGGTTGTTTCCGGTGCTGATTACAACAAAAAACTGACCGAAGAGGATCTGCGCGGATATCTTGGGGTTCCAAAATATACCAAGGATAATTACGAGGGGAACGAATATGCTGGGGTAGTCACTGGTCTGGCCTGGACTTCGGTAGGAGGTGAGATCCTTTATGTGGAGACCAGTCTCAGCGCAGGGAAGGGCAAATTCAGCATAACCGGCAATCTTGGTGAGGTGATGAAGGAGTCGGCCACGATTGCCCTGGAATACCTCAAATCTCACGCCTCCTCCCTGGGGTTGAAGCCTGAGCTTTTTGACAAATGGGATGTCCATATACATGTTCCGGAGGGAGCCATACCCAAAGATGGTCCCTCTGCCGGCATTACCATGGCTACAGCTTTGGCCTCAGCCTACACCCAACGCAAGGTTAAAAAGCATTTGGCCATGACCGGTGAGATCACCCTTCGGGGGAAAGTTCTTCCGGTAGGTGGAATCAAGGAGAAGATCCTTGCTGCCAAGCGGGCAGGAATCAAGGAGATCATTTTATCTGAACAAAACAGGAAGAACCTTGAAGAGATCAATGAGATCTACCTGAAGGGACTGAATTTCCATTTTGTACGGAATGTTGGGGATGTATTTGAAATTGCCTTGTTGAAGGAGAAGGTTGACAAACCATTGCTGGTAGGCTGATCTTGCCCGGTGGCTGGTTTCAATGTAACTTTCCTTCCATTCTGCCGTAGGATATTCCGTACTGAGAGATTGGTAATTGGTATATTTGATGGCTTTTCTTCATTCGATAATTAAACTATTAGGAAGCATATGGGTACCAAATTTGCACCTGCTGCAAGGGCGACTGTCGAGGAGGTTCTGTTGAGCAAATCAAAATTGGATCGCTTTCCCTTCATCAACGACATCTTTTGTTCCCTCTCTTATATTTTCTGCATCTTCAATGAACAGCGACAGATCGTATTTGTAAATGATGTGTTGATGAAGAGTCTGGGTGTAGATAATGTGGATCAGGTGTTAGGGAAAAGATTCGGAGAGGCTTTCGAATGCATTCATGCCAACGATGAAGTTAGTGGTTGTGGTACCTCCGAGCATTGCAGGTATTGTGGGGCCATTCATGCCATTGTCCAAAGTAAAAGGACCATGGAGAAAACCAAGGAGGAGTGCCGGATTAAGCGGATCGTGAATGGGAAGGAGGCCTCCCTGGAGCTTGAAGTCACCTCCACCCCATTTGTCGTTGAAGGAGATTTTTATACCATTTTTTCTGTTATTGACATTACTGACAAGAAAAGGAGGGGGCTCATTGAAAAGATCTTTTTCCATGATATTTTGAATACTGCAGGGAGTCTGGGAAATATTTTTGAACTGATGAATGAAGTTTCTCAAAATGAGAAGGAGGAGTTGCTGGAGATTGCCTCTTCCTTAAGCAAACAGATCCTTGATGAGATCACCTCCCAGCGATTGCTTTTGCAGGCTGAAAATGCATCGCTGGTGGTAAACAACCTGAAGATTAACGCCATTGAGTTTCTGGAAGTGGTGGTGAAAGATCTCAGGTTTCATGAAGTTGCTGTTGGGAAAGGGATTGATTTGGATAAAATGTCGGATCATCTCTCCTTCATCAGTGATCCCGTCATTCTCAGGAAGATACTCAACAACATGGTGAAGAATGCACTTGAGGCGAGTGAATCTGGGGAGAAGATCCTCCTAAAGGCACAAAAACTTGGGGATAAGGTACGTATTTCTGTCCACAACAACTCTTTCATGCCTCCGGAGGTCGAAATGCAGGTTTTCATGCGTTCCTTCTCTACCAAAGGAGTCCAGCGCGGATTGGGAACCTACAGTATGAAAGTTTTTGGTGAGCAGTGCCTTGGCGGAAAGGTGAATTTTACCACCCATCCCGAGAGAGGCACCACTTTTTACATTGATCTGGGCAATGTTGTGGAAGATTAAGGTTTGGCCACACGCTTTGATGCCTCATCTCCTGAGAATCCCACTCTTGTCATCTTACCCCATGCTTTCTTTTTATTCACAAAGAAGTCCCAGTTCCCTTTGAGCGCCCACCAGGCGACCATCGGATGGTAGATGAATGGCTCAACCCAGCTCGTTACGAGTAATTTTAGCAGCATTTTCCTTTTCGTATACCGGTGAAACACCAAATGATCGAATAAGATGGCATAGGTAGAGAAGAGTACCGCGAAAAGGTATACAAAAAATAGCATGATGCTGAAGAAGGGCCAGTTTGGATATCCAAAAATGGCAATGATAACAAAGTAAAGTATCCCCAGTATTTCAACAATGGGAGCAAGCCACTCAAAAAATACCCAATATGGATAGGAGAGCATGCCCATCACGCCAAATTTTGGATTGAAGAAAACATCCTTGTGAAGGAAAATAGTGTCGATGGTACCGCGTGTCCAGCGGTTTCGCTGGCTTCCGAGTATCCGAAGGCTCGAGGGTGCCTCCGTCCAGCAGAGTGGCTCCGGGATGTAGACAACCTTGTATTTTTCCTTCCGGTTGGCCATGTATTTCCTCATCCTGACCACGATTTCCATATCTTCCCCAACGGTTTTTGGATAGTATCCACCACATCCGATGGCGATCTCCTTGTCAAAAAGTCCCAGGGCGCCCGAAATCAGCAACAATCCGTCAAGCCGGCTCCAGGCTAACCGTCCAAGAAGAAAGGCCCGGTTGTATTCGATCACCTGGCACCGGGGTAGGAATTTATCCGGCACATTGATTTCAATGAGCTGCCCATCCTTAATTTTGCAGGAATTGGCAATTCTTATCACTCCCCCAGTTGCAATTACCCTCTCGTCAGTTGCGGAGAGAAAAGGAAGCACCAATTTTTGAAGGGCGTAGGGGTCGATAATTGAATCTACATCAATGGCTATAAAATAGTTGCCCTTGGCAATGTTTATTCCGGCATTCAAGGCGTCGGCTTTCCCACCATTGATTTTATTGATAATTGTAAGGTTGTTGAAAGCCTTTTTCTTCGATTTGTAAATATCCACGATCTCATTGCATTGGATCTGGTAGTCGACTACATAGGGGACTTTTTCGAGGTCGTAGGCCTCTATCGTTTTGGCAAGGGTATCATCTTTGCTTCCGTCATTCACAATGATGATTTCGAAATTTGGGTAGTAGAGAGACAACAATGCCCGGATGTTCTCTACGATGGTCATCGATTCGTTGTAGGCCGGGGCAATGATGGATACCAAGGGGGCAAAAGGGGAGGAGATGATGGAATCGTAATTGGTGATTTTCTCTGAATGATAAAACCGCAGCAGCTCTTTGGCCGAGAAGATGGAAAGGATAAGGTAAACTGAAAATAGCGCGATGGCATAGATCAGAATGATCGCTTCCGTAAAATTGGCGAGAAAATGAAATATCATGGTTTAATTTCTTGGATCTTTGATATGGTCGATGAAGGGAGTGAGTTCGAAATCCATGGAGTGGTTAACCTCCTCCAGGTGGACTCTTCCGCTCTCGCTCATATGGTACAAGGTCCTGCAAGCCTCCAGCCGAATGGGGATGACGCCGATTCGAAGGATCTCTTCCAGGAACTGAAGGTCTGTTTCGTCTCCCAAAGTTGAGAACGCTTTAAGAATAGCTACTTTATTTTTAGTGGTTTCTTCTTTGAAGATATCTTTTAATTCTGGTTTGCTCTCAAATAGTTGCAGGTTTCCGCATGCGTTGATCGCCAGTTTCCGGGTGGCTTCATCCCGGTGGCGCAATTGCCGGATGACCACTGCCGAATTTTCATGCTGCTGAAAAAGATCCATCATCAGGAGGCAAAAGTTCACCACATTGATATGGCTGGAATTGATCCATCTGTCAAATGAGGGAACGGGTAGTTCATGGATCTTGATGTAATAGTAAATATTGAGCTGGGCCCATTGTGAAAAGGGTTTTTCAAGAAAGCCAAGAAAGCCAAACGGATCTTCCTTGTTGACATAGGGATAGCAGATTTGAGCTTCCGAACGAACGATGTCATTCGGGTCGTTTAGCCTGGGAATGATCATTTCTGTTGCATGAATGGGATGCATGTTGGTTAATTCCCTGATCCCTTTTACCTGCTCATAACTGGAGATCGCAAAGGTTTTGTTGTAGGACAATCTCCCCAAATCCATTGTCTGGTATAACTCAATAATCTGCCTGTCCGCTTCACCCCTAAAGCTTTTCTGAAAATCCATCATCACATCAATCAGCAGGTTGTAGTTTTTTTTCTGTTTGGGGTTCGTCAATTGCTGGACAGCTTGACGGGTATCAATGACTTGTAACAGAAGATCTGTCAGGATGATTTCATAGCGTGCACGAATCTTGATCCTTATGCTTTTTCGGAGATTCATGATTCTATTGGTAATAAACAGGATGCCTATTACGATGAAGACGTTCAGGGCAAACAAGATGATAAAAGTCAAGATGTAGAAGATAACCGGGAAACGGAATGCATGGTCAACCACCATCATGTAAGACTCCTTCAGGTCTTTTGGCAGATATTCCCGAAAGGAGATCAGTTTCGCGCGTAGATTCCTGTTGTTAAAACCGGACAGTATTCTTTGCGATCCATTGTTACTGGCGGTCCGGTTTTCTTTGATTTCAATACGATAAAACGAATTTTCCTCCTGCTGTTTGCTAAGCGTGATCGGCTCTTTTTTCTGAACCAACTGGGAGTCGGGCGATGTACCTGAGGCTGTTACCGGGGTATCTGCCACGCTTGCCCGCACGCTGGAAAATCCTGGTTGAATTAGGAATAGAGCCAGCACCAGCAACATCGTCAGGTATTTTAGCTTCATCTGCAGTTTCGTTTCTGTCGTGTTTTATTCCATCATGATCTTTTTGAGACCAGTATCTTCTTTACCCGAATGGAGAGTTCTCCCAGGCTAAACGGTTTGATCATGTAATCATCTGCCCCCATTTCAAAAGCCTTCAACACGGTCTCTTCTGCCCCTGCTGCTGAGAGAACAAGAATCGGCAGGTCGGATTTCATTTCTGAACGAACAATGGATATTATTTCATGTCCACTGACAAAGGGCATAAACAGGTCGGTGATGAGCAGGTCATAACTCCCGCTTTTTAAGTATTGGAGGCACTCCATACCATCGTTGGCCTTGACAACCTCATATCCCTCTTTCTGCAGTTTGAAAACCACTGTGTCGAGGATTAGCTTGTTGTCTTCCGCTACGAGAATTCTTTTTATCGTCATAATTGATCAATTGGGATCGTTAGGAGGCTCTAAATTTAATCATAAAAAATCATTGTTTGGAGGGATCTCCCTTGAATATACCTCCCTAAATTGGAAGACATTTGTTCCAAAAGCCACAATTATTCTACTTATAACCAATAGATCCTGCTTTTTGTTCTGGATGCAAGCCGATAATTGTCCCCTTCTGGTGGTGGAATGGACCAATGTAGTCTATTGGTGAGGTGCATGTCTAAATGCAAAGCGAATTCCGGGAATCCTGATTTTTTGCATTGAATCAACTATATTTGGACGAATATCAACCCCGAAGGTCAACTCACAGCAAGATGTCACTTCTTTCCCGTTATTATCCCGGTAATTATTCTGAGGAGCAATATCAAACAGACAAGCATGTTGGTACCTATGCGCTCTTCGTTTCACTGGTATTTGTGGTGATCCTTTGGTTGATTAAACTGGTGGAATATGAGTTTTCCTTCAATTTTGCATTCAGGGGGATTCTTCCCAGGGACCAAAAGGGATTGCAGGGCATTCTCTTTTCGCCATTGGTCCATGGGGATTTCGCCCACTTGATGGCCAATACTTTTCCATTAGTGGTACTTATTTTTTCGCTGTTCTTTTTCTACCGGAAATCTCCCTATCTTATATTTCTGCTGATTTATCTGTTTTCGGGCATATTTGTCTGGTTGGGTGGACGTGAGGCATTGCACATTGGTGCCAGCGGGCTTATTTACGGTCTGGCTGCATTTCTTTTCCTGAGTGGTGTCCTAAGTCATAACATCCGGTTGCTGACGATCTCCCTGGTCGTTGCCTTTTTTTATGGGGGGCTATTTTGGGGGATCTTCCCGATTAAGCCTGAAATTTCGTGGGAATCCCATCTTTGGGGTGGGATCTCCGGTTTTTGCCTGGCCTTTTTCTTTCGGCATCAGGCACCGTCGCTCCCGGTGGAGCAGGAATGGGATGGGGAGGATGATCCGGATGATTTGGAATGGAAGAAGGAGCAAGAAGAAATGGAGGAGACTTAAACCTTTCAGGTTTTCAAAACCTGAAAGGTTTATTTACCTTTGCTTTCATGAGAAAGGAAAAGGTTCTTGAAAAAATTGCAGGGGCTGCGGGAGTGTCCAAGGCCCAATTGATCAGTGTGTTGGATCTGTTTGACGGCGGTGCTACCATCCCTTTTGTCGCCAGGTACCGCAAGGAGATGACGGGAAGTCTGGATGAAGTTGTACTGGCCAGTATCAAAGAGGAGGATGAACGGTACAACGAACTTGAAAAGCGCAAAGAGACCATCCTGAAGTCGGTTGGGGAGCAGGATTTGCTGACTCCCGAGCTTCAGGCTACGATAGAAAACTGTTATCAGCTCAACGAGTTGGAGGATATCTACCTTCCATACAAACCCAAAAGAAGGACACGTGCAACCATAGCGAGGGAGAAGGGGCTGGAAGCATTGGCCGAAATACTCATGAATCAGACTGAGAGGGATCCGGCCACCAGGGCCTTGCGGTTTTTAAATGACCAGGTTCCTGATGCGGAAGAGGCTTTGGCAGGCGCGAGGGATATCATTGCAGAAACTGTCAATGAGCACAATGGAGCCAGAAACATTGTCCGAAACAGTTTTGCAAGGGAGGCCGTCATCTTCTCCAGGGTAGCCAGGGGAAAAGAGGAAGAGGGAATCAAGTACCGCGATTATTTTGAATCCTCCGAACCCCTTCACAAATGTCCGTCGCACCGGCTTCTGGCCATGCGCAGGGGCGAAAAGGAGGGCTTTCTGAAGCTGTCGGTATCGCCTGATGATGAGCGTACCATCGGAAGGTTGGAAAGTTATTTTGTTACCTCCGGTAACCAGAGCAGTGAACAGGTTGCATTGGCCATCAAGGATGCCTACAAACGTTTGCTGGCCCCCTCCATCGAGACAGAATTCTTCAACGACTCCAAGCAGCGGGCCGATCTGGAGGCGATCAAGGTCTTTACAGAAAATCTCCGGCAGCTGTTGCTGGCGCCACCATTGGGTCAAAAGCGTGTAATGGGCATTGATCCGGGTTATAAGTCAGGATGCAAGGTAGTCTGCCTGGATGCACAGGGAAATCTCCTCCACAACGAGACCATCTACCCGCATCCACCACAGTCGGAGGTCAACCAGGCGATGCGGAAGATTAGCTCTCTGGTGGGAAGTTACAAGATCGAGGCCATCGCGATAGGCGACGGAACAGCCAGCAGGGAGACTGAAAGCTTTTTCAAGAAGATGCGTTTCGACCGGGACTTGCAGGTATTTGTGGTGAGCGAAGATGGAGCCTCCGTCTACTCTGCCTCCAAAATTGCCAGGGACGAGTTTCCACAGTACGATGTGACGGTCAGAGGGGCTATTTCCATTGGCCGCAGGTTGATGGACCCCTTGGCAGAACTGGTCAAGATCGATCCCAAGGCCATTGGGGTGGGGCAGTACCAACACGATGTAGACCAGAAAATGCTGCAAAGTTCACTGGAGGTTTCTGTTGAATCCTGTGTCAACAAGGTAGGGGTAGATCTCAATACCGCCAGTAGCCACCTGCTCCATTACGTCTCCGGACTCAATGCCACCCTGGCACAGAATATTGTGGAGTACCGCAAGGAAAACGGCCCTTTTCCCTCACGGGAAATGTTGCGCAAAGTTCCGCGCATGGGACCAAAAGCCTATGAACAGTGTGCAGGTTTTCTCCGTATTTCGGGGGCAGATAATCCGCTTGACAATTCGGCTGTTCATCCTGAGCGTTACAAACTGGTGGAGAAAATCGCCTCCGACCTCGGTATGCCCCTGGTTGAGCTGATTGGGAAAGAGCAGCTGACTGCCAAAATTGATTTGAACCGTTATGTCAGCAAAGAGGTAGGACTTCCCACCTTAACAGATATACTTGCCGAATTGTCCAAGCCTGGAAGGGATCCTCGGTCGGGCATCAAACATTTCGAGTTTGCAGAAGGGATCTACTCCATGCAGGACCTGATTCCGGGGATGGTGCTGCCCGGCATCGTCACCAACATCACCCGCTTCGGCGCCTTTGTGGATGTAGGCATCAAACAGGACGGACTGGTGCATATCAGCGAAATGGCCGATCGCTTCGTCAGTGATCCTGCAGAAATAGTGAAGTTACAGCAGCATGTAAAGGTTCGTGTGGTAGAAGTGGATATACCCAGGAAGAGGATTGCGTTTTCGATGAAGGGGCTCTAGCGAGAAGGTTAAAGGATAAAGGTTAAAGGATAAAGGATAAAGTGGCATTGTAGCAGTGCTGCATTCGTGCAGAAAGCTAAAATAAGAGCGTATGGATTTGCATTCACACGCTCTTATTTTATGACCTCCAGTATTGAAAGTCCAATCCTTTATCCTTTATCCTTTTACTTCAGTGAATTACAAACCTCCCTGTTCACCTTCGCTATCCTTCCCTCCTCCAGCTTGATCACCTTCCGGTCGTAGGTCATCAGACCGTTGATTTCCATCTCAACGTCTGTGGTTTGGGTGTAGACAGCAGCTGAAAAGCCACGGGGAATCAGTACTTTCAGCTTTTCAGCCAGGTCAATGTAGGCATTGGTGGCCTCTTCAGAGGTTTTGTATTGCACATAGCCCCAGTTGCGGTCTTTGACCCAAAGGTGACTTTCCACCGGCAGACCGATGCCTCCGTATTCTCCCAGCACACAAACCCTTTTACCGTCGTACATGGCCAGATCCGGGGCCGGGTAGTTGTGGATGTCCATGATGTCACCAACCGGGTAGAAATTGCCCCCACTGGCACTGTTTATCAGTCTGGAGGGGTCTATTTGTTTGCTCCATGCCGAAATTTCAGCAGTTTTGAACTGTCCCCAGGCTTCGTTGAAAGGGACCCAGGTGACGATGGAGGGGTAGGAGATGTGCTGGTCGATGATGGCTTTCCACTCTGCCCTGAAGTTCTCTTCTGACTCCTGACTTCTTTCCAGCTCCTTGCCGTTGAAATAGTTGCGTTGCTGCCATTGCGGACTAACATCGCCACTGGGCATATCCTGCCAGACAAGAATTCCCTCCTTGTCGCAGTGGTAGTACCATCTGGCGGGTTCCACCTTCACATGCTTGCGGATCATGTTAAAGCCAAAATCCTTTGTCTTTTTGATGTCGTACAGCAGTGCTTCATCTGTTGGCGCGGTGTACAACCCATCCGGCCACCAGCCCTGGTCGAGCGGGCCAAACTGGAAATAGTCGTGGTTGTTGAGCTGCATTCGTACGATGCCGTTGGCATCCCTTTTGGCAGAGATTTTGCGCATCCCTGTGTAGCTTTTTACCAGGTCCAATGGCTTGCCATTCCTAATCAAGGCTATTTCGAGGTCATAGAGGAAAGGGGATTCAGGGGACCACAATTTTTGTTCGGAAAGGGAGACCAATACCTCCTCCCCGGCGGCTGATTTACCGGTGCCTACCACTTTCCCATGGTCCAGAATTTTCACTTCCACAAGGTCTCCCGGTCTCCTTTCGGATGGGGTGGAGGTAACGGTGAGGGTCTTGTTGTCGATGTCGGGAATCGATTTTACCTGGGTGATGTAGTTTTCGCCAACAGCCTCAATCCAGACGGTCTGCCAGATTCCGGTAACAGCGGTGTACCAGATTCCCCTTGGATCTTCCACCTGTTTACCCCTGGGCTGAAACCCCTTGTCGGTGGGATCCCAGACACGGACCGTGAGCTTTTGCACCGATTTGCCCAGGAATGGGGTGATGTCGAATGAAAAGGCGGTATATCCACCCTGGTGACTACCTATCTTGATGTCGTTGATCCACACGTCGGCTTTCCAGTCAACGGCCCCAAAATTGAGCAGGATCCTCTTCTCTTTCCAACTGCTGGGGATGGTAAAATCACGTTGGTACCAGAGTTCTTTGGTTTGGCCCACATTTTTTTGAACGCCGGAAAGACTTGATTCAACAGCGAAAGGGACAAGGATTTTTCCTTCGAATTTGCCTGGAAGTCCGGCTCCCTTGGGTAGTATCGCATAATCCCATAGTCCATTGAGGTTTTGCCATTGGTCCCTTACCAGGATGGGTCTTGGATACTCTGGAAGCGGGTTCTGCGGATTGACCTGTTCTGCCCATCTGGTTAGAATATGATCTCCGGCAGGTTTCCAGGGCTGGCCAGTTAGTGCGACTGACAAAAACAGCGCCATTGCAAAGAGCTGAAGGTTTAATTTTTTCATAGAGGATTCAGTTAAAAATATAATTTAAGTTCTATCAGAAATTCCTAGCACAGATTTAAAGCATATTTCTGCTTTACGGTTACAATGAAACCCTATTGCAGTATGTTTGGCAGCTTCATTGCTTTATGAAACTTCTTTACAGTTTGTTATGCCCTTTCATAAACCTATGAAATGCTTTTACAATTTGTTTAGGACTTTCATAACGCAATGACATGCTTTTGCAGTTTGTTTGGGGCTTTCATAGAAATCTTGCTTAGAAGAAGAGCCTTTTTAGATTTTAAAAATCAATATACCGGAGGTATAATATGTGGGTAGAAAGCAAATGATAGATCAACCATTTCGTCCCGTATGGGACGAGATAATCACGATTTGTCAATTTTCTACCCACATGAAATCCCTAACGGGATTACAAAATTAAATTTAACAGCTTCTAAATATTTAAGCAATTAAAACTAATCAATTTTTATTCATTGTCAATCCTTGCAACCACTCTTAACGGCGAGCTGTCGGCCTCTATTTTTAATGGAAAAGCAAGGAGTTCAAATTCCCGGTAGGGGAGCAATGCTGACAGGTTGGTTAGATTTTCAAGGATCAGTATATTTTTGTTTAGCAATATCGTATGGATATTGTAGGGTGCATAATCAGGCGAAGGGAAATCCATACCAACCATTTTCACCCCTTTTTTGACGAGGTGCCAGGCGGTCGCTTCGCTGATGGCCGGGTAAGTATTGTAATATTCCTGTTTTCCGAAATATTGGTCGAATCCGGCATAAAAAAGCACGATAGAACCAGGAGAAAGAAGGTCGAAGGCAGATTCGGGCAGGTCAATTTCAGTTTGGCCGCACACATTGACCAGAAATCCCTTTCCGGCGAACATCTCTATCGGGAGTTGGGCAATCCTGGTAAGGTTTTCTGTCAGGTGCATGAATCCATCCAGGTGGGTACCTGCATGCATGCCGGTGGAGAGCGCAAAATTGTTGTGACCATCTTTCTGGTAAAACGACTGCTGCTTCAGGGATACCTCCAAATCCCCAGGGTAGACTGGCATGTTGTCGGAGATTGGGTGGGATAGATCAATGTAGAAGGCCATGGGATTTTCGATTTTGGATTTTCGATTTTGGAAAAGGAAGGCTTGATTTGAAGTTTAAAGAAGGTTACACCGAGAAACGAGTAGTTTGAAATGTTTTTTTTGTTTATAAAGTTTGAAATGTTGTTGCAGATTTTCATTCCCAGATTGCCATTCGACTCATCAACTAGCTCATTGCGAAATAGTTCATGGAGAAGTAGTCCCTTAGTCTCCCAGTCCCTAAGTCTTTCAGTCTCTCCGTCTCTCCGTCATTCCTCCGTCTCTCCGTCGTCCCCTCGCCCCTTCTTTCTTAGATCCGTATCAGCGCACTCTCCTTCACCCAACCCTTGTTGCCGTCGGCCAACCGGATTTCGATCCAGTCGCCCAACTTGTCGGTGATCTGAACGCTGAGTCCTTCGTGCAGGATAAAGAGTTCGGTGCCGGATTCGCTGGGAGAGCCTTTCATCCGGACGCTGCGTTCGGTGATCACCCCGCTGTTGTGGTGGACAAGTTTACTGCGCTGGCTTGATCCGAAAGAGAAGGTGACCAGGCTGTAAACAATGGCCAAAACCGCAAACCAAAAGGTGATTTGTTTGTTCCGGCTGTTGGTGGCAAAGAGAAAAAGGGCAAACAGCAACAGAAACAGGAAAAAACTTACCAGCGAATGGGTTCCCCAACTATCTGCAGGTCGTGCGCTGATCATTTCGTGCCACCAGCGAAGGAACCCGGGTTCAGGCAACAGGTCGATGTTGTCGACTACCTGTTTCTTGGCCATCTCAAGGTTGAAAAGCGCATCCTCGTTGCCGGGCGAGAGCTTCAGCGCCCTTTCGTAGTTGAGGATGGCATAGGTGATGTTGTTCGATTTGTAAAGGGCATTGCCCAGGTTGAAATAGAGATCGAAGGATTCGAATCCCTTGGCAGCTATTGCTTCATAGGTTTTTACGGCATCCGTGTATTTAGCATTGGTATATAGCTGATTGCCCTTGGACAGGGAATCCTGAAGTCCGGCAGGTTGTCCGCTGACTGCTTGCAGGCTGCATGCAAAGAGCAGGACGAGCAAATATTTTTGAATGATATTTTTCATGGCAATTTTCCTATTTAATCTCTTTTTCCATTACCGACATCACCTCTGTTGCTTCATCGTAAAGCTCCTTCATCTTGGCCGATCCTCCACCGGGGGCAAAACGGGCATATTCACAGGTATCAAGGATTTGTACAAACCTTTCGATAATCCCTGTTGAAACAGCATGTTTCGACAATTCTTCTGACGCCTTCTCCCTTGAGAGCTCGGAGGCTGGAATGGTTAATTTGTCGCTGAGGTATCCCCAGAAAGCCCGTGTAACAGATTCATAGAACTTTTCGTCGGCTCCCGTTTGAAGGTGACCGCTGGCCTCTTTTAGTCTTTTTAGCGCAACTTTGCTGGCTTTCTTGTTTTTCATCCTGGCAACGTTGGCATTCTCCCTGATCCGTTTCTGGTTAAGCAGATAGATGGCCAGCAAAGTGAGTGCACCCCCAATGTAAAGCAGATAGAAGGCAAATGAACCAAAGAAGGTATAGCCCTTTGGTTTAAGTTTCAGATTGGCTGCCTTGATGTAGCGGATGTCGGAGCCGATCTGTTTCAAATCCTCCTTGGCAACTGCATTTACAGTTTGTGCATGGGTTCCGTCACCTTTTTCTACCCTGATCTGGTATTCTTCCGTGGCTTTGGTTACATATTTTTTTGTACTTGTATCAAAGTAGACAAACTTGAGGGCTGGGATCGTATAGGTCCCGGCGAATCGTGGAAGAAAGAGGTATTCGAAGGTGATATTCCCGATGAGTCCCTGGTCGGAAGAGTTGAAATTGCTGTTTGTCTTTGGATCGTAGACTTCAAAATCAGCTGGAAAAGAGATCTTTGGCGGATTGATCAGCTTGATGTTTCCGTTGCCATTCACGTCGAGTTTGATGGTAATGGCATCATTTTCCCTGACATTGCGCGAGGTGATGGAAGATCGGATGTCGAACCTTCCCACTGCCCCGGAGAATCCTTCGGGGGGAGATGGCAGGGGTGAAACATTTACAGATACAGGTTCACTCACAATGGTGGCCTTGACATTGGCAAAAGAGTCAAAAAAATCATCGAACATGCTCTGGGATTTTTTGACCCGTTGCTGGACGATGCAGTCAATCTTTACGGCCCCAATCTGGATGTTGCCGGTCTGTTGAGGGAAGAGCAGGGTCTTTTTCAGGGTTCCAACGTTGTAGATCTCTCCGTTGTAGGTCTCTCGTTGCAGGGAGATCTGCTGCGGCAGCAGGATGTCCTGTGCCCAAAATCCTTCAAAATTAGGGATCGAGATGTCTTCAAAACCATTGAGGTTTACCCTGGAGTAGATTTTAATGGTGGCCGTCAGGTGTTCTCCTTTGTAAAGAGAACGCTTGTCAAGGTTTAATTTGACGAAAAGGTCGTTTTTGGAGATGGTACCAGGCGTTGAAGTAGGGGTGTCGACTCCGCCGGTGGAGGGTTTGGCCGATCCTTTTACCACTTCAATGTTTTGTACATTGGATTTGTATTCTGTCCCATCCACGGTGATGGAGGCTGCGTTGATGTTGAATTTTCCCTCCTTTTTTGCCCGGAGGATGTAAAGATAGGAGAAGGAGACAGATTGGGAGCTGACCCCGTTGATGATCTGAAATGAGGTGTTCTGCGAGGTAGATGGCCCCATCAATACTTCAAAATCTGCCAGATCCGGGAGTTTGAGATTCTGTCCTTTTGCATTGACCGTAAAAGCCAGCCTGAACTGCTCTCCCAGTTCAACCACCTGGGGTGCCTCCATGGTGAAAACGACCTTCTCGGCTGCCCATGCCGGCAGGGCGAGAAGGAAAGCGAAGGTTAGAATTTTTAGCTTTTTTGGAATCATATTGCTACAATCGTTTTTATATCATCATTCATCAAGTGCCTAAAGTGAACTAAAGTGCCTAGAGTGCCTAAAGTTACGCACTAATTAGATTTGTCGCAAAGTACTTTAGGCACTCCAGGCACTTTAAATACTTTAGGCACTTCTCTTTTACCAGTTCTTGTCCACATTGCGCTTCTCTGCTTTGAGCGCCTGTGCTTTTTTTACCTTTTCCTGGGTCTTCTTTTCATCATTTTCCAGTGCCTGCAGCATCTGTTCTGCATTCTGCCTGGATATTTTATTTTGTTGCTGCTGTTGTTGCTCTTTTTGCTGATCCTTCTTCTGATCCTGGTTCTGCTTGTCCTTCTTTTGATCCTGGTCCTTGTTCTGATCTTTGTTCTGATCTTTATTCTGGTCTTTGTTTTGATCCTTGTCCTGATCTTTTTTGTCTTTGTCTTTGTCCTGATCTTTTTTCTTCTCCTCCTCCTGCTTCATTTTCATGGCATAGGCGAGGTTGTATTTGGTTTCCGGATCATTGGGGGTAAGGCGGAGGGCTTTTTTATAGGTGGCAATACTCTCATCCAGTTTTTTTTGCACCAGGAATGAATTCCCCATGTTGTGGTAAGCTTTGGATTTATCGTCGGGTAGGGTCGCTTTTTCAGCAATGGTCTCAAACTCCTTGGCCGATTCTTCCGCTTTTTTCTGTTTGTAGAGGGCATCGGCCAGGTTGAACTGCCATTTCTGGTCTTCGGGTTTCAGTTCCAAGGCCCTTCTGTAGGCAACTTCCGCTTTTCCAAAACTGACGGTATCGAGTTTGGCGGTATCCTTTAGACCGGTCTCAAACCATTGATTTCCCTCCCTGACAAACTTCCGTTCCTTCTGAGCCAAGGCAACAGAGGCAGGAAAGAGGAGGAGTAAAATGAGTATATTTCTGATGTTCATGACAATTGTTTGTTTGTTCCGAATAACCTGAAATTTTTGAGCCACTTGTTCTTCCGGTCCAGGATGAGGAAATCTGCAAGGATCAGGAAGAAAGCGAGTGCAAGAAAAACTGGAAACCGGTCATTGTATTCCGAATACTCCCGTGATTCCATCTCTGTTTTCTGCATTTTCTCAATTTCATTGAAGAGATTGTTGAGTCCAACTTCTGCATTGTTCGCCCGGATGTAGGATCCTCCACCGGCTTCTGCCACCTGTGTCAGCATGGATTCATCCAGTTTGGTTACCACGATGCTGCCCGACTTGTCCTTCAGGAAATCACTACTGCCTTCGGTGATCGGGATTGGAGCTCCCTGGGGTAACCCCATTCCTATCGTATGTACGACAATTCCCTTCTCTTTTGCTTTTTTTGCCATTCCAACCGCATCGTCTTCGTGGTTTTCGCCATCGGTGATCACGATGATGGCTTTGCTGCCCTGGAAACTCGGTGAGAAGGATTTTAGGGACATTTCAATGGAGGCCCCAATGGCAGTACCCTGAACGGGCACCACATCAGTGGTGATGGATTCCAGGAAGAGTTTGGCGGAGGTATAATCTGCGGTAATCGGGAGTTGAACGTAAGCCTGTCCGGCAAAAACAATCAGTCCGATTTTGTCATTTTTGAGCCGGTCGGTGAGCTTGGCAATGGCACGTTTGGCCCTTTCGAGCCTGTTGGGTTTGATGTCCTGGGCTTTCATGCTGTTGGAAACATCCAATGCGATGATCAGTTCGACCCCTTTACGTTTGGTCAGGGTGAGTTTTGATCCGAACTGGGGTTGGGCCAGTGCGGTAATCAGGCAGGTGATGGCCAACAACCAAAGGATGAACTTGATGACAGGTCTTCCGGTAGAGAGGCTGGGCATCAATTGCTCCAACAGCTCCATATCTCCAAAGCTTTTTAATTTACGGCTCCTCAGAATCCTGTTGAAAAGAAAGAGGAACACCAACGCAGGGAGAACCAGAAAGATATAGAAGTATTCGGGGTGAGCGAATCTAAACGAATCCATATAAATTAATTTTCAGTGCGTTACGGTAATTTTCTTAAGTAAGTCAATTGAAGGAAGAGTGCAAAAAGAGCCAACAGAAGGGCCGGCATGGCATATCTTTTGTATTCTTCTGTTTTTGAACTCAGCTCCTTGTTGTCTATTTTGGATTTTTCCAGCTTGTCGATCTCCTTGTAGATTTCGGCCAGTTTCAGGTTACTCGTAGCCCTGAAATACTGCCCATCTGTGAGGTTGGCGATCGTCTGAAGTGTCTTCTCATCGATTTTTACCTCGACATCCCTCATTTGGATGCCAAATGGCGTCTGTACGGGATAAGGTGCTGTGCCAATGGAGCCTACGCCTATGGTGTAGACCCTGATTCCAAAGGTCTTGGCAATTTCTGCGGCGGTGATCGGGGCGATCTCACCCCGGTTATTTTCACCATCGGTGAGCAGAATGATCACCTTGCTTTTGGCTTCACTGTCCTTTAACCTTGAAACTGCATTGGCCAGTCCGAGACCGATGGCGGTGCCATCCTCAATCATGCCACTCTCGATGTTTTGGAAGAGGTTCATCAGAACCGCCCTGTCGGTGGTCAGCGGGCATTGGGTGAAACTCTCGGCAGAGAAGATCACCAGTCCCATTCTGTCGTATTCCCTTCCGGCGATGAATTCGCTGGCCACATTCTTGGCGGCTTCCAGTCTGTTTGGTTGAAAATCCCTGGCCAACATGGAGCCTGAAATATCAAGGGCTATGACAATGTCAATTCCCTCGATGGTCTGGTTGTGCCAGCTGCTCGAAGATTGTGGCTTGGCCATTGCGGCTATCAGCAGGGAGAGGATACCCAATTGCATCACAAAAATAAGGTGCCGCAGGTAGTGCTTCCAGGTTTTTGGTGCATCTTTAAATGGGGTAATGGTCGATATCCTCAAACTGGCGCCTGATTTTTTCTGCTTCCAGATGTACCAGCCTATCAAGGGGAGCAATAACAGCAGCAGGTAAAAATACTCAGGACGTGCAAAAGTGATGTTGCTCATGGCTGTTTTTCGCTTTCGTTGGACACTGGGGGCACTTTTTCACCCGATTCTGTTGTGACAAGTGGAGTCGGTTTCCTGACAGGTTCAGGGACCGGTTCGAATTTGGTCTCTTCTACCAGGGTGTAGGCATTGACCAGTACGAAGTGGTTTTCATCGGCCAGCGGCGTATACTTTGCAAATTTTACAAGGTCGGAGGTCTCCAGTGTTTTCTGCAATCCGGCAAAGAGCTTCCCTTTTATTTCTGAGTTATCACCTTTGAATTCGGCCAGGATCTCCTGGGTGGTCTGCTCCATGGCAGGCACTTCATAGCGTTCTTCCAGGTATACCCTTACAATATCCGTTAACCGGGTATAATAATCCTTCACCTTGTCGTGTTGCCACAGTTGCTCCTCTTTCAGTTTGTCAAGCTCACTGAGCGCCACCACATGGGGAGGTAATTTTGGTTTGGCGGGCATCGAGAAGAGTGGAATATTTTTTCTCCTTCGGTTGATGGCATAAAGAATCAAAAAGATGAAGGAGGCCAGCAAGATCACTCCCAAGATCCATGGTGCCACCTCTTTGAAGGTGATGGGTGCTTCGTAGGGCTTCTTGATATCCGCAAATCCTTTTTTCAGGTCGACGTTGGGGACTTTGACAAACAGCCAGAGCCCGTTGCTTCGGATTGAATCGGTTGACAGCCCAGTGCGCTGTGCAAATAAAAATGGGGCAATCGGATGTGGTCCACTGTCGAAAGCTGTAATGACGAAGCTTTGGCGCATCTGCAGCAAATTGTCTCCAATCTTGGAGGAGTCCCTGGCCGATCTGGAGAGCACCTCTACACCATTGGCCAGACTGTCTTTCAGTTCAGGGAAGGAGAGTGAAGTGCCGATTGGATATTCTGCCACCAGGATCATCTTGATTTGATCTCCCAGCCAGATGGAATCCCTTTCGAGTGAGGCACTTACCTTTATCTGCTGGGCAAAGGCAGAGGAAAGCGTTTGCAGTGATAGTAGTATAAACAGAATATATTTTAGTCTCAACATAACTGGCTCAAAGTTTGTGTTCTCTTTTTTTGAAAAGTGAAACCAATGATTTGACGTAATCCTCCCGGGTACTGATGCTAACATAGTCGGTTCCCGTTTTCTTCAGCAGTGTCTCCATCTCTTTCTTCGAATTCAGCCAATGGTAGAGATAGGTCTTGCGCACGTTGCTGCTGGAGGTATCAACCCAGATGTAATCCCCTGTTTCGGCATCTTTGAGCTTGATCATTCCGATGGAAGGCAATTCCGCTTCCCTTTCATCGTAGATGTGCAGGGCAACCAGGTCGTGCTTGTTGTTGGCGATGGAGATGGCTTGTTCCATTCCTGCCTTTTGGTCTACAAAATCGGAGATCAGGAAGGCTGTGACATGGCGCTTCATGGCATTGGTAAGGTATTGCAAAGCCAGGGGAAGGTCGGTCTTTCTGGACTCTCCCTGAAACTCAATCAGCTCCCGGATGATGCGCAAAGTATGGGTACGTCCCTTCTTGGGCGGGATGAATTTCTCAATCCTGTCGGAGAAAAAAATCACCCCAATCTTGTCGTTGTTGGAGATGGCAGAAAAGGAGAGAATGGCTGCGATCTCTGTGATGAGCTGCTGTTTCAACCTGCCGACAGTTCCGAAATCGTTGGATCCGGAGACATCGATCAGCAGCATCACCGTCAGTTCCCGCTCCTCCTCAAAAATTTTGACGAAGGGGTGGCTGTAACGGGCCGTTACATTCCAGTCTATGTTGCGGATGTCATCCCCGAACTGGTACTCGCGTACCTCGCTGAAGGCCATCCCACGACCCTTGAAGGCACTGTGGTATTCCCCTGCAAAGATGTTCCGGGAGAGACCACGTGTCTTTATCTCAATTTTTCTGACTCTTTTTAATAGTTCAGTTGCTTCCACTATCGCGATATTGGTTAAAATTCAGCACTAATGAGAAGTGCCTAAAGTGAACTAAAGTGACTAGAGTGTCTAAAGTTTCAGGTCACCCATAACTTATAACTCATCACTCATAACAGGCTATGGTACCTCTACCGTATTAAGGATTTCGCTGATGATCTCTTCGGATGTCAGGTTGTTGGCTTCGGCTTCGTAGGAGAGTCCGATGCGGTGACGAAGCACATCGTGGCAGACGGCCCTGATATCTTCCGGAATGACATAACCGCGCCGCTTGATGAATGCGTAAGCTTTCGCGGCTTGCGCCAGACTGATGGAGGCACGCGGGGAAGCGCCATAGGTGATCATCTCCTTGAATTTGGCCAATCCATGTTCCGCCGGTTCACGGGTTGCGAAAACGATGTCGATGATGTATTTCTGAATCTTTTCATCCATGTATACCTCCTTGACAACCTCCCTGGCCCGAACAATGTCGGCTGGTGTGACTACTGCGGTGGCTTTTGGAAATTGCTTCAACAAATTGAGCTGGATAATCAATTTCTCTTCCTCTTTTTTGGGATAGTTCAATACCACTTTCAGCATGAAACGGTCGACCTGCGCTTCCGGCAAACGGTAAGTTCCTTCCTGTTCGATCGGGTTCTGGGTTGCCATTACCAGGAACAGGCTGTCCAGTTTATAGGTGGTGTCTCCGATGGTAATCTGACGCTCCTGCATCGCTTCCAACAGAGCCGATTGTACCTTGGCAGGTGCACGGTTGATCTCATCTGCCAAAACAAAGTTGGTGAAGATGGGCCCTTTTCTGACCATGAACTCCTCTTTCTTCTGACTGTAAATCATGGTTCCGAGCAAGTCGGCAGGGAGCAGGTCGGGGGTAAACTGGATGCGTGCAAATTTGGCATCGATGGTTTGGGCCAGCGTGTTGATCGCCAATGTTTTTGCCAGTCCGGGTACCCCTTCCAGCAAGATATGCCCATCCGACAACAACCCGATCATCAAACTCTCTACCAAATGTTTCTGTCCGACGATGACCTTGTTCATCTCCATGGAGATAAGGTCTACAAACGAGCTTTCACGTTGGATGCGTTCGTTCAACTCC
The DNA here is from genome assembly GCA_945873105.1 of Tangfeifania diversioriginum. Classification (GTDB taxonomy): domain Bacteria; phylum Bacteroidota; class Bacteroidia; order Bacteroidales; family Prolixibacteraceae; genus CAINVV01. Next base: position 74,840 of record CAMCBW010000010.1, read on the forward strand.
CGAATATCTACTTTTTGATCCATAATCTTAAGGATGATTTTTATTTAATTGTTAAAACGGAACCAAAAATAGTATTTTGAACCGTTTCATAAAATGTGAATCTATTAAAAAATGTTAACCACTATAGATTATACAAATAAACACAATAAACCCCACCTAACCACCAATTACACGAATTGCACAAATTAAAAACCCCAATTAATCTTTCTTAACCACAAATGGCACAGATTAACACAAATAACCCCGGCCTTACCACAGATTACGCAAATTACACAGATTGAAAAGAAAAGGGAGTAGCAAAAGGAGAAAAATACTGCTAGCAGGGACAGTGGATACAAAAAAAATAAGGTTTTATATGATCCTGATTTGGTCCAATCTTTTTTGATTGCAACAGTTTCACACATACGAACACCAAGAATTCCTGCTAAATGTGTTATTTTGTTTACAGATTTGTTTTATAATCTGTGTAATTTGTGTAATCTGTGGTAAGGAAGTAGTTTATTTGTGTAATCCTTTTTAAATCCGTGTAATCATGCGCTATTTTGTTCAGCTTTCGTACGACGGCACCAACTACCATGGTTGGCAGATCCAGCAGAATGCACGCTCTGTGCAGGAGGAGCTGGAGAAGGCCCTTTCGGTGGTAACCCGCGGGAAAACGGAGGTGGTTGGTGCAGGGCGTACAGATACCGGTGTCCATGCTACCTTTTACATCGCTCATTTTGACACCTCCTTTGAGGGATTGACCACGGATAGCATGCTGTTCAAACTCAACTGCCTGCTCCCCTTTGATGTAGCGGTTCAGAAAATCTATCCTGTCAGGGCCGACGCCCACGCGAGGTTTGACGCCACCTACCGGGAGTACAAATATTTCCTCTCCCGATGCAAGGATCCGTTTACACAGGCTTATGCAGAGCGTGAGAGCCGGAAATTAAATGTTGGCCTGATGAACGAAGCTGCCAAATTGCTCTTTGATACCATTGATTTTACCAGTTTCAGCAAACTGGGCAGTGAGGTGAAGACCAACAATTGCAAGGTAACCAAGGCTTTCTGGGAAGAGAAAGGGGATCAGCTGGTTTTTACCATCCAGGCCGACCGTTTTTTGCGAAACATGGTCAGGGCCATTGTTGGGACATTGTTGGAAGTTGGATTGGAGAAAATGACCATCGAGGCATTTCAAGCGGTGATTGATAAAAAGGACCGAAGCAGTGCCGGGGCCAGTGTAGCCGCAAAAGGACTGTTTTTGGTAGATATTGGCTATCCGGATTTAATGTGAAAATTGGGAAATGTGGAAATGTGAAAATGATCGCTGCGTACAAATGCTCTTATAATTTTCACATTTCCACATTTCCCAATTTTCACATTTTCATTCGTTCCAGATTTCCCATGCCGCCAAAGCCTGTATCTCAAGCATATCAGCTCCATTCTTTGTGGCGGCGCCCTGCTCGGCTCCTTTTTGCAAAAATTGCGTGACAGCCGGATTGTAGACCAGGTCGAAAAGCAGGTGCTGGTCGGTCAGGAATTCGTAAGGTATTTCGGGGAAAGTTTCTGTTTTGGGATAGGTGCCGAGTGGGGTTGTGTTGACAATGATCGTATGTTCCTCCATGACCTTCCTGGTAAGTTGGGTGTAGGCGATGGAATTACCGGCTTTGGCCTCCCGGGAGACCAATTGGGTGGAAATGGAAAGGTCGTTGAGACTGGCAACCACTGCTTTGGAGGCACCGCCCGTACCCAGCACGAGCGCCTTCCGGTGATGGGATTGCAAAACAGGCAGGATGGAGTTCCGAAAGCCGATCAAATCGGTATTGTAACCTGTTAATTTCGTCAGCTCTCCCTCTCGCTCAATTTTGACCGTATTGACCGCCATGATTGCAGCCGCTTTGGGATCACAGTGATCCAGGTAGGGAATAATTGCCTCCTTGTAGGGGATGGTAACATTGAAACCCACCAGGTTGGGGTGGCCGGCAAGGATGGATGGGAGGCTGGAAAGATCCTCCAATTCAAAATTGAGGTATTCTGCAGTGATGTTTTCAGTGGCGAAGAATTCGGTAAAAAACCTTTTTGAGAATGAGTGAGAGAGTGGAAAACCAACCAGTCCGTATTGCTTCATCTGTTAAGTAATTAGAGAATCGTTGACTCTCCTCCAAGATAGCTGTATTTGGCAATCAGGGCAGTCACCCAGTCGAGCAGCAAAAAAGTGGGGAAGTTTTCCATGAAATCAACATGGGCTGGATAATCTTCGGTCAGGGCCAATGTCAGCTTCTCCCTGGCCAGCTCAAAATTGTCGAGGAAAATATAAAATCCGGCCTGACGGTAATGAATTGCGGCACAAGCGGCTTCGGAATTTTCGGCCTCTTCCAGTATTTTAATGGCCTCCTCGTACTCGCTTTTATTGAACATCAGGTCGGCATAGGAGAGCCAGTATTCGGCTATTTCGTCGTCGAGTTCGAGTGTTTTGAGGTAGGCATTTTTAGCATCCTTGAATTTATCCAAGGCGGCGTAAGCTTTTCCAAGTGCATTCCAGCACTCTGCGCAATCGGGATTGATCTCCAGGGATCTTAACAGCAGGGGCACTGCCTCTCCAGGCTTGTCACTGATCAGCATGACCAATCCGGCACCAAACCATCCATCCGAACAGTTGGGTTCCATGGTAACGGTTTTGTCGTAGTAGGTCCCTGCGTTTTCGTAGTCGTCGAGCTGAAAATAGCAATCTGCAACGTAGAGGTGCGCATCGACCGAGTCAGGATCAATTTTCAGGTAGTTGTGGTAGGTTGCGATCGATTCTTGGAAACGTTCAATCGCAGAGAGTGCATTGGCTTTGTTGAAGATCGCCGCAGCGTAATTTTCGTCGATGGCCAATGCATAATCGTAGGCATCAATCGCCTGCATGTAATCTTCAAGCCGGTTGTAGATGATTCCCAGGTTGTACCAGGCCGATTCGGAAAATGGATCAATGTCCAGGTATTTGTTGTAATACTCAATGGCCATGGGATCGTTCCCCACCTTTTCGTAACAAAACGCGAGGTCATACAGGACCGGTTCGTGTTCCGGATTTTCGTCGAGTGCCTTTTTAAGGTAACCGAGCGCCTCTTCATAGGCCCCGGTCTGGATAAATGAGATTCCAATGTTGTAAAGCAACTCATCCCGCTCTTCGAAAGAGTTCTGTTCTGCCTTCCTGAAATATTCGGTAGCTTTTTGGTTCTCTCCCTGCAAGTTGTAACAGGTACCCAACATCATCATGATATCCGGGTTGGTCTGCTCCAGCTCTTCCAGTTGCTTCAGCAGTTGCACTGCTTTTTGAACCTTGAGTTGGGAGAGGAAGATCTGGGCCTTCTTTATTTTGACAATGATGGAGTTTGGATGTTGTCTTAGTGCAATTTCGCAAGCCTGCAATGCATTGGAAAATTGGCTTTTGTCGATGTATTGGTCGGCAATGAATTCAAAATCACCCACGTCGAAAAATTCCGTACGTTGTTCCGTAAGCATCTGTTTGTAACGCTTCAAAACAGCTGCAAATTCCTTGCTTTCAAAATTGTCCCTGGACTCTTCCCACATCATGTTTCACTACTTAAAAACGGTACAAAGTTAATCAAAAATGGATTATAGCGGTTGATGTTCCGGTCTCAACAGGTCATTGACAGTTTTAACCGGATTAAATGTAATGGGCGGAACTTCGGCAAAAATTGTTATCCAGTCAGACATGGCCCCATTCCACAAGCCTGGAAGCTCCTGCGCTTTCAATGGTTTTCCGTCTTTTGACTTGGAAGAGATGAAGCCTGTCTCCGGATCCCTGAAATCGGGGAGCGCGAATTTTATCCCCTTGTAGTTTTTTACCCCGCAAACCAGGTCTACCGGATTAAAATGGGTGGCTGTAGCGGCTATTGCTGCTTGCGCAGGATCCTTCAGGTCGATCTGGCTGCTCTCAACCACTTGCAAGGTGGTGGTTCCATCCGACTGGATGGCCCAGAAGGGTCCACCACCCGGCTCCCCTTCGTTTTTTACCATTCCGCACACCCGGATGGGTCTGTTGAATTTGGAAATCAGGTAGCTGATTTGTGATTCTTTATCGGTTGAAAGAGGCTTCCCGGTAGGTTTGGTAGACAATTCATTTTCCAGGTAGGCAGACATCTCTGCAAGCAGCTGGTCTGTCAATTGCTCTGCCGGTTGTTCCAATAACTGCAAATAGCTGAAAACCTGTTGCTGACGATCGAGCAATAGTCCGGCAATGGCCTTCTTGTATTTGATGGTGTCGTCCTTGAGCCGGTCGGGCACCACATTGTCGATGTTTTTCACGAAGATTACATCGGCCTGCAGATCGTTCAGGTTCTCCAGGAGCGCCCCGTGACCTCCCGGCCTGAAGAACAATTTCCCCTCCGTTGTGCGGAAAGGCTCGTTGTTTTCGTCTACCGCGATGGTGTCTGTAGAGGGTTTCTGCTCCGAAAAGGAGATCTCATATTTTACTTCGTACCGCTTTTCGAATAGGGTTGCGGCAGCCTGGCACTTCTCCCTGAACAGGTTGAGGTGTTCGGGAGACACGGTGAAATGAAGCCTTACCACTCCTTTGGTGTCGGTCCCGTAAAGTGCACCCTCCACCAGATGTTCTTCTGCCGGGGTACGGCTGATGCCTGAATAATCGTGAAAATCGAGCAATCCTTTGGGTAGGAATCCATAATTCAACCCTTCCGGGGAAAGCACCGCCTTTAAGATTTCCAGGTGTTTATAAGTTCCGCAAGGAAAGGCTTCTGTCTCTATTATTTTCATCAAAGCCGGGTAGAAGGCAAAATCCGAAAGTTGGTCATAGAATTGCTTGACTCCCTTTTGTTTCTGGTTCTTGAGCAGACTTGCCGCCTCGGCATTGGACAGGGCCTCTTCCTGAAAGGTGAAAAGGGACTGGAACATCCGGCTTGCGGCTCCCGAGGCAGGAACGAACTTTAGCGGGACCAGTCCCTTCTCCAGCCTTGACTCGTAGTAGGCGACCATCTGATCACAAGCAGCAGCTGAAAGCTGGACAATCCCATCGCCAATCGCTGCTGCTTTCACTGTTTTCAGGAAGGGAAATCCTTTTTTGAAATGTGAAATCTGGTTCAAAATCTCAGGGATATTACTTCCCCTCTCCTTTATTTGTTGCTGGTCGGCGGCTGTAAACATGGTGCTTGTTTTACGATTTTTCTACAGGTTGAATATAGGTAATTGATAATCATTCCAAAAATTTTCAATTTGAATTTAATCAAAATTATGCACATTCGTTTGTTGATGAAAAGTTCAGCGGTATCATGCAGTTTGTTTAGCTTCACCAGCCAGCGATCTCTGTTTTTACTTGGTTAGTTTCTGCTATTTTTGTACTCAAAATCATTCATATGGCAGATCAGGTTTTTTCCTGGGGAAGTGACAAGCGGTACAACGATTATTCCGCCTATTTCAGGAGGAGGTTTGAAGGCCGGGTCCAAAAGATATCGCTGGATGCTGGTTTTACCTGTCCGAACCGGGATGGTTCGAGGGGAAGTGGTGGATGTACCTATTGCAACAACAAGAGTTTCAATCCCGACTATTGCAGGATCGAGCAAAATATTGCAGCACAGCTGGAGAAGGGAATCGCCTTTTTCTCGGGGAAGTACCCTGCCATGCGCTACCTGGCCTATTTTCAGGCATACAGTAATACCTACGCACCTGTTGAAGTATTGCGCCAGTCGTACGAAGAGGCATTGCGTCATCCGGGGGTAATTGGACTGGTCATCGCAACGCGTCCGGATTGCCTGAGTGAACCGGTTCTTGATTTGCTGACAGAGTTTGCCGGGCGGTGCTATGTCTCCATTGAACTGGGGGTTGAAAGTTTCAGGGAGGCTACCCTGCAAAGAATCAACCGTGGACACACGGTTGAGGAGTCGCTGGATGCCATCCGCAGGATCGCTCAGCGACAAATTGATAACTGTATCCATCTGATACTTGGACTTCCCGGAGAGGGGGAGACTGATTTTCTGGGACATGCAAGGATAATGTCTGCATTGCCGGTTCAAAGCATCAAGCTTCACCAGCTGCAGATCCACAAGGGCACGCACATGGCAGTTGAATACCGCAACAATCCTTCCGGATTTGAGCTGTTTGGCATGGAGCAATATGCCGATCTGGTGGTGAGGTTTCTGGAGCATCTCCATCCGGAGATTATCATCCAAAGATTTGTGAGTTCTGCCCCGGCAGGGATGGTCGTAGCACCCAACTGGGGGGTGAAGAACTACGTCTTTGTGGCCAAAGTGGAGAAACTGATGGCTGAACGAGATACCTGGCAGGGGAGAAAAATGTGAAAATGTGAAAATGTGAAAATGTGAAAATGTGAAAATGTGAAAATGATCGCTTCGAACAAATCTGGGGTTTAATTTTCACATTTTCACATTTCCCAATTTCCCAATTTCCACATTATCTCTTCCCGGCCGCTACCGTGTACATTGTCTCCGGATCAAGATAGGTTCGGGCGATCTCCCGGATCTGTTCTGGTGTGGTGAATTTGATGGCATGAATGATCTGATCAAAATAGCCGACTTCCAGTCCGGCTTCGTAGAGCGAGGAGAAACTCTGGGAACGGGCAAACGGGCCGTCAAAATCTTCCAGCATACGACCCAGCAGGAAGCTGCGCAGCGGGCCGAGTTCGGATTCAGGAACCAGTTCTTCCCGAAGGCGCTCCATCTCATGAAAAATCTCACGAATGGCTTCTTCCGTTTTCTCGGCAGTTACCTCTGCATGAATCATAAAGATTGCATCTCGTACGAACGAGACAACTGAGGCATGAATTCCATAGGTTAGCCCCTTCTCTTCCCGAAGGTTGCTCATCAGCCGTGATCCAAAATATCCGCCCAGGATGGTCGTGACAAGCTTTAAACCTGCAGAATCCGGATGGTGCTGGGCCGGAACCCTTTTGCCAATGGAGATGGCATTCTGGTTGGCATTTTCCCGTTCAATAAAATAGCTCCTTTCGGTACTGCTGCACACTTGCTGCTGGTCTTTTTTAAATGGGTAGGGAGTTCCCCATCCGGTGCCAAAATTATCAAGGATCATTTTCTGCACCGCTTCATCTACATCCCCCGATGCAAAAAGAGTTGCATTGCCCGAATAGTAGTGTCGGGTATAATGACTCCTGGCCCCTTCGCGTGTTACTGTTTCGTAGGCATCCGGCGAGGCGACCGGTGCATAGGGGTGTCCTGCACCCATCAAGGATCGGAGAAATCCCCGCTGTGCAACCAATCCGACCTTCTCCGCATCCACCAGTGCGCGTTGTTTTCTTTTTTGCCGGATGATCTCAAACTCATGCTCCGGAAAAGAGGCATCCTGTATGATCTCTGCCAGCAACGGAAGAAGATGGGGGAGATGTTTTTTTAAGGAGAGCAGGGAGATGTAATTGTTGTCGTAATAGGGGATGGAACTCAGTTGTGCACCGTAAAAGTCGATGCGATCGGCAATTTCGCGTGCGCTCTTTCCGCTGGTCCCTTCCGAAATCATGGAGGCTGCCATCATGCTCTCCAACCTGGAACTCTCGTACCAGGTTCCGGCTTTGAAGCTAAAATCCAGTTTGACAACCTCCTGGGTTCCCCCATACATGGTAAAAAATGAGGTTCCACCAGGAAGAAGCTGATGTGCCGGCTCAATAAAATCAATTTTGTCAACAGAATTTACTGCTGGGGCTATTTTCCTGAAAAGCGTCATTGTTTGGAATTTTGAAGGGAGAGATAGTTCAGTGTATTTCGGTTGCCTTTTCTGAAGAGGTGATTCGCCGTGGTGAGCAGATCTTCTGCTGTAATATTTTGGTACCTTTCAGCTTGACGGTTGATCTCTGCAGCATCTCCCATGATCTCGAAGGATGCCAGCTGAATAGCCTTTTCGAGGTAGCCAATTTCATTGAGCAACAAATCCGCTTCCACCCTGTTTTTCACTTTCTCCAGTTCGTAGGCGGTAATGGATGTTTCGGCCGTCATCAGAATCTCTTCCAGCATCTTCTCCCTGGCCAGGTGTATGTCGATGCCATGTGATGCTTTACCGGTGGCAACAAAGAGTCCGGGTTCATTCTCCCCCGACAGATAGGCATCCGCCTCCGTGAACAGTTTTTGCTCCTTAACCAGTTTTACTTCAAACCTGGAGCTGCTGCCGTTGGAAAGGATATCGGAAAGCAGATCCAGCACATAGAAATCCTTGTCGTTCCGGCCGCCCATGTGCCAGGCTACATAGAAGGTATCAATGGGAACATCCCTGTGGACGGTTAATTCGCGGTCGGTCAGTTGCAGTGGCTCTGGTTGGGGTGGGTAAGGGGCAATCACCCTGGATGGAATATCCCCAAACCATTTCTCTGCCATTTTAAACGCATCGGCAGAGGTGATGTTTCCGCTGATCACCAAAACTGCATTGTTGGGGGCATAGTGGTGGAAGAAAAAATCCTTTACATCCTCCAGGGTAGCGGAAGCGATGTGTTCAGGTACCAGTCCGATGGTGGGCCACCGGTAGGGATGCACCTTGTAGGCCAGATCCCGCAGGAGGTGCCAGACATCGCCGTAGGGCTTGTTCAGGTTGCGTTGTCTGAACTCTTCAATGACCACCTTCTTTTGTACATCCAACCCTTTTTTGGAGAATTTTGGTCCAAGCATCCTGTCTGATTCAAGCCACATGGCCGTCTCTATGTTGTTGGCTGGCAATGTGATGTAGTAATTTGTCAGGTCATTGGAGGTGAAGGCATTGTTCGCTCCTCCTGCACGTTGGACCGCAGTATCGAAATCGGGCACATGGATCGATCCTCCAAAGGTCAGGTGCTCAAAAAGATGGGCAAAGCCGGTGCGGTTCGGATCCTCGTGCTTGGATCCTACATTGTAACATACGTTGACAGCCACAAATGGAGTACTGTGGTCGGTATGGACAATCACGGAGAGTCCGTTCCCCAGGATGATTTTATCGAATTGAATCATTGCTGACTAGTAAATGGCTGATTAAAAGCGCTAAGTTGAGTTCTTCGGTTGTAAAAGTTTGTCAAAGATAGTGATTCCTTCCGGATGGTGGCTTTTTGATCGAAGTTGATCTTCGTCCTGCCGGGTAAAAATTTTATCCCTGGTTCCATTTTTTGTAATGATTGTTTTTATACAATATAAATTACCGGGAACTGCTCTACAACATAAAAAAAAGTTGATGACTGGTGAATTAATTAGTAAACTCGCAAATTGTAAAATACCAAACGAAAGAATGTAGGCCATATTGGTTTCATTTTTTATTTTTTTAAGCCAATTTACTTATAAACACATCATTAAAATACAAATTGCATTAACAATGGAAAAATCAGAAAAATTGAAGACCGTCAAGTTTTACAGCGGTGAAGTAACCCCTCTCGAGATGCACAAAGTGCGTGTTGTTCAGAAACTTAATTTGTTACCTGTCGAAGAACGCAAGGAGGCCATCTTCGGAGCCGGGTTTAATACATTTCTTCTGATGAACAAGGATGTCTACCTGGATATGCTGACCGATTCGGGTACCAATGCCATGAGCGACAACCAGATTGCTGCCATGAGTTTGGCCGACGACTCCTATGCCGGATCTGCCAGCTACACCAAACTGGAAAAGGCCATACAGGATGTTTTCAACCAAAAATATTTCCTGCCTGTTCACCAGGGACGTGCCGCTGAACATATTATATCCAAAACTTTTATACAACCGGGCAAAGTGGTGCCGATGAACTACCACTTCACCACCACCAAGGCGCACATTGAAATGTGCGGTGGGGTAGTCGAGGAGATCTACACCGAAGAGGCACTGAAAATTAAGAGCGATTTCCCCTTCAAGGGAAACATGGACATTGGAAAACTCAACAAGGTCATTGAAAAGTGGGGTGCCGAAAATGTTGCTTTCATCCGTTTTGAGGCAGGAACCAACCTGATCGGAGGACAGCCTTTCTCCATGCAGAACCTGCGCGAAGTTTCCGCTATTGCCAAAAAGCATGGGATCAAAGTGTTGATGGATACCAGTCTGATCAACGAAAACCTCTATTTTCTCAAGATTCGCGAGGAGGGTTACCAGGATGTTTCGCTGAAGGATATCATGCACGAGATGCTGAGCTACACCGACTTCTCCTATTTTTCCGGAAGAAAGGTCAGTTGTACGCGTGGTGGGGGTATTTGCACCAACGACCACTCCATCTACATGATGATGCGAGATTGGGTGCCACTTTTCGAGGGATTTCTTACCTATGGAGGAATGAGTGTCCGTGAGATTGAAGCCATGGCGGTAGGGTTATATGAGACACTCGATTTTGATGTGATCAGTCACTCTCCCACTTTTATTAAATATCTCGTGGATGAACTCGATAAGAGTGGCGTGCCGGTGATTACTCCTGCCGGAGGTTTGGGTTGTCACCTGGATGCAGGTCAGTTTATCAGCCATGTGCCACAAAATCAATACCCTGCGGGTGCTTTGGCTGCAGCCTTGTACGTAGCTTCCGGCATCAGGGGCATGGAGCGCGGCACAATCTCCAGCGTTCGCGACGCAGATGGAAATGATATTTTGGCCGATGTGGAGCTTCTTCGCCTCGCCTTCCCAAGAAGGGTATTCACCTTGTCGCAGGTCAAATATGCCGAAGACCGCATCAAATGGCTCTACGACAACCGTCACCTGATTGGTGGATTGGAGTGGATCGAAGAACCACCGGTACTCCGCTTCTTTGTCGGCAAACTGAAACCCATCGGGGATTGGGTCGACAAGCTGGTGGCCAAGTTCCGCGCCGATTTTGGTGAGAGCCTCTAGTACCCTGAAGTTGAATTTAAACTGACATAGCGCCCTGCAGACAGTGTTTGCGGGGCGTCGTCGTAGCTATAAATCCCACTTTCCCATTGAATTGCAATAGTATTGTGCAATGACAGCAGGAACGCAAAGGAAAATGCAGGGTATTGTTATTTGTGCAATACTTGGAACCAGGAATCTTTGTAAAAATTAGGAGGTTCATTACTGGCAAAACTATATTTGACTAAATTCGCTGTTGTAGAGCGCGATGTTTTACAGGGTTCGTTTTTACAATGTTCAAATTTCTAAAGTTTGAGAAGATGGAAAACACAAACGATTTACACGACAAGGCCAAAAAGATGGCCGAAAAGGCAGAAAAATTGATTTCAGAGGGTTTCGACAAAGCAAAGGAGCATTTTGAAAAAGCCAAAGAGAGCGAAACCTATGCGAAGATTACTGACAAGATGTACCAGGCAGGAGAGTACGTGGAAAAGAAATTGGACGAGCTGAAGCAGGGGGATCTTCCCGATAAGATTGAGACATTTCGGAATCAGGCTGAGGAGAAGGCTGAGACCTTCATTGATCAGGCCAAAGCTTATGGTGCCATCCTTGCCAGTGATGTGGATGAGGTGATTGATACCATGAAGGAAAAACTTTCGGGAGATAGCAAACAAGACAAACCGGGATCGGCCAATAAATAATAGCAGATGAAGTATTTAATCATTTTATGCCTGCTCTTGTCAATGGGATGGATGATAAGTAGCTGTAAAACTGCTTCCAGGCAATCAGGTGCCATGCAGCCTTCAAAGACCGCAGATGCTGCACACCACAGCAACAATTCGCTGGACTGGGATGGCGTCTATTCTGGGACACTTCCATGTGCCGACTGCGAAGGTATCCAGACTGTTGTTACTTTAAACAAGGATCTCACCTACCAGATCGATACAAAATATGTTGGCAAAGAAGGAGGTACCTTCAGCCTGAAAGGCAAGTTCGCCTGGGAAACAGGAGGAAACAAGATTGTGCTGCTGGACATACAGGAGGGGAGCGGGCCCCGTCATTACCTGGTTGGGGAGAATAAATTGATTCAATTGGATCTGAAAGGAAATGCAATTACAGGAGATCTGGCTTCCAGGTATGTGTTAAACAAAGAGGTGGCAAAACCATTGGCCCCAGTAGCAGTTGGCGCCGTGGGGATCCCGCTGGTAGGCACCAGGTGGAGACTGGTGGAGCTGCAAGGTGCACCTGTGGCGAAAAATCCTGAGAGCAAGGAGAATTCCTATCTGCAGTTGGACAAGGAGGGAAGGTTTTCTGCTTTTGCAGGGTGCAACAGGATGTTCGGGGGGTACGAAGCAAAAGAGGCGATCTTGCGCATTAGTTTCAAGGGTGTAGCCTCCACCATGATGGCTTGTCCGGATATGAAATCGGAACAGATTTTGGCTGAAGTTCTTAGAACCGTGGATAATTATTCACTCAGCGGGCAACGAATGACGCTCAACAAGGCCAGGATGGCCCCGCTGGCCGTATTTGAAGCAGAGTAATCGCCCGGAAAAAATTCTATTTCAACACTCTTTTCGCTACCCCCTCGCTGGTAATCTTTACTGGCAATATCAATCCGTTTTCATCGAAATAGATCCGGTCCATGCAGGTTTCGCGGTGGTTACCGTTTTTGGTGGTCAAAGGCCGGCGGTGGTAGACAATGTACCAATCGTCCGTACCCGGAAGGTTGATCACCGAATGGTGTCCCGCTCCGGTGGCAATCGCTTGGTCCTGCTGAAGAATCTTACCAATCCGTTTGAATGGACCGAAGGGGGAATCCCCGATGGCATAGGCTACACTGTAATCGGGACCCGTCCAGCCACCTTCCGACCACATCAGATAGTACTTGCCCTTCCTGGTAAGCATAAAGGGCCCTTCCACATATTTTTCAGGGGTAATGGACTTGAAGATCGTTCCATCTTCGAAAGGGATGAATCCGGTAAAGTCGTCGATGAGTCGGCCAATGTTACAATGCCGCCATCCCCCGTAGATGAGGTAATATTTCCCGTCGCTGTCCCGGAAGGCAAACTGGTCAATCGGCTGCGCCCCATTGTAAAACTGGTTGACCAAAGGCTTGCCCAGGTGATCCTTGAAGGGTCCCTCCGGTTTTTTTGAAACAGCCACCCCGATGCCACCCGGTTGTTCATTGTTTTGTATATCATTGGCCCCAAAGAAGAGGAAATAGTGCTTCCCTTTTTTGACGATGGAGGGTGCCCAAATGGCATATCCTGCCCAGGAGATATCCTTCACATCCAGTACATGCGAATGCTTTTCCCAGTGAACCAGGTCTTTGGAGGAGAAGGCATCCAGAAAGGTCTGTTTCAGGTATTGAGGATTGATGGTGTTCTGTCGTATTTTTAGTTGATAATCGGTGAAGTTGTTTGTCGGCTCTTTCACCCCCGATTCATCGGAAAAAGTGGGGTAGATCCAGTAGGTATCTCCGAAAATGGTTCCTTCCGGATCTGCATACCAACCCGGGAAGAGTGGATTTCCGGAGAAATTGGGGTCTTTTTTTTCCTGTGCTTTCAGGGTCAGACTCATCAGGATAAAGAGTGCGAAAAATATTCTTATCATACGAAGCTGGATTGGAGGAATGTTAGTGATCCAAATTAATAGTTATTTTTGGATAACAGACTTAGAGAGTGTTTAAAATTAATTATCCCAGATCATTTGGTTATTCCTTTAGGAATTCTTAGTGCCTTTGAGTCTTAGTGGCCTCTTTTTCTGCCACAAAGACACTAAAAAACGAAGGTATCACATAGAATTTTGAAAAGAATTCTAACAGAAATTTAGAAATTCCACTTGATTCTCAACTAATCCTGATAAGAATGAATTTAGAAAACTCCAATTCCAGACGTAATTTTATGAAGCATGCCGGTGGATTATCCCTCGGAATGGTCGGTTTTACTGCTAGTGCAGGTACTTTGTACACTGAAGAACAAAAGCCCAAAAAGTCAGGCAAACTCTTTATTCGGGAAATCTCAGATACAAAGGACCGCATGGAGCGGGTAAAAATCGCTACCCTTGGCATGCAGCGGTACGATTGGGAACAGGGGGTTGTGGCCCAGGCTTTTCTCGAGATGGGTGAATTTGATTTGGCCATCTCTATGGCCAGGGGAGCCATCCTGCGCCAGGAGAAGGGGCTCTTCTCTGTGCTCAAAGGCAATGGACCGATTTCAGATTGTGCCAGCATTGGCGAAGTGGTGCTTTTTGCCGCGAAAGAGACAGGAGATCCTATTTTTCAAAAGGGGGCAGACGAAATGCTTCAGGTAATCAGGACGACCGCCCACAAAACAACAGATGGCATTATTTACCACACCCAGGAGCCGCAAAAAGGTATTTGGTCTGATTTTACTTATATGCTGCCCCCATTTCTGGTGGCAGCCGGGGAATACCAGGAGGCCATGAAACAGCTGGATGGCTATCGGAAATACCTCTACAATGAAACAGACAGGCTTTATTCTCACATGTGGGACGATGCGAAGAAGCAGTTTGCCCGTGTCGATTATTGGGGCGTTGGCAATGGCTGGTCGGCTGCCGGTATGACACGAATCATCCAAATGTTGCCCGGTTCCATGCAGGAAGAAAAGAAAAAGCTTGTGGGCTATGTTCGCGATTTGATCGATGGTTGCCTGAAATACCTCCGAGACGACGGCATGTTTCACAACGTCGTAAATCGTCCCGATACTTTTCCCGAGGTAAATCTGGGTCAGATGCTCGCCTACAGCATCTACAGGGGTGTGGCAGCCGGTTACCTGGAGGCTTCCTACCTTAAACCAGCAGAATTGATGCGAAAGGCGGCCAATGACCGGGTCGATAAACTGGGCTATGTGCACGATGTCTGCGGTCTGCCTAACTTCGACCGCTCCTATTTCGCCCCGGAAGGGCAGGCTTTTTACTTGCTGATGGAGACCGCTGCGGCGGATTTGGCCCAAAGGTTGAAATAAATACTGACGGGGTGACTTTGAGTCACCCCGTCAGTATGCAGCACCCCGTCAGTTTGCAACAAATGCTAGCTGATCCCCAATAGCTCCAATAACTGCTCCATCTGCGAAAAGTCTGAGACAATGATATCGGCTCCTGCTTTGATCAGGCGGGTACGCTTGTGGGTATTGAGTCCATAACGACGTTGCTCATTGCTGGCCACTCCGACGGTTAAGCCGTTGCGCTTGTGCGTTTCGCGAATCTCTACCGGACCATCCCCAAAGGTGACAATCCGCGCCGATTCGGCAGTGCCGATCGAATCAAGTATCTTGTCCAGTACAATCTTTTTTGCCTCTTTGTTGATGTCCCCAACAGCCCCATAGATTCTCCCTTCGAAAAGGTAATCATAGCCAAGTGCCCTTGCTTCACGCTTTACATCCTCCTCGTCGGTACCACTGGCAAGGTAGAGCTTGACACCGGCCTGATAGAGCCTGGTCAGGAAGGGAACCGCATTTTTCAGGGTGAAATCTTCGAGCGATAGCTCGGCGCGCCGGAGTTTCTTCTCCCGCTCATTGACCATCCGCAGCAATTCATCGTTGTAAATTTTCTTGTAGCCGAAGATATCCAGGATCTCCGCTTCCGGTACACAACCAAACTCCTTCACCAGTTCGATCAACCCCTTCATCTGAACCAGCGTCTGGATGCCAGTGGTCTTGTCGATGAATTCTGCGACGCGGGCTTCCACCCTGTGGTACAGGGCATCGTCTGCTTCCTTGTATTTTTTGCCCAGAATGGCCTTGATCATCATCGGATTCATGATCTCCTCCCACCCTTCACGTAGGGTAGAGATGGTGCCGTCGTGGTCGAAAATGGCATATTTTGGGCAGACATCCCTGTGCAACAGGGAGGAATTCACGATCTCAATTTCGCTATCGCCCAGGTATTTGGCCATACGGATCTCCTCAGCCAGCTCATGGTGGTAGATAAAATCGCTGTTTTCACCGAGGTGCAGAATCTCCGCAGGGGTAGCAGTTCCACATTGAAATAGTTTTTGAACAGTCACACCGGCAACGAGTGCCCCCAATGCTGCTGCCTCCGGCATCGTATAGCCTGCAGCCAGGGCACCTGCCGCACCCGCCAGGTAACTGTCGCCGGCGCCGACTGTATCGACTTTGGAGGTGATCATCAGTCCGGGTACCTCCGAAATTCCGTTGGCATCGATGGTCAGGGAGCCTTTGCTGCCCCTGGTGAGGAACAACGGTTGACCGAATTTCTCATACAACGCTTTCGCGGAAGCTACCACTTCCGAGTAGAGCACAATTTCATCCGGTTTCTTGTGGAGGCCGCAGAGGCGGGCCGCCTCGGTGTCGTTCATCTTGCGGATGGCACCATCGTATGCGTCGTTGAAATTGCGGCTGTCCACGATAAAATTCATCTTTGGGAACTGTTGGATCACCTCCACCAGCCGTTTTCGGAAATATTCGGTATGGATGCCGGAGGGAACCTGCTGGTTGATGATCACCAGGTCTACTTGCGGTATTTCACGTACCAGACTTTCAATCAGGCGATCCGCGGTAGCTTTGGACAAAACATTGTAGTTGCCGAAGTCGACGCGGTTCAGCTCAGAATCATCGATGTAGGGTTTGGCATAGGTATGGGTGTACCACGCTTCCTCCTGGACCAGGAGATTCCTCGGGTCGATGCCGGTGGCGGTCATGATGCGCTTCATCTCTGCCCCGAAAGGATCGGTGCCGATCACGCCGAATGCGCGGACCTCCCTGACGCCGATGGCTGCCAGGTTGTTGGTGACGTTGCCGGCACCCCCGAGCGAGTAGCGCTGTTGCCTGACAGGCCTCGTGGCCTGGTTGGTCTCAACCGAGATTTCACTCATTGCCTCGTCGATAAACCAGTAGGCATCGCAGCAGAAATCGCCCAAAACGGCAATTTTGACTTTTGAGATATCTGAGAGTATTTTTTGTAGTTGCCTATTTCCCATTTTGTTAGATAATAGTATGAATAGTAGATGTGTAAAATTAAAACTTCCGGATACGCATCAATTTTTACGCACATAATAGGAGACCCAGAGCAGGTAAAGCATGCATCCGCCAATCACAAACAAGCTTGCCATCGGACCGAAGACCGTACTTACATAACCCATCAACAAGGGAATAAATGCGCCTCCTGAAACCGCCATGATCAGTAACCCGGAGATCTCATTGGCACGATCCGGCATCTTGGCCAATGCCATGGTGAAAATGATGGGAAAGAGGTTCCCGGCACCCAGACCGATGACCAGGATGGAAACAAAGGCACCCATGCTCCCTGTGGCAAGGAAAACCCCCAGGACCCCCGAGAGGGCCACCAGGGAGGTCAACAGGAGGAAAACGCGAGGTCTGATCCAATTCAGGATGATGGCACCCAAAAAGCGGGAGATGGTTTCACCGGCAAAAAACCAGCTGATCCCAATTACCGCCTTGTCCAAAGTCAAGCCATATTTGGCGATCAGCACATTGGCAATATTGGTGTTGATGGCTACCTCTGTCCCTACTGTTAGAAAGATGGAGAGCGCCATAAATGCCACAAAACGATTTTTAAGCAAGCCGAAACAGGAGGCAAAAGAGGCTGGTTTCCGGTCTGGCTTCGACTCCTTGATCGGGGTCATGGAGAGCCAAAATGCTGCCAGTATGGAGGTGAGTCCATAAACGGCAAATACGAGTTTCCAGTTTCCGTAATGGCTGGCCATGAAGGAGGCAATGATCGGTCCGGAGAAGGAGATGATGGCCTTTACAAACTGCGAGGTACTCATGTAACTGGCCAATTTGTCTTCTGGTGAAACATCCTGAAGCAGCGGATTCGCGGAGACCTGAATGACGGTATTGCCGATCCCTAAGAGTATGAAGGATGCGAACATCATCCCAAATGAATAATGCACAAATGGTAATCCAAGGCCAAAAGCCTGAAGGAGCATCCCGATGTTGAGCATGTTCCTCTTGCCATACTTGTCCTGCAAGACGCCGATTGGAACAGACAACACAAAGAACCACAGCAGTACCATCATCGGCAGGAACTGCGCGACAAAGTCGGTCAACCCAAAATCCTGTTTGATGTACCCCGTTGCTACCCCAATGATGTCGATGAATCCCATCACCACGAAGGAGAGGAACACCGGAAGCAGTTTCTGCATGCCAATTTTTTGAGAAGTCATGTCGAAGAGTTTTATTTAGTTTGAAATGTTTAAAGGGTTTGAATGGTTTGAAATGTTTGAAATGTTTGAAATGTTTGAAATGTTTGAAATGTTTGAAATGTTTGAAATGTTTGAAATGTTTGAAATGTTTGAAATGTTTGAAATGTTTTTTATTGTCCCGGTCCCTGAGCGAAGCCGAAGGGTATTGAAAAAGTTGAAGTGGTTGAAGTTTTTAATTCGTGTAATTTGTGCAATTCGTGGTTGGGAGGGGTTAAAAATTCAGGTTCTGCAACTTAATGGGTGGTTCCGAAAAAATGATGCTCCACCGCCAAACAAAGCACATGATACACCGGCAGTTGAAGTTCCTGAACCATAAAAGTACGCCTTCCGGGTACATTGACCAGGATGTCGCAAAGTGGCTTCATTTTGCCACCGGTTTCGCCGGTCAGTCCAATCACCTTCAGCTCCATTGCTTTGGCCACCAAGCAGGCGTCCAGCACATTTTGCGAATTGCCGGAGCTGCTGATAGCGAGTAGGATATCGTTGGGTTGCCCATAGCCAATCACCTGCTGGGCAAAAATTACTTCGCCGTCGATGTCGTTTGCAATCGCGGTTGTCAAAGCTGTATGGGCAGTCAGCGAGATAGCTGGCAATCCCTGCTGGAGATGGCTGGCCAGGTAACTTCCCCTTTCGGGGTCGAGCAGGGCCAGTTTTTCCTGTATCGAAGATTTTATGGACCGCTTCAGCTCAAAACTTTTCATCAGTTCCCCGACGATGTGGTCGGCATCCGCGCAACTTCCCCCATTGCCGCAAACCAGCACTTTGCCACCGTTTTCATAGCAAGCAATCAGCTGGTTGCATACTTCTTCGATGGCAGGTTTCACGATAGTTAAGGCGGGATATCTTTCGCAAAGTTGATCGATTAAAGAGAATGAATCTAATGATTTCATGTAACAATGGGATTTTAAAGATCAGGTATTCTGATTATTCAGTTTTTAAATTTTGTAATTCAATGTTTTTTAGTAAGCGAAAGTAGTTGAAATTTTACCGCAGAGTTCGCAAAGTTTTACGCAGAGAACCGCAAAGTAATCCAGTATAGATTAACTCTGCGGTTCTTTGCGTCTCCTCTGCGTTCTTTGCGTTTAAATCTTTAATAATCATAAACAACCGATTTTGATTTAAAAATTGTGCACGACAAAAGTTAAAATTTATTCTCGTAAATTGCCACACACAACGCAGCATAATCCCCAATGGTATCCCCCAGGGCAGCTGGCACAATTTTGCAGACGGCCATGGAGAGCGGAATGGCCTCCTGTTCAAGGATTCGGTCGATGTGCGGACGAAAGAGATTTTCGTTGCGGGCATAGATGCTGCCAATCACAATGCACTGCGGATTGAGCAGATCCACCAGGATGGCCAGTCCGCGGCCGAGGTATTCGCCCGAGATGCGGATAATCTCGAGCGCCGCTTCATCCCCTTTCTGGGCGGCGATGGCTACCGCCTTTGCATCGAGATTCCCTGCTTCAGCGGCAGTCGGACAAAACCCTACCGGGATGTTGTTGGCCAGTCTTTCAAGCACTACGGTTCTTGCCAGTTGGGCAATGCCGCCACCGGAACAGAAGCCCTCGAAGGAACCGGCCTTTCCGAAACCAATGGGGCCCGAGTCGGCCAATCGCATGTGACCTACCTCCCCACCCAGATCATTGGTTCCTGCATACAAGTTGCCATTCAGAATCAGTCCGGATCCCATTCCGGTTCCCATGGTGAGGAAGATCATGTTGCGGGTGCCCTTACCTGCACCCATCAACCACTCGGCCAGTGCACAGGCATTGGCATCGTTCTGGATCGCGGTAGGCACCCCATAGGCCTCTTTAAATATTTGGACAATCGGCACATTGTCCCAACCCGGCAGATTGGGAGGGGAGTAGATCATCCCCTTCACGGAGTCGAGTGGCCCGCCGCAACTGATGCCGATCCTCCTGAGCTTTTCCCTGGGATATTCGAGCAGCAGGGTGTCGATGTGGGATTTGAATTCATCCAGAATTTCAAAATATCCACGCTGATCGGTTCTGGTTTCAAAGAATATCTTTCGCAGGATGGTAAAATGCGTGTCGCCAATCACCACGGCGCATTTGGTTCCGCCAATATCGAGCCCAATGTAAAAATGACCGGAGTTTGAGTCCATCTTGGTTAAATCTTGAGTAGCCATGCTGTATGGATCTAAGACAAAAATCCAGGCAGCTAGTCGTAGTAAGTTATGAGCACCATAAAAGTAGTTTTTTTCCGGAGTTTTTCCCTTTACAGGCGGAATAGATTTCTGATTTGAAATAGGCTGTGTCAGCTCATTTGAGTTGTCTGTCACTTGTCATGAACCAATTGGGTAAGTCAGCAATCGAAAGATTAAAATTGGCACCACGACAAGGCGATTTTTCTTTGTGAACACCCAACCTTCAACAACCAATATAACTTCCTCAAAAGCATTGTTATATTTGTATAAAATATTACTTAGTGCGTCAAAGTAATGCTTAAAAATTCCAACTTTCCTTATTGGATTATTGTGTCAATGTTGCTACTTGCAACTTCCTTAAGTTTCCTGGATCGTCAGGTGCTTTCTGTTTCAATTTTGAAGATCAAGGAGGATTTGACAATCAGTGACATTGACTATGGTTTTATCAATGCCGGCTTTCTCGTGAGCTATGCGATTATGTTCACACTGGGAGGCATATTGATCGACCGTTACGGGAGCAGGCTTGGGCTTGCTGTTTCAGTTGGCTTCTGGTCGTTTGCAACGCTTTTGCACAGTTTGTCAACCAGTGTTTTCCATTTTGGAATTTTCAGGTTTTTGCTGGGGGTAGGAGAAGGTGGATGTTTCCCTGGAGCTATCAAGGCAGTAATAGAATGGGTACCCAAGCGTAAACATGCTTTGGCCAACGGCATAGCGATCGGGGGTTCAGCGATTGGGGCGGTGGTAGCTCCGCCTTTGAGTGTCTATTTGTTGGGTGTTGCAGGTTGGCGAGCCGTCTTTTTAATCACCGGGGGATTTGGGTTTATCTGGTTGATTGCCTGGCTGTTTTTTACCAGGAGGAAAGGAGAATCCGCAGATATGTTGACTGATAAAGTCATAGCCGGGAACGACAACACAAAAGATAAAGTAAGATTTGGAGTTCTGCTTAAAAATAAAGAGGTGAGAGTCTTTGTCGCGATCCGTTTTATTCTGGATCCTATCTTCTATTTTTATATGTTCTGGATACCCAAGTATTTAAATGAAGTTCATGCATTGTCGCTTGAATCCATTGGAAAGATACTTTGGATGCCATTTCTGGCACTGGGAATGGCAAATGTTCTTGGAGGATGGGTCTCTGATATTGTATTTAGCAGAACTGCCAATGTTAACTTTTCACGCAAACTGGTCATGGGTATTGCAGCGGCATTGACAATTCCAATTGCTTTTGTAGGTATTTTGCATTCGTACGTGCTGATTCTGGCATTGATGGCCCTGGCATTTTTTGCTCACGGCTTATGGATTACCAATTACATCACATCCATCAGCGATATCTTTGGCAAAAATGTCACATCAACGGTGGTGGGTCTTTCCGGTTCGGCCGGAGCCTTATCTTCTTTGGTACTCAATCCTATTATTGGACTGGTGGTTATGAAGTTTTCTTACAATCCTTTGTGGCTATATGCGGGGATCATGTATCCGATGGCATTTCTCCTGTTGCTGAAGTTCATTCCGCGGATAGAAGTTCTTAAGAAGCAGCTTTTCTAGTGTTTGGGAGGGCATATTTTTTTGATTTAATTGGGTCAATACATTAATAAAAAATATAAAAGCAGTAATATGATTGCTAAATTTAATGGGGAATGTGCTGTATCAAATCGTTCCTCCAATGCGAGGATCGGCGTATTTGGGGTAGGGTACACAAAATATTGGGAACAGTTCTCCGGCATGTATGAAGAGATGCTCTTGAAGCAGGAGAAATTTATCCGGAAGATTCCTTCCGATGGAATAGATGTGATTGACTTCGGAATAGTGGATTCTCCACAGAAGGCTTATGAAGTGGTAAAGCAACTGGATTGTTCAAACCTTGATCTGGTCTTTTGTGATATGTTGACTTATGCAACTTCCGGAACATTTGGAATTATTATTAAAACACTGAGCATTCCTGTTGTTCTGGTGGCACTGCAACCATTAAAAGCACTCGATTATTCAAACGGTTCCACTTACATGCAACTGATGAATGACGATTTTTGCGCAGTTCCGGAATTTGCAGGGGTAGCAGTTCGAATGGGGAAGAAAGTTCCTGAGATCATCCTCGGAACGCTGGACGATGATCCGGAGGTGGACCAACAAATTGACGAGTTTTGCCGGATAGCCAGGGTTTTGCATGACTTGAAAAATGCCCACCTGGGTCATTTGGGACATCCCCTGAATGCGATGCTGGATATGCACACTGATGCGACTATGCTGACCGCCTTTTTTGGAAGCCATATTGTGCAATGTGAGGCCAACCAAATGATGGATTGCTATAAACGGGTTACTGAAGAAGAGATCCTGGCTGCAGAATCAACTATTCTCGATTTTTTTGATACACCTGAACCGGTATCTGATCCGATATCGTTGAAGCTTACAAGAGAGGATTTAAGGATTGCCGCCAAGGTAAATGTCGCCCTTGAAAATTTTATCAAAACGAATAGTTTGGATGGATTGGCCTATTATTATGATGGTCCGGACGAGAGTGAAATCCGGACGGTCATGTCGAACCTGATTGTTGGGAATTCCTTGCTGACAGCCAAACACATCCCCATGTGCGGCGAATCGGATTTGAAAACTCTTGTAGCGCTCTTTATTTTCGATCGACTGGGAATTGGCGGCAGTTTTGCCGAATTCCATCCGATCGATTTCAAGGAAGGATTTGTTTTGGTGGGGCACGATGGACCGCACAACATCTCCATTGCCGATGGTAAACCGGTTTTGCGAAGCCTGAAAAAATACCATGGTAAACCGGGAAAAGGAGCTGGGGTTGAGTTTAAAATCAAGGAGGGACCTATCACCATGCTTTCAATCTCCTCTACTTACGACGGAAAGTTTAAATTTGTTGTAGCTGAAGGTGAATCCGTAAGCGGGCCTATTCCACCTACCGGAAATACCAATACCCGTGGCTTTTTTAAACCCGACATCAAAACCTTCCTGAAACGGTGGGTAAGTGAAGGCCCTACACACCATTTTGCCCTGGGAATTGGTCATCATGCCCAAACTATTGTAAAGATTGCGAACTACTTAAACATAGAGGCAAAAATTATTTAATGCCGGATAAGGAAACCAGTTATTTAAAATGATAAGCATATTCAAGAATAAATGACTGTTCACCTGTATGCTGGTCATTTTTTTCAGATACTGGCTAAAAAGCATTTTCTTAAAACGACCAATTTATAATTAAGATGGGAAAGTTATTCAACATAGTTGTTGTTGCAATTTGTGCATTCGAATTATCAATTGGGGGAGTATTTGGCCAAAAGGACCCTACTTATCAAGTTCTGCAGGAAGGATTCAAAAACCCGCCTCCCTCTGCCCATCCCAAAGTATATTGGTGGTGCCTCAATGGAAACATCGATACGATTACTGCCAAACAGGAGTTTGCAGCGATGAAAGAGGCAGGTATTGGCGGTTTCGATTTCTTCGAAATAGGTGTTCCCAAAGTTGATACCATGATCCCAGGAGGTCCTGCATTTTTAAGTGACGGGTCTTTGAAAAATATTCAGTTTGCCGCGCGGGAAGCGGGAAAACTGGGACTTGAGATGGGGTTGAATCTTGCCAGTAGCTGGAATGCTGGCGGAGCCTGGACGCTGCCGGAAAATGCAGGGAAATCGCTCTATTTTTCAAAAACAATCGTTACAGGAACCTCTGAAATACTGCGGATAAAGGTACCGTTTCCGGAAATAACCTTCCCAAAAAAATCACTGATAGGAGGGACAGGAAATCCCATGATTCCTATCCAGGCCAATGGCCGTCCGGTCTATTATGAAGACGTGGCATTGCTGGCTATTCCAGCCGGTACCATGAAGAACAGTCTGGATACAGCAAAAGTCATCAATATCAGCCGCTATTTTGATCCAGCGATGGATGTTTTAAACTGGAAGGCTCCTGCCGGCACTTGGGAAATCCTAAGGTATGTCTGTTCCAATTCCGGTCAGGAAGTGGTTCTGCCAAGCCCGAAATCAGCTGGTTTGACGGTTGATCATTTTGATTCAGTGGCTGTCAGAACCCATCTGATGTACATCATCAACCGTTTGAGCCCTGTTTTGGGGGACTTCCGCAAAACCGCGCTAAAAAGTTTTTATTTGGCAAGTTATGAAGCCAGGGGTTTCGTATGGACTTCCACTCTAGCCACTGAATTTAAAAAGGTCAATGGATACGAGGTGTACAAATTTCTTCCCTCATTTTTTGACAAGGCGCTGTTCAGTCAGGCAACTACCAATAAGGTTGAAGTGGATTTCAGAAAGACCCTTTCCGAATTAATGATCAACAACTTGTACAAGAATTCGAAGGAAATATGCAACCGGTATGGCTTAAAGATTAATTCAGAAGCCGGGGGTCCAGGTTTTCCACTGTACAATGGACCAGCGGAACCCCTGAAGGCTCTGGGTGCGCTGGATATTCCTCGGGGAGAATTCTGGGTGAACCATTCCAGGTACTACAAGGATGATATTTGCAAAGACAGCATTGATATATTGAGGGTGGTAAAGGAGGTGGCTGCTGCAGCTCACATCTACCAGAAGGGAGTGGTGGAAGAAGAAGCGTTTACCTCTTTTCAGCACTGGCAGGAAGGGCCATTTGACATCAAACCCCAAGGTGACCGGGCTTTTTGCGAAGGAATGAACCGGGTGGTTTTTCATGGATTCAGTCACAATATTTCCGGTTCGGGGTTTCCTGGTTACGTCTATCACGCAGGCACACATTTTAACAACAAGCGGGTATGGTGGCCCAAAGTGAAGCCATTTGTTGATTATTTATCGCGCATATCCTCCGTATTCCAGCAAACAAACTTTGTGGCAGATGTGCTTTATTACTATGGGGATAAAGTACCGAATTCGGCTGCCCCCAAGAATACACACTTTGTGGTGGGTGCAGGTTATGATTACGAAGTTATCAATACGGAGATCCTCCTGACAGGACTCTCTGTAAAAGGTGGAAAATTGATATTGTCGAACGGGGCATCCTTCAGTCTGCTCGCCTTGAACGAGCAGGATGCGATCATCCCGGCTGTCCAGTCGAAACTCAAGGAGCTGACACGGCAAGGTGCGCGGATTGTTCGTTCCAATCCCAAGGGGGTTCTTCAAAGTCTGGGCATTCCTCCTGATATCAACTACCAGGACAGGGAGTCTTTCCTCCTGGATTACATTCATTACCAGAAAAATGGGGTAGATTTTTATTTTGTACGAAATACAACGGACCAATGGGTCTCCAGAGAATGTGGGTTTCGGCAACAATCAAAAGTTCCTGAGATCTGGAATCCTATGACAGGTGAAATTGTTCCAGTTCCTGTATACAATCACCAGGATCAATACACCAAAATCCCGCTCACACTTGCTCCTTTCGAATCCTATTTTGTAGTATTTAGAGAAGGATCATCCACATCGACTTATACAAGTGTCGCTGCTTCAAGTCAACATCCGCCTTTCATGGAGTACACACCAAATGGTATAATCTTTTTAACCAGGGGGAATTTTGAATTGCGGAGCAAGTCCGAATCAAAACGGATTGAAAATAATCCGAAAATTCAGACCTTCGATGGCAATTGGAAAGTAACCTTTGCGAAAGGGTGGGGTGCTCCCGATTCTGCTGTTTTACAGGGACTTTCCTCCTGGACAAAACATGAAAACAGTGGAATCAAATATTTTTCAGGCATAGGTACTTACCACAAGACATTCCAGTTTGACAGGAAAGGCTCGCTGTCAAAAGATGAAAGGGTATTTCTGGACCTTGGCAATATCTCGAAGGTGGCAGAAGTATGGCTGAATGGCCAATCACTGGGGATTGTATGGGCCAAACCCTATCGGTTCGATATCACCTCCATCGTTAAGAATGGTCCTAATAAGCTGACAGTTGAGGTAGCCAATACCTGGTCGAACCGTCTGACCGGAGATGCCATCACTGGAGAAAAGTATACCAATTCAAACATTGTCAATACCATCATTCCTGCCAAAAGTATTGTAACCGGAGATCAAACAAGATTCCGCTGGGCAAAAGTGCCTTTGATCGAATCAGGTTTATTGGGACCGGTAATTATTCAAACAGTTCAAATAGTAAAATAGTATCTTATGAAATACCCATGAGCCAATTTTCACACAACCGAAAATGAATGAGTGGGTATTCCATTTGGCCTTAAAAAACAAAATATAAACAAATGGAAGGAACACATAAATTGTTTAAGCTTTCTAAAAAATCAATTTTTGGAATAAATATTTTTCTGCTGCTCTTAAATAGCAATTGTAGCGCTGCCAGTTTTGACAATGTCGAAAATCGCCTGGAGATAAAACAGTATGGAATTACGTGGACCTTCGATCGACCTGTTAAATCTGGTCAATTCATCACTGGAGACTGGTGGGTCGTTGGTCCCGTGACAATTGTGAAGATTACCCCTACTTCTGGACCAGTAAAAAATGATGACAATGCGTTGATCAATAATCAATGGGGTGATACTAGTTTAAAGATTGATACACGAATGCGCAATGGATCAATGATAGTTTTAAAGGCCGGAAACGATCAGGGTTATGATTCGCGGAATGGCTCCTACAGCGAAAGCAGCACGATTAAACTACCGCTAAAACTGGAGACCAACCTGTCTCTTGTTTCAACGATTAGTAACCAGACCTTACCGGTAGATAATTTTTGTAAAAATGTAATGTGGGATGGAGAGAAACAAGTAAGGGTATCTTTGAAAACTGCTGCAGTGTTGACCTGTTTAAAAGAGGTACCTCCTTCAGATGCATTTCGCCCTTCATTTGCCGGGACTGAGAAAGCTATTTTTAGGGCAAAAGATATTCAATGGGATTTACTTCCCAGGCTTAAGCCGATAGGAGAAGTTCCTTCATGGGAAGATTTTGAGGGTTATTTCTCTCGTTGCTGGATTGACCATTTGATGAGTTGGGAACAGCAGGAGTTGGTACCCAATGAGAATATGCCCAATTATGGACGGGAACATGCACGGTTGGTTTCAATAGCCAGTTTGATGGTGATGTTAGACGTACCGGAGACTAGAAAGAAGAAATTAGTCATTGGATTAATCCAGCATGGAATTGATCTTTATGGAACTTCATTGGCAGGGGGTTATTGGAATGAAGGGGGAGGACATTCAAGCGGGCGCAAGTGGCCAATTCTTTTTGCAAGCATCCTATTGAATAATCCAAAAATAGCCGAACTTCCTGAAAGCGCTATATTTCAAGAAGATACACAAACATATTATGGTAAAGGCTGGTTTGGACAATCTGTTCTGTGGCAAATGATTATTCATCACGGGAATCGCGAGCCCTATGAAGAAAAGAGCCCAGATCAATGGGAACAATGGGACAAAACCTCTGAAAGCTACCGTGTTTGTTGCACAGCAAATGCATGGATTGGCACTGCGTTAGCAGCGAGGTATCTGAAAGCAATCCGTCTTTGGGGTCACGATGCCTATTTTGATTATACAGACCGATGGATGCGTGAAGACGATCCTTATAAAAATGCCAGAGGAATTTATCCGCGTCCAAATGGCGAAACTAAGACTTTTGACCCCTTTGTGACAGCAATGTGGAGAGCATACAGGCAAAATGCTCCCACACAGGAACAATCTGGAAGAAATTTCAAACGAGTATGGGAGGGAAAAGTGGGAGTATGGATCCCAAACCCCAAATAGAACAATTTCTTATGTGAAATTAGCACAGATTGGGTAACCTTCCACTACAGGTTACTGATTGTGGACATGGCAGCACCGTTGTATTTGAAAAGGAAAGGAATTGGGTAGGAAAATGCCAGCTTTTTCCCGACGGCCGCCGGGCAGGCTGCCATCTGTGAACGTTAGGAATTACTGGTGGCTCAGACGAAATATTTTTTATACTTACCTTTGAACCGATTCAACTACTACAAAACATTACCATGAAGGCGCTTACGCTAAGATTCCTCTCATTTTCACTGATTGTACTGGCATTATTGCTTTACTCCTGCAGAAAACCCGCTGGGGTGGAAGACCAACTGCTAACAGACAACTGGTCCATTGTCTCGTCCAAAAAGACAACGCTGGACGGTGCAGCACTGACCAGTTCCAGCAATTTTGACCAATCCCAATGGGTCAAAACCAAGGTTCCCACTACCGTGATGGGCGCCCTTACAGAGGCGGGTGTCATCAAAGACCCTTTCTTTGGGAAGAATCTTGAAAATATTCCCAAAACCGATTTCCAGGACCCCTGGTGGTTTCGCACCTCATTCGATCTGGAGGGTTTCGATGCCGGAAACGAGGTTGCCCGGTTGCTACTGGACGGAATCAACTACCGGGCCAATATCTGGTTAAACGGCAATAAAATTGCCTCCCAGGACTCCATTTACGGTGCCTTCAGGCAGTTTGACCTGAATGTTTCGAAGGTTGCCAGGGCCAAAGGCAACCTGCTTGCCATCGAGATAATCCCACCCAATCCGCGCGACTTCTACATGGGCTTTGTCGACTGGGCTCCCACGCCACCCGACAACTACATGGGCATCTTTCGCGAGGTGCATATCAAGAGGACAGGTCTGCTCTCCATGGACAAAATCTTCGTTGCCCCGGATGTGGATACAAATACGCTGAAAAGTGCAACATTGGTTGTGACGGCTGAGGTAACCAATTACTCGGATGAAAAGAAGCAGGTTGAAATTGGTGGAAATATTGAGCATATCAGTTTTAAGTCAGATTTTCCGCTGAATCCGGGCGAAACCAAGCCGGTCAAGTTTGACCTGAAAGTAGAGAATCCGCGGCTTTGGTGGCCAAATGGCCTGGGGAAACCTGAATTGTATGGCCTGAAGATGGAGTTGAAAGATGGTTGGACCCTTTCAGACCAGCAATCCACCCGCTTTGGCATCCGTAAAATTGAGACCTACCTCAACAAAGAGACCGTTCGCGGCTACAAGGTGAATGGGCGGGAGGTGCTGATCAAGAGCGGTGGCTGGGTCGATGATCTTTTCCTGCGTTACCTGCCGGAGAAGGATGCGGCACAGATCCGCCTGGTGAAGGAGATGAACATGAACTCCATCCGGTTCGAAGGCGTTTGGGGCAACAATCACCACATCTACGACCTGTGCGACGAGAACGGCATCCTGATGATGGTGGGCTGGAGCTGCCAATGGGAGTGGCCCGACTACCTCGGGTTGGAGATGAAAGTGAGTCCGGAGGATGCCAGTCTCTCCATCGCCGAAGGGTTGGAGCAGAACGGTGTGAAGCTGAAACCAATGGAAGAGGATCTGCTGGCGCTTTACTTGAGAGACCAGGTGCTGTGGCTGCGCAACCACCCCTCCATCCTCACCTGGGCCACCGGCAGCGATGCCTATCCGACCACCGGTCACGAAGCCAAATACAACGAGGTGATGAAGAAGGTCGATCCGACCAGGCCTCTGTTGATCTCATCTGGAAACTTTAATAGTGAAATTTCCGGTCCTTCCGGGATGAAGATGAATGGACCATACGAATATGTCCCACCCGTATATTGGTACGAGGACAAGAAATTTGGCGGTGCCTTCGGCTTCAATTCCGAGACGGGGCCCGGTCCGCAGATACCGCCGCTTTGGTGCATCAAACAGATGATGCCGTCAGAAAAGTTGTGGCCCCCAATGAACGACTTCTGGGACTTTCACTCCGGCAGGAAGGATTTTAACTCGGTAAAAGTCTACCTGACTGCGATGAACAAAAGATACGGCGAACCCAAGAATCTGGAGGAGCTGGCGCTGAAGGCACAGCTGATGAATTACGAAGCGATCCGGCCCATGTTCGAGGCCTTCGTGGTGAACAAGCCTGTCACTACAGGTGTAGTACAGTGGATGCTCAATTCGCCCTGGCCGGAGTTCTACTGGCAGTTGTACGACTACTCCCTGATGCCCACCGGTGCGCTGTATGGTACCAAGAAGGCTTGCGCACCTCGGAACTTGATCTACAATTATTTCGACAAAAAGGTCTATGTCAGCAACGATGCTGTTGGTCCCCTGGACAATTGCGAGGCGGTTATCTCGCTCTACAACCTTCAGTCTGAAAAAATATTTGAGAAATCAGTGAGAGTATCAACCCCCGAAAACAAAACAGAATTGGTCAGTGAACTTCCTGTTTTAAGTGGTGATCGCGAGGTCTATTTTCTGGATCTGAAACTCATAAGCCCTGCCGGGGAGGTGGTAGCCGACAATTTCTACTGGCTGGCCACCCAAACCGATCAGCTGGACTGGGACAAGACGATGTGGTTTTTTACACCCCAGAAAGCCTATGCAGATTTTACGAAAATCAATGGGATGCCGAAAGTAAAACCGGAGGTGACGAAGGTTGAGTCCACAGAAGGGGACGAGGGGGTGATAAAGCTGACGCTTAAGAATCCTGGTAAGGAGATCTCCTTCTTTACCGAGATTGTGCTGGAGAAAAAGGCTGCAGGGTCTCCAGTTTTGCCGCAATTCCTGAGTGACAATTATGTATCTTTACTACCGGGCGAGACCAAAACGGTGGTGATCCGCTACCATTTGAAAGATTTGGCAGGCGATCAGCCGGTAGTCAAAATCCAGGGGATCAACCTTCCCGGTAGGATTGAAATTTAATATTGTTTGAAATGTTTTTTTAGTTTGAAGGGTTTGAAAAGTTCAGGTTGGCGAACATTACAAACTTTTTAAACATTTCAAACCCTTCAAACATATGAGATATGGAAGAAATCCAAAAGAACAATCCGCTTCACGGGAAAACACTGGAGATGATCCTTACCGAACTGGTCGAATTTTACGGCTGGCCACAGCTGGCATACCTGATACGGATCAACTGTTTTTCCAACGATCCTTCCATCAAATCGAGCCTGACTTTCCTTCGAAAGACAGATTGGGCGCGTAAGAAGGTGGAAGAGCTTTATGTTGAAAGCCATGAAATACGGAGCAAACGCAAGATTCTTAAGCGATAATTGACTGAAATTCAAACTAATCCTGCCTGAATAAAGGATTTACCTGAACTTCCCCGAAAAATTGTTACCTTTGCGCAGATTTTCAGACAATCAGCAGGAATAATGGGACACAAATCAGGTTTTGTAAATATCATAGGTAATCCAAACGTTGGCAAGTCGACTTTGATGAACGCCATGGTGGGGGAGAAGCTTTCGATCATCACATCGAAAATGCAGACCACCCGTCACCGCATCAAGGGAATTGTCAATGGCGAAGATTTCCAGATTGTTTACTCTGATACGCCCGGAATTTTGAAACCTGTCTACAAGCTTCAGGAGAGCATGCTCAGAACGGTAGATACCGCTTTGAGTGATGCAGATGTTTTGCTTTATGTCACGGATATGGCAGAGAGCATCGACAAAAATATTGAATACCTCGATAAATTGAAAACGGCGGAGGTCCCCGTCATGATCCTGATCAACAAGATCGATCTGACCGACCAGCCCGCATTGATTAAGCTCGTTGAACAGTGGAAAGTGCTGGTACCTAATTCGGAGATAATCCCAATCTCGGCCAAG
The DNA here is from genome assembly GCA_945873105.1 of Tangfeifania diversioriginum. GTDB lineage: Bacteria > Bacteroidota > Bacteroidia > Bacteroidales > Prolixibacteraceae > CAINVV01. Next base: position 106,428 of record CAMCBW010000010.1, read on the forward strand.
GAGAAGTTTAACCTGGAGTATGTGTTCGCACGGATCCTGGCCAACCTTCCGGAGGGATTGCCCTATTTTCCGAAAGATGAACTGACCGATCGCAATGAACGTTTCTTTGCCCAGGAGATTATTCGTGAAAAGATCCTTCTTTTCTACGACAAGGAGGTCCCCTATTCGGTGGAGATTGAAGTAGAATCCTTCAAAGATGAAGCGAAGCTACTCAGAATTGCAGCGGTCATCCATGTGTCGCGCGAAACCCAGAAGGGGATCATCATTGGTCACAGGGGAGAGGCTCTGAAGAGAGTCGGAACGGCAGCCCGGATAGATATGGAAGAATTTTTCGACAAGAAAGTTTTTCTGGAACTCTTCGTCCGGGTTACCAAAGAGTGGCGCGACAAGGAGATCCAACTCCGTAATTTTGGATACGAACAACAATAAGGCACTATTTCACTTCATGAGCAACATCATTGCAATCGTTGGACGCCCAAACGTGGGCAAGTCCACCTTTTTTAACAGGCTCACCGAGTCTAGAATGGCCATCGTCGACGATGAGCCCGGCGTTACCCGCGACCGCAACTACGGGAAATCAATTTGGAACGGCAAGGAGTTTTCTGTGATCGATACCGGAGGATATGTTTCGGGTTCGGAAGATATTTTCGAAGGCGAAATCCGCCGGCAGGTCAATCTGGCCATTGGCGAAGCTGACCTTATTCTCTTTTTGGTAGATGTCGAGATGGGGGTCACCGACCTCGATATGGAGGTGAACAACCTTCTCCGCAAGAGCAAGAAACCCTACATGACGGTCGTCAACAAGGTCGACAACCACAAACGCGCCCTCGATGCCAACGAATTCTTTAACATGGGGGTAGAGGAAATCTACTGTGTCTCCTCCATCAACGGTTTGGGAACCGGTGATCTGCTGGATGAAGTGGTGAAACACTTCCCCGAACCGGTCGAAGAGGTGGAAGAGTCGCATATCCCTGTGATTGCCATTGTTGGAAGGCCCAATGTCGGAAAATCTTCCACCATCAACACCCTTATTGGGGAGGAGCGCCACATCGTAACGGAAGTGGCAGGAACTACCCGAGATTCTGTGGCCCAGCGCTACACCAAATTTGGCTACGACTTCATCCTGATCGATACCGCAGGATTGCGCAAGAAGGCCAAGGAAAAAGAGGATGTCGAGTTTTATTCGGTCATGCGCTCCGTCAGGACCATCGAAAATTCAGACGTCTGTATCATGATGCTGGATGCCACCCGCGGGGTGGAAGCCCAGGATGTATCCATTTTCCACCTGATTCACCGCAACAAAAAGGGAGTTGTCGTGGTGGTGAACAAATGGGACCTGATCGAGAAGGACAACAAGACCATGAAGGAGTTTGAGGCACAGATCTACGAGAAATTTGCCCCCATCACCGATGTTCCGATTGTCTTCAGCTCTGCCGTGACCAAGCAGCGGGTACTAAAAATACTGGAGGAGGCCATGCGCGTCTACAACAACAAGACGAAGCATGTACCCACTTCAAAATTGAATGAACTGTTGCAGGAAGCTCTTGAGGGATTCGCTCCGCCCGCCTACAAGGGGAAATACATCAAGATCAAATATGTTACGCAGCTGCCAAGGTACCAAACACCCTGTTTTGCCTTCTTCTGCAACTTGCCGCAATATGTCAAAGACCCCTACAAGCGTTACCTTGAGAACAAGATCAGGGCAGCCTTCGACTTTACGGGTGTACCTATACAACTTTTCTTCAGACAGAAATAAAAGTTACCATGTCGCTTAGACATCAACATTCTTTGTGACTCCTTAGTGTCCTGGTGTCTTTGTGGCAAGAATAAAGTAGCCACCAAGTCACAAAGAAACAAAGGTTTTACCAAGCGTATTTCAGAACTAATCGTCACATATTAAAGATTACAAATTACAAATGAATTGGAATTACACTTTAGGTTGTTTTCCGGTTCGCAATACACAATCAAATGCAATTCAATGAAATGGGGCTCGACCCCAGAATCTTAAAAGGGATTGAGGCAATGGGCTTCGAAACACCTTCCCCGATTCAGGAACAATTTATTCCAACTTTTTTAAAGCAACCACAGGACATCGTCGGACTGGCACAAACAGGTACCGGCAAAACCGCTGCCTTTGGCTTGCCAATTCTGCAAAACATCAACCCTGCCAACAGGGTTCCACAGGCACTGATCCTGAGTCCTACGCGTGAACTTTGCGTTCAGATCGCGCGGGAGATCAAGGAGTATTCCCAATTTTTACCCGAAATCGTCATTACACCGGTCTACGGTGGAGCCGATATGGGTGCACAGGTGAAGGCGCTTCGCGCCGGAACCCACATCATCACTGCCACACCGGGCAGGATGCACGACATGATCCGCAAAAACAAGGTGGATCTTTCCCAGATTTCCATCCTCGTTTTAGACGAGGCGGACGAGATGCTGAACATGGGTTTCCAGGAGGATGTAGATGCCATTCTGGCCATGACACCCAAGGAGAAAAATACCCTCCTCTTTTCCGCAACCATGCCCAAGGAGGTGGCTGCCATTGCGAAGAACTACATGACCAATCCCCTGGAGATTGCGGTTGGCAAGAAGAACAGCGGCGCCGACAATGTGGAACACATCTACCACATGGTGCATGCCAAGGACCGTTACCTGGCACTGAAGCGGGTGCTGGACTTTGTTCCGGAGGTTTATGGGATTGTCTTTTGCCGTACTCGTCAGGAGACCGGCGAGGTGGCTGCCCAGCTGATTACGGACAATTACAGTGCCGAGGCGCTGCACGGAGACCTAAGCCAGCAGCAGCGTGACTTCGTGATGGACAAATTCCGCAACAGGGGCGTGCAGATCCTGGTGGCAACCGATGTGGCTGCCCGCGGACTGGATGTCAACGACCTGACCCACGTGGTCAACTACAATCTTCCCGATGACTCGGAAAACTATACGCACCGTAGCGGACGTACCGGCAGGGCCGGAAAGTCAGGGTTGTCGATTTCGATCATTCACTTGAAAGAGCACGGCCGTATCCGGATGATTGAAAAGAGCCTGGGCAAGAAATTTATCCGCAAGCCGGTTCCATCCGGTAAGGAGATCTGCGAAAAACAACTCTTCTACCTCACCGACAAGTTGCAGGAGGTAACCGTCAACGAGGAGGAGATTGCACCCTACCTACCTTCCGTTTACGAGAAATTCTCGAATCTGTCGAAGGAGGAGTTAATCAAACATATTGTATCCCTCGAGTTTAACCGCTTCCTGGATTATTATGGCAATACGCCCGATCTGAACATTCCGGATGGTCACGAAGAGCGGAGAAGTCCGCGCGTGGTGGTGACCGAAGGTCTGACAAAATTCAGGCTGAATGTTGGTCTGGCCAAGGGAATTTCGCCCAAGGAGGTGATCAATTTCGTGGTTGAGGCGACCGGTAGAAGAAATGTGGAGATCGGCAGGATCGACCTCTTTGGCAGTTATTCGGTGGTGGAGATCGAGGATGCAGCCGGTAAGGCTTTGCTCCGCAATTCACGCGGAATGTCCTTCCGGGGCACCTTCTTCGATGTGGAAGTATTCGAAGAGAGCCGGGATGACCGTTCGTTCCGCGGCCGCAGAAGCGGTGGTTTCCCCAGGACGGAAGGAAGAACCGATTTCAAACGCATTGAGCGGAAGAGGCGCTACTAGATACAAAGTTTCCAAAGTTGATACTTAAGTTCAATTATTAAACTTAAGTATCAACTTTGGAAACTTCTGTAACTATTATATATAATCAACATTCGCAAAACTCCTGCGAATCCCCTTGTGGTATTTCACACCAGGGTAACCGAAGATCAAGACGAGCCCCTCCCGGCTTTTGTAGCGGATGTTGTATTTTTTTCTGAACGAACTGACCCCAAATCCGGATTGCAGGAATGGGTGGATGGCCCCCAGCATGCAGCTGCCCAGTCCGAGCGACTCTGCGGCTACCATGGCGTAGGTTGCTGCTATCAGCGGGTCTGCAGGATCGCAGAAGGGTGAGCCGTAAAAATAGATGGCCACGGGTGCATCGTAGGTTACCAGATTTTCCCCCTTTTTCATGGAACCGATGTAGGTATCGAAAAGCGGGCGCATGAATTTTTTGAAGAGGTCCATCGTTTTTTTGTCATAGAACGGTTTCATCAGTGCCAAAAACCAACCCGAGACCAACCACCTGTTTTTGTACAGCAACCGGCAGAAATCTTCCGAAAACCCCCTCACTTTCTCTTTCCCATGCAGTACCAGCAAATTTACATCGGTGGGTGGAATGCCCATGGGGGCTGTCTGTGCCGCTGAGATGATCTTGTCAATCAACTCCCTGGAAACAGGTTTCTCCTTGAATTCACGGATGCTCCGGCGCGACTGGAGCAGCTGCATCAATGCATCATAGTCTGTCTTTTGGGAGGTGTCGGACAATTGAAACAGATCCTCCGGAGTGAGGCAGCGACCGGTAACAGTGATGGCTCCCTCGGGACAGATGGCCATGCAATGGCCGCAGGCGATGCAGCCAAATAGCGGTTGATCCACCAGGGTGGCTTTCCCGTTGACGATCTTGAACTCAAAATCCTTGCAAACAGCGACACATTTGCCGCAGCCATTGCATTTCTCCGGATCGATGGTTACCATGGCTGCCGTTTCGGTACGGGTAGTTGGAATAGACATGGGTTTGAGGGTTAAATGGTTACTGCTAAAGTAGTAAAAAAGTGCCTAAAGTGCGCTAGAGTGAACTAAAGTGCCTAGAGTACTTCGCTGCGGGTGAGATTTGTTTGGAATAGCCAAATCCAGAATTGGTGGATTGCCTTGTATTTTGTTCCTTCACAATGAATCGTTAACCTACTTATTTTACTAGTTTTACTGATAGGTCATTTTATTGACTACCATCACATAGAAAGCAATGAAAATAATAACCTGAATTGTAATGGAGCATTCAGAAGGAAGTTTGAAAGTCTTTTAGACTTCAAAGCAGATATTTACGTTATCCAAGAATGCGAAAACCCAATTGAGTCAAAAGATAAAAACTATAAATCCTGGGCAAAGAATTATTTATGGACGGGTGATTCCAAGAACAAAGGACTTGGTGTTTTTGCAAATCAATCTATTGTAATCAAGCAACTTGAATGGTCTGATGAATACAATGGACACAGAGTGAAGCACTTTTTGCCTTGCTTGGTAAATGGGTCTATTCAGTTAGTAGCAGTTTGGACACATAAAAATAACTCACCTAATTTTGGATATATAGGACAATTTTGGAAGTATATTCAGGTTAACAAGAGCGAGTTTGCAAATGCTATCATTGCAGGGGATTTTAATAGTAATATAATTTGGGATGAATGGGATAGGTGGTGGAATCATTCAGATGTGGTGAATGAGCTTAGGGAGAAGGGAATAGAGAGTCTTTATCATTGGTTTTCAAAAGAAGCCCAAGGTAAAGAAACGCAACCTACCTTTTATTTACACCGAAATAGCAAGAAACCGTATCATATCGATTATTGTTTCGCATCAACCGGATTAATCGACAAAGTTAAAGCTGTTGAAATTGGTGCTTTTGAGCACTGGAAGGCATTTAGTGACCATTCACCACTGAGTATAGAATTTGACCTTTGAGAGGAAGAGCTTGCCTTGAGATGTGGAATTCCCGGGAATGTGATCTTGCAGATTGAAAACAATACCGGTGGTATCCGGCTGTCAAAATTAATGAGAATTATATGGGATGGCCTTAGAGGTCAACTTTAATTGAGTCTTGAAATATAAGAATAGATACCCCGTCTAAATCACAATCAACCAACCTGCTGCAATCACCCCCGTAGCGAAGTACTTTAGGCACTTTAGTTCACTTTAGCGCACTTTAGGCACTTCTCTATTGAAACAAAGTCAAAAACCTGTGCGGTGCGGGTGTTTCAAAGGAGAGCAGCTCCCCGGTGATCGGGTGGTTGAAACCCAGGATGTTGGCATGGAGGCAGGTGCGGCGCAGCGGATTGAGTTTTGATCCATATTTCTTGTCTCCGGCAACGGGATGTCCAAGGTCTTTCATGTGTACCCGGATCTGGTTTTTTCTGCCGGTCTCCAGTTCAACTTCCAGCAACGAAAACTCCTCGTTGCGCTTCAGTACCTTGTAATGGGTGATGGCTTCGTCTCCTTCTCCCGGAACTTTGGTCGAATACATGATCAGCATCTTGTTCTCCTTCAGGAAGGAGCGGATGGTTCCCTCCTCCTTTTCGACCACTCCTTCCACGACGGCAATGTAGGTGCGTCTTACCACGGCCTCCTGCCAATCTTTTTGCAGAATTTCCTGCACCTTCTCACTCTTGGCAAACATCATTACCCCGGAGGTATCCCGGTCGAGGCGGTGAAGTACAAAAATCCGGTTGGTCGGATCTTCTTTCTTGACATGGGCACTCAGGATGGAGTAGGTCGTCAGCAATTTTTCCTTGGCAGTGGCTATGGAGAGCATTCCTGCATCTTTTTCAATCACAATGACATATGGATCTTCAAAAAGTATGCGTACCCCCCTGAGTCGGGTCTGTGTCGGCACCACACCCCAGTTGATGGTCACCATGGTACCGGCTTCCAGCGGATAGTCGAATTGAGTGATGGTATGGGTTCCAACGGTAACCTGCCGGTGTGCCAGCAAGGACTTGACGGTCGTCCTGCTTTTCCCTTTCAGTTGCTCGAGCAGGAATTCCATCAATCGCGCAGGTTTCGGAACCGTCAGCTGCGTAACCTTGGCGGTCTGTTTGGGGGCGGGTTTTGTATTCATTGCGGGTTTGGCATTGGGATAAAGTTGACTTCAGTCAGGAACAAATCCAATGATTCATCGTATTTGAATCCTTTGGAGGAGAGCAGGTCGTAGAATTTTTTGACCGTTTTTGAACTCTCCCTATCGGGATATTTTTCGAGGTACCTTTGGTAGGAAGCTTTGAATTCGGGGTCAATCACTTTGGATACGGGATCGAAAAGTGGCTGATCTTCCGTTCCGGTAAGATAGAGCGTCATGGCATCGATGTAGGAGGCGAGGATTTCATCCTTCAAAACGTATGCCGGATGATTGATCAGAAACTTCTCCCAGGCAATCATTTGCAGGGAGAGGGAGTCCGGTGCCGTGACCGGCTGATTCTTCCCATCCATGGTGCTGCCTGCCAGCTGGATTTTGGTCTGCAGGTAGTTGCGGCTGCTGGCCGACAACGCTTTCTCCAGACGGTTGTACAGGAAGGAAGGATCAGGTTCCAGGTAGAACTCGCCCTCCCTGAGGGTAAGCAGGATACCATGTTTCTCCAGCAGGGCACTAAGTTTCATCGCCTCCGACATGGCCTCCTTGGTTGTGAATTGCTCCATTAGTTTTTGGTTCCCCGAAAGTTTGTTTTCATAATACTCCAGCATGACTGAAGTAATGAACTCATTGACGGAGAGAAGCATGGAGTCGCGGCTAAGCGAATCGGCACTGCTGCCGGCAAAGATTGCAAGCGAACGGTCGATGTTGCGGAGGTCAGCTCTTCCCAGATTCTCCAATACTGAAGCATAGGCAGCATCGTGCGGTACAACCAGCATCGAGAGTCTGACGGTATCCTCACTCCAGCTGTTGTCCTGCGGCTTTCCAGGGGTGGCACCATTCTGTTGTTGCCCGGTAAAGCAGGAGACCCATAGAAAGGGCAACAGCAAAAGGGCAAGGAAAACTCCATACCCGGAAGGCGAAGGGCGAAGCCGGAGGCTTTGTTCCATCATGGGTTACTTCAATCTTTCCTGAATGGCCTTGCTCTCTTTTTCAAAACCGGGCTTGTTCAGCAATGCGAACATGTTCTTCTTGTAGCTCTCAACGCCTGGCTGGTCAAACGGATTGACATCCAGGATGTAGCCACTGATTCCACAGGCAATCTCGAAGAAGTAGATCAATTGTCCGAGGTAATATTCATTCAGTTTAGGTACAGTCACCTGGATATTGGGTACTCCACCATCTACATGGGCAATGGAAGTGCCAAGTTCAGCCATTTTGTTGACCTCATCCACCCGTTTCCCGGCGAGGAAATTGAGTCCGTCGAGGTCAGCTTCATCCTCGGGAACATATACTTCATTGTCAACTTCCCCGATAGAGAGTACAGTTTCGAAAAGTGTCCTTTCCCCCTCCTGAATGTATTGTCCCATGGAGTGTAAATCGCTGGAGAAGTCAACGCTGCTTGGGTAGATACCTTTGCCATCCTTGCCTTCACTTTCCCCATAAAGCTGTTTCCACCATTCGGCAAAAAAATGGAGCTTTGGATTGTAATTGACCAGGATTTCGATCTTCTTACCCGATTGGTAGAGCGCATTCCTGGCTGCAGCATACTGGCAGGCAAGATTCTCCTCGTAAGGAACGGTTGAATCGCATGCTTTTTCCATGTCGATGGCACCTTTGACCAGTTCACGGATGTTGAAGCCTGCCATTCCGATGGCCAGGAGTCCGACAGGGGTCAAAACGGAGTAACGACCGCCAACATCGTCCGGGATTACAAAAGTCTTGTAACCCTCTTCCTTGGCCAGCTTCTTCAATGCACCCCGCGATTCATCCGTTACCGCGATGATTCTTTTGCGTGCCTCCTCCACGCCATATTTCTCTTCCAGATCCTGTTTCAGTAGCCTGAAAGCCAGAGCCGGTTCAGTGGTGGTGCCTGACTTGGAGATCACGGTACAGGCCCACTCCTTGGTGTCGAGCAGATCGCGCAGTTCGAAGAGGTAATCCTCACTGATGTTTTGCCCTGCAAATAGGACCAAAGGTGCTTCAAAAGAGCCTTTGATGGCAGCGAAGGAGTCTGATAACGCATCGATGACCGCTTTGGAGCCAAGATAGGATCCGCCGATCCCGATTACCACAAATATTTCGAGGTGTTTGACCTGCAGTTTTTGAACTGTCTTTTCGATATCGGCAAGTTCCATTTCAGAGATAGATCCCGGTAGGTCGACCCATCCAAGGTAATCATTTCCCTTGCCTGTTTTCTGGTGGAGGGCAAGATTGGCTGCTTCAGCCTGTGATTTGAGGCCGTCAATTTTGGCCTTCGGCACAAAGCCGTATACGTTTTGGAGGTTTAATGCGATGTTTTTCATTTTATGTGAATTTGTTTTTTAAGCCTTAAGCTATTAGTATTTAGCTACGCTACTTTTCTTATTTTCTCATTTTCTAAACTTCCCAGTCGTCCCGATCTTCTTTTCCCTACGTCCCTTAGTCCCTTAGTCCCTCAGTCTCTCAGTCCCTCAGTCTCTCAGTCCCTCAGTCTCTCAGTCCCTCCGTCTCTTAGTCCCTCCGTCTCTCCGTCCCTCCGTCTTTCTCACCGCAGATACTCCGTCAGCAGTCTCATCTCAATGGCTGGGGAGATATTCTCGTAGATGATGTTGTAGACGGTATCGGTGATTGGCATGTTGATCCGGTACTGTTCGTTGAGCTCCTTGATGCTCTTGGTAGCATAGTATCCTTCAGCGATCATGTCCATTTCGAGCATGGCAGACCGGACGGTGTATCCTTTCCCAATCATACTGCCAAAGGTGCGGTTTCTTGAAAAATGGGAATAGCCTGTAACCAGGAGGTCCCCCAGGTAGGCAGATGATTTGATGTCGCGGGTAATTGGATGGACGGTATCCACAAAACGTTTGATCTCTTGGATGGCATTGGACATGAGAACCGCCTGGAAATTATCACCATAGCGCAGGCTGTGTGAGATGCCGGCGGCAATGGCCATGATGTTTTTAAGAACAGCTGAGTATTCGGTACCCCAAATGTCGTCCGAAATATGGGTCCGCAGGGAGTTACTCTCCAGCAAAAGTGCAAACTGGCGGGCACGCTTGACATCCGGGCTGGCGATGGTGAGGTAGGAGAGCAGGTCCCTGGCCACCTCTTCAGCATGGCAAGGTCCGGCGATGACGCAGAACTGCTCCAGCGGAAGGTCGTAAAATTCATGGAAGAACTCTCCAACGAACAGATTTCCCTCCGGGATGATTCCCTTGATGGCAGAAACCACAAATTTGTTTCCGATTTCTGCGGTCATGTGCCGCAGGGTATCCTGAAGGAAAGCAGAAGGGGTAACAAAAACAAGTATGTCTGAATCTTCTACAATGCTGTTGATGTCGTTGTAAAAGTTGATTTTCGAAACGTCAAATTCTACTGATCTCAGGTAATTGGGGTTGTGGCGAAATTTTCTGAAAAGATCAATATTCTCCTGGTTGCGCATGTACCAGTTGATCTCCGGTACATTGTACATCAGTAATTTAGCAAGCGCGGTCGCCCAACTTCCACTGCCTATAATGGCAACACGGCTCTTTTCACTGATTTCCGTCATTGGGGTGAAATTTTTAGTTTAACCACTTCGTCACTTCATCCATTCCCGGGTTGACAAGTCCGAGTTGATTCTTTTTGTTGTACCCACACAGGTCGTTGAACAACTTGGAAGCCTTTACCTCCTTGAGTTGTGCAACTTTTTTAAAGTTCATTTTTCGCAGGATTTCCACCCATTCGGAAGGAATGCCCAACGCTTCAAACATTTCTGTGCTGTCTTCTTCCGCCCGCTTCTCCGGTTTCATCTGCGGAAAGAGCAAAACATCCTGAATCGATGCCGAATTGGTCATCAACATGGCCAGCCGGTCGATGCCAATTCCCATCCCTGAGGTCGGCGGCATCCCGTATTCAAGGGAGCGTACAAAATCCAGGTCAATAAACATTGCTTCACTGTCCCCTTTTTCAGAGAGGCGCAACTGTTCCTGAAAACGATCCAGCTGGTCAATGGGATCATTCAATTCTGAATAGGCATTGCACAGCTCCTTCCCATTGACCATCAGCTCAAAGCGCTCTGTGAGCTCAGGGTTGTTGCGGTGTTTCTTGCACAACGGCGACATCTCAACCGGGTAATCCAACACAAAAGTGGGTTGAATGTAGTGACCTTCACACTTTTCACCAAATATTTCATCGATTATTTTGCCCTTGCCCATGGTTTCATCCACTTCGACCCCAATTTTCTTGCAGGCATCCCGAAGCTCTGCTTCATCCAGGGTAAGGATGTCAATGCCCGTAAACTCCTTGATGGAGTCGGCCATGGTGATGCGTTTGAAAGGGCGCTTGAAATCAATGGTCTTCTCTCCAACGGTCACGGCGGTGGTGCCATGAAGTGCCAATGCCACGCGCTCAATCATCTCTTCGGTCATCTCCATCATCCAGTTGTAGTCCTTGTATGCTACATAAATCTCCATGACGGTAAACTCGGGATTGTGGGTACGGTCCATCCCCTCATTCCTGAAGTCTTTGGCAAATTCGTACACCCCTTCAAAACCTCCAACGATAAGGCGTTTCAAATACAATTCGTTGGCAATTCTCAGGTAAAGCGGAATGTTCAGTGCATTGTGGTGCGTGACAAAGGGCCGGGCTGCGGCTCCGCCGGGTATTGGCTGCAGGATGGGTGTCTCTACTTCCAGGTACCCCTTCTCATTGAAAAACTCCCGCATGTTGTTGATGATGCGGCTGCGTTTGACAAATACCTCTCTTACCTGCGGATTGACAATCAGGTCGAGGTAACGTTGGCGGTAACGCTGCTCAGGATCTGTAAAGGCATCAAAAATGGTCCCCTCTTTCTCCTTTACCACCGGAAGTGGCCGGAGTGATTTGCTTAAAAGTGTAAGGGTCTTCACATGGACGGAGGTTTCACCCATCAGGGTGATAAAGACATAGCCGGTAACACCGATGATGTCGCCAATGTCCATGAGCTTTTTAAATATATCGTTGTATAAGCTTTTGTCTTCACCGGGACATAGCTCATCCCTGTTGATGTACAGCTGGATTTTCCCGCTTTCATCCTGAAGTTCGGCAAAAGAGGCTTTCCCCATGATTCGCTGGTTCATCAACCTTCCGGCAAGGACGACCTCCTGAAAATTGTTCTTTTCCGGATCGTATTGCTCTAAAATTTGCCTGGAGGAAGTATTTATCTTGAATTCGTTCGCAGGGTAGGGGTTGATGCCTAAATCGCGGAGTTTTTGCAGGGAATTGCGCCGGATTATCTCCTGCTCACTTAACTCTAAATTGCTCATCTTTAATTAATAGTCCTATTTTTAAAGAAAAAATTACGTGCAAAGATAAGAAAAGATATCCTTTGTGCTGTGCTCATTCTTTCCAATTTTCATCTGCCCCGCGGAGTTTTACGGCCAATCTGTTACTGGTGCAAAGTATGCCGGGGTAGCTTTAATTGGATGGGTGACTATTTTCTGCCGAAAGTTTGGTTCAGCGCTGCTTTAAGCTTGGTCGCTATGTGTCAAAAAGGTATATTTGGGGAATTATTCATTGAAACCGCCTGGCTCAAGAAAACTGATGCAAAAATTCTGGAAACTGAAGGAACAAGCTGATATCAACGATATCAAGCAACTTTCTGCCGCGCTCAACGTCGACATGGCCATTGCCAATCTGTTGGTGCAGCGCGGGATAAAGACTTTTGCCGCTGCGAAAACTTTTTTTAGACCCAAACTTTCTGACCTTCATGATCCATTTTTGATGAAGGGTATGGACAAGGCAGTAGATCGCCTTCAGCAAGCCATTGAGCAAAAGGAACGGGTCATGGTCTATGGCGATTACGATGTGGATGGTACTACTTCGGTGGCCTTGATGTATACCTTCCTTTCACAGCGGATTTCAGAAATTGAGTATTATGTTCCCGACCGGTACATGGAGGGATATGGTATTTCGGTCATAGGAATCGATTATGCCAAATCAAAGGATATTACCCTGATCATCGTTCTGGATTGCGGCATCAAGGCGGTGGAGAAGATCGCTTATGCCAAGGGGCTGGGAATCGATTTTATCATCTGTGACCACCACAACCCAGATGACGAGGTTCCAGATGCTGTTGCGGTCCTTGACCCCAAGCAGCCTGGTTGCAACTATCCCTACAAGGACCTCTCGGGATGTGGCGTTGGATTCAAGTTGATACAGGCTTACTGTTTCAAGCACGACCTGCCCCAGGAGATTGCCTACGAACTGCTCGACCTGGTGGTGGTGAGCATTGCCTCCGATATTGTTCCCCTAACGGGCGAAAATCGCGTCCTTGCCTTCTTTGGACTTCAGAAACTCAATTCCAATCCATCCACCGGACTGAAGACGCTGATCAACTACTCTGGGATTGTTGGTGAAATAAAGGTTCAGGACATTGTTTTCAAAATTGGACCCCGACTGAACGCCTCGGGCCGAATAGAACACGGCAAGAAATCGGTCAGGATCCTGCTGGCGGAAGACTCTGCCGAGCTGGAGGAGCTGGGAATAGAGATCAACTCCTACAACGAAATACGCAAAACACTCGACCGAGATATTACGCAGGAGGCATTGGAGATGATCTCCCAGAGTCAGTTTTATGAGGGGCGAAAATCAACTGTGATCTACAACCGCGACTGGCACAAGGGGGTGGTAGGGATTGTAGCTTCAAGATTGACAGAGCATTATTACCGTCCAACCGTAGTGTTGACTGAATCGAATGGCATTGCGACGGGTTCTGCACGTTCTGTCGGCGAATTTGACCTTTACGAAGCCATTGGACAATGTGCCGATTTGCTTGAATCCTATGGAGGACATATGTACGCGGCCGGTTTGTCCATGAAACTCGAAAATGTTGCCGAATTTTCCAGAAGGTTTGAACAGGTTGTCAGGGATTCCATCACTTCCGACCAGATGTTGCAGACCATCGACCTGGATGCCAAGATCTCACTTTCCGACCTGACGCCGAAATTTATCAGGTTGCTGAAACAGTTTGAACCATTTGGACCACACAACATGACTCCTGTCTTCCTTACTGAGGATGTGATGGATTATGGTACCAGTAAACTGGTTGGAAAGAACAACGATCATGTAAAACTGGATCTGATGGAGGCCAACCGCTCCTCTTCCCGTTTCTCTGGTATTGGATTCTCGCTGGCCAACCACTATGAAATGATCAAACAGTCTCTTCCCTTTGACATCTGTTATTCCGTCACCGAGAACCAGTACCGCGACAAGATCTATTTGCAGCTGAATGTGCGGGATATCCGTTCCCGCATGGATTACTAGCCATTCAAAACTCCGGCGATTGATAGCCGTGCACCCATCGATAACCCTATGCCTGAAGAGTTGAACCTGACACCTGACATCCTTTACCGAAGAATGGCGAAGCAACTTGGAGAACGCTTGCCTGGTACATTTTCACACCTCAGGATGCTTCCAGCAGGCAGGGTGCTTCAGCTTCCAGCCGACCAGCCGCATTTTATCCACAGTGCAGTGCTGGTGCTGCTCTTTCCCTTCCGGCATAAAATTATGACCTGCCTGATCAGACGACCCTCTACCATGAAGAACCATGCAGGGCAAATTGCCTTTCCGGGTGGCAAGCAGGAGAAGGAAGACCGTGATCTCGTCGGGACGGCCCTGCGGGAGGCAAATGAAGAGATTGGCCTTGCCATTGAGGAGGTTCAACTTCTTGGGACTTTGACCCCCGTCTATGTGCAGGTAAGCAATTTCCTGATCACTCCGGTAGTAGCATGGTCGCAGGATCTCCCCGAAATCAGGATTGATCCTTCGGAGGTGGATGAAGCATTTTTCATTGCTTTGGAAGATCTTGTTGACGAGGAAAAGTGTGTAGAGCGGGAGGTGGATACCTCGACCGGGAAAATTATCGTACCCGGATTCGACATCAACGGTTGTTTTATCTGGGGAGCAACGGCCATGTTACTTGCCGAACTGGCAGATATATACCGGGATAACGCTCAGTTGTAGAACGACCACGAAACACCAAATCCAAAAGTCGAGATGGGGGCTGGGTAAGTCGGGGTAGTGAAATATCCTCCTTTGACGAATTGGGTAGCCAGGTTGGTGTACTTGACGTAGAAAATGGTCCGTTTCAATTTTAGATTGACGAAGGCATCAATCCAGGGGTAATCCCCGATCTTTTCAAGTGACTGACGGTAAAACATCCCTGTAGCAGGAGAGTATTGGTCTGCATACCAGGCAGTTTCGTATCTTGTGTCCAGTCCAATCTGGAAAAACAGAACCTTTGCATAGGTGTTTTCATAATAAGTTGAATTCCGGATACTCAAAGGTGGCAGCGCCAGGTATTTGTCGGTGGTAGTATGTTGCAGCACAACCCAATTCCGAATGTGTAATCCGCCAAACTTGAAATCCTTGTTCACTATGGCAGATGCAACGGAGAACTCAGATTTTGCCTGTTCCGGCAAGGCTGATTCATTGAAATATACAAATTTATTCACGATGGCGTAGTTGACAGAAGCCTTGAGCCGCCAACCGGGTTTGTCAAGCGTAGCCCCCATCCGCAAAGTATAGATCTTGTCAAAACTATTCTCCCATTTGAAGTGGTTGGAATAATAATGCTCGTAAAAATAGTCGGGGGTACGGCTGGCCATTTTGGCGAAGATCCGGACAAACGAAGTGTCCTTTTTGCCCCTGACAGGTTTCTCCACAAGACCTGATAGATCGTAATCCAAGGCATTGCGTCCCTGGATGTAAGACTTTCCGGTTACGGTCCAGTTCCAGAAACGACCGTCGGTGCGGTAAGCAGACCCACCAATGAAGGTGTTGGAATAGCTGTGGCTTTGTGTCAGACCCAATGGTATTTGGTCGGCTCCGACACTGTCTTTGGCCATCTCTTCCTGTGGAAAGTAATTGTTCACGAGGTCGTTGGAGATGAAGATTTGCTTGCCAAAGGTATATTTACGATCGGGAGCTTCCATGAATTTTAATACAAACCGGTTGGAAATAAGGGTTTTGCCGGCGCGATCGATGGTGGCCGGATCTGCGGAAGAGCCGGTGGTCCCATTGATAAACGGTTTGTGATCCTTTCCATAATAAAAGATGGTACCCCTGTCATCGGCGTAATCGTAAGAGGGGTTAGGTTCTGCCTCGGTAAATAACCGGGTCGATTTCTGAACATTCAGTACATGTGTCAAGGCAACCCTCGGAATAAACTGCTCATAGATCTCTTTCCGGATGGTATCTTTCATCTCTTTCCAGCTTCCCATCTTAAACTGATGGGTGAGTGTTCCGAAGAGGCTGTTGTTGATCGATTTCACATCGGTCAGCCAAACGGAGATATTTTCGGGTTTGATGTCAGGATTTTCGATGTCCGTGGGATTGGGAAGTCCACCGTTCTCCTGGTTTTCAAACCTGTTTTTCCCAAATGAGATCCAAAAATCATACCTGTCGAAGTTGCCACTGGAGAAGAATCCGACACTCCTGTCCTTGGATTCCTGGTTGAGGTATTTGCCTTGCGACCCGTAGGAGTTGAAATAGAACCCAAAATTGATGGCTTTGTTGATGTTTTGGGTATGCAATATCTTCAGGGCTGTCTCTCCTTTTGGTTTGTTGGAGAACCATTGCCCATAGGTAAGCAGCGTGTAGGGTTTGGTGGTATTGTAAAATTTGATTCCGCCAGGCCAGGATCCATAGTCGGAGTAGTTGAGCAGGAACAGGAAGTCGTTTTCTGGGCTTCTCCTTTGGAAAAATTCGCCCGATTGGTAGGCGTTACCCAGGTTTCCCAAAGTTTGAACCGAGACTGAATTTTTGAAAGCCGGATGATAAATGTGGAAATCCCTGACGGAGGTATCAACTTTTACCTCACTAACCCGGGTGAGATCATCCAGCATCTCGAACTCTTTCAGGATGAATTTGATGGAGTCCTTTTTCCCATCCGCACCTTTCTTCTGGTTCTGATTGTTTCCAGCGAAGGCATTTCCTGAATTATCATCCATGTTTCTGGATTGACCATTGGCAATCAGGCTACAGGATAAAATCAGGGCGGGAAGAAGGAATTTAAACATCACGTTCATTCGGCAAATATAGACATTTCGCTTCGATCAGCGAATGCTGAATGGTCGATTTTGGATATTCGATTTTGGATTGGCATGCCGGTTTGCCTTTCTAGGCTGGTTGCGAAAAACTTTGTTGAATGATCAGGGAAAGCCCGCCAAGTTCGCAAAGAAAATTACGACATTGTCTTAAGTTCATTACTTCCGTATGCAGCTGAAATTTCCACATTTCCCAATTTCCACATTTCCCAATTTCCCAATTTTCACATTCCCGTGATCTTCTTGATCTCATTCAGCTTGTTCAGTGCTTCGAGCGGTGACATGCGGTTGATATCCAGGTTTTTGATCTCATCCCTGATCTGTTTGAGCACGGGATCATCGAGCTGGAAGATGCTAAGCTGATATCCCTCCCGGTTTTGGGCAAGGTCACCAACCGGCTTGACCGGATACTCCTTCCGGTTGCTCTTCTCCATCTGGGCAAGGATATCTTCGGCGCGCGCCACCACACTTCTTGGCATGCCTGCCATCTGTGCGACATGGATTCCAAAGCTGTGGTTACTTCCTCCCGGTACCAACTTGCGGAGAAAGATGATGTTTTTCCCCATCTCCTTGATCGAGACGTTGAAATTCCGGATCCTGCTGAAGGATTTTTCCATCTCGTTCAATTCATGGTAATGGGTGGCAAAGAGGGTTTTGGCCTTCACCCTGGGGTGTTCGTGGATGTATTCCACAATCGACCAGGCAATGGAGATGCCGTCGTAGGTACTGGTTCCCCGGCCCAGTTCGTCGAAAAGGATCAGGCTACGGTCGGAGAGGTTGTTGAGGATGCTCGCCGCCTCGGTCATCTCTACCATGAAGGTGGATTCGCCGGACGAAATATTGTCTGAGGCACCAACCCTGGTGAAAATCTTGTCGATGTAGCCGATGCTGGCTGCCTCTGCGGGTACAAAGGAGCCAATCTGGGCCAGCAGCACGATCAGGGCGGTCTGTCGGAGCAGTGCGGACTTGCCTGCCATATTTGGACCTGTGATCATGATGATCTGTTGTTCCGAATTGTCGAGGGTGATGTCGTTGGCAATGTATTTTTCCCCTACCGGGAGTTGCTGCTCGATCACTGGATGACGTCCTCCCTTGATCTCCAGCAGGTCACTGTCGTTTACATCCGGACAGGTGTATTTGTTTTGCACAGCCACCTCCGCAAAGGAACGGAGGCAATCGATCTGCGCGGTCAGACTGGCATTGAGCTGTATCGCCTGGTAATAGTCTGCAAGGGAGTTGATCAGGTCATTGAAAAGGGCAGTCTCGAGGGCAAGTATCCGCTCTTCGGCTCCCAGGATTTTCGTTTCATACTCTTTCAGCTCCTCCGTAATGTACCGTTCGGCATTGACGAGGGTCTGTTTTCTGATCCAGTCGCCAGGCACTTTGTCCTTGTGCATGTTGCGAACCTCGATAAAATAACCAAAAACATTGTTGTAAGAGACTTTCAGGGAGGAGATTCCGGTGCGGATGCTCTCCCGTTCCTGCAGTTTTCGCAGGTAATCCTTGCCGGAAAAGGCGAGTGAACGCAGTTCGTCCAGCTCTTCAGAGACCCCGGGAGCTACAACATTGCCCTTTACCAGCATCACCGGAGGTTCGGCAACGATCTCCTTTTCAATTCTGTCACAGATGGTGTGGCAGGGATTGAGTTGCTCTGCAAACCTTACCAGGACTTTGTTCTCCGAAGTTTCGCAGAAGCTGCGGATTTTGGCGATCGCCAGCAGCGAGTTCTTGAGCTGGACCATCTCCCGGGGATTGATCCGGCCAACTGAGGCCTTCGAGATGATGCGTTCCAGGTCGCCCACCAGGTGCAGCTCCGTTTCGATCTCCTCCCGCAGGTCGGGATGGGTGACGAATCGTTCGACTACCTCCTGCCGTTCCCGGATCTTGCCCACCTCTTTCAGGGGGAGGGCCATCCAGCGCCGAAGCAACCGGGCACCCATCGGGGTGATGGTGCGGTCGATCACCTGGATCAATGTCTTGGCTCCTTCGTTGATGGAGTAAAAAAGTTCAAGGTTGCGGATGGTGAAACGGTCGAGCCAGACGTACTGTTCCTCCTCGATCCGCGAGAGTGCGGTGATATGGCTCACCTGTTTGTGCTGGGTGATGTCGAGGTAATAGAGGATGGCGCCGGCCGCAATGATTCCAGTCTCCAGGTTTTGTACCCCGAAACCCTTCAGGTTGACGGTCTCGAAATGGCGAAGCAGCTTGTCGTTGGCTGCATCAAAGGTATAGACCCAGTCGTCGAGCTTGTAAGTGTAGAATTTGGGTCCGAAGAGTTCGGCAAAGAGCTTCTCCTTGCCTTTTTGAAACAGCACCTCTTTTGGTTGGAAACTGTTGAGCAGTTTGTCGATGTGTTCGAAACTTCCTTCTGCGGTGATGAATTCGCCGGTGGAGATATCCAGGAAGGCCACACCGGCGATATTCTTTTCGATGTGTACCGATGCCAGGAAGTTGTTCTCCCGGTGCTCCAGTACATTGTCGTTGATCGAAACCCCCGGGGTCACCAATTCTGTAATCCCCCTTTTGACAATCGATTTCGTGAGTTTGGGATCTTCGAGTTGCTCGCAGATGGCCACCCGCTGTCCGGCACGAACCAGCTTCGGAAGGTAGGTATCCAGTGCGTGGTAGGGGAAACCGGCAAGCTCCACGAAGCTGGCCGAACCATTGGCCCGGCGGGTAAGGGTGATCCCGCAGATCTCAGCTGCCTTGATAGCATCCTCCCCGAAGGTCTCGTAAAAGTCGCCAACCCTAAAGAGCAAAACAGCGTCAGGGTATTTGTTCTTGACGGCGTAGTACTGCTTCATCAGTGGCGTCTCGACGTATTTGTTGGGGGAGGTAGTCAAAGTTTGGTGTTTTTAGATGATCGGGTAAATATAGAAAATTCATTGAATTTTTGCATTGTATTATGTCGCTCCAATTCTGTAACCGCTACGCGTTAAATTGACGTTTGATATTTTGATCTACAATACTGTAACCGCTACGCGGTAAATT
>CAMCBW010000011.1 GCA_945873105.1 Tangfeifania diversioriginum
AAACATTTCAAACATTTCAAACATTTCAAACATTTCAAACATTTCAAACATTTCAAACATTTCAAACATTTCAAACATTTCAAACATTTCAAACATTTCAAACATTTCAAACATTTCAAACATTTCAAACATTTCAAACATTTTTATCCTTTGGGTTCGTAAAACCGGCGCTTCACCAGAAGCACAAACTTTTCGGAGGCCTCTCCCCTGGTCCACTTGAAATTCTCCTTCAGGTAGGCCACTGCCTCCTGAATGTTGGACAAACGATCCATGGCCAGAATGGTCTCGTCCAACCGGGCCTTGTCGTTGTTGAAAAGCTCACGCTGGTAAAGATACCTGTCGTTCAAGGTGAGTCCATCCTTCATGCTCTGAATGGGGGATAATTTAAAGAGGGGATGCCCCTCCTTTTTCACCTCCTGATCGATCACTGCAGCGCCTTCACTTTCAGGAGCCGAAGGTACGAGGGGAGGAAGGGTGTACTCCGGAACAAAAGGTATCGGAAATTCAAACTCATTGGGGCTATGTGTCACGGGAATACTTGAATTGCGCGACGGGAAGTCGGGAATTGGCTGAACCACTTTTTCTTCAGGCTGGGGAGGAGTAATACCAGGGCTCTCATTAACCACAGAAACGACAAATTCAACCGGGTCATTCACATGGGTCGTTGTTTCTGCCCCACTCGCCAATATTTCAGTGGTTGGTGCGGGGTGATCCTTTGCCGGAACTGTTACTCCCGTGCCATCGCCGGACGGAATTTGTTTGTACAGCATTTCAAACTCCCTGGTCACAATCTTTGATCTGGCGATGGCCAATTCCAACTCCTCTTCGGTGAGCCTTCCATCGGTAATCATGCCGGTTGCCAACTCCTCAAGGATACCGAGTTCCTCCCTGATCACCCTTAGCCATATTTCTTTTTCCATTCTTTCGGTTTTGAATTGCAATTCGTAAAAATACAAATTTAACCGCACCAATCCACCCTCCCCCAGGTTGGAATGATGCAGAAAAAAATTAATTTTGAACTATGTTTATCGAAAGCAATTTAAACAATGGTCGGAAACGTGGCTGGATAGAGGTCATCGTAGGATCCATGTTCTCCGGAAAAACAGAGGAGTTGATCCGTCGTTTGCGCCGGGCAGAAATTGCCAGGCAGCGGGTTGAAATCTTTAAACCCGCGATTGACACCCGGTATTCTTCCACCGAGGTCGTATCCCATAATGAAAACTCCATCCGCTCCACTGCCATTGACAACTCCACCACCATTCTGTTGCTTTCAGGGAACATTGATGTGATCGGAATAGATGAAGCCCAGTTTTTTGACGAGAACCTGCTGGAGGTATGCAACAAATTGGCCGATATGGGGATACGCGTCATCATCGCCGGCCTTGACATGGATTTCAGGGGAGTTCCCTTTGGCCCGGTACCCGGCTTGATGGCCTGTGCGGAATATGTCACCAAGGTTCATGCGGTTTGTATGCGATGTGGCCACATCGCCCACTTCAGCCACCGGCTTTCAGATGCCGAAAAACTGGTGATGCTGGGTGAAAAAGAGAGCTACGAGCCTTTGTGCCGCGAGTGCTTCCAGACGGTCAACGAAAAGAGATGAGGATATATTCATTGACCGACATCGCTGCAATCGTGCATGGTCAGCTTGTAAGGTTCGGAACTCAAACGGACCAACCGGTGCGCTACCTCTCTTTCGACAGCCGAACCATCCTCTCCGGCCGGGAAACCCTCTTCTTTGCCCTCAAAAACAACAGGAACGACGGGCACAATTACATTGCAGATGCGCAAAACCGCGAGGTGACCTCCTTCGTCGTTTCACAACTTCCTGAGTTGCAACCAAATTCAATCTCCTCCAATTATATCCTGGTCGAAAACACACTGGAGGCCTTGCAATCGCTGGCAGGTTATCACCGAAGAAAATTCCACTATCCGGTTACGGCCATTACCGGTAGCAACGGGAAGACTGTAGTGAAGGAGTGGCTGGCCGAAATACTCGGGAAGCAGTTGCATGTGGTGAGAAGTCCCCGAAGTTACAACTCACAGATTGGGAATCCCCTCTCGGTTTGGCTGATGGACGATAATTTTGACATGGCACTCTTTGAAGCCGGCATATCCATACCGGGCGAGATGTCCAGACTGGAAAGAATCCTCCAACCCGATCATGGAATTTTTACCCACCTGGGGAATGCACATCTCGAAAATTTCGAATCACAGGAAGCGCTGGTGCTGGAGAAAATTAAACTATTTGCAAACTGCAGCCTGGTGGTCTACTGCAAGGATTTCGAACTCCTGCAGCATCTTATTCACACAGCGACCTTCAACAACCATCCAAAGTTTTTTACCTGGTCTTTGGGAGAAGATGCAGATTTAAAGGTTCTTTCCACTGTCTCTTCAGGCACTGAAACGGAAATTAAAGCGACCTTCAAAGGAAAAGACAGCACCATTACCATCCCCTTTACCGATGGTGCACACATCGAAAATGCCATTCATTGCTGGGCTTATCTCCTGGCAATTGGTTTTCCCCCGGCTGTTTTTATGGAGTGTTTTCCACATCTCCCGGCCATCTCCATGCGCCTTGAGATCAAGAAGGGGATCAATGGCTGCGCCATCATCGACGACAGTTACAATTCTGATACCGCCTCACTGGTCAATGCGCTGGATTTTCTCATGCAGCAAAAAGATACCCGAAAACTCAGCAGCACAATTGTACTTTCAGATATCCTCCAATCAGGCAAAAATCCGGAACAACTCTACCGGGAGGTGGCTGAATATATACAGCTGCGCAACATTACCAGGTTGATTGGCATCGGAAAGACCATCAGCAACTTCAGCGAACTTTTCAAGGTGGATGTCAAGCGTTTTTATTCAGATACGGAGGAGTTTCTGGCACAATTTCAGGAGGCAGATTTCCGGAATGAGCTGATCCTCCTCAAGGGCGCAAGAAGTTTCAGATTTGACAGAATCTCCTCCAAGCTTCAGGAGAAGCGACACCAGACGGTGATGGAAATTAACCTGAGTGCAATGGTGCACAATCTTAACTATTACCGCCGTCAACTCTTGCCGGAGACCCGGGTAATGGCCATGGTCAAAGCTTTTTCCTATGGTACAGGTTCAGTGGAGGTGGCAAAAATACTTCAGTTTCACCGGGTCGACTACCTGGCTGTGGCCATTGCGGACGAGGGGATGGAACTCCGCAATGCCGGTATTGAGTTGCCCATTGTGGTCATGAACCCGGAGGAGCACAGCTTCAGTACCATGATCGAGAACAGGCTGGAGCCCAATATCTATCGTTTTTCACTGCTGCAAAGCTTCGAAGAGGCACTAAAACGGAGTGCGGTTAGCAACTTCCCGATACACATCAAGATCGATACCGGAATGAAACGTCTTGGATTTGACTCGGCCGAAGAGATTCAAAAATTGATCAAATATATCCTCAAAAGGGATACCGTTTATGTACGCTCAGTCTTTACCCACCTTGCGGTTAGCGAAGACCCCTTCCAGGATGATTTTACCCGGTTCCAGTTTCGTCTCTTCCATCAACTTTGCCAACCAATCGTTGAGAGCTTTGATTACAAGATTCTTTTGCATCTGCTAAATTCTGCCGGCATCGAACGATTCCCTGAAATGCAGCTTGACATGGTTCGGCTTGGGATCGGACTCTACGGTGCCAGCAGCGGAGCCTCCTCCCAATTGAGAAATGTCGCGACCCTCAAATCAACCATTTCGCAGCTAAAAACAGTGCAGCCTGGCGAAACGGTGGGCTATGGACGAAGTTTTGTGGCCAAAAATCTTACCAGGATAGCCGTAATCCCGATCGGTTATGCCGATGGATACAGCAGACGATTGGGGAATGGGGTGGGAAATGTACTGATCAACGGCCATATTGCTCCGGTCACCGGCTCAGTTTGTATGGATATGTGCATGGCAGATGTTACGAAGATCCCATGCCAGGAGGATGATGCTGTAGTGCTTTTTGGCGAAGGTCAGCCGGTCAGCCAGGTGGCAGAATGGATGGATACGATTCCCTATGAAGTACTTACGACAGTTGGGCAAAGGGTGAAACGGATCTATTTTGAAGAGTGAAGGAGGCAAAACTTTTCCAGGTCATTAAACTACTTTGCCAGGCATGTTTGAATTTCTGTGATCTGGAAAAGTTTGCTGAATTTTGATTTGGAGCAATAAATTTATATTTTTGAGATGTTTTACAACATTTTTTCTGAACAATGTCCGATAATTTTGGTTTTGAGAGTCAATTCAGGGGAGAGAACTGCATATTCAATTTGCTGACTCCAGATGAGCTGTCTATCCTTAAGTCAAACTCCTACAATACACGTTACCGAAAAAATGATTACATCTTCATGGAAGGTGATCCTCCAGTGGGGATGCAATACCTCAAAGAGGGAAAGGTAAAGATGATCAAGGAAGGCATCAGTGGCAGAGAACAGATTATCAGGATGTTTACTGAAAACTGCCTGATTAGTTACCGCTCCCTGATTGCAGGGGAACCCCACAATGGAACTGCCATTGCCATCGAAGATTCAGAGATTGTAACTATTCCGCCAGATATTCTTTACAATATTCTACTCAAAAACAGCTCCTTTTCACTGGCACTCTTAAAGGATCTTGCGCTAGAGCTGGGTCACTCCAATCATCGGACTGTTAGTCTCACCCAAAAACACATCAGGGGCAGATTGGCTGAATCGATTATTTTCCTGAAAGAGAAATATGGCTTTGAAAACGACGGCCAGACCTTGAAAGTTTACCTCTCCCGCGAAGATCTCGCCAGCCTATCCAACATGACCGCCTCGAATGCCATCCGGACCCTCTCGACCTTTGCCGGGGAAAAGATCATTGCCATGGACGGCCGTAAGATCAAGATTACCGACCTTGCCAAACTTGAGAAGATCAATAAGCAGGGGTGATTAAGCGTAGAGGAAGAAAAGAAACGGAGAAACAGTGAAACGGAGATAGCATTGGTAGCTGTACACAAAATTAGGATCATAATGATCACCTTTTAACGCACTTTTTTGTTTTCTTTGTTTCTCCGTTTCACCGTTTCAATTGATCCTTTCCTCAGTCATTCGCTCTTCGTCCTACTAAAGCGGATACCTCGCCACAATCGGCATCTTCCTGCCAAATCCGAATGCCTTGGAGGAGACCCTAAGGGTGGGTGGTGCCTGAAACCGCTTGTATTCGTTTCTATTGACAAGTGTTACCACTTTTCTGACAATGGCCTCATCATAACCTGCCTCAACGAGCTCCTGTACACTTTTGGAAAGGTCGATGTACTGGAAAAGAAGGGCATCCAAAAGGTCGTACTCGGGCAAAGAGTCGGAATCCTTTTGGTCGGGCCGGAGCTCTGCCGAGGGGGGTTTTAGCAGCGTGTTGACAGGGATAATCTCCTCCTCCCTGTTGATGTATCTGGAAAGCTGATAAACTTCCGTTTTGTACAAATCTCCCAAAACCGACAATCCGCCATTCATATCTCCGTAAAGAGTCCCATAACCAACCGCTGCCTCACTTTTGTTGGAAGTATTCAGAACGATGTGTCCAAATTTGTTGGAAAATGCCATGAGGAGTGTCCCCCTCACCCTTGCCTGGATGTTCTCTTCCGTTAAATCAGCCGCCAAACCGTGGAAAGTCTGGGCCAGTGTCTGTTCAAAAGCGGTTGCTATGGAATGGATGGGCAAAGTCTCATAGGCTACACCCAACTTGTTGGCCAATGCAACGGCGTCATTTACAGAATGATCAGAAGAATATTGGGAAGGCATCAGCAAGACCTTTAAATTTTCTGCACCAAGGGCTCGCACTGCGAGGACGAGGGTCAAGGCGGAGTCAATGCCACCCGACAAGCCGAGGGTTGCCTTCCTGAAACCCGACTTCCTGAAATAATCGGATATCCCCAACACCAGTGCCTGGTATACTTTTTCGTTCCGGTCTGCAAAAGCCTGAACTTCAGGAAAAGCCTGTTCACGGGTATCAACAATGGCAAAATCCTCCTTAAAATAGGCCAGCTCCCTGACTACCCTTCCCTGTTGATCCACCATCAGGGAACCACCATCGAAGATTAGTTCTGTCTGGGCCCCAACCTGATTCACATAAACCACCGGGACCTGGTATTTTTGGGCATTTCCGACTACAATGTCTTTCCGCATGCGCTCCTGGTGAAAGGAGAATGGAGAAGCGGAAAGGTTGACAACCAGATCGGGATTTTGGCTGCAATACTCTTCCATTGGCGAGGTGGCATAGAGATTCTCCCTTCCGAAGGAGTTCATTACCTTTTGGTCGAACCACAGATCTTCACAAATGGTCACGGCAATCTTGTGTCCATTCAAATCAATCAAATTAAAATCCTTGTTGGATTCAAAGTGACGGTATTCGTCAAAAACATCGTAAGTGGGTAAAAGCGTCTTGTGATGCACACTTTGAATCTCTCCATTTTGCAGGAAAAACGCCGAATTGTACAACATCTTTCCCTTGGGACTTGGATTGATACTGGGCCCTCCCACCAATGCTGCAATGCCCTTGCAATGGATCGCAATGCTTTCAATGGCTTGCTGTGCCTCACGGACAAATTCGAGCCGCTCCAGTAAATCGTTGGGATAATAACCGCACACAGACAACTCAGAGAAGACAATCAGATCTGCACCTTCCACCTTTGCCTTCTCTATGGCAGCGATGATACGGGCACTGTTTTCGGGAAAATTTCCAACATGGTAGTTCAATTGAGCCAGGGCAATTCTCATGGTTCGCTGGTGCTTAAGTGGGACGAAAATTGGATTCTATCGGATAACCGTAAATTTTGTCGGCCGATTTGACAAAAATAGATAAATTCACACCCTAAAACAAAGATCTGCCTTTGCCATTTGTCAGGTATCGCAGCGTACAAAACACCTTAACTCACAAACAATGATGCTGAAGCGAAAAGAGATCCTCCTATTTTTCCTGCTGCTAACATTGGCCGCCTGCAACTCCAATCCACTTAAAATAAACACTTCCGGCATTAAACTCTCCCTGTCGGCGGAACGCCTCGACCAGGATTTGTTTGCCGTGACCCCAAAAAATATTGACCTTGTGGTACCGGAACTGCAAAAAAAATACAGCGATTTTTTCAGTTTGTACAACGTTGAGGTGCTGGCCATCGGAGACTCTCAAGATTCGCTTTACAACAACTACCTGCTGACATTTCTTCAGGGTAGTACCATTGCCGAAGTCAAAAAGAGATCTGACTCCATCTTTCGTGATTTTACCCCCTACGAACGGCAACTTGAAAAAGCCTTCAAGCACCACCTTTATTACTATCCGGATGCCTCTATTCCCAAAATTTACACCTATTTGTCTGAGTTCAACCAGTCGATCGTGACCATGCCTGGAGCCATTGGCATTAGTCTGGACAATTACCTCGGATCGGATTGTGATTTTTACCGTCGCCTTGGCTGGCCGCTCTACAAGAGGGCCAACCTGGTACCACAAAAATTGGTGTACGATGTACTTTACGGCTGGACTTCCCAACAATTCGAATACAAAGGGAATGCAGAAAACCTGGTATCCGGCATGATACACGAGGGGAAACTGCTCTACTTTTTGGATGCACTGGTTCCGGATGGACCGGATAGCCTGAAGATCGGCATCAATCAGGAACAGCTTACATGGTGCAAAGAACATGAATCCGAAATGTGGAGTTACCTGGTTGAGAACAGAATGCTTTTTTCAAGCGACCGGATGAATATGGTCCGATTCATCAATCCAGCTCCCTTTACTACACCTTTTGGACAAAAATCACCAGGAAAAACTGGCGTTTGGATGGGGTGGCAGATCGTGAAGAGTTACATGAAAAAGAATCCTGGTACCACATTGCAAGGTTTGATGACAGAACAAGACTGCCACAAAATACTGAATGAATCGGGCTACGCTCCCGACTGAGAGACTGTATAAATTTATAACACAGAGTATAAATGTCTATTAATCAGAAATAAATGATTTTTGGCAATATCTGCAATTGGGTAAATCCATGAGAGAAAAAAACCAGAGTCACACAGAGTTGGAAAATCGCATGCGATTTTCTCTCTGTGCACCTCATTTTTTCCTCAAGTAATATTGCGGCAAGCGACAATTTCAAAACTATTTTTAGCTTCACTGTGGAGTTACAAATCCTCTGTGTAACAATTTTAAATAGCTTCTGAATTTTCTTAATTAAATTACAACCTAAAAATTCAACCAAATGGAAACTAAAAAAGTGATCATTGTCACAGGTACGATCATCCTTGGCATTGTTTTAAACGCGTTAATTCTGGGAAGAGCCATACAGCGTTTCAAAAAGGAGGACAGATCCATCTCTGTCAAAGGATTTTCAGAAAGGGAGGTAAAATCGGACTTTGCCGTCTGGACCATCAAATGCCGTGTTGCCTACAATGATTTGATGGATGGAAGCAAGGCCATTGAAGAGGTTAAGGACAAAGTGACGGCATTCCTGCTGAAAAACGGAATCAAAACAGAAGAGGTTATTCAAAAGGATTTGATTGTCAGCGACAAGATGGCCCAGGATTATGCCAATTTCAATGCGAGCAACAGCTTCAGGTACATCATCGACCGGATCATCCAGGTGCGCAGCAACGATGTGGAGAACCTCCAGAAGGTGAGCAGGATGACGGATGAACTGCTCAAAGCAGGTGTAGTACTGAACAATGCCAACGAATATGAAGGTGCCATCCGCTACTATTTTACGGGCCTCAACGAGATTAAACCGATCATGTTGACGGAGGCTACAAAGAATGCCAAAAATGCAGCGATACAATTCACCAACGAAAGCCATACCAACCTGGGGAAATTGAAGAGGGCCAACCAGGGTCTGTTCACCATTGTTGACCGCGACGAGGCCCTCTCCAACCAGGGAGACGGTGGTTACATGACAGGGGTATCCGATATCTACAAGAAAGTAAGGGTAGTTGTTAGTGTGGAATACTCAATTGAATAAAGGTGGTGTAAATTTGTTTGAAGGGTTTATAAAGTTTGAAGGGTTTGAAATGTTAAATGCAACATTTCAAACCCTTCAAACATTTCAAACATTTCAAACTTTATTACAGCGGTCTGATCTTGATGTTCCGGTACCATACATCATTGCCATGGTCTTGCAAGGCGATGTAACCCTCTTTGGGAACATTGGCCCAATCTGGATTGTAACCCGGAAACTTTGATCCCTTGATCATCTCATTCCACTCGGGTGTCCAAAGGTGGTATTCCAAAACAGTCTCCCCATTTTGTTTGTGCACCACTGACCCCTGGTAACAGATGATTTCGATACTGTTCCACTCGCCGGCAGGCTTCGTATTTTGGGGTTTTGCCGGAATCAGGTCATAAAGGGATCCTGCCTGGCGGTTGCCATCCTTACCCAGCATGGCATCCGGGTGGCGATCATTGTCGAGAACCTGCATTTCGGGTGCTGTTTTCCAGATCGGCCAATCTTTTTGCTCACGGCCAAGGTAAAAGATCCCGGAGTTTCCCCCCTGGGAAATTTTCCACTCCATTTTCAGGTTGAAATTGGAAAACATTTTTGGTGAATAGAGGATATCCCCGCCATTGGCAGCTCCAGCTTCTCCCATGCCTGAACCAACGCATTTAAGTGCTCCATCCTCCACGATCCATCCAGCAGGGAAATCTGTCTTATTGACACCTCGCCATCCTTCTCCAGTTTTCCCATCAAACATCAGGATCCATCCTTGTGCCGATTCGGCTGGAGAGAGTTTATTCAGCTCCTGAACAGTTCCACTTTTCTGTTGTTCGTTGTTTTTATCAGCATCAGAACCACTCTTTTTGGGTGGTGTATTGCAGCTTACCGCAATTGCAGCAACGGCCAAACAAGTCAAGAGGAGATTTTTCATAATAAGAAGGGTTAAATGATTAATTCGAAGTGCTAAAATACAAATTTTGAGAAAAAGAAATAAAAAAAAAGTGAATTAACAATGGTGCCATTGAATCGTTGTAACTTTGCCTGGTGTCAGGACGTATTTGACATTGATAGAAAATTTCGGCACGATGAAGAAAAGGATCGGTATTTTGACTGCGGGAGGTGACTGTCCCGGACTTAATGCAGCCATTCGTGGGGTAGGAAAAACTGCTATCCTGAATCATGGCATGGAGGTTATTGGATTTACTGCCGGATACAGTGGCCTGATTTGGAAAGAATACATTGAATTGGATGAGGCAAAGCTTTCCGGGCTTTTGACGGTGGGAGGAACCATTCTTGGAACCTCACGCGAAAAGCCATTTAAAATGGAAAAAGGGGAAGAGACCAACGAAAAACCGGCCTTGATCAAGAAAAATTACCAGGATCTCAAACTCGATTGTGTGGTATGTATTGGTGGCAACGGAACCATGAAAACGGCAGCCCAGTTGCAGAAAATGGGCATTAACGTTATAGGAGTGCCCAAAACCATCGACAACGACGTGTTTGGAACTGAAGTAACATTTGGGTTTGATTCAGCTGTGACAATCTGCACCGAAGCGATCGACCGGCTTCATACAACAGCCAACTCTCACCAGCGAGCCATGGTAATTGAGGTGATGGGCCACGATGCCGGCTGGATTGCCCTGTATGCGGGTTTGGCCGGGGGTGGAGATATCATCCTTATTCCTGAGATAAAATACACCATCGAGAGTGTGTGCAGAGCAATTGAAAACAGGTTCCTGATGAAGAAACCCTATTCAATTGTAGTCGTTGCGGAGGGCATTGACCATCCCACGCACCTTTCGGCCTCTGCTTACATTGCAGAGCGAATACAGACCTTAACAGGTATTGAAACCCGGGATACCCGCCTGGGATATATCCAAAGAGGAGGAAGTCCATCCGCCATGGACCGTATACTTGCAACGCGGTATGGTGCCTATGCAGCAGAACTAATCGCAAAGGGGGAATATGGACAGATGGTGGCCATCAGAAATGGCAAAATCGGCTCCGTTCCACTGGATAAGGTGGGTGGAAAACTCAGCCTTGTAGATCCGAACGATCAGCTGATTGAAAAAGCCAGAAAAATGGGGGTCTATTTTGGGGACGAATAAAAGAGGATGAGAATTGCAACCAATCCATCATTTTTTTAGTTTTGTAACTTTAATTGGCATTTGTTCTTAAAACCAGTAGGTGCCATAGATCCTGCAGATAATTTTTTAACACAAAAAATAGAGATATATGAAAATTTTAAATTTCCTTTCAGTAGCCGCACTGCTCTTTACAGGATTAAATGCTGTTGCACAGTCCTCGGCTGAAATGGCATTCGAAAAAATAGAACACAATTATGGAAAGATCAAGGAGGATGCCGGACTCGCTGAATACAGCTTTGTCTTCAGAAACATCGGTAAAGTTCCGCTGGTAATCTCCAATGTTAGTGCCTCCTGCGGTTGCACTACTCCTGAATGGAGCAGGGAGCCGGTTCTTCCGGGGAAAACAGGATTTGTCAAAGTTTCCTACAATCCGTTGGGACGTCCGGGAGCATTCGATAAGACTGTAACCATCTCGGCCAACATCATGAATGGCATACAAGTATTGAAAATTTCGGGAGAGGTGTTGCCAAAAACACTCTCCATCGCCGAGCAATATCCCATCGATTTGGGCAAACTCAGAATGCTCAACAACAACCTCTCCTTCGTACGCATCAAAAACAACGAGAAGAAGACGGATTCCCTGAAGTACATTAACACCTCGGGACAAAAAGTCACCATCGGCTTGAAGGGGGTTCTGGCATATCTATCTGTGAGGACAACTCCTGTAACTGTTGAGCCCAATGCGACCGGTTACATTGTGGTAACCTTCGACGGGGCAAAGGTTCCGGAACTTGGATTCCAGAATGCAAGAGTCTACCTGACCTTCAATGGCGAAGAAAACTACAATTACGGAATCAATGTAACTGCCACCGTAGAAGAGGATTTTTCCAAACTGTCTCAGAAAGAGCTTCAAAGCGCACCCAGTATTGATTTTAACGAGCGTGTTTTTGATTTCGGTGAAATTACAGAGGGGAAAAAAGTTGAATACAGCTTTAAGATATTAAACAAAGGGAAAAGTGATTTACTCATCCGCAGTGTCAAAGCATCCTGTGGTTGCACAGCTGTCAATCCTGCTTCGAATGTTATCAAGCCAGGAATGAATACCGATCTTAAAGTAATATTTGACTCCAACGGGAAATTGGGGTTGCAAAACAAGGTAATCACCATCATTTCCAATGACCCCAACCAGTCGACTACTATTTTAAGGATCTCCGGGAATGTAAGCAAGCCTCAATAAAATAGGAGATATACAAACGCCATCAAGCGAGAAACCAATGTAGCAACTGAGCTGCAGGGAAAGACTGTAAATGAACAAATTCAGACTTTCCCTGCCAACAATTCTGCCAGATCCACCACCAATCCATGGTAAGATGACTGAAGGTCGTAATGTTTATCACCCTGAAAATGATCCTGCATTTACAGGACTCTCTGTCAACAAAGGGATTGACCATCCAGAAACCGTGAATACCGATGCTGTAAACCGGTTTCTGAAAAAGAACCAACGAAAGGAGTTGACCACCGAGCAATATTGTGAAGGCATCCTCTCTGGCAACAGGACCATCCTGAGCAGGGCAGTGACCTTGATCGAAAGCAACAAACCGGATCATCAGCGAATGGCCCGGGAGATCATTGGCCGGGCTATTCCCTTCTCCGGAAACTCTGTTCGAATCGGTATTACAGGAGTGCCAGGTGCCGGCAAAAGTACTTTCATCGAGTCTTTTGGCACCCACCTCACCAACCAGGGCAAGAAATTGGCAGTACTGGCCATTGATCCAAGTTCTGAACGGTCGAAAGGCTCAATTTTGGGCGACAAAACCAGAATGGAAGAGCTCTCTGCCAACCCAAACGCCTACATACGGCCTAGTCCCTCTTCGGGCTCACTGGGCGGAGTTGCCCGAAAAACGCGAGAGACCATCCTGCTTTGTGAGGCTGCCGGTTTTGATACGATCTTAATCGAAACAGTTGGGGTAGGTCAATCTGAGACCACTGTCCATTCCATGGTAGATTTCTTTCTGCTTTTACAAATTGCGGGTGCCGGCGATGAGTTGCAGGGCATCAAAAGGGGCATCATGGAGATGGCTGATACGATAGTCATCAACAAGGCCGATGGAGACAACATTCACAAGGCAAATACCGCCGCAACACTCTACCGAAATGCGATCCATCTTTTCCCTCCAACAATGTCAGGATGGATACCCCAGGTGAAAACCTGTTCCTCTCTCCGCAATACAGGGATCGTAGAGATTGTCCAATGCATAGAAGAGTACATTGAGCTGGTGAAAAAAAATCACTATTTCAAAGAGCGTCGTGCCTCCCAGTCACGGTACTGGATGTTTGACACCATTGATGCCCAATTAAGGAACAACTTCTACAAAAACAAATTGGTAAAGAGTGCATTGGAAAGCCTGGAGCAGGAGGTGTCGGAAGAAAAAATCAGTCCGTTTGCAGCCGCACAGGAGTTACTGGAAAAGTATTTTGAGGCCATGGGTAAACATTAAATGGTCGTGGTCTTATCTGCTGTATCAAAATGTTTCCTATTTTTGAACTTGTCATTTAAACATGGGTTGTTGTTCAACCCTTAAACAAAGAGAACCAGATGATTAAAAAAATGTTGATTTTGGGGTTGATCGCCTGTAGTATCTACTCCTGTGCCAAACCCGATAAATTTGTGGTCAAAGGAGAGATCAAAGGAAAAGAGAGCGGACAAATTCAGTTGATGAAGTTTGCGGATGGGAAATGGGTCGTAGAAGATTCGACCTCCCTGGCCAAAGGCAAATTCGAACTCACCGGCAAAGCGGACCTTCCGGAGTTGCGTTTTGTGGCCATGGGCCAACAGGAGATGGTGGCACAATTTTTTGCTGAGAATGGCACAATTTCGCTGCAAGCCTGGTCGGATAGCCTGGACAAAACAGTGGTAAAGGGATCCAAATCCAATGAAGAGTTTAAAGTATTCCAACTGGAGTTGAACAACCTCTCCAAGGAGGCCCAGGGGATGCAACAACGGTACATGAGTGCCCAGCAGAATGGAGACCAGGAGGGGATGAAAAAAGCCCAGATAGACTACGAGGCCATGGTGCAGAACCTGAATGTGTATGCCAAGAATTTCATCCGTGAACACAAAAAATCCACGGTATCTCCCCTGATTGCCATGATGCAGTTTGGCCAAACCATCTCTGCAGTAGAAATTGACACGTTGATTGCCTTTTTGGATCCATCCGTTCATGCCTCCATCTATGTTGGCGAATTGAAAAAGATAGCCGATAAAAAGAGAGCAACCGATGTTGGATCCATGGCTCCAGATTTTACCTTGCCTACTCCAGAGGGAGGTACTTTTACCCTCTCCACCACCCGTGGAAAATTTGTGCTCATCGACTTCTGGGCAGCATGGTGCCAGCCTTGCCGCCAGGAGAATCCCAACGTTGTAGCACTCTACGGAAAATACAAGGACAAAGGCTTCGATGTAGTTGGGGTCTCCCTCGACCGCGAAAAAGAGGCTTGGGTGAAGGCCATAGCCGATGATCAACTCGTCTGGCACCAGGTCTCTGAATTGAAATTCTGGCAAAGTGAAATTGCACAAAAATATGGTGTAACATCTATTCCCTGCACCTTCCTGGTCGACAAGGAGGGAAAGATATTGGCCAAAAATCTCCGCGGCGAAGCACTTGCGGCGAAACTCGAAGAGCTACTGGGGAAATAATCCAGGTGTAGCTATTTGACCATAAGCGAAATGGAAAGTAGAATCGGGATCCGACCCATTTTTCTTTCCATTTTTTAATTTTTGTTGCTTTTCCTACGCAACCATTCAGGCCCTTACCTACGTCTTAAGAGTGGTCACCGGTTCTGAAAATAGTTGGGCTCATATTTGGGCTCCTTTATTTTCGTTCTTTAGCAACTTTTAAGGACATTTGCGAAGATTTTTTGTTTTTCGGATATCATCCAAAAATACCTATCAGTTTGTTAAAGTGACCCAGTTAGAAGAGCTCATATACAAATGCCGCGACGGAAACAGCAAAGCGCAGACTGAACTGTACCGTCTTTTCTCTCAGAGAATGTATGGGGTCTGTCTGAGGTATGCCAAAGACAATTCTGACGCTGAAGATATCCTGCAGGAGGGTTTTGTAAGGGTTTTTACAAAGATCAGGCAGTTTGAATTCAAAGGCTCTTTCGAAGGGTGGATGAGACGGATCATGGTCAACACGGCCCTCGAAAAATTCAGAAAGAACGACCGGCTCTACCCGGTTGAAGAGATGAAGAATTACGAGTCGACCGAAACGGTTGAGGAGACCATCTCTTCCATTACCGCTGACGAGCTGATGAAGATCATTCAGGAGTTGCCGCCGAGATACAAGATGGTTTTTAACCTTTATGCCATAGAAGGTTATTCCCACGTTGAGATCGGAGAGATGATGAGCATCTCGGAAGGGACTTCAAAATCAAATTTGTCGAGAGCAAGGATGATCCTGCAGAAAAGAGTAACGGAACTGTTTGGAACAGAAAGAAATTTTGTGGACAAAGCAATATAACAATGGAAAAGCATCCAATAGATCAGATTTTTAGAGACAAATTGGTGGATTTCGAAAAGAATCCTCCGGTTGGTCTTTTGGATCAGATCCAAGAAAGGGTTGCTTACCAAGGCAAGGTCAGAAGGTTAAACCAGGTGCGAACCATCCTGGGCGTAGCAGCTGCCTTGGTGCTGGTCCTTTTGGCAGGTTGGTACACCAGCACGAGCGACCAATATGCCGGCAACAATGTCCCTACCCTTTCCCAACCACAAGAATCTGAGGTGATGTCAACATTGGAGAATAAGCTTCAGGGAACTCCTGTTGCCAAAAATCAACAATTGGCCAAACTGGAGATACAACCGCCGGTTAACAAGGTGAAAAAAGCCAGACAATTCAAACCTGCCTCCATTGCCCCTGCACCAATTGCGTCCAATTCAGCGAATGGGGGGAAAGAGCTTTTGGCAGATCAGGCAACAAAAACAGACGCTACGGCGGCTACTATAGGGAATGGTCTACCTGCAGCTGTGAAAGAGGAAAGCAAAACGGATCCGGTTTCAAAAACATCCAAAAGAGCCGCCGAACTTCCCTATTTTGCCGACGCAAATTTTGCCCCACCAACCCGCCAAAGTGGCACCGCCAAGGGATCCTGGGGAATCAAAGCTGAGTTATCACCCATGTTTGCTGCCCAAAATCAAGCCAATGCAACCGGTGAAGCGGTCACCAAATCCATCAATACAGTTTCGGGAGGTATGATGGCAGCCTACAAGGTGAACAACAGGCTCAGCATCAGCACCGGCCTCAGGTTTTCACAAATGAAGCAGGGCACCCACACCACCTATGCTCTGAATGCAAAATCTGGGATCACCTACCTTGAACCAGTCGAAAAAAGTGCCAACATCGCTGGGGATGTCTCACTAAATTTGCCGTCAAAATCCAGCATTGTCTATTTCAACGGAATGCAGAACAGTCCGACGAATATCACCGGATCTGATATCTCCCAAGATTTTAAATACCTCGAGATCCCGGTTCAGGCCACCTATAAACTACTTGACAGTAAATTTTCACTGGGCGTAACAGGAGGTATCAGTACCAATATCCTGGTAGGAAATCTCGCTTCTATCCAGGAGAATGGAATCAAATTGACCAATGGGAATACCCAAAATCTCCGGGACGTCATCTATGCAGGCTCTGCAGGTATCGAGCTTGGATATGGATTGGGCAAGAATCTGGTATTGACCGTTGAACCACGTCTCAAGCAATACATGCACTCCGTCAGCAGCAACGACCAGATCAATTACAAACCTTTGCAAATGGGGATCTTCACAGGGCTTACCTACTCCTTTCAATAGAGCCTCCCTGTCATTTCAGGAATTCTTCCGATTTCACCTCCCGGTATCTCCCGGTTCCAAAGTCTAAGTTCCGCCTGAACCAAACTACCTCCTCCTTGCCGTTTCTTTCTTAAAAAACGTTGCACCCCTCGCAGTAAAAAAGTATCTTCGCAGATTCATCCAATTCTCAATTTTGAAAGTTTCTGCCGATGTTCAAAGATAGATTATCCCCCTCCAGACTTGCCATAAGTTTTTCATTGATAGCAATTTGTGCGGTTTCCTATGGCCTGTTTATCAATTCATCCCCCAAACAATCAACAACAGAAGAGTCATCACAGCATTACAATACTCCAGTGGCTATACCCGATCAACTGGAGTTTGCAGGGGAAAAGATATCCCTTGAAAACTTTGATGTACGGGAATCGCTGGACCGGGAATTACTGGTAAACAGCTATTTTCAGTCACAAACGATTCTCTACCTGAAAAAATCGAAACGCTACTTCAAGGTCATTGAACCGATCCTGAAAAAAAACAACATTCCGGATGATTTCAAGTACCTGTCCGTGGCTGAAAGTGGATTCCAGGAAAAAATCACCTCGCCTGCCGGAGCCGTCGGATTGTGGCAACTGATGAAAAAAGCAGCCATCGAAAATGGACTGGAGATCAACCTGGAGGTGGATGAACGCTACCATATCGAGAAATCAACCGAAGCTGCCTGCAGCTACCTCAACCGCTCCTACCGTCATTACGGAAACTGGATCAATGTAGCCGCCTCCTACAATGCAGGAATCAGTGGGATCAAACGCCAAACAGAGTTGCAGGATAGCAAGAATTATTTCGACCTGCTGCTCAACGATGAAACAGCCAGGTATGTATACCGGATTCTTGCGCTGAAGCTCATCATGGAAAATCCTGAAAAATATGGATTCAAAGTTACCGAGGAGGAAAAATATCCGGATCTTGCCTACAAGGAGGTTGAGTTAAAGGGAAGTGTACTCAATTTTGCAGAATATGCACACGATCACGGAATAAACTACAAGATTTTGAAGTATTTCAATCCATGGCTCAGACAGTCCTACCTTAAAAATCCAACCCGCAAAAGCTACCTCATCAAGATTCCGGATCCCGGCATGCGTAGTTTTAATCGGGGAAAAAATTGAATCATTGACCATGGAGGGGGAAGAAAAAATTGTTGTAAGGGGCGCTCGCGAGCACAACCTGAAAAATATAACGGTAGAGATACCCAGGAACAAACTTACCGTGATCACTGGTCTGAGTGGCAGCGGTAAGTCATCTCTGGCATTCGACACCATTTACGCAGAGGGACAGCGCCGATACATCGAAACATTTTCGGCCTATGCCCGAAGTTTCCTTGGCAATATGGAACGCCCCGATGTGGATGAGATAACCGGATTATCTCCGGTTATTTCGATAGAGCAAAAAACCACCAACAAAAACCCTCGTTCCACCGTTGGTACAGTTACGGAGATCTACGATTTTCTCCGGCTTCTTTTCGCCCGTGCAGGGGAGGCCTTCTCCTTCAACACCGGTGAGAAGATGGTAAAATACAGTGATGACCAGATCATTGAACTAATCCTGCAGGATTACACCAACAAACGCGCCATTCTGCTTGCGCCTGTAGTGAAAGGGCGCAAAGGTCACTACCGTGAACTCTTCGAACAGATCCGCAGAAGAGGGTTTCTGCATGCCCGGGTGGATGGCGAAATCGTCGAACTAACCCATGGATACAAAGTAGACAGGTACAAGGGACACCACATTGAGATGGTGATAGACAAGCTCATTGTTGAAGAGAAAGACCGGAAAAGGCTGAGGGAGTCGCTCGACAGGGCGATGAAGCATGGCGAGGGAATTGTGATGATTCTCGACCCTGACTCAGGTTCCGTCCGCTACTTTTCCCGGCACCTGATGTGTCCAACCACCGGCATCTCCTACAATGATCCTGCCCCGCACAGCTTCTCCTTCAACTCCCCGCAGGGTGCCTGCCCCAAATGCAATGGCCTTGGTGTGATCAACGAGATTGACTTTACCAGGATTGTCCCGGACCCCCTGCTCTCGATCAGCCAGGGTGGAATTGCCCCATTGGGCCCCTACAAGAACACTTTGATCTTCTGGCAGCTGGAGGCACTGGCAGAGAAGTACAATTTTACCCTCAAGATGCCTGTGGGGGAGCTCGATGAAGAGCTCCTCAATGCCATTTTGCACGGAACCGGTGAGCGCATTCAGCTAAAGGGTTCGCCGCTTGGCAGTTCGGTAGATTACACAATGACCTACGAAGGAATTGTCAAATATGTGGTCAACGACAAGAATGACAACCTTTCCAAGACAGCCCAAAAATGGGCTGATCAGTTCCACAAAACCTGCGTTTGTCCGGATTGTAAGGGACAGCGGTTGCAGAAGGAACCTCTCCATTTTAAGATTGACGGCAAAAATATTGCAGAACTGGCCGGAATGGATATTGGTGAACTGGCAACATTTTTCACGGGTATCAACGAACGAATGACCAAACGCCAGTTATTGATTGCAGCAGAAGTAAACAAGGAGATCATTACCCGTTTGAGTTTCCTGATGGATGTCGGACTAAACTACCTCTCCCTCGACCGCCCTTCGGCAACACTATCGGGAGGCGAATCCCAACGCATCCGTCTGGCTACACAGATTGGCTCCCAATTGGTCAATGTTCTCTACATCCTCGATGAACCCAGCATCGGCCTGCATCACCGCGATAACCTCCGACTCATTCACTCGCTTCAACAACTCAGGGATACCGGAAATTCAGTCATTGTGGTAGAACACGACCGTGACATGATGCTGCAGGCAGACTATCTGATCGACATGGGTCCCCATGCCGGCCGATTTGGCGGAGAGATCGTAGCATGCGGGATACCTGCCGAGGTCGTGAAGAGTGGTACGCTCACAGCCCAGTACCTCACAGGCTCGAAGACCATCGCTGTTCCAGCCGTCCGCAGGAGTGGCAATGGAAAACTCCTTTCGCTCAGGGGAGCATCCGGAAATAACCTCAAATCGGTTGATGCCGATTTCCCACTGGGAAAATTTATCTGCGTTACAGGGGTATCAGGCAGTGGCAAATCAACCCTGATCAACGAAACCTTGCTGCCAATTCTCAGTCAGCATTTTTACAAATCACTCGATGATCCACTTCCCTACCTGTCGATTACAGGAATTGAACATCTCGACAAGGTGGTTCAAGTGGATCAGTCGCCCATCGGAAGGACGCCCAGATCCAATCCTGTCACCTATTGCGGGGTGTTTACAGAGATCAGGACCCTGTTTACACTTTTGCCCGAAGCCAAAATTCGAGGCTACAAACCGGGAAGATTCTCATTCAATGTGAAAGGAGGTCGTTGCGAAGCATGCGAAGGGGCCGGACTAAAAACCATAGAGATGAACTTTCTGCCGGACGTCTATGTCCATTGCGACAAATGCAACGGCAGGCGCTACAACCGCGAGACACTTGAAATCCGGTACAAGGGCAAATCCATCAGTGATGTGTTGGACATGACGATCCAGCAGGGTGTTGCCTTTTTCGAAAATATACCTGCCATCGCCCACAAACTGAAAACGATTGACGAAGTAGGTCTTGGTTACATCACCCTCGGTCAGGCCTCCACCACCCTGTCAGGCGGAGAGGCCCAGCGGGTGAAACTGGCCACAGAGCTCAGCAAAAGGGATACCGGAAGAACGCTCTACATACTGGATGAACCTACTACCGGCCTTCATTTTGAAGACATACGCGTATTGCTTGGCGTTTTGGATAAATTGGTTGACCGGGGAAACACGGTGATTGTCATCGAGCACAACATGGAGGTGATCAAAATGGCTGATTACCTCATCGACATTGGTCCGGAAGGAGGCCGTGAAGGAGGAAGGCTGCTTTGCGCGGGAACGCCGGAGGAGCTGGTGAAAAATGAGAACTCCTATACGGCCAGGTACCTAAGCGAAGAGTTGGCATCAAAGGATAAAGGATAAAGGTTAAAGGATAAAGGGTAAAGGTTAAAGGATAAAGGGTAAAGGTTAAAGTGAACTCCGATCTTGTGGCAAATGAGAAAACAATACAAATACCGCGAATATTGACCTTCGCACTCCTTACTTTAACCTTTATCCTTTACCCTTTATCCTTTATCCTTCAATAGCTGTAACTTAAAGTCACAATATTCGTTGAAACACTTATGGACAAAAAAGAACCCATTGCCATCGAAATGTTCTACACGCTAACCTGCCCCAACTGCAGGATCCTGAAAAGAATGCTCCAGGAAGTGTTGCCCGAGTTTGGTAACAAATTTAAACTGGAGACTACCCTGGCCAACCTGCCCATTGGCATGATCAGAACCATGAAATTGGGCATTCATTCTGTACCAACCCTTTTGATTGACAATAAAATAGTTTTCAAGGAGGTCCCAACAAAACAAGAATTAATGAACAAACTTAAAATCTATTGACGATGGAAACGAAGAAAAAACTGAGGTGTCCGCTGGGTGTGCCCGGAGGTATTGTTGCGGCGTTGATCGGACTTGCCGGTATTATCTGTAGTTTGATGCATACCGACGAACCCTATGCCTGGCATGGATTCGCTGTTTCACTTGCACTTTTCCTGCTGGCTGGTCCTTTTGTGCGCATTACCATGATGGTTCATTCGGCCAACGACCGGCTGGATGAGTTGGAAAGCAAAATCGACAAGAAACAGTAGACAAGCCATCCAAACAAACAAAGCCCGGTAAATTTTCCGGGCTTTGTTTGTTTGGATAGCAAGTTGATTCTCCATTTTCAGTAAATTTGGGATGGTTTAGAATTAGACAAATGAAATCCCCATGAGAAAATCATCCTACCAACCGACGATGAATATTTGGGGATTCCATGCGACCGATAAAAATTATACTATACACGCATGAAGAACATTGAAATTTATTGCGTCAATACAGGTACCAGCGACATTTTTCCTTTGGGAACTACCCTTTCGGAAATTGCCCAAAAGATGAAGATTGTTTTGGAGGGACCCATATGCGGGGCCTATGTGAACAACCGTGTCAAACCAATGGATTTCGAACTCGTCAAGCCCAAGCAGATCGAGTTTTTTGACTATGCCAACCGTGACGGACAGCGGCTCTACCTGCGCACCCTCTCCTTTATTTTCTATTCTGCCATAAAAAATCTATGGCCCGACGCCAAACTAAAGATCGATCATGCCATCTCCAAAGGCTACTATTGTACCATCGAAGAGTTAGACCATACACTTTCGCAGGAGGATATATGGATGATCAAGGAGGAGATGAAAAACCTGATCCGCCAAAATTTACCCGTCGAACGCAAAGCACTGCTCACAGAAAAAGCCGCCCAACTGTATGAACAGGAAGGCCTTACCAGGAAAGCTGAACTTTTTAAATCCTACGGTCGTTTGTATGCTCCAATATTTGAAATGGGGGGACATTACAATTTCTTCTATGGGCACCAACTGATCAATACGGGGCAGATCACCCAATTTGGACTTGAAAAATACTACGATGGGCTCTTGCTTCGCTTTCCCAAACCTGATAACATCAATGAATTGGAACCAGCGATTGAACAGGATAAGCTTTTTGGAATTTTCAGGGAACACAAACAGCGTGCCAGCATCCTGGGGGTTAATGACATATCCCATTTGAACGAAATAACAGCCAAAGGCCAGGCAGGGGAGGTCATCAAGGTTGCTGAAGCATTGCATGAAAAGAAAATTGCAGAGATCGCCACACTGATCACCGAAAAACACGATAAAGTGAACCTTGTTTTGATTGCAGGCCCCTCCAGCTCCGGAAAAACGACCTTCAGCAAAAGGTTGAGCGTACAATTGGCGGTAAATGGTCTGCATGCAGTTCAAATCTCTTTGGACGACTTCTTCGTGGATCGAGATCATACTCCGCTGGATGAACATGGCGCCTACGACTTTGAAGCCCTGGAAGCCATCGACATCAACTATTTCAACAAAGTACTTTTAAAATTGCTCAATGGGGAGCGGGTGGAGATGCCACGTTTTGACTTTCAGTCAGGAGAGCGGAAATTCAAAGGGGAGTTCCTGACCATGCACAAGGATCAAATCCTCATTGTGGAAGGAATTCACGGACTAAATCCGGGATTAATCCCCATGATAGATCCAGAAAATATCTTCAAGATATTTATATCTGCATTGACCCAAATTTCGGTGGATGAGCACACTTATGTACCCACAACAGACAACCGCTTGCTGCGCAGAATGATCAGGGATGCAAAATACCGGGGATACAGTGCTTCAAAGACCATCCAGCGATGGCCGAGCGTACGGCGGGGAGAAGAGAAATACATCTTTCCTTACCAGGAAAATGCGGACATCATTTTCAACTCAGCCCTGGTGTATGAATTGGCTGTGCTGAAGAAATATGCCACATCGCTGCTGAAGACAGTCAGGGAGAATGAAGCGGAATATGCAGAGGCAGTCAGGTTGCTGATTTTTATCTCCTACTTCAGCTCCATTCCAGATGCTGAGATTCCACCCACTTCAGTAATACGGGAATTCCTGGGGGGAAGCAGTTTCGACTATTGATAAACCACCTTAAAATCCAGCTTGAACTCATCGTCTGTCTTTATTCCCAAAAGAGAGGGTGGATTCACCTTGAACTGCGTCATTTTGAGCTTAAATGATCCGGTAAACGTCAGCTTGTTGCCCTCCTTCGTGAAATTCCCAAGAAGCTCGACCGGCTGTCCAACACCATGAAAAGTCAAGGTGCCTGCCGATTTGAAACTATTCCCCTCCAGGGTTACTGCTGTACTGACATAGGTTACACTGGGATACTTCAAGGCCTCTGTCTCTTCCATCATGTGCGAATCGCGGTTGGCATTCTTGCTGTCAAAAGTGGAAAGTTTGGCAGAAACAGCTACCTGAAAGATGGTGGTTCTGGCCTCATCCATTAAGATGATTGAATTGACCTCCTTGCTTTCTCCGGTCCAGGCATGCATGGGGTGGTTCATGGCATAGGTTATGGAAGACTCCTCCCTGACACAATTTACCTTCACCTTAGTCTGCGCGAAAACACTGGCTACCAACATCATGGTAATCAGCAAACAAAGATATTTTATCATGCTGTTGACGTTTATCCGGTATACGGAAAAGTTGAAAGAAAGTTTGATGTCCTATTTTTTAGAACTTGATCACCACCATTGAGATGGCAAATGAACCGAAGGCGGTATAGGCACATGCTCGGTGGTAGGGTTTTAAATCAGGATTATTCTCCAGCATACCTGCCAGTATGTTGGTGGCAATCATGGCAGAAAGGTGAACAATGGCCAAACCCCTGTGGAGTTTCATACTGCTGTATCCCTTCCTTTCATTGAGCATTTTTGGTGGCGCAAAAAGGGAAAGGGCAGCAGTACTGAAATAGGTGATATTGGTGGCTACAGCCAAACCCTCATGCAGATCTTTTACATTTTTGCCATTGTACAGCTGTGCGCCAACGATACCCTGGCCTACCATGCAACCCAACGTCGCAAAACCCATGATCTGGTGAGCAACCAGCATGGACCGCCTCAGTTTTAACTCTTTCTGTCGCTTTTCCGGCGTAAGCTCATAAGCATTAAAGTTGCGCATCAAACCCTTTTCACCCCAAAATATTCGTTGCGTTAACATGATTTTATCGGGGAGCAGGGACTCTTTGACAGGAGTTGCCTGGTTCATCTCTCCCAACAAATCCACAGTCGAGGTGGTATCTTTCTGAGCCAGGGATGAAATGGAAAAAACTACCATCAACAGGGATATCAACGCAATCGTTTTCATGACAACAGGATTTGAGGTTAACTAAAATAGGTACGTTCAGAACTAAATTGTTCCAAACCTACCTATTTTAAATTGAAAAATCTAATTATTTGGATGTATAAATTATCCCAGCAAACCCTTGACTGTTTCTGAAATTAGCTTTCCATCAACTTTTCCCGCAAGTTCCTTGGTGGCCAAACCCATTACCTTCCCCATCTCTTTCATGGAGGTTGCTCCGGTTGCGGCAATGATGGCCTGTATGGCTACTGTGA
Organism: Tangfeifania diversioriginum; assembly: GCA_945873105.1. GTDB lineage: Bacteria > Bacteroidota > Bacteroidia > Bacteroidales > Prolixibacteraceae > CAINVV01. The sequence continues at coordinate 24,935 of CAMCBW010000011.1, forward strand.
GCTCCTCCTGGCTCATCTGCTTTGGAAGGTAGCTGTCGTATACCCTCACCTGTGCAAGTTCAAACTCAGCAAGGTCAGGCCTTTTCTGCTGCTGGTAAATTTCAGCCGAATCCTTGCCTTGCTTGGCAAGCTTGGAAATGGCCTTGATGGCATCTTCGTCTGAAAGATCGTCTGCGCCACTCTTGGCTGTTTTGGCCTCCAGCAACACCTTCTTCATGTTTCGGACAGCTTCCAGCCGCTCCTTGTCACGTGCCAGCATTGCTGCACGGATGTCGTCGTTAACCTGATCAAATATTGACATAATAGAGAAGAGTTATGAGTTATGAATTTGAAACAACGTATGAATATACTGCTACTGTAATTTTCCAATTTCCACATTTACCAATTTACCAATTTACCAATTACTTAATCCGCCTTATCGTGCAGAAATGAGTTGTTTCTCCTGAGTTTAAGGCCATCTTCCGGATTGCTGGAGATGGAATAGCGTGACATAGATTTGCCATTATCGCCCAAGCCCCCAGGCTTCTGCTGTTTCATACGACGCCGCTCAAAAGCAGGAATCTTGGTCAACTCATTGATGTATTCATCTGACTGACTGTAGAAATCTACATGCATCACCTTCTTAACAACTTCCGGGGCACCCGAAAACGGATCAATCATCCGCTTGGGATAGAGCCGGTTGATGACTGACTCCTGGGGATCATCCATCCATTCGTGCATCTCTGAATCTTCTCCCGGGAAGAAAGTATTGTTTCTGGAGGAGGCAGAATGGCCATCAACAGGCTCATCCCCGATGGAAACCCTTACCTTCTCATCGGTCGATCCGCTTCGCATTTCAGGAATAGAGCTACTTTTAAAACCGGTGGCAACGACTGTAACAGTCAGCGAGTCTCCCAATGCCGGATCAACGGCAATTCCATGGATCAGATCCGCATTGTTTCCTGCCATCTCCTGCACATATTCATTAACGAGATTGACTTCATCCATGGTCACCTCCCGCTCCTCCCCGGAGGTGATGTTAACCAAAATATTCCTGGCTCCGCGGATATCGTTGTTGTTAAGCAGCGGTGAGTTGATGGCACCCTCTGCGGCTCTTCTGGCACGGTCCTCCCCATTGAAGGTGGCAGATCCCATGATGGCGACTCCTGAGTTTTGCATGACCGTACGGACATCCTCAAAATCCACGTTGATGAATCCCGTACTGGTAATAATGTCGGCAATTCCGCGGGCAGCCGTGGCAAGAACATCGTCGGCTTTGGCAAAAGCCTTGGAAATGGGGAAATCTCCATAGATCTCACGGATCCGCTCATTGTTGATAATCAGCAGCGAATCTACATGCCCCTCCATCTGACGAATCCCCTCAATGGCTTGCTGGATTCTCAGCTTTCCCTCGTTGCGGAAGGGCAATGTCACGATACCGATGGTGAGGATTTTGTTGGTGCGGGCTACCTCCGCTATGACAGGTGCTGCACCGGTACCGGTACCTCCCCCCATTCCTGCGGTAATAAAAACCATCTTGGTATTGCCTGAAAAGATCGCCTCAATCTCCTCGATGTTCTCATTGGCCGAAGCACAACCTACCGCAGGTTTGTTTCCGGCTCCCCTTCCCTCTGTCAACCCGGAACCAAGCTGCACCTTCACAGGAACAGGACTCTTGAGCAAGTGCTGCAGATCGGTATTGCAAATGGCAAAATCGACATCCTTGATCCCTTGACGGAACATGTGGTTGACGGCATTGCTGCCACCCCCACCTACCCCAATCACCTTGATGATATTCTCCGAAGCGGTCGGCAGATCGAAGTCTATGAGTTCTTTCATACTATATAGGTTTTATCGTTTTTATCATTAAGTGCCTAAAGTATTTAAAGTGCCTAGAGTGCGTAAAGTTATGGACTCCGGCAAAATCTTCATTGCATTAAAAGTACTTTAGGCACTCTAGTTCACTCTAGGCACTTTAGGCACTATTTTACTTCTTCATCGTTGTCCGAAAACAGATCCCCAAACTGCTGGTTGAACCATTTCGAGATGGATTCGCGCTCAGCCTTTTTCACCTTACCGGTGGCACGTTTTTCGGGGTTTTGCGCTACGGATACCGGCGGCTGCACTATTTCGGATTGCAGTGGAAGCTCAGGTTCATCGTCAAATGAAAATAGATCCTCCTGCACAGATATGCCCAACGGCTCGTTCTCTACCGGTTGGATGAACGCTTCGTTTGCCTGGGGAACCTCTTCTACTACCGGCAAAACAAACAGGTCGGCACTTACTTTCTCAGGTGCAGAGATCGAGGATCGAATCGGGCTTGGATCGTGCTCGAAACCGGTGGCAATGATCGTTACGCTGATCTTGCTCCCCAAGGAGGGATCATAGCCATTCCCCCAGATGATGTTGGCATTGTCGCCTGCCTCCTGCTGAAGGTAATCTATGATCTGACCTATTTCACCCATCCGGACCTCATCATCTCCGGAGATGATGTTTAGCAGGATGTTTCCAGTTCCAAAGATGTTGTTGCTGTCAAGCAGCGGAGACTGCAATGCATCCTCAACAGCCAGGAATGCGCGGTTTGGTCCCTCTGCAAAACCTGTTCCCATGATAAAGACGCCACTGTCGCGCATCACGGTATTCACATCGGCAAAGTCAATGTTGATGTTCCCATGCAGGGTGATGATCTCGGCACACCCCTTCACTGCCGTACAGACAATGTCATCTGCCTTGGCAAAGGCCTCCCGGGCAGGAAGCTCCCCGTAGACCTTGTGGAGGTTCTCGTTGCTGATGACCAGCATACAATCTACATACCGGTCGAGCTTCATGATACCTTCCCTGGCCTGTTCGTACCTGAGTTTCCCCTCCTTTTTAGAGGGCATTGTTACCACGGCAATTGTCAGGATATCCAAATCACGGGAGAGTTGTGCAATGATGGGTGCGGCCCCTGTACCGGTACCTCCGCCCATTCCGGCGGTAATGAAGACCATCTTGGTTCCTGCCTCAAGGATCTGTCTCACCTCCCCTAAATTCTCGATAGCTGCCTGCTCCCCTTTCTTTGGGGCATTGCCTGCTCCGCGACCCTCGGTGAGGGTAACCCCCAGCTGTATCTTCACCGGCACCTTGCTGTTGGCAAGTGCCTGGGCATCAGTATTACAAATCACAAAATCAACACCGGCAATACCATTTTGAAACATGTGGTTAACAGCATTGCTGCCACCACCACCCACTCCGATAACCTTGATAATGGAGTTGTATTGGTGCTGAAATCCAAATGATAACAGATCGTCAACTTTATTTTCCATTTGAAATGTCTTAATTATTTTTGCTCGGTCTCATCAAACAGACCATCGAAGCTATCCTTGACCTTTCCTACCAGGTCGTAGAGACTCCTCGATTTCTTCTTCACCGGCGCTACCACCGGTTGCGGTGCCTCCTCCTGCACTACCGCATCGACCATCCCGGCAGGATATTTCTGGTTTCTGGAATTGTGTAATCCATGAATCAAAATACCCAGCAGGTTTGCTGAACCTGGCGTGGTCAGCTGTTCATTGAACAGTTGCTCCTTCATGGCCACATTGGGTTTTCCATATCTGACGTCAAGTCCGGTCATGTAACTCACCATCTTGTCAAGACCATTCAGGTTAGACCCATTTCCTGTCAGCACAATCCCGGCGCCAAGCTTGTCCATGTATCCCGTTGATTCGAGCTGGAAATTGACCCATTCCAGGATCTCCTCCACCCTGGCTTGTATGATCCCTGCCAGACTCCGGAAAGAAATCTCCTTGCCGGGCCAGCCCTCCACTTCAGGAATCTGGGCAACCTTGTTATCGGGTGCGAGTTCTGTCATGGCAAATCCGCAATTCACCTTTACCATCTCCGCATGACGGGGTATGATGTTACACCCTTCCCGGATATCGTTGGAAATCACATTACCGCCAAAAGGAAGTTCAAGCGCCAGCCGCAGCTTGTTCTCATAATAGAGGGAAATACCGGTGGTACCGGCCCCCATGTCTAGCAATACCACGCCTGCCTCCTTTTCATCCTGTGAAAGACAGACGGTTCCCTGTACGAAAGGATTGATGAAAACTGCGGCCACCCCGTAACCGGCCTTCTCGATGGCACGTGTAAGGTTCTTTTCATAATTCTCTGAAGCGAGAACAATGTTAAACCGGGCATCGATTCTTCGGCCGGCAATTCCCACAGGCTTGCTGATTTCAAGTTCACCATCGACCACATATTCGGTGGGTACCAGGTGGTAGATCTTTTCACCAGGCTGTATGGCATGGCGCCGTGCCTCGTCCGCCAACCCCTTGACAATTGCCTGTGTCACCTCATTGCCCTCCGTCATCCGGTAACAGGAATAGGGCCGGTTGCCAATTTTCTGACCTGAAATACCCGCATACAATTTTCGGATCTTCAGATTGGTTGCCTGCTCCAGGATGGAGATTGCCCTGCGAATGGATTCCGCGGCTTCATCGATGTTTACCACTACGCCATTGCGCACACCCTGGGTTGGCACCTCGCCAAAAGCCAAAATATCCAGCTTGTTGTCGGGAGTAAAACGTCCCAGAATCGCTCTGGTGTGACTGGTACCAATGTCAATGGCAGCAGCCAATTCTCTTGTCTGGCTCATCTCTTTTACCTTTTTAAACAGATTACAAGATTGTTGTACGATAGATTGATGGATTTGTACAAAGTCCATCCTCCATATTTAAAGCCCTCCTTGTAGAGTGCTTTTAAGTTTCTCAGCTTCGCCTGGTAATTGTCGGGCGATCCAAAATTTATCACCTGGTCGCCAATCCTGGGGACCATGGTCAAATTTCCATTTTCCCCCACATGAATCTGATCTATCTGTGCATTCAGAAAAGGATCCTTCTTGATGTAGGTAACCAACGGCAATATTTTTTTCCGTGCAAATTCATAGGGAACAACACCCGAGACGATCAACACCCGCGGCGTATAGTTGGGTGTCCAGTCTATGCTCTTGCCCAAACCGTCCATGTAGTAATCACGTCCCGGAACATCGACCCTGAATTCAGCTTCACGCTGCCGGATACGGACCACGACTGCGCCCTCTCCGGGCTTTCCCTTACCAACAATCGAGGGGAAAACGGTAACCTCTTCGATTGCCTTTATTTTACGCAAACCATCCTCAATCTTGCGAAGATCAATGTGGTCGAGATTCTTTCGGAGGATATTCGGATAATTGTTCAGTACCCAGCCTCTGATCTCTTTGCTGCGGAGGAACTGATTTTGAATGGAATCGGTTATCTCCACCCTGACTTCGGTACAAACGATCTTGTTTCGTTCGTAGATGGTAAACCCCAACGATAGAAATACTACCGCAAGGACCATACCCCAGATGAGAAGATTCCCAATTTTCCTAAGCATCTTTTCCCCCTTTCAGGTAGCCAACGATTGGGTTGACCAGACGGTCGATGTCGCCAGCACCCAAGGTAAGCAATATATCCAACTTGTAATCGTCCAGAATAGCCGGAAAATCCATTGCCGAGCATCTTCTTTTTGATTTCAGCTTCATTTTATCCAGGATCATCCCTGCATCCACCCCCGGAATTGGCTCCTCCCTGGCCGGATAGATCTCCATCACCAGTGCTTCATCCAGCAAATCCAGACTCTCGGCAAAGCCATCCACAAAATCACGGGTACGCGTAAATAGATGAGGCTGAAATATTCCTGTTATTTTCCTGCCGGGATAGAGATGCCTGACCGAACGGATGGTTGCTTCCAGCTCTCGCGGATGGTGACCATAATCGTCGATGTAAACACGCTTTCCATCGTTGTACCGGATGTCGAACCGACGCTCAACCCCTTTGTAATTCGGGACTGATGCGACAATCTCCTCTCCTGTCACCCCATTCAGCAGTGCCAATGCCATGGCAGCCGTCAGGTTTTCGACATTCATCATCCCCGGATAATGTAACGTGATCCCCTCCAGGATCCCAAAGGGTGATTCCAGGTCAAAATGATAGGCTCCATCCTTTACTTCAATGTGGATGGCCCTGAAATCCGCCTCTTCAGAGGCTGAATAGCTAAAATAGTGGATACCGGTATTCCAGGAACGGTCAATCTCCACTCCCTTGCGGTACAACAATACGCCACCTTCCCGGATCTGGCCGGTAAAAATGGCAAAAGCCTCTACCAAATTGGCAGCAGTTCCATAAATATCCAGGTGATCGGGATCCATCCAGGTGATGACAGCCATCTCAGGGAAGAGTCGCAGGAAGGAGCGGTCAAACTCATCCGCCTCAGCGACCATGAGGTTGCTGTCATTGGCAGGCAGCAACAGGTTGGTTCCATAATTGCGCGAAAGGCCGCCCATGAAAGCGATGCAGTCGACGTGAGATTCCTTCAGCAAGTAAGCCGTCATGGTGGTTACAGAGGTCTTGCCATGTGTTCCTGCTATTGCCAGGCAACACTTGTCGCGGCTCAAGGCCCCCAGTACCTCAGAGCGCTTGAGGATGGTAAAGTTGTTTTGGCGCAACCAAGCCAGTTCAGCAAAATGCTCAGGCACAGCCGGTGTAAAAATAATCATGGTACGTTCCTTTTCGGAAAGTGAGGGCACCAAAAACAGGTCATCCTTGAAATGGACAGGAATACCTTCGGCAACCAACTCATCCGTCAGGGGTGAGGGGGTCTTGTCGTAGCCTGAAACCTGTTTGCCTGCAAAATGAAAATAGCGGGCCAGGGCACTCATGCCGATTCCCCCGATTCCCAGCAGGTAAACCTGATCTATTTTATCTGTTTCAACCATTTTTATCCTTTAACAATGATACAATTACCGCTACAATATCGTTGGTTGCATTCGGAGTTCCCATCTTTTTCATCTCCAACGAAAGGCTTTTCAGTCGTGGCTGGTCTTTGACCAGCGCCAGCGCATCCTCTACCAGCTTTACCTCCACTTCATCATCCCTGAGGAGCACTGCAGCTCCCTGGTCTGCCAGGGCACGGGCATTGGCAGTCTGGTGATCTTCCGCCACATTCGGGGACGGCACCAGTATCGCAGGCATCCCCAGGACACACAACTCACTGATGGTGCCGGCTCCAGCCCTGGATATCACCAGGTCTGCTGCCGCAAAGGCGAGGTCCATGCGCTGGATGAATTCCAACAAATGAACATTCCCGGCAGGGTTTTGAGCAAGCTCCTGCTTCAGCTCCTGGTAATAGAATTTTCCGCTCTGCCAGAGAAACTGAACTCCTGACTCCCGGATCAGTGAAAGTTTGGAGCGAATTCCCCTGTTCAGGGTCCGTGCACCCAGACTTCCTCCTACCACAAGGATTACCGGCAAGGTGCTATCCAAACCGAAGAATTGAAATGCCTCTTCCCGTTTCCCCTCCAGACCTTCCAGCCCTTTGCGGATTGGATTTCCGGTGAAAACGATCTTCTCCTTTGGAAAGAACCGCTCCATATTTTGGTAGGCCACGCAGATTTTGCTTGCCTTTTTACCGAGCAATTTGTTGGTAACCCCGGCATAGGAGTTTTGCTCCTGCAAGAGGGTCGGAATACCCATACGGGTGGCAACTTTCAGGACTGGGCCACTTGCATAGCCACCAACACCTATAACGCAATCCGGTTTGAAATTCTTTACCACAGTTCTGGCCTTCCACAAGGAGGTCAACAGCTTGGGAAGGAAAAGCAGGTTGCGCAAGATTTCACCCCGGTGAAAACCGGCCACCGGCAATCCGATGATCTTGAATCCAGCCGCCGGCACCTTCTCCATCTCCATCTTTCCCTCTGCTCCCACGAAAAGAATCTCCGCATCGGGAAGCCGTTTTTGCAGCCCTTCGGCAATGGAGAGTGCAGGAAATATATGCCCTCCTGTGCCTCCTCCGCTGATGATGAACCGATGGTTATTCATTTTTTCCGTTCCAAATTAATTTTCAATGTTTGATACCAGGAGCTCTTCCTCCGAAAGCTCCTCCTCTTCTTGCTCAATGGCATCCTGTTTGAGCAGTTCAGACTGATTTTCTGCACTGATACTCAGCAAAAAGCCAAAAATTATCGCCGTAAAAATCTGGGATGTTCCACCCCAGCTGATCCAGGGCAGCGGCTGACCGGTGACCGGAATGGCCCCCGAAGAAACCCCCATGTTGACCAGTGCCTGGAGTAGCAGCATCGTCACTGCCCCCGTAGCCAGAAAGAGCGGGAAGGTTCGTTTACATGCCTTGATGATCATGAGACCCCTGGTGAGAATGATCAGGTAGAGCAAGATGATAAAGGCCGCAAAGAAGAGACCGTACTCCTCCACAATGATCGCAAATACAAAATCGTTGTAGGCTGCACTCATGCGATTGGCAATGTCACCCTTCCCAATTCCTACCCCGAGGAATCCACCGTTGTAGATGGCAATTTTTGCAAATTCATCCTGGGTCAAACCCTCCTCCCGTTTGGGATCTTTCCCGGTAATGTAACGGTCTACCCGGTTAAAGACGGTCTCCACCCTCGTTCCTTTGTAAATGATCTCCGGTAAAGATTTCCGGATTAGAAACATAGAGGAAAAAAATATGGCTGCTGCCAGGAAGATGCCTGCCAGGTACCTCATGGGAATTTGGCCCACAAACATCATGATAAAGGCTGTAGCCAAAATCAATACCGCCGAAGAAAAATTTACGATCACCAGCAGGAAGGCAAGAACCCCGACACCTCCCAGAATTTTGAAAAAAGTGGCTCCGCGCGACTCCATGCTCTCCCCCATGTTTGACAACATCCGGGCAACCCACATGATGACGGCCACTTTGGCCAGCTCTGCAGGTTGGAAACTGATAAATCCAAGCGGAATGGTCCGACCGGAACCTCTTCCAATCAAAATCCCAATGATGACAAAAACCATGGCAGAAATGAGGGCCAGATTGGCATATTTGTTGTATTTCTTGATGTTCAGGTATTTAATCATGATCAAAATGACCATGAATCCAACCAATTGGAACACCACCTGACGGAAAATATAATAGGAGGTATTTCCATTCAAACGCCTGAATGCCAATGCACCTGTCGAACTGAATACGACCAGCAGGGAGATAAACGACATTACAAATATGACCAACCATATTTTTCTGTCGCCCTTTAACCTGTTGATGTAGTCAGTGAATTTCATGGTAATGTCTCCCTTTTATGACTTGCTGTTTATGCTAACTATGATACTGTAATACAAACAATTGTTGAAGATATCCTACTATTTTTTTTATGCCAGAATCCTAAATCCTGCGAGGAGGATTCATGGTTCCCTCAAAGATTTCTAACGGCCTCCTTGAATTGCCGGCCGCGGTCTTCGTAGTTCTTGAACAGGTCAAAACTTGCACAAGCCGGAGAAAGCAAGACAGAATCCCCTTTGGATGCAAGGAAATAGGAGCTGCGAACTGCTTCAGACATGCTCTTGGTATCCACCATTTCAATACCGGTATCTTTGAAGGCTGCCACAATTTTGCTGTTATCCACCCCCAGACATACAATTGCCTTCACCTTCTCCTTCACCAAATCCATCAATTGACTGTAATCATTGCCTTTGTCTGTTCCGCCGACAATCCATACAACAGCGGTTGACATACTCTCCAGTGCATACCACACAGAGTTGACATTGGTCGCCTTTGAGTCATTGATGAACTCGATCTCATGTACCCGCATGAACCGCTCCAGCCGGTGCTCCACGCCCTGAAAGTCGCTCAGGCACTCCCTGATTGACTCCTTCCGAAGCTTGAGCACCATGCCTGAAATTCCGGCGGCCATTGAGTTGTTCATGTTGTGTTTCCCTTGCAGGGCCAGTTCTTGAATTGTCATATTGAAAATATTATTGGATACATTTAGTACTATTTGATCTCCATCGACCCAACCTCCCTCGGTCAGGGAATGGGCAATTGAAAAGGGCAGCAGCTTGCTTTTCAGTGTTCTTTTTGCCAGCTCTGCAGCAATGACCGGATCATCATCGTTGAAAATGAAAAAGTCATCTGCCGTTTGATTTTGAACGATCCTGAACTTGGAATCCGTGTAGTTCTGCATTTGGTAATCATATCTATCGAGATGGTCGGGAGTGATGTTGGTCAAAACAGCCACATTGGCCCTGAATTCAAACATCCCGTCCAGCTGAAAACTGGAGATTTCGAGCACATAAAATTCAAAATCCTCCTCCGCTACCTGACGTGCAAAACTCTTCCCGATGTTGCCGGCCAATCCTACCCTCAATCCTGCTCTTTTCAGCAGGTCGTAGGTCATCAGGGTGGTGGTGGTTTTACCGTTGCTCCCGGTGATACAGATGGTGGTAGCATTGGTATACCTGCCGGCCAGTTCGATTTCAGAGATCACCGGAATACCTGCCTGCACGAGCGATTTCACCAGTGGGGCTTTGTCCGGAATACCTGGACTCTTGACCACCAGGTCGGCATTCAGGATCAATTCGGGAGTATGACGCAACTCTTCATAGGGAATGTTGTGCTCCTCCAGCTCGGTTTTGTATCCGGGCTGAATGGCCCCAAGATCCGAAACGAAGGTCTCAAATCCCTTTGCCACACCGAGGATTGCGGCTCCAACACCACTCTCACCCGCACCCAGCACCACCAACCGCTTTTTAGACATATCTATCTGATTTTAAGGGTTGCAATAGTTAAAACAGAAAGCACAATCCCGACAATCCAGAATCTTGTCACGATTTTAGCTTCGGGAAACCCCTTTTTCTGAAAATGGTGGTGAAGGGGGGCCATCAGGAAGACCCTCCTGCCTTCACCATATTTCCTCTTGGTGTATTTGAACCAGGCGACCTGTACCATGACGGAAAGATTTTCCACGAGGAAGATTCCACAAAGCAGCGGAATCAGGATCTCCTTCCGGATGATAATGGCAAAGACAGCCAGGATTCCTCCCAGGGAAAGACTGCCGGTATCGCCCATGAAAACCTGGGCCGGATAGGAGTTGTACCACAGGAATCCGATGCAGGCTCCAATGAATGCCGAGATAAATACGGTCAATTCACCAATGTACGGGATGTACATGATGTTGAGGTAACCGGCATAGATGAAGTTACCACTGAGGTAGGCGAAGATGCCCAGCGTCGTTCCGCTGATGGCTGAAACCCCTGTCGCCAGACCATCCAGCCCATCTGTCAGATTAGCCCCGTTGGAAACTGCCGTGATAATAAAGATGATGATCAGGGCGTAAAGGAACCAGACTACCTTGTCCGCATATTTTCCTGTAAAACCAACAAACCATTTGTAATCAAACTGGTGACTCTTGATAAATGGGATGGTGGTCTCCGTTGACTTCCGGTCGACCGTGACCTGGCGAACCTCTTTCTTCCCGGAAAGAGGATTGACCACCGTTTCAGTCTTCACCCTGCCGTTGGCCAAATGCACCTGATCCCGAACAATGACATCGTCGTTGAAATAGAGTGTACCGGCGACAATCAATCCCAGCATGACCTGGCCCATGATTTTAAACCTCCCGGCCAATCCCTGCTTGTCCTTTAAAAATACCTTGATGTAGTCGTCTACAAATCCAATTGCCCCCAGCCAGATGGTAGAGATGATCATCAGGATGATGTAAACATTCTCGAGCTGTGCAAAGAGCAGAACCGGAATTAAAATGGAGGCCAAAATGATGATCCCTCCCATGGTAGGTGTTCCCTTCTTTTGCATCTGACCTTCCAATCCGAGGTCTCTTATCTCCTCCCCGATCTGCTGCCTTTGCAGGATACGGATGACCTTTTTCCCCCAAATCGTTGAGATGAACAGCGCAGCTATTATTGCCATCGCTGAACGGAACGAGATGTACTCAAACATCCGTGCACCGGGAATATCGAATTGTTCAAGATATTTGAAGAGGTAGTACAACATCGTTCATTAATTTAGGGTGGAAGCATTAAAAATTTCTTTCACGATTTCACGGTCATCGAAATGGTACTTTATTCCTTTGATCTCCTGGTAATCTTCGTGGCCTTTGCCTGCGATCAGGATGATATCGCCCTTGTGGGCCATCATGCAGGCGGTACGAATGGCCTCCTTCCGGTTGGTAATGGCCAGCACTTTTGATTGCATTTTAGCCGTGACACCCGCCATCATGTCGGCAATAATCTGTTCAGGCTCCTCCGACCGCGGATTGTCCGAGGTGAGTATGACCCTGTCGCTGGCCTGAACGGCCTCAGCAGCCATCTCCGGCCGCTTGGTCTTGTCGCGGTCACCTCCTGCCCCAACCACGCAAATGACCAGCTGATCTTCCGTTTTGGTATCGTTGATGGTGGAGAGGACATTCTTCAGGGCATCGGGAGTGTGGGCATAATCTACCACCGCAAAATAGCCGACCGGAGAACGAAATATTTCGAACCGGCCATCTACAGGCTTAAGGAGGCTCAGTACCCTCAACACCTCTTCACTGTCGGCACCCAGCAAGATGGCTGATGCATAGACTGCCAGGAGGTTGTAGGCATTGAAATTCCCTGCAAAGTGGTTCCAGAACTCCAGACCATTCACATTGAGCAACATTCCATCAAAGTGACTCTCTATCACCTTCACTTTGAAATCAGCCATGGTTCGGGCGGCATAGGTATATTTTCTGGCACTGCAATTCTGGAGCATAACCATACCGTTTTTGTCATCGGCATTGGTCAACGCAAAAGCCCCTGCAGGCAGCAGATCAAAAAACTTCTTTTTTGCATCACGGTAGGCGGCAAATGTCTTGTGGTAATCCAGGTGGTCGTGCGTCAGGTTACTGAATATGGCACCATCGAATTCGATTCCTGCAATTCTTTGCTGGTCAATGGCATGCGAACTTACTTCCATGAAGCAATGGGTACAACCGGCCGCAGCCATTTCTGCCATCACCGACTGAATCTGGACTGCATCCGGGGTAGTATGGGTGGCCGTCATCTTCTTTTCACCGATGTAATTGCATACGGTTGAGAAGAGTCCACAGGTATGTCCCATAGCCGTAAACAACCGGTAGAGCAGGGTGGCTGTGGTCGTTTTGCCATTGGTCCCGGTAACGCCAACCACCTTCATCTTTCCGGAGGGATGGCCGTAAAAATTTGCGGCGACTTTCCCCAGATCGGCCACCGAATCGGAAGAGAAAATCCAGGTTACTGAAGGAGATGGATCCGTCGGTAAAACGGAACACATCACCGCCGCGGCACCTCGCTCCAACGCCGAAGGGATGTACAGGTGGCCATCGGCATGACTTCCGGCCGTTGCAACAAAAAGGCTCCCCACGGTTACTTTGCGTGAATCAAATTCAATGCCGCTGATCGTTGCAGCGTGATCCCCTGTTACCGATAAACCCGCTATACCTTTCAATATATCTTTCAGTACCATCATCTTATCCTAGTGTTATCACGATGTTTTGTCCTCTTCTCATTGGATCACCTGCCCGAAGCGACTGGGATTTTACCTTCCCAAATCCCCGGAGGGAGACCCTAAGTCCTGATTTTTCGAGCAGGTATACCGCATCTGTGACCCCCATCCCCTTTACATTGGGAATGGTGCCGGGCTTCATTTCCCTGCTGGAGATTGCCACTCCATCCTCTTCGCGGTTGGCTTCCACCCACTCTGATTTGTAAAAACTCCACCCATTCATGATGTCCAACTCATCCAGTACCCTTGCAATGTCTTTTTTTCGCCCGGCCGCCAATCCCGGATAATCCTCCTTAATTTCCCTCCGGGGATGGTCAAAATCCTCCTTAAGCCCCATTTCATAGGCATAGACGTAATCGGCGATCTGCTTGAAAACAGGACCGGCTACGGAGGCACCGTAATAATCACCCAGTGGTTTGTTGACCACCACAATGCAGGAGTATCTCGGGGCATCAGCCGGAAAATAGCCGACAAACGAGGCCTGGTAAACCTTGTTCCCGTGGCGGTTGTATCCCTCGTTCTTGTTGGCAACCTGGGCAGTACCGGTCTTTCCTGCAATTTTGTAGGTAGCGTTCTTTAGTCCTGCCCCCGTTCCGTTGGTGATCACCCCCTCCAGCATGGCATGGGCCTTCCGCAGGGTGCGGCTGGAGCAGATCGAACGAATCATCGTTTCGGTGCCGAAACGCTCCACTACTACATCCTCCTCCATCACCGCTTTAACCAATCTTGGTTTCATCATCTTTCCATTGTTGGCAACGGCATTGTAAAAGGTAAGTACCTGGAGCGGCGTAAGTTTCAATTCGTATCCATAGGATATCTGCGTGAGGCTGACCCCTGACCACATCCTGCTTCCGGGCCGGTTGATGTAGGGCGCTCCCTCCCCGCTAAGACCCACATTGAGCGGAATATCCAGCCCAAAATCATGGATCCTGTCAAAGAATTGCCGCTCGTCACCGGCATAGCTTTGGGTGACCAGTTTAGCCACGCCAATGTTCGAGGAGAGTTCAAAGACATGTTTGGCGGTAATCTTTCCATGCCCCCCCTTGGTTTTGTAATCGGAATCACGCACCGTCCATTTCTTGCTCGTCCATATTCCGCTTTTACCGGTATCCACGATGGTGGAGGTATCGATCTTTCCATCCTCCATGGCAGCCATGAGCGAGGCGAGTTTGAAAGTGGATCCCGGTTCGGAACAGCCTGCACTCCCCAGCGCGTAGTTCTGGTAGCCCTGCACCAATGTGCCACCGCTGTTCCTGCCAAAATTGGAGATCGCCTTGATGTCCCCGGTTTTTACCTCCATCAGGATGGCCGTTCCATACTTGGCCCTGGTTCTCTCCAGCATTTTTCGCAAGGAATAGGAGACCTGATCCTGAAGCTTTACATCGAGGGTGGTAATGAGGTCCCTCCCATCTACCGGCTCTTCCAGTTGCACTTCCATGGTTCGTCCCGATACATTCTCCTTCTCTGCCAGTCCGGGGGCCCCGCGCAGATCTTCCTCAAAAGACTCCTCCAATCCAAATGCCCCCACCTGGGCAGGCAGACCCTCCGACAATCCCTCCTTCAATTTACCGAGGGTCCTGCTTTCGAGATTGCCCAATGGATAGATTCTTTCGTAATCCTGTTCCGTAATCAATCCCCCCTTGAACTGTCCATTCCGGAAGATCGGGAACCTCTTGATTTTTTGTAATCCATCGTAATCGACCTTGTGGGAGGAGACCAAAAAATAGTGGTCTCCCTTGCGGTAGGCCTCTGTGAGCGCGCGACGGTAGGCCGAAGCCGATTTGTCGCGGAAAAAGCGGGAAAGCATCAGTGCGAGGGAGTCGACATCCCTGGCAAAATATTTCTTCAGGGGAGGTACACACAAATCCATCCGCAAACTGTAATGCGGGATGGAGGCAGCCAAAGGACTGCCATTCGATGCGCAAATGGTTCCCCTACGGGCCTGGATCGGTACCTCAACCTCCTGAAAGAGTTTGCTTTTCTCCCCCCAGGAAGGGGAAAACTGTATCTTGACCAGCAAGACAAGAATGAACAGCACGGCCAGGATCATCCCAAAATAGACGATCTTAAACCTGTTCAATATGCCTTGCTTTATCTCCATTATTTCTCTTTGTCTACATAAATTCTGACAGGAGGCTCCTTCGAAGTCTCCAGTCCCAATTGACTGTGTTTAATTCTGTCCAGGATCTCCGAGGGCCTGGTCAGCTTGATTACCTCTGCGGCTACGGCAATGGAGTGAGCCCTCAGCTCCTTCACATCCCGCTCCATGGTATCCACCTCCCTGAGCACCTTCGCGGTCTTGAAGCGGACAGCAATGTTGGTCAGGAGCATCAGGAAGATCACGAAGAGCAGAAGCTTGTTCCTGATAAAGAGCTCACTTTCGAAGAATTGACCGTTCAGCAGGTCACTCAGCGTAAACCGTATATTTTTCTTAGGCTCTTCCATGTTCCGTTCTTTCAGCGATGCGCAGCCTGGCACTCCTGGCCCTGGGGTTTCTGGCGATCTCCTCCTCCCCCGGCACCAGCACCTTGCGGGTTATCACCTCAAAAGGAAGGTGATAATGGCCGAAGAAATCCTGTTCACTCTTCCCGTCCACACGGCCTGATCGCATAAAATTTTTCACCATGCGATCCTCCAGCGAATGATAGGAGATGACCACCAGTCGTCCGCCCGGATTCAGCAGGTCAAGGGAGCTTTCTAGAAATGCCTCCAATGCATCCATTTCATTGTTTACCTCGATGCGAAGCGCCTGAAAAACCTGGGCCAGGTATTTTTTCTCGACCCTGGCCGGTACACACCTCTCAATGACCTTAAGAAACTGGGAGATCGTAACTATTTTCTGGTTGCTTCTGGCTTGTTCAATGGTTTGGGCCAGGTTCCGCCAGTTCTGTACCTCGCCGAACTCCCTGAAAATCCTGCCAAGCACAGAAACTTCGTATTCGTTGACCACTTTTACAGCATCCTTTTCGGCTGACTGGTTCATGCGCATATCCAGGTCACCGTCGAAACGGAAAGAGAAGCCACGGTCGGGCTGGTCGAAGTCGTGGGAAGAGACCCCCAGATCGGCGAGAATTCCATCCACCTTGTCAAAACCATGGTACCGCAAGAAATTTTTGATGTATTTGAAGTTGTGGGCCACAAAGATCAGCCTTTCATCGTCGATCAAATTTTGAAGGGCATCCTGATCCTGGTCGAAGGCAACCAGTTTCCCACCTTCCAGCCGTTCGAGAATAAGCCGCGAATGGCCTCCTCCCCCGTAGGTCACATCCACATAGGTGCCGTTGGGTCGAAGGCTCAATCCGTCAATGCTCTCCTCCAGCAAGACCGGTATGTGATACTCACTCATGCGACGAATGTTAGGTAGTTAAAAAATTATCCATTGGTCCGCCAAGCAGTTCCCTGAACAACTTGCTGTAATCTTCATCGCTAAGACTGGTCGCCTTGTGACGGGAAGGTTCCCACAATTTCATCAGGGTACCCTGCCCGGTAAACAATGCCTCCTTGACGATTCCAACATCCTGAAGCATCTTGTCCGGAATGTTCAATCTCCCATTTTCTGCCATGGTTAGGGTCACGATCTCTTCAAAATAGCGGGACAAAAACTTGCTGTGGACAGGATTGTTTACATTGAGTTTTCCCCTTATCTCCTCCACCCGGGATTGCCAGGCAGCATAGGGATAGATGTTCAGGCAGGGATCGTAAGCATCTTTTTCTACCACCAGCACCGGGTCAGGCGCATCTCCCAACTCCCTTTTAAAAGGGGCCGGAAGAACGATACGCCCTTTGCCGTCAACGGTTGCACTGTATTTGCTTACGAATGAGATCATCCTTGCCTTCCTGATTTTGTAGAATGTAAAGGTATATATTATTACACTTCGTGACAATACGTTACATTTTATTACACTAAACTATTTCTCAACAGGTTATTAACAATTCTATGGTTTTTGGCATCCCTTTCTGTTGATAACTTGTTTGCAGTCAAAGGGGATTTTTTTGAAGATCAGGGAGATACAAATCAGAGAATGGGGTAACTTTGGGTCAATTACGAATGACAAATTACGAAACAAAGTTCAGCGAAGCTAATTACGAATATCTGTATATATCATTGTTATTCTGATATTTACGATATTTGTACTTCATTGGAACAGACGGTTTTCCCCTGTAAGTCAACACGGCAACCGAGGACCGTCCCGGAAATTCGTAATTAGCTTCGCTGAACTTTGTTTCGTAATTTGTAATTAGCTTCGCTGAACTTTGTTTCGTAATTGCATTATGAACCCACTCGTCCTAAAAGATCTTGTAGCCGAAAAGAATCCCAAACTCGCCGGAAGGATTCCAGGATTTGTTTACAACTGGCTGAACCGGCTGTTGCATGTGCGTGAACTGAACGAAATCATCTTCAGGTACGGCGACAAAAAGGGAATTGAATTTGTCTCCTCCAGCCTGGGCTATTTCGACGTCACCTTCGACTTTCAGGGTACTGAAAACCTGCCCAAAACGGGTAAGTACATCGTAGCTTCCAACCATCCGCTGGGAGGATTCGACGGACTGATCCTGATGAACGGAGTAACCAGATTCCTGGGGCCCTCACTCTTCCTGGTAAGGGATGAACTGACCAAAATACCGCCGTTGAAGGAACTGTTTATCCCCATCAACAAATTCGGGAACCAGCGCAACTCCATCAACCAGATCAATGCCGCCTACGAATCCGAAAAGCAGGTGCTGATCTTCCCCGCAGGACTGGCATCCAGGAAAAACAAGGGGGTGATTGCCGATTTGGAGTGGCACAAGCATTTCATCCAGAAAGCGGTGGAACATCAAAGGGATGTCATTCCGGTCTTTATGAGTGGTCGTAATTCGAACTTCTTCTACCGCTTCTCCAGATTCAGAAAGATCCTTGGCATCAAATTCGGTCTGGAGATGATGTTGCTCCCCGACGAGATGTTCAAACAGCGGGGAAGAAACTTCACGATCACCTTCGGCAAACCAATCCCCTGGCAGACTTTCGACCACACCAAGAGCCCTACGCAATGGGCGGAGGTGGTGAAGGGGGTAGTGTATGGGATGACAGAGGGACGGAAATGACGGAGAGACGGGGGGACTAAGAGACGGGGGGACTAAGGGACTAAGGGACTGAAACTGGGGGACAAGGATGACGGAAAAATGACGGAGAGACGGATATGACGGAGGATGGAAATGGATTCAGGCTAATAAACCCTGCGGGTGGTGGTTGTACCCATCATCACCTTTTTTGTAGAGGAAATACCCATGACTTTTACCTCAACGAGGGATAGAATCTCCTCACTGAGTCTTAGTGAGACTAACTTATCAGCATTCGCACCTTCCACATCCCCAAGTATTTGCCTAACCTTTGAACGTGATTCAAACAATTCACTGTCGTATTTATTGTCATTGATCGCCCTGCTGAGTTGTTTCAACGCCTCTTTGTATTTTTCCCTGGACAACAGTTGTGCTACTTTACTCTTGTAATCATAGGGCTGGGTATCCAGGTACTTTCTGTACCTGAATACCAACAAATAACGCTTATCGACAGGTTGGTGGTTGATTATGGCCGGACTCCATTCATCCGGCAACTTACCAAAGGCAACTATTGCACTTGTTGAGAAAGATTTTCCCACCGAACTTACGATTGACAAACTGTCTGATTTTCCATTCTTCCCAATCACCAGGGATAGAACGACATCTCCCTCGCTTCCAGAAACATTGGGGCCCAATTGTTCGACCGGAAAATTTGCATTTTTCGCAAGTAATTTAGAAACATCCCCATACGCATTCACCGCTTTTCTGTTGGGCAATATTGAATCCGGTTTTTGAGCTTGCTGGCCGCTAGCTAGTAGGGTCAATGACAAGAAGGTTGCAGCAACGAATAATCTCTTGTTCATAAGGTTTTGGTTCTTTTAAATTGTTAGGCACTTTATAACTGGAGTATTCTGATCGGCTAAGACACTATAAACTTAATACCAAATCATGCAATAAGGTAACCCTGACTTTTTGAGACTTGCGAAAAATGGATTGAAGGAGCTTTAGAAATCAAAAAACTGATCAAAAAGAATCTAATTCCATTTCTTGTTTCAATTCGTGCAATTAGTGTAATTCATGGTTGAATGGGGCATATTTTCTCCATTTTTGTCGGAGAATGCAATTGGATTTGTGCCAATTTGTGAAATTTGTGGTCAAATTATTGCTATTTTTGCCGCAAACCAATGACTTGTTTTACGATGAAGGAGATTATTCCTCCCGTCCCAAGGGAATTGCTGGAAGCAGAGCTTACTCCGGAAAAATTTCAAAGGAAGACGAACAAAGCCGACAACGAGATCTACATTCTCACCTACTTTGATTCACCCAATCTGATGCGCGAAATTGGCCGGCTGCGCGAGCTTACCTTCCGTGCAGCAGGTGGTGGCATCGGAGAAGAGATTGATATTGACCAATACGATATTTCTGAAACCCATCCCTACAAGCAACTGATTGTTTGGGATCCGGCCAACAGGGAGATCCTGGGAGGGTACCGTTACATTCATTGCGAAGGTTTGGAAAAGGATGCCCATGGCGAAGTGCCCTTGGCCACTGCCCATCTCTTCAATTTCTCTGATGCCTTTGTCGCCGATTACCTGCCTTCTGTCATCGAACTTGGCCGGTCATTTGTCCAACCCGACTACCAGTCGACCAAGGTAGGCTCCAAAGCGCTATTCGCCCTCGACAATCTTTGGGATGGCCTTGGCGCCCTGATGATCGACTATCCCGAGGTCAAATACTTTTTCGGAAAGGTGACCATGTACACCCATTACAAAGAGGAGGCCCGCAACCTGATCCTCTATTTCTTCAGCAAATACTTCTCTGATCCTGATCACCTTGTGTGGGCCAAGAAGCCCATGGAATACCATGCCGATCACGAAAAAATAGGAATGTTGTTTGAGGGAAAGGATTACGATGCTGCTTACAAGATACTTTCCCAGGAGGTCAGGAAGTTGGGAGAAAACATTCCCCCGCTTATCAATGCTTACATGAACCTCACCCCCAACATGCGAACCTTCGGCACAGCCATCAGCGATGAATTCGGGGATGTGGAGGAGACGGGTATCCTGCTAAGCATAGAAGACATGTACGATATCAAGATCGACCGCCATGTCTCCACCTACCTGGAGGAGCTGGTTGAGAAGGAGGACAACCCCAAGATGCGCTTTCAATAGGCCCTGCCGTCGATGCCTTCTATGTAGTTGATGAAGGAGGTATTTACCACCTTGTTCCCTCCCGGTGTGGGATAGTCTCCGGTAAAATACCAGTCACCCGTGTCATTCGGACAGGCCAGGTGTAAATTATCCACCGTCTGGTAGACAATTTCAACTTCTGATTTGCACTCTGCCGGCTTCAGCAATTGGGCTATTTTGGCAGATATCTCCTCTTCGCTGAAAGGCCGGTAGATCTCTTTCACATAATTGACCATCTCCTCCTTCGGGAGTCTCTGCTGCTCCTTGCATTTGCGGTATACCTCGTCGATAATCTTGGATTTTCCGCGCTCTTTCAGGAGTACGATGGCAGCTTCAAAAGCCACAAATTTGCCCAAAATGGCCATGTCGATCCCATAGCAATCGGGGTATCTGATTTGTGGCGCGGAGGAGATGATGATGATTTTCTTTGGTTTAAGCCGATCCAGGCTCTTCAGGATGCTCTGTTTCAGCGTGGTTCCCCTCACGATGGAATCATCGATGACGACCAGGGTATCCTTCTGGTTTTCCACGACTCCGTAAGTTACATCGTAGACATGACCCACCAGGTCGTCGCGGCTGCTGTCGTCGGCAATAAAGGTACGCATCTTCACATCCTTGATGGCAATCTTCTCCATCCTGGGCTGCACCGAGATGATCTCACCAATTTCGTCTTCGGTCATCTTATCCCCCAGCGCATGGATCTTCTCCTTCTTCCACTTCAGCAAGTTTGCACGGATTCCCTCCATCATGCCCAGGAAAGCTGTCTCTGCAGTATTCGGAATAAAGGAGAAAACGGTATTTTTCAAATCATTGTCGATGGTCTTCAAGATCGCAGGTGCCAGCAGGAAACCCAGTTTTTTGCGCTCCTTGTAGATATCCCGGTCAGACCCACGGGAGAAATAGATTCTTTCGAACGAACAGGAGCTCCTTTTTTGTGGAACCCTGACCAGTTCCTCCTTGTAGGATCCGTCCATCTTGACGATCAGCGCATGACCCGGTTTGATTTCGGATACGCAGTTCCAGCCTACATTCATGACGGTCTGGATAACGGGTCTTTCGGAGGCCACCACCACGATTTCCTCATCCGCGTAGTAGAAGGCCGGTCGAATCCCCCACGGATCCCGTGCCACAAAAGCATCCCCATGACCAATGATCCCGCCGATGGTATAACCGCCATCCCAGTCGCGGCTCGCTCTTTCGAGGATTTTACGAATGTCGATATTTTTCTCGATCAGGGGGGATATTTCGGCATTGGCATAACCTTCATTCTTGTATTGCCTGAAAAGCAGTTCATTCTCTTCATCCAGGAAGTGGCCCACTTTTTCCAAAATGGTCACCGTATCGTTGAAACCTTTCGGAAACTGACCGAGTCCGACCAGCAGGTTAAAGAGCTCATCCACATTGGTGAGGTTAAAGTTGCCGGCCAGCACCAGGTTGCGCGACCGCCAGTTGTTCTGCCGCATTACGGGATGAGTCGACTCCACACTGTTGCGTCCAAAAGTACCATACCTGAGGTGACCCAGGTAGAGCTCTCCGGCAAAAGGGAGATTAGCTTTGGCCCAGGTTGGATCCGGAAATGCCTGCGGATAATGTTGCTGTGCGTGACTAAACTCTTTGAAAATTTTGGCAAATACATCCCTGATAGGATTTGGATCGATGGACCGGTGTCGGAAGATGTACTCCCTGCCGGGCGACATGTTGACTTTTACACCCACAGCTCCGGCACCATCCTGGCCGCGGTTGTGCTGCTTCTCCATCATCACATAGAGTTTGTTGATCCCGTATTGCCAGGTGCCGTATTTCAATCTGTAGTATTCCAGCGGCTTTCGAAGCCTGATCAGGGCAATTCCACACTCGTGCTTGATTTGGTCGCTCATCAGTTTTTTATTTCTGCTTGAATCCCCAGACCCGGAAAGGCAATCTCGTCGGAGACGATAAATGCATTCGCAAATCCGGCAGATAAACTCTTTAATACTCTCAGTGCATCACTCTTGGTTCTGAAATCTCCTGCCCTTACAATAAAATCGGGTGATTTAAAGATCAGGTAGATCCTTGTATCCGGATAAAGGGCATTGAAATCTGCCCTCACTCTTTCGGCATGTGACCTCGCCTGGACACCCGATCCGAAATAGAGCTGAAGCCGGTAACCTGGGATGGTTCCGGTTTTCCGGCTCTGGTCGTATTGTTGTCGGAGGAGGTCTGCGATTTCGCTGCTGGCCTGAACGTCCAGCCGCTGCCAGATAAATGAACCATCTGCCAGTGAGGGAGCAGGCGCTGTTCTTGCAGTCTGGGCTATACTTTGTGAAGTATAGACTACCAGAAACATCCATAGCAATGCAACAGTTTTCCGCCCAGTCAATCTCATATCAGGAAGATTTGCCGCAAAGATAAGGAAAATCGATGGGGGAAAAAGTGGTGGTCAAACTTTAAGTCTTTAAATTTCGAACAAAGGTCAAAAAAGGTATTATACAAGGATTCCGATCCCTGAGCGCAGCCGAAGGGGAGTTTCATCTGGTTTAAAAGTAAAATCAATCCCGGTCCCTGAGCGAAGCCGAAGGGGAGTCTCATCTGGTTTAAAAGTAAAATCAATCCCGGTCCCTGAGCGAAGCCGAAGGGGAGTTTCATCTGGTATAAATGCAAAATCAATCCCGGTCCCTGAGCGCAGCCAGAGGGGAGTTTCATCTGGTATAAATGCAAAATCAATCCCGGTCCCTGAGCGCAGCCGAAGGGGAGTTATTCTGCCGCCAAACTTCTGATGAAGAATGATTCCGACATTTGGCCAAGACATGAAGAACATCTATTTGCCTATTTATCAGTGCCTCTTTCTTTTTTCGGCTCCATCCCTGAATCTGCTTTTCCCGGAAATAGGCTTCATCTATTCTTTCAAATTCTTCATAGTAAATTAATTGAACAGGTAAATGTTTGCTTGTAAAGTTAGCTCCCTGCCCCTTCAAGTGATCCTCCATTCTTCGTTCAAGATCATGGGTGCTTCCCGTATAATAATGACCGTCTGCGCATTGCAGAATGTACATGTATGCTTTCATTGAAAATTAGAATTATCCCCTTCGGCTACGCTCAGGGACCAAGCTTGCCTTTATTGATCTCTTGAAATGTAACTACCTTCGGCTACGCTCAGGGACCAAGCTTGCATCTAACTGTTTTGATGAAATTCAAACCGCCTTCGGCTACGCTCAGGGACCGGGCTTGCCTTTATTGATCTGTTGAAATGTAACTACCTTCGGCTACGCTCAGGGACCAGGCTTGCATCTAACTGTTTTGATGAAATTCAAACCGCCTTCGGCTACGCTCAGGGACCGGGCTTGCCTTTATTGATCTCTTGAAATGTAACTACCTTCGGCTTCGCTCAGGGACCGGGCTTGCCTTTATTGATTTGATGAATGGTAACCACCTTCGGCTTCGCTCAGGGAACTTCAATTGCCTCATAAATGCGATCCTACCTATAAATATACCGAAAATTCACCAAAATTCAAAATCTTGCACCCATTATAATTTTGGAAGAATTGATTCTACCTTTGCAGCTCTTCCGGTTTCCAAACCAGGAAGCATCCTTGAAAGTATGACGCAGAAAAAACTATACATCGAAACCTACGGTTGCCAGATGAATGTGGCCGACAGCGAAGTTGTTGCCTCAATCATGGGAGACCGTGGTTTCACTGTGACCGATCAATATACGCTGGCAGATGCCATTCTGGTCAATACCTGCTCCGTACGGGACAATGCGGAGAAAAAAATCTGGAACAGACTCTCCTTTTTTAAAAGTCTGAAAAAGAAACAACCTGGATTGGTCGTCGGACTGATCGGCTGCATGGCGGAAAGAATCGGGGAGGAGTTGATGGAGAAAAAAACGGTCGACCTGGTGGCCGGTCCCGATGCCTACCGGGATCTTCCTTTCCTTTACGACAAGGCCTGTCACGGGGAAAGCGCAGTCAATGTTGAACTTACCATCAACGAAACTTACGACTCTATCATCCCCAAACACCTGGGGGAGAAGCGCATTACAGGTTTCGTCTCCATCACAAGGGGTTGCAACAACTTCTGCACCTATTGCATCGTCCCCTATACCCGTGGCCGGGAACGTAGCCGTGATCCCAAAGATATTCTCAACGAGGTTAAGGCATTGATAGAGAGTGGCACCAAAGAGGTGACCCTGCTGGGGCAAAATGTCAACTCCTATATGTGGCATCCTGAACCCACCCGCAAAAGTGTAAGGTTCCCGGACCTGCTGGAGATGGTGGCTCAAATCTCCCCCAACCTGCGGGTTAGGTTTACCACCTCCCATCCAAAGGACCTTTCCGACAAACTGCTCAAAACGATGGCCTCCTACCCGAATATTTGCAGGCACATCCATCTTCCGGTTCAATCAGGCAGTTCGGCCATCCTCAAAAAAATGAACCGCCGCTACGACCGCGACTGGTACCTCGACCGAATCCGGGCGATTCGCCAGACCCTACCGGGATGCGGGATTACGACAGATATATTCTGTGGCTTCTGTACCGAAAGCGAAGAAGACCACCGGCAATCGCTGCAGCTCATGGAAGAGGTGCAATTCGATACCTCCTTCATGTTCAAATTCTCGATGCGGCCCGGCACCTACGCCGCAGACCATTTTGAGGATGATGTGCCCGAGGAGGTTAAATCAAGGCGGCTGGAGGAGATCATTCAGCTCCAAAACCGACTCTCCCTCGAAAGCAACCGCCGTGATATTGGCCTGACAATGGAGGTCTTGGCTGAGGGGATCTCAAAAAAGAAGAAGAGTGAACTCTTTGGCAGAAGCTCCCAAAACAAGGTGGTGGTATTCCCCGGCAAGGGAATTGAAATCGGAGCACTGGTGCAGGTGAAAATTTTGGATTGCACGCAGACTACGCTGATAGGGGAAGTTGTCTGAGGGGACGACGGAGGGACCTAGGGACTGAGAGACTGAGGGACTAAGGGACTGAGGGATGGGGACGTGTCAGAGGCTGAAGTTTTAATTTTGACCACATTGTCAGTATCACACCGATCATGCCCTGAAAGGGTTAAATATTAACAGCCCGGGGTAAAGCGACGAAGGAGCGACACCCCGGGTAATGAATGAGCGGTGATCACCGTCCACACCAGTTGATTAAAAAATGGATTATGATCGTTTCGGACGGAAATGAGTGGTTTGATGAAAAAGAACCCATATCTTAGACATAAATTAAAGATTTTATGAACGAAAAAATTACCGAATTCCGCGCCTACCGCGCCAAGATGAACGAGAAGATCCTTGCTTCCGACAACAAGGTAATGAAACGGATCTACAACATCGACACCAATACCTACCTGGAGGGAGCCCTCTCCACCAAGGTGAAGGAGATGATGGGTTTGGTTAGCTCGATGGTACTGCGCTGCGACGATTGTGTCAAATACCACCTCGAAAAATGCCACGAACAGGGTGTCACCACGGAAGAACTTTTCGAGATCTTCGCGGTAGCCAACCTGGTTGGTGGAACCATTGTCATCCCGCATACCCGAAGGGCTTTGGAATACTGGGAAGCTCTCCGGGAAGAAGTTTAAACCCTTCGGGCGTTTGAAAAGTTTGGCACATCGTGCCGTTTGAAATGTTATTGGTCAGAAACATTCCAAACTCATTAAACATTTCAAACATTTCAAACGTGCGAAACACAAACCCTTCAAACCCTTCAAACTTTTCAAACATTTCAAACGTGCGAAGCACCAACAACCTGGAACTTCTTTCTCCCGCGAAAAACCTCGAATGCGGCACAGCGGCCATCCGGCACGGAGCGGATGCCGTCTACATCGGTGCACCCAAATTCGGAGCAAGGGAGGCGGCAGGCAATTCGATCGGGGAGATCGAAAAACTGGCGGCAGAGGCCCGGTTGTTTGGCGCAAAAACCTACGTTGCACTCAACACCATCTTGTTTGACAACGAGTTGGAGGAGGCCAAACGAATCATCTGGCAAATCTACGAAGCTGGAGCCGACGCGCTGATCATCCAGGACTTTGGCATACTTGAGATGGATTTGCCCCCAATTGCCCTCCATGCCAGTACCCAGGCCAACAACTTCACGGTAGAAAAGTTGAAATTCCTGGAGGGAGTTGGTTTTAAGAGGGCTGTACTGGCCAGAGAACTCTCCCTGTCGCAGATCGAAACGATCGCTGCCCAAACCGCCCTTGAACTCGAAGCATTCGTGCATGGCTCCCTTTGCGTAAGCCTGAGCGGACAGTGTTACATGAGCCATGCCATGGGAGGCCGCAGTGCCAACCGTGGTGCCTGTGCCCAACCCTGCCGCAAGAAGTACAGGCTAACAGACGCTGCCGGGAAAATCATTGTGCAGGACAAACACCTCCTGTCGCTCAAGGACCTCAACCGCTCGGCCTCTATCAATGAACTGGCAACAGCAGGTGTTCGCTCTTTCAAAATTGAGGGACGGCTCAAGGATATTGACTATGTAAAAAACATTACGGCTTACTACCGTGAAGCGCTCGACCGGTTGCTGGAGGAGAAACCGGAATACCTGCCGGCTTCGCTGGGCAAAACCACCTTTTTCTTTACCCCGGATCCTGTCAGGACCTTTCACCGGAGTTCAACCGACTATTTTCTGCATGGCAGGAAAGATTCGGTGGTGGGTTTGGATTCTCCCAAATCGACAGGAGAAGAGCTAGGTACCGTGACAAAGATCTCCAGGGACTCCTTTCAAATTTCAGGGGAAAGTTCCATCTCCAACAACGACGGACTGACCTTTGTAAACAGCAAGGGTGAAAGCATTGGACTGAAGGTAAACAAAGCAGAAAATGGGGCAGTTTTCCCTGACAGGATGAATGAAGTGTTTGTCGGGGCCAAAATTTTCAGAAACTATGACCACGGCTTTCAGATGGCATTGGGCAGAAAAACAGCCGAACGAAAAATTCCGGTAAAGATTTCACTCCAATCCACCCCCTCAGGATTCTCTTTATTGGCCGAACTTGAAAACGAATCGGTCAACGCTGAGTCAAAAAACATCGCGTTTGCACTTTCTATGGATAAAATACCGGCCAATGATCCGGTGAAATCCCGCGATAACATCCTGCGCCAGCTAGCCAAATCGGGGGATACCCCCTTCCTGGTAAGGGATAAAGAGACCAACGGAAACGAGCAGTATTTCTTCACCTCCCAACAAATCAACGAATTGAGAAGGGGTCTGCTTGAAAGGTTAGCGCAAAAGCTATCTCAAAAAGGGTCCGACAACCCAGCTTCTCCTACCGGGATGCTTTCTGAAAAACAGATGACGGTCAGGCCAGTTCCCAACAACCTCCCCTTCCCTGCCGATCAGTTCCAATTTGAAAACAACATCAGCAACCGCCTGGCACGACAGTTCTACCAACGTCACGGCGTTGAAAAACCTGAACATGCGATCGAAAAACGGGTAGTTTCAGGTCGTCTGCAGGTGATGATCACCCGGCACTGCCTGCAGCACGAATTAGGGTTTTGCGCAAGGTTTGGGGGAAAGTTCCCCGCAGATTTCCAGCTGCCTTTCTCCCTGAATGATGGAGCCAGCAAGTTTGAGCTGGAGTTCGATTGCAGGAACTGTCTGATGAGGATTTTCAAGGAAGCTTGAAACATGGGGATCAAGTTAAGGTCACATGGAAGGTCAACCAGGCTTGCCCGCATGATTACTTTGCCTGATAGAAACGCTATTTAGGTTGCCCGCATCGTTACTTTCCCAGCCTGCATTGCTACTCAGCTTACCCGCCCGGTTACCTTGGCTGCCTGCATTGTTACTTATGCTTCCCGCATCATTACTTTGCTTCCCCGCCTAGCTACTTTGGCTGCCCGCTTTGTTACCCAGCCAGACTGCATCGTTACTTTGCCTCAAAGAACATCTTTACCCAGCTTCCCCGCAAATTGATTCATCCTGCATATCGGCAGATTCCCTGACTTTGGCGATATTGCTGTTTCTAAAAAAGAGATTAATGCTTACATTCGTCAAAATTTTTGAAACGGAAACCCAAATTCTATCCAACATTAATTTATTATTTTGATTATGAGACAATTTAAACTGTCAACGCTCAGTTTGCTGGCAATCACACTGCTATTTGCCTCCAACAGCCTAACCGGCTTCTCGCAGGAGCAATACAAGGAAAATAAAGTAGTTGTTGCCAAAGAGCAATACAAGGGAGGCACCTTCTACCCGGTCCAGCAATACGATCAGGTAAAAAGCAAGAAGGGTCCAAAAAACATCATTCTTTTCATTGGTGATGGAATGGGACTGGCCCATATCTATGCCTCCATGACGGCCAACGGTGGATCGCTTTTCCTACAAAACTTTGTCCATTGCGGCTTCTCGAAAACCTACTCCTCTTCGGCCTATATAACTGATTCCGCAGCAGGTGGCACTGCTCTCTCCAGTGGAGTCAAAACCTACAACGGAGCTATTGGCGTCGATGCTGCCAAGAACAACGTAGAAACCATCCTCGAAAAAGCCGAGAAAAAGGGGCTGGCCACCGGACTGGTGAGTACCTCCGCCATCAACCATGCCACTCCAGCCTCCTTCATTGCACACCAGGCTTCCAGGGGAAGTTACGAGGACATTGCCGCCGATTTCCTTAAAACGGATATTGATGTTTTCATTGGAGGTGGAACCAAATCCTTCGAGAAGCGCAAAGATGGAAGAAACCTCTCCAACGAACTGAAGGAGAAAGGATACCAGGTACTTTACAAAATGGAAGATATCCAGAAGGTTACATCGGGAAAATTGGCTGGACTAACTGCAGACGAGCACAATCCACCATTTTCAGAACGTGGAGAGATGCTGGTTCCAGCCACAGAGACGGCTATCAACCTGCTTTCACAGAACAACAAAGGGTTTTTCCTGATGGTGGAAGGATCGGAGATCGACTTCCTCGCACACAACAACCAAACAACGGGCGTGATCCAGGAGACGCTTGAGTTCGACAGGTCCATTGGTAAAGCCCTGGCATTTGCCGCAAAAAACAGGAATACCCTGATCATTGTGACTGCCGACCACGAAACAGGTGGAATGACACTCAATGGAGGAAACAACAAAACAGGCGATGTTACGGCAAAATTCTCCAGCACAGACCATACCGGCATCTGTGTTCCGGTCTTTGCATTTGGCCCTGGCGCCGAAGAATTTACCGGCTTCATGGAAAATACGGAGATCGCCAAAAAGATGATGAAATTGCTAAAGGTCCAATAATGGTGCAATCATAAAAAAAGGGAGCCGGTCCAATTTTACCGGCTCCCTTTTTTTTGCGCTTCATGGCTCTATCTTGATCGTTTTCCCAAAAATCTGAACTACATCACCAGGCCGAAGCTTGGCCCTTTTCCTGGATTCAGCCACACCATTCAATGTCGCCTCACCATCCTCCACCATCATTTTTGCCTGACCGCCGGACCCGGCAATCCTCAGCAATTTGAGCATTTTTATCAGCTCAATGTATTCAGCACCATTCAGATTGTAAACCATATCCAACAAATTGTTTGAAATGTTTAAGCTGTTTAAAAGGTTTGAAATGTTCGGGATGTTTGTGTTAGTTTAACCAAAACGTCAACTTTTTAAACATTTCAAACCCTTCAAACATTTCAAACTCAAAATGTATCTTCGCCTCTTTTGACAGCCTCCTGCACCTTCCTTGGCAAAGATGCCAGCACCAGCTCGTAGGAGTGGGTGATCATCTCCTCTAAAAGGCTATCTGGAAGGATCCCCTCCAGCCTCACGGTATTCCAATGTTTTTTGTTCATGTGGTAGCCCGGAAGGATGTCATCAAAGCGTTCGCGCAAATCGATGGCTCTTTCGGGATCACACTTCAGGTTGATGGCAGGTGTCTTGTCAAGGCTAAGCAGTGCAAAGATTTTACCACCCACCTTGATCACCAATGTCTCTTCATCGAAGGGAAATCCTTCTGTAACCCCTTTCTTGGCAATACAGAATTGCCTAACCTCTTCTATGTTCATGGTGCAATTATTTTCTTTTGTGAAATTAATCAAAAAGTGCCTAAAGTGAACTAAAGTGCCTAGAGTGCCTAAAGTTTTGGACTCCCAACAAATCTCCAGTATAGCATAAGTACTTTAGGCACTTTAGTTCACTCTAGGCACTTTAGGCACTTAGTTGACGGGAGGTAGAAACGCCCCCTCAAAATGCTCCAGCGTATGGCCACCCTCCCTCCTGATCAAGATGGAGATCACATCAAACCTTGTTTCAAGATCCACGTTGTGAATCCTTAGCCAGGCATCAGCTACCTCCACAATGTTCCTTATTTTGGAAGTTGTAACAGCTTCCCAGGGCTCCTCTGCATAATTTTCCATTCTGGTTTTTACCTCTACCACCACAATCTCCTCCCCTTGCCGGGCTACAATGTCAATCTCCTTGTGTCCGTGGTGCCAATTGAGGTCCAGGATGCGGTATCCATTCACCGCCAGGTATTCACGGGCAATCACCTCTCCCTTCTTGCCCAAATCCTCCTTCTCAGGTTTAATTGCTGATTCGGCCCTCATGGTTGCTTTTTTCAAAATGGCTGACTGATCCCCACAGAATCTTTTGTAACCTCCAAAAGGAGTTCACCCCCCATCAAAAGTGGAAAATTTGGCAATTCATGCCCTGCAGGAAAACCAAATACGACAGGATAACCGTACCCGGAAACTGCATCCCTGATAATTTCAGCTGATGTTGATCCAAAAGCGGCTGAACTTGCTTTGGTATCCGTGAAATAACCTACCACCAATCCGGCCAGGTTGGCCAACAGACCCCCGAACTTCAAATTCATCATCATCCGGTCGAGGTGGTAGTCGTACTCTGCGATGTCTTCCAGAAAAAGCACTTTCCCATCCAGTGACTGGTCGAGGGGAGTTCCGCGCAAACTGTAAAGCAGGGAGAGATTCCCTCCTACCAGAACGCCGCGTGCACTTCCAAGCCGGTTAAAGTCATGGGGAGGAATTTTGTACTTTAATGCCTTCCCCCTGAGTAAATCCAGCATAACATCCAGACTTTCAGTCCGCTGACCATTATCGAAAAAGAAGGAGGGCATCACGCCGTGGATGGAGGTAATATTTTGATTTGACAAATAGGCATGAAATACGGTAATGTCGCTGAAACCTATCAGCCATTTGGGATGAAGCACAAAGGTTGTCCAGTCAAGTTGCAGGATGGTTCGCAGGGAGCCATATCCACCCCGGTTGAAGAAAATCGCCCTTATACCCGGATCGTCCAGTGCCAGTTGCAAATCGTGGGCCCTTTCCTCATCCGTTCCGGAAAACATGTGAAAACCGCCAAAAGAGTGAGGCCCTATCTCCACAACAAACTTTTCGGCCTCCAATAGCTCTTTGGCCGCTTCGACGATCTCCCGGCCGACTTTTCCAGCGACGGAGACCATTGCAATTCTATCACCTGGTTGAAGAAAGGAAGGTAGAACCATTTTAAAAAGTGTCTAAAGTGACTAAAGTGAACGAGAGTGACTAAAGTTATCTTATATAAGTAAACCTATATACAAATATAAGGAGTTCCAAAGTACTTTAGGCATTCTAGTCACTTTAGTTCACTTTAGGCACTTCCCAAAAGCAGTGCCTCAATGGTCCGCGGAAAGTGCTCCATCTCCAGCTCATGGATTTTCATGGCCAATGATTGCGGCGTATCCGCCGCAACTATAGGGCATTTTGCCTGAAAAAGGGTTTTACCATGGTCATAAACCTCGTCCACCAGATGAATGGTAATTCCGGATTCTGTCTCCTTGTTGGCAATGACAGCCTCATGTACGTAAGAACCATACATACCCTTTCCTCCATAGGCGGGTAACAAAGCCGGGTGAATATTCACCACCTGAAATTCATGGACGAATTTCTGTGGTAAAAGGAGCAAAAATCCAGCAAGAACAATCAGATCGATCTCCCTTTTTCTGAACTCCTCCAGCAACCGGTCCGTATCTGCCAGCTCTGCTTTGGAAAAATGGTGCGCCTCTACGTTCAGATGTTCAGCCCTTTCCAATACAAATGCCTCTTTTCGGTTGCTCCAAACCGAATCAACACAGATGGAAGCATGATCCTTGAAAAAGCGGATAATATTCTCCGCATTAGATCCCGACCCCGAGGCAAGTATGGCTATTTTCTTCATATACAATTACTTATACTCAGTGATTTTTAGAATTTTCGACCCTAATATTCTACATAAAGCCAAAGGAGGTAAATTTAATGGTAAAACTGCCACATTCTTTGGCAAATATTTGGAAGATAATTTTGTTTCTTCGTTTCTTTGCAATCGCTGAAAAATTCAGTGTGTAAATTTAACAATAGTAACCACGTAAAATTAAAAAATTATGTCTGACATTACGGCGAAGGTAAAAGCAATCATTGTTGACAAACTAGGTGTTGACGAGAGCGAAGTAACGACAGAAGCGTCTTTCACAAACGATTTGGGCGCAGATTCTTTGGACACAGTAGAGTTGATTATGGAGTTCGAGAAAGAGTTTGGAATTGCTATTCCTGATGATCAAGCTGAAAAAATCGGCACGGTTGGTGACGCTATCACTTACATCACTGAGAACGCGAAGTAATTAAATAGTAAGGTCTTAAAAATCAATATGGAATTAAAACGAGTTGTTGTCACCGGTTTGGGCACAATCAACCCGCTTGGCAAAAATGTTGAAGAGTATTGGGAAGGCCTAAGGAATGGGGTCAGCGGTGCAGGCCCCATTACTCGTTTTGACGCCTCCAAGTACAAGACAAAATTCGCCTGCGAGATAAAGAATTTCGATCCAAATGATTACCTGAATCGGAAAGAGGTGCAGAAACACGACATGTATGCCCAATATGCATACATTGCTGCAGCTCAGGCAATTGAAAATTCCGGATTAGATCTTTCCAAAATCGACAAAGATGAGGTGGGTGTAATTTGGGGCGCAGGAATCGGCGGATTGGATACATTCTACCAATCAGTAACCGATTTCAACAGCAACCCGGATAACCCAAGGTTTTCTCCCTTCTTCATTCCGAAGATGATTGCCAACATGGCAAGTGGAAACATAGCCATGCAATATGGATTCAGGGGTCCAACCATCACTACAGTAACGGCATGTGCATCTGCAACTCATGCAATGATAGATGCTTTGACTTACATTCGTTTGGGAAAGGCAAAAATCTTCATTGCAGGTGGATCGGAAGCAGCTATTACTCAGGCAGGAATTGGAGGATTCAACGCCATGCATGCGATTTCTACCCGTAACGATGATCCCAAGACGGCATCCAGGCCTTTCGACAAAGACAGGGATGGATTTGTAATGGGAGAAGGAGCTGGAGCATTGATTCTGGAAGAGTATGAGCATGCAATTGCGCGTGGCGCAACCATCTGGGCAGAACTAGTTGGTGGTGGGATGTCAACAGACGCTTACCACATGACGGCTCCGGATCCTGAAGGCGGCGGTGCGGTACTTGTCATGAAAAGGGCATTGAGCGATGCTAATCTTCGACCAGAAGAAATTGACTACATCAATGTGCATGGGACCTCTACCGGATTAGGTGATATCGCCGAACCCAAAGCAATCAAGAAAGTTTTCGGAGAACATACCTACCAAGTAGCCATCAGTGCGACCAAGTCGATGACCGGTCACTTGCTTGGAGCTGCAGGGGCAGTTGAAGCCATTGCCTGCATTCTTGCCATGAAGTACAGCATTGTTCCACCCACCATCAACCAATTTGAGCTAGATCCCGAAGTTGATCCGCTGATTGATTTTACTTTCAACAAAGCAAAAGAGCGCAACATCAACTACGCATTGAGCAACACTTTTGGTTTTGGAGGACACAACGGTACTGTTATCTTCAAAAAAATAAATTAGGACGTGCTCCGAAATTTAAGATACCAAATAAAACTCTTTTCTTCCCCAAGAAAAGAGTTTTATTCGTTTATCAAAGCGCTGACCGGACACAGTCCGATAAAATTCAAGCTTTACGACATTGCCTTTATCCATAAATCGGCC
This sequence comes from Tangfeifania diversioriginum, assembly GCA_945873105.1. Taxonomy (GTDB): domain Bacteria; phylum Bacteroidota; class Bacteroidia; order Bacteroidales; family Prolixibacteraceae; genus CAINVV01. Next base: position 59,458 of record CAMCBW010000011.1, read on the forward strand.
TCTTATGTCGACAAACTTGGCAATGTTGTCAACAACGAAAGGTTGGAATACCTGGGAGATGCCATATTGGGAACCATCGTCGCTGAATATTTGTACAACCGCTTCCCCTTCAAAGATGAGGGTTTCCTCACCCAGCTAAGATCCAGGGTCGTTAACCGAAGCTTTTTGACACAGCTCACCTTTAAAATGAAACTGAACCGGTACGTGGTCTCCAATGCCAACTCTGTCAGTGAATCAAGCCACCTTTATGGGGATCTGCTGGAGGCATTTATCGGGGCGCTGTACCTCGATTGTGGCTATACCGTAACCAAAGAGTTTGTGATCAAGAAAATCTTTAACCAGCATGTCGACATCAAAGAGATGGAGCGTGTCGACAACAATTTCAAAAGCCAGCTGATCGAATGGGGACAAAAAATCAAACAGGAGGTTGAGTTCAAAACCATTACCAACCCGGATCCCGGTAGTGAAAAGATGCCTTTTGTTTGTGAAGCCCACATAGACGGGAAAATTCAGGGAAGAGGAGAAGGATTTTCAAAAAAAGAGGCCCAGCAAAATGCTGCCCAACAGGCGCTCGAACGGCTTAGCCTAACTGAAATGTAAAGAAATCTTGGCGGTCAGCTGTTCGATCTGCTCTCTGAACCGCCTTGGTTCCGTTAACAATCAAAAAAATATATATTGTTAATCAAATGGAGGGACTACTTCCATAAACCAACTGCTAAAGTCTAATAGCTAACAGCTTGCGTTCTATTGCTGTTAAATATTGTTAAGGATCCCCTGCTCATCGGATTTTATACTCTATATTTGTTTCATGAGCAAAAAGATGATCAACATACTCGCTATTGTGATGGCCATTGCTGTTGTGGCTATGATATCGGTACAGCTGATCACTATCAACAAAACGGCGAAACTTCAGGAAAAGAACTCCAATTATGTTGTCACGCGAGCCTTGAAAGATGTTGGTGACATCCTTGATTTCTGGGAAATTAATCACTTCTACGAACTGGATGCCAAATATTATATTCCGGATCCAAAACCTTCCAGCGGTCTTGGTCTCTACCCAAATTCTGACTCTTCAGAATCCTTTAAAAGGCTCGGAAGTTCGGGTGAGCTCACCATTTCCTACAACCAAAGCACGGTCAACAATGCCAATGGCAAGTTTACCTTTGGAAAATCCCAGACCACCATTATCATTCCCAGCATGCAGAGCTCTTACGACCGTCAGAGCGAAAAACAATCCAGGGATTTGCGGTTCCAGAGTTACATGATTGAAAGGTCGGAGAAAAAGGTAGAAGACAGGATATTGGGGGATGTCAGACACGAACTGGATCTTCAGTTGAAAGAGGCAGATATTTTCCTGCCATTCAAGTATTGTATCAAGTCAAGTGTCAATGGAAAGACAAAAATTGTTGCCGGTGACCCTGACTATCATCCGTTGAAAGGGACCCGAGAGTACAAAACTGCCATCTTTTACGACGAAACCTCTCTTAAACCCAATTTCCTCTATGTATATTTCCCTGACCAGCATGCCGAGCAAATCAAGGCAATATCCAACTTTGTTCTACCATCATTGATCTTAACGCTGATCATCATTGGGATCTTCGTCTTTACCCTTCAGATCATCCTCCGGCAAAAGAAATTATCCCAAATCAAGAATGATTTTATCAACAACATGACCCATGAGTTGAAAACCCCAATTTCAACCATTTCGCTTGCCTCCCAAATGCTGAAGGACAATTCGCTGATTCATTCCCCGTCCACCATTGACCACATTTCCGGCGTCATTCTGGACGAAAGCAAGCGGTTAAGCGGACAGGTCGAGAAGGTATTGCAAATGGCCGTTTTCAACGAAGGGAAGATAAAACTAAAGTTTACGGAGATCGACCTGAACCAGATCGTCTCCAGTGCAGCCGCCAATTTTGAGATCCGGGTCACCACCTCTGAAGGGACACTGGAGACCTCCTTGCTGGCAGAAAACCCGATGATCAATGGAGATGAAATTCACATTACCAATGTTATTTACAACCTGCTGGACAATGCCGAGAAATACAGCAAAGAGAATCCACGCATTGAGATATCCACCGAGAACAAAAGTGACTGGGTAATTGTTCAAATCAAAGATTATGGGATTGGCATCTCAAAAGAGAATCTCACCCAGATTTTTGAGCGTTTTTACCGTATACCTACCGGAAACGTGCACAACGTGAAAGGATTCGGGCTGGGGCTTTCCTACGTTAAACGAATTGTAGAGGAGCACCATGGAAAAATAAAAGTAGAAAGTACTGTGGGGAAAGGGACAAAATTCAGGATTTATTTCCCTGTTATCAAATAGAAAAACAATATGGAAAAGAAAATGAGAGTTATCTTGAGTGAAGACGATGAAAACCTGGGATCGTTACTGAGGGAGTACCTAATTGCAAAAGGCTACGATACAGATCTTTATCCTGATGGGGAAGCCGCGTTCAAAGGATTTCAGAAAAATCAGTACGACCTTTGTATTTTCGATGTGATGATGCCTAAAAAGGACGGATTCACACTGGCTAAAGATATTCGAATGATTAACAGTGAAATACCAATCATCTTTCTCACTGCTAAAAACATGAAAGAGGATGTGATTGAAGGTTTTCGCCTGGGAGCCGACGATTACATGACCAAGCCCTTCAGCATGGAAGAGCTGATCTTCCGCATCGAAGCTATCCTTCGCAGAACACTGGGAGAGGCCGACAATACCCAGGTTGTTTTCAAACTGGGCCGGTTTACATTTGACGCCAGAAAACAGACCCTTTCAGATGCCAATGACAGCACCAAGCTTACCACCAAAGAGTCGGAACTGCTCCGTTTGCTCTGTGTGAATGCCAACAAAGTGCTCGAACGGAACTATGCGCTCAAGACCATCTGGGTGGACGACAACTATTTCAACGCCCGAAGCATGGATGTCTACATCACCAAGTTGAGAAAACACCTCAAGGAAGAAGAGGGGATTGAGATCATCAACATCCACGGCAAAGGGTACAAGCTGATCATCTGAGGAAGTGCCTAGAGTGACTAAAGTGAACTAAAGTGCCTAGAGTTATGGACTCCGAACATATTTTCATTGTAGCGAAGTACTCTAGGCACATTAAGCACTTTAGCGCACTCTAGGCACTCTTTTTAATCTAACTTCAGGACGGCCAGGAACGCCTTCTGGGGTACCTCCACGTTACCAATTTGTTTCATCCGTTTCTTCCCCTTTTTCTGTTTGTCCAGCAATTTGCGCTTGCGGGTAATGTCCCCACCATAACATTTGGCGGTTACATCCTTGCGGACGGCTTTGACGGTTTCCCTGGAGATAATTTTGGCACCAATGGCTCCCTGAATCGCTACGTCGTACTGTTGTCTTGGAATCAACTCTTTTAGCTTCTCACATATTCTTCGGCCAAAAGTGTAGGCATTGTCGACATGCAAAAGCGTGGAAAGCGCATCCACCGGTTCACTGTTCAGCAAGATATCCAATTTGACCAGTTTGGCCGGACGGTACCCCGTAATATGGTAATCGAAGGAGGCATAGCCCTTTGAAATACTCTTCAATTTGTCGTAAAAATCAATAACGATCTCCCCCAAGGGCATGTCGAATGAGAGTTCTGCCCTGTCTGCCGTCAGGTAGTCCTGCTTGGTCATCATCCCGCGCTTATCGAGACACAAGGTCATGATCGCACCAATGTACTCAGATCTCGTGATGATCTGTGCATGGATAAAAGGCTCCTCGATCTGCTCAATCAGGGTAGACTCGGGCAATCCGGCCGGATTGTAGACCTCGAAGGTCTCCCCTGCCCTGGTGGTAACCATGTATGAAACGTTTGGCACAGTGGTTATTACATTCATGTCGAACTCCCGGTCGAGCCGCTCCTGGACAATTTCCATGTGCAGCAATCCCAGGAAACCGCAACGGAAACCAAACCCCAGTGCCATAGAGGATTCGGGAACATAGGTCAATGAAGCATCGTTGAGTTGAAGCTTTTCCATCGCGTTGCGCAGATCTTCGTAATCCTCGCTATCGATCGGATAGACCCCAGCAAATACCATGGGCTTCACCTCTTCGAAACCAGAGATGGCAGTTGCTGGATTTTTAACATGGGTAATGGTATCGCCCACCTTGATTTCACGGGCAGTTTTGATACCGCAGATAATGTACCCAACATCTCCTGCATTCAACTCATCGCGGGGCTCCAAACCCATCTTGAGAACGCCGACTTCGTCCACCACATACTGTTTTTCGGAGGCAACGAATTTCACCTGATCCCCTTTGCGCACAGTGCCATTGGCCACTTTAAAGTAGGCGATAACCCCCCTGAAAGGGTTAAAGACAGAGTCGAAAATCAGTGCCTGAAGCGGAATATCCGGATCGCCTGCAGGAGCAGGGATATCTGTAAGTATGCGTTCCAGAATCTCGGCGACGCCGTCACCGGTTTTCCCGGATGCCCGGATGATGGTAGAACGCTTGCAACCTATCAGCTCGATGATCTGGTCTTCCACCACCTCCGGCATGGCATTGGGCAAATCCATCTTGTTGAGAATCGCAATGATCTCAAGGTCGTGTTCGATGGCCAGGTAGAGATTGGAGATGGTTTGTGCCTGGATACCCTGGGTGGCATCGATAATCAGCAATGCCCCTTCACAGGCAGCAATGGAACGCGATACTTCGTAGGAGAAATCGACATGTCCGGGGGTGTCAATTAGGTTGAGCAGGAATTTCTCCCCTTGTCGGAAATACTCCATCTGGATCGCATGACTCTTGATGGTGATTCCACGCTCCCTTTCCAGGTCCATGTTGTCCAACACCTGAGCCTCCATGTCGCGTGAACTGATGGTGGAGGTCATCTCCAACAGACGATCGGCGAGGGTACTCTTCCCATGGTCAATATGGGCAATGATGCAAAAATTTCGGGTGTTGTTTCTGTCTGACATACCTTATATACTTGATAATCTGTACTTCTCTTGTTAAAAACCGCTGCAAAGATACGCAAATTTTTGAAAGGTAAATTCATATTTTTGTTCCATCCATGGCTCACGGCTGAATGTTTAATTCACTGGAATTCAATAAATCCTATGAAAAAGGGATTTCCATCATACGGTATTAAGATGGTCTTCCTGTTAACAATCCTGCCTGTTTCTTCGTATACCACGAGCATGCACTTGAAAAGGTTCCTGAAATTTATGTACCTTGCAAGGATTAAACAGCCAATCCGGAGCATTTTACGCCGTATGAATTTTGCATTTCAGCGAACTTGTTTGACCGTAGTGAAAAATATATAACCAGATCATTTTCTCCCGTCCTATGAAAGTTCTACCTCGCCTGATTTTATTCTCCCTGTTGATCTTCTCGCTGGCCCTTGAAACCAGGAGCCAGGAGCTGCCGAATCTCAAAGATTCACTGGTCAGGGCCCTTGTAGCGGAAGGATTTGAAAATGTAGGTATTTACATTGAAAAGAAAGAGGTCTACCTGTTCTATGAGAACCGCCGCTACAGGTCGGAGGTCGATGGGATCTCAAGGGTCCTGCAAAAAGCAGCCATGGCCTGCAGCGACTCTTCCGTGCTCCATTTGGTGCCCATGCACCATGAGATCCCTGTTACAGTGATTACCATGGGTGTAAAAGATTACCTGAACAAGAAAGCTGCAACCGAAACAGGTTTGTCTGGAATCCCGGTTCAGTCACTTTTGAACACGGATGCTGTTCAAGACTTTCAAAAAAAGGTACAACTTCAGAACCGAACCTTTGGGCGGATTGATCTCCTGTTTCTTCCCGGATTAAGGTTGCAGTATGGCAATTTCGATCAGCCTATCGAGTGGATGGTGAGTATTTCTCCGATCGTCCAGGCCTCCCTGTGGAAAGGATCCCTCTTGTCGGCCCAGGTTTTTATCCCGATTCACAATGAGTTGCAATACCAATATGAAAGTAAGCCAAGACTGGAGACCGCAACGATCAACCAATTGTTCCGTCTGCCCAAAAATGTTTTTGTCTACGCCTCTGCCGGATTATTCCCATTTACCAATGATATAGGTCCAAATATCTATTTCCAGCGATATGGGGTATCTATTGATATACGCAAATATTTCTGGAATGGAAGAGCAAGTGCAGGGTTAACGACAGGATATACCGGAATAATGAGCCTCAATGATGGTTTTCTAAATTACTATCCGGAGGGGACCAAAGCTAATTATGCCTTTTTTGGCGAATACAGGGAACCTACCTACGATTTTACCACGAGGGTCACCGCCGGAAAGTTCATCTACGATGACTACGCCGTCAAACTGGAGGTCTCCAGGCAGTTTCATGAACTGAACCTCTCCTTCTTTGTCATCAAATCTGACCTAAAATCACCGGGGGAGAACGGGACTGTTGGCGGAATCGCCCTGGCAATTCCCATCGCCCCGAGAAAATCCCCCAAACCGGCTTCCTTCAGGGTAAACCTCGCCAAATATTTCAATTTTGATTACACCAACAGGATTATAGACCCGGTAGGAAGGTCATACCGGACCAACCCCGACTGGAACGACACCTTTCGCAACCTGAACCCCGATTACGTAGAGAATCAGCTCAAGGTTCAATAAGAGGAAAAGAATGTACACAGAGGTCCAATATCTCTCTTATCAAATATAGGTTGACTATAATAATTCCTGCACTTAGCTATTTTCAGGAGAACCCCGGAGGAACACAAAGGTAGAAAATCGCTTGCGATTTTCTCGCTACCACAAGAGAGATACAAGTTACGCAAGAATTTTAGACAGTTTCCTAATAGGATATGCACTACTGCAAGCAAGCTTTGAAACTGAGTCCCGCCGCCCAGGAATCAAAGTTGATGGTGCCCAGATTGATTCCAAGGTGCTTCCAAAAAAGCAGCTCCACCCCGGCATTCACATGCCTGGTATCGTACTCCGCTGAGAGATGAACGGCCCTGTGGGGGGAGTAAGCAACTCCGCCAAACACGCCACTCAGCTGATAATAACGGGCTTTCATTATTTCGGGAGCGTACCCCATGTGAAGATCAAAATTCTTCCACTGCTTGGAAAAAACGAGGTAGGTTGCATTGTAATGAACCGTACTGGTGGATTCAGTGGAGGCCAGGTCATGTACCCCGATCACTACCGCCGGCAGATATTTCCGCTCCTTCAGTAGCCTTAAACGGACCATCGGTGTTCTGTCTACCGAAAAAACATCCGAAGGGAAGGGATTGTTTAACCGCATTGTCAGCTCCAGGAATGGAAGGAGGGTTACATTGAGATAGGCCATACCAATGTCTCTGGTTCCCTCGAAAAACTGCTGGTGCTTTTTATCAAAGTAGGATATACCAAAACTCACCGTGCCATCCTGCTGCATACGCGCAGTAGGGATGGTAACCAGTCCAGTTGTGCCCATCAGGGATTGAGACAGTACCTGCCCGGGGAGGAGACTACCAAATATCACAAAGCAATACAAAAAAAATATTCTTCGACCCATTAACATCCGATTCAATACACTAAATACATTATCCAACATCACTTCCAACTTTCAATTGCATCAGGGGTAATACCCTAAATTCCAAGTCACCATGAAGAAAAAAAACACCCATTCTCCAACAAATATATGGACAATGGGTGTTCAACCAATCTAATAGGAAATGCTGCGAATCAGAACTTATTTTCCTATCAATGCTGGTAGATTTACAACAAAACTAGTTGTGGCATGCAACATAACTCACCGTTGGTTTTTCTCCCTTTATAGGTATGACAATGTTACGGGTTCTCCACTGTTGCCAAAAACCAGGGCAGGTATCTGTCAATACCCAATTTTCTAGGGTACATTGCCAGGTTGCTACACAAGTCCAACCAGCTTGGGCTGGAGCATTGACTAATTCCGTAACAGAATACCTTGCATCAGCCCATTGGGAGGTTAACAACCATGGACGATAAGGGTCAGCAGGATCCCCCATTTTATACAACGTAGTATATTCAAAAGTGGCGTTCAATCCCAAACCGCAGGCCGAAGTCTTTGTTTGAATGGCTGATTTGGTATTAGCACCTTTTACAATTTTCAAGAAATTATCCAGAAGATGCCATTGGGAGAAGTGGGTAATCTTGTAATAAACAGTATTTCTATCCGTAGAAAAATGATCTGGAGTCAAAACTTCAACTGTTCCATCTTTCCTAACATAGTTCAACGTAAGTCCGGCCTGTTTGGATGTTTTGTCGGCAATGGACATCTGGGGAGGATACATGTCACCAATGTACATATCAATAACCATTGGCTGGCTGAAAGTCAATCCTTCCGGTTGCAGATCCAGTGTCTTGACAGGAATCTGGTCCTTGATTACATCGATACTGGCGACAGCAACCTGGTTGGAGCCCCCAACATTAATAACCGGAGCCAATTGTGTATTGACAGGAACGTTGGTAACAGAGATGCTAACAGTAGCAGGTTTGGTACCATCAGCCAAGGTAAAAACGGTAGCAGGAGCAACTGCCACTGAAGCAACGGTTGCACTTGCAGCAACCTCAGAGTTTGCCTTTACTGTTACTACACCTCCGGTGGTTCCGGTTACCGCCACAGCTGCAGCGACCTTGGCCAGGGTAACTGAAGCGTCCACAACCATGCTGCTTTTTGCGTCAGTTGGCAAAGATACCGAAACAGTTTTTGCCGTTGAAGTATTGTACCCTGTTTTGGAAACTACAACCGTATAATTGCCCGAAACCAGATTGGTAAGTACATACTTGTTACCTGTGGCTGTTTGGGTAACTGTTGCAGACGGAGTGGTAATGGTTACACTAAACTGTCCGATCGAGTCACCGGTAAAGGCATTCAGAGCACTAACTTCAAGCTGACGCTTGACAACGATGTTATCGTTCGGATCCGGGGGAAAACTGGTCTTCTTGCAAGAGAAGACGGTAGCAACCACGATGGCTACCAGCATCAACAAAGAGAGAATTTTTAGATTAGATTTTTTCATCTTGTGAGATTTTTTTAAATTTTTCAAAACACAACCAGAGGGACAAATATACCTTCTATACGACAAATTAACAAACTAAACTGTTAAATTTAATTGCAATATACGAAATTACGTAAAAATCAAATATAAGTTTTGTTTTCGCGTTAAAAAATGTTAACTTTTTTTAAGAATTTAACAAAATAATAGATTACCACCCTACTAATCTGCTACTTCTAAATTGTAATTATTTTAATTTATCTCCGCTGGCCCAAAACATTCCAGGCTGTTTACCCACCAAAAACGTTCAACAACTAACCACATTTGTACTGCAAAAATAACAACTTAGTCGAATTGAATGTTAAAGACCACCACTTCTGGTCTGTTTCCCGTCCGCACCGGTGGGCCCCAGGAACCAAAACCGGAGGAGACGTAGAAGACCGAATTGCCTTTCTGCTTCAATCCCCAGCTAAGTTCGAAAATAGCACCGGTAATGTAGTTCAGCGGCCACAATTGTCCGTGGTGGGTGTGTCCCGACAGGTGCAGATCGGCACCTGCCTCTACTGCTTCCTGCAAGTTGTAGGGTTGATGGTTCATCACAACGATGGGCTTGGTGTGGTCCAAACTGTCCACCAGAGTTTTGAGGTCCTTCAATCCAATGGCTTCCCCCATACGCCGGCTGTCCCTGTCATTACGTCCCACCAGCTGGATTCCGTTGGGAAGGGTTACCACCTCATCCTTTAAAACCTTGATGTTGATACTCTGCAGGTAGGGCAAAGTCTTTTGGATTCCACCGATGTATTCGTGGTTGCCGGTGATGGCAAAAACGCCCAGGGGTGTTTGGATCTCCTGGATGTGTCTTCCCAGTTTCTTACGCAATACGGGACCGATATCACCATCCACCAGATCCCCGCAGAGCAAAACCAGGTCGGGCTTTTGCTCCTTGATGATCCTGACCAGCTTCTGCTCCTGGTGTTCCCCAATCAAGGCCCCCAGATGGATGTCTGAAGCCATCAGGATCTTCATCTCCTTTTTGCCTGTCACGGTTTTGTGAATCGTCAGTGGAATCTCTTTAACATTGGTAACCAGTGCGTTGATGTACCCGCCCAAGACAACCAGCGTAACAACCCCAAGAATGGAAAAACCAAGTCTGAGCTTCCCGGTAGGGGTAAAGAGCGGAAGGAAATGGAAAAAATAGTTGGCGAGCCTTACCAGGTCTACCACCAAAATCGCCATTAGCAGGTAGAACATAAATGCAATCCAAAAAGCCCCTACCCTGTAGACCCATTCACTGGCCATGGAGGAGGCGGTACGCTCCCAAAACATGCCAACCAGAAAAGAGGAGACCAATGTCCAGAAAACAATTGTGTACCATCGCTTCAGGGTTGGATTGCCGGAAAAAACCATCAAGCCCCGTGAGTAGACCAGGTAGTTCAAGGCTGAATAGATCACGAGGACCAGGCTGAAAAATATCAAAAAAGTGACTGCTCTCATATAGTTACATTGAAACGACAAAACTATCAATTATTTTGGGGGCATAAATCCCGTCCGCCCATTTTGATTATATTTGCCGCAAGATACTCATCAAACCCGTTTGACGAATGCTTTTCCGCTTCACCATCTTCCTTTTTGCGGTCGTGTTACTTTTATCCTGTAACAATGGTTCCAACTGTTACGAATCGTCAGATACCTTGATGGTCACCGTTTTTTCCGGCAACAATTCCACAAAAATCGATTCAATTCTTATCAGGGGCTTCAAGCAAACCGGTACCGGAGATACACTTGATTACAGCACCGTAGCTGATACCGTCAAAAAAATTGGATTGCCACTGAACCTCGCGGCCGACTCTACCGGCTTTGTGGTCTATGCCAATGGAAAGGCCGGTGCCTTCTGGGTCAAACACACCATGGAGTTCCGGTTGATATCGCAAAGTTGCGGATTTGCACCCTATTATAAACTCACGGCTTCAAAACAGAGCCCTTTAATCGATTCAATCAGGGTATTTGATTCCAATGTGGATCCGAAATCTGTTGAAAACTATGAAACCAATGGACAAAATATTAAGGTCTATCTTCATCTTACTACTCCTTAGTCCGATCGCAAGCTTCGGGCAAAAAAAGGCAGAGGTGTGGAGGTATGAAGGCCCCCGCATTGGGATAGATGTCTCCAGGTTTCTGCTGCCTTTTATGCAAAAGTCGACACAAGGTGGATTTGAGATACAGGCAGACTTCCCCTATAAGGGTAATTTTTTCCCTACCGTAGAAGCCGGCTATATGAGTGTGGATGATGTGAAGGAGAGCTTTCACTACACCAACAAGGGGGCTTACGGCAGATTGGGGGTCGATGTCAACATCAACAAGTTTGAATCCTTGTCCGACCATGACCTGGTCTTTGTGGGTGCAAGGTATGGGTTTAGTCGCTTTTCACAGGAGACTCTTTCCGCCAGCTACACCAACTATTGGGGGACCTATCAGACCTCCTACCCCAAAGACTACCTCAATGCCCACTGGGCTGAACTCGTTTTTGGACTGAAGGGTGAGCTGCTGCCAAATTTCTTTTTCGGCTGGACTGTAAGGGCTAAATTCTTCCTCACCGGGTCCAAGGATGCCTATGTAAAGCCCTATGTCATTCCAGGTTTGGGATATACCACCTCGGAGGTGCCCTTTGATTTTTCGGTCACCGTTTCTTACCGGATCCCGCTGATGAAGACCAAGACATTGCCCAAACCATTGAAAGGTGCAAGTACCAAACAATCGGATGATGATGAGGAGTATGAAAATCCTGAATTGAACAACAATTCCTCCGGGTTTGGAAGTGGTACCAGAAGAAACAGCCAACAGTTTTAAAATTTTAGATTTTAGATTGAACCCCTCCCAACCACGAATTACACCAATTACACGAATTTAAAAAAATCCATACTGTTCCTTCTGCGTGGCCATCTCTCCGTCATTCCAGTCTCTCCGTCATTTCTCCGTCTCTCCGTCACTTCTCCGTCTCCCCGTCCCTTAGTCCCTCAGTCTCCCCGTCCCTCAATCCAATCCCCTCACTCCCTCTTCTTCCGGTAGGAGTACAAAGTCTCCCCTTTTTCGTTGACAAAGTAGAAGGAGAACCGATTGGCAGAGACATTGGCGACTGTAAATCCCACCGAACTTTTCACATAACGGGTAAAAAACCAGGGATTCGACCAGCGTGGCTTTACACCGGAGGCTGTTACGATGTAATCAACCTCATCCCGTTGGAGGTGTTCAAATTTGTGCACATGTCCACTGAGATAGAAATCGACACGGTACTTTCTCAGCAGCGGAGCAACCTGCTCAATCAGTCCATAGGTGCTTCCATGGTTAAAATCGGACGAGTAGACCGGATGATGGCCAACCACGATCTTCCAGGTCTCTTTGGAGGCAGCCAATACGCTGTCGACGAAGGCAACAGTCCTGGCAGGTTGCTGCGTTTTCACCGCGTGGTATTTTGGATCCCTGGGGTAGAAGAAGACAAATGGGGAGGTATCTATCATGACGAAACGAATGGAAACCGAACTGTCAACCTTTTGAACAAAGGTATAACTGCGGTCAGGCATGGTCCATCTGGCATGGTGCAGGCCATAATCCACCAGTGCCTGTGGATTGCCGATGTACTCGTGGTTGCCGATGATAGAGTACCATTTGATGTCCAGTTCAGGTGCGGTGAACATCTGCTCAAACTGTGCGTTCCAAAGTGGATCGAGGGTATCACGGACCCCTCTGTCGTGAAAAAAATCACCCTGGTTAACCACAAATTTCGGGTGCAATTTCTTGGAAAGCAGGTTGACAATACTGGCTACGGAGTCTTCCCGGTAGGGTCCGGTGGAGCCCATATCGGAGAGGACAAAGAAATTGTATCCATCCATGGGTGGCTGCTCAATTACCGGAGGCTGTTTGCATCCGGCAAATATCAGGAGGAGTAGAATTGCCACCAACTCTTTCCGTCCAACAAAAGGGGAGGTATTTTCTTGTCGCATCAATCCAATCTTAATCAATTCATTTGTAAATTATTACTATACCTTACCAGGAAATGTTTCAATCCTCTGCCCTAAATTCATACCGGTGTAAGAAGGCATCTAAATATAGTAATTCCATGCCTCTGTATAAGCAGTTGGCAGACTTAAAAATCCAATCGCTCCTCCAACCATTTTCTGCAGTGAATGATACCTTTGCGCCATACATGGTCGACCCTAACCGATACGGCAAGCAGGCATAAGGATTGTTTCAATGGCGGAAAGTGTGTATATTTAAAGCAGCATTGGGAGTGCATTGGTTAAACACAACTTAAAGCAGATGATTCTAACAATCGACATCGGAAATACCAACATTGTTTTTGGGGTGGCAGACCAGAACAGATGGCTTAAAATATGGAGGATCAAGACGGATGCTTCCAAGACGGCGGATGAATATGAGGTGATCTTCAACTCCCTGTTTGGCAGTTCAGACATCCCCAAAAATGAGATCACCCAGAGTGTGCTGAGCAGTGTTGTACCCAGCCTGATCAGGCCATTCAATGAAATGTTGGCCCATCTCGTCAACCATACCCCCTTGTTGGTTGAACCCGCTCTCTACCAAAAACTTCCCATCGAGATATTGAGCCCGGATGAAATTGGTACGGATATCGTTGCGAATGCTACTGCGGCTTTCGTTCGGTATGGCGGACCTGTGATGGTGGTAGATTTTGGTACTGCCTTGACTTTCAGCACCATCAGTCAGTCTGGCAGGATCCTGGGGGTTGCCATTGTACCAGGATTACTGACCGCGCTCAGATCCCTCACCGGGAATACTGCCCAGTTGCGGGATGTCCAGCTTGTTGCCCCGCCTTCCGTATTGGGAGACAACACCATCCATGCCATCCAGGCAGGACTTGTCCTGGGTTTTGCCGGACTGGTCGATTCCATCGTGGAGAAGACAGAGGCAGAACTATCGGATCAACTCACCGTGGTAGCTACCGGAGGTCTTTCGGCGGTACTGTTCAACATCGCCAAACGAATTCAATTGATTGACAAAAATCTCACCCTGGATGGGTTGAAATACATGGCAGACCAAATGCTTCCCGAAGCGTAGAAAGACGAAAATTTGAAGGAACAGAGGATTTTTTGAACTTTTGGGGCTATTCTGTTCCACCTATGCACCAGATCGCAGAGATATCACCGGGTGGTTTTTTAACTTAAAGATCTTTGTTTAATTTTAAGGGAAAATAAGATGGATTTTCTGAACTCCAAATAAGAAGAACTTATGAAGCGCGACAAACTAATTGAGATGTATGCCCAATGTTTCCGGGAGAATTGGTCCAAACCAGCCTTCTCCGATTTCCAGGGAGCAACCACCACGTACGGGGAAGGGGCTCAAATGATCCGGCAGATTCACTGCTATTTCAGGGAAAGCGGGATTCTAAAAGGGGATAAGGTTGCGATTCTGGGTCGCAACTCCTCAAACTGGGCCATCTCGTTTCTGGCAGTTTCCGGGTACGGAGGAGTCACGGTACCCATACTGCCTGATTTTAATCCGGACGACATCGAACATATCCTGGAACATTCTGAATCCTGCTTCCTGTTTGCAGCGGATAATCTGTTTGACAAACTTGATCCACAGAAGGTACCGGGTCTCAAGGGTGTTGTCAGCCTGACCGATTTTTCGCCACTCTCCTTCTCAACAGGGGAAGAGAAAGCCCTGTGGACCAAATGTTTTGATCCAAATCATGCAGGGATTTCTGCTGCCGACAATTTTGAACTGACAGACTATGAGGGTGATGATTTGAGTATTCTCTCCTATACCAGTGGTACTTCAGGTTTCAGCAAGGGGGTAATGATTCCTGCCAGAAGCCTGTTGTCGAACATTGTCTATGCACAGGATCATATGCCTTTAAAGTCGGGTGACAAAATTGTCTCTTTCCTGCCCATGGCCCATGTATTTGGGTTGCTGTTCGAATTTTTGTTCCCGGTATCGGTTGGTTGCCACGTTACTTTCCTTTCGAAGGCCCCTACCCCACAACTGATTATCAAGGCTTTCCAGGAGGTAAAACCACGGTTGATCCTCTCCGTCCCGCTGGTCATTGAGAAAATATACAAGAAACGCATATTGCCGGCACTTGAAAAGCCTGTGGTTAAGTTTCTGCTGAAAGTGCCAGGCATTCAACTGCTGCTGTTCAAAAAGGTAAGGGCCAGTCTGGTGGAAACCTTTGGGGGCAATTTCCATGAGATTGTCATTGGCGGTGCTCCATTGAATCCGGAGGTGGAGGCCTTCTTCCGGAAAATCAAATTCCCGTTTACCATTGGGTACGGCATGACAGAGTGCGGACCGCTCATCTCCTATGAACCCTGGACCGGTTTCAAATCCTCCGCAGCGGGGAGACTGGTCGACCGTATGGAGGTTCGCATCGATTCAAAGGATCCCTTCCACGAGGTAGGTGAGATTCTCGTCAAGGGGACCAATGTGATGCTAGGCTATTACAAAAACGACAAAGCGACATCAGATACCATTGATGGAGAGGGCTGGCTTCACACCGGAGACCTGGGCATCATCGACAAGGAGCAATTCATCTACATCCGTGGACGAAGCAAAAATATGCTGCTGGGTCCCTCCGGACAAAATATCTATCCGGAAGAGATGGAGGCCAAACTCAGCAATTATCCCTTTGTACTCGAATGTGTGATCACCGAACGTGACCACAAGATGGTTGCCTTTGTTTATGCTGATCCTGAAAGGGTGGAAGCTGAAAATGTATCGGAAAACCATTTGAAGGAGATCATGACCGAAAATTGCAAACAGGTGAACCGCGAGCTTCCGAAATATGCGCAATTAAGCTCTATCGTATTGGTTGAAAAGGAGTTTGAAAAGACTCCCAAACGAAATATCAAACGCTATCTCTACACTTAACCAGGAAATTGTTGGCCAAATGAGGCAGCCGAGTTTTGAAAAATGTAAAATGCAGGAACTTAATGCTCTACTGTTTTGAGCCATGTGCCAATTTCATCGTGCAAAGCGCGCCATGCACGCAAACAAAGAAATAAAAAAATCTGCCATTATGCAACTCATCGTCAAAGGTTTACTCCTTGCAATTCTTCTACAGGGAGGAGTGTTTATGGCCCATGCGCAACAGAAGCCGATCCGGCTTGCCGTAGCCGGAATGACCCACGGACACATTTCGTTCATCCTGGGCAGGGCAGACAAAGGGGATTTTCAGTTGGTCGGGCTCTTTGAAACCAACAGGGAGTTGGTTCAAAAACTCGCGAAGCGTTACCAGTTTTCTGAAAACCTCGCCTACAATCACCTGGAAGATATGCTGGACAAGGTGAAGCCTGAAGCCGTAGTGGCATTTGGCTCCATTTTCGATCACCTGGCTGTGGTAGAGGCCTGTGCACCCAGGGGCATCCATGTAATGGTGGAAAAGCCTTTGGCAGTCAGCATGAAACATGCCACCCGTATGGCTGAACTTGCGCGGAAGCACTCCATTCAGCTGCTTACCGATTATGAAACATCCTGGTATCCAACAACAGCCCAGGCATTCAAGATGGTCAATGAGGCTAAATTTGCAGGGACCGTCAGAAAGGTGGTAATTCACGATGGCCACAAAGGACCGAAGGAGATCGGCTGCGACCCGGTATTCCTGGAGTGGCTCACCGATCCTGTCCTGAACGGCGGGGGAGCCATGGTAGACTTTGGTTGCTATGGTGCCAACCTGATGACTGCCTTGACCAAAGGCGAAAAGCCCCTCTCGGTTACCGCCGTAACGCACCAGTTTAAACCAGACATCTATCCCAAAGTAGACGATGAGGCGACCATTGTTGTCTCCTACCGGGAAGCGCAGTGCATCATCCAGGCCTCGTGGAACTGGCCATTCAACCGGAAAGATATGGAAATTTACGGCGACAACGGGTACGTAGTTTCCGTAAACAAAAATGAGCTGCGTGCCAGGGGAGCCGGGATGAGCCATGAAAAAACCACCAATATCACTGCTGCAGATGTAATGGTCTATGAAGATCCCTTCTGCTATTTTGCGGATGTAATCAGGGGAAAAATCGGTGTGGCACCTTTTGGTCTTTATTCACTTGAAAACAACCTGCAAGTAGTTGCCATACTGGATGCCGCCCGTAAATCCGCAAAAACCGGTAAAAGTGTGGTCTTTCAAAAATAATCATTGAGACCCGCCGGGAAGAATGGTCATATTTGCCGTAGAATGATCTCTTCCAGGGATCTTTTTGGTACATGGTGTACCTGGTTTGCATCCCGCCAGTATTTCACATCACCGTGGATCATCTCCTCCAATACCACCTCCTCTTTGGGTTTGCCCAATGCAAGTACCTGGACGATTTCGAATTGCCCCGGAAGATCGAGTATTTCCCTGAGATTCTTTCGGTTGACGGAATAGATGATGCAGCCCCCAAATCCTGCTTCTGTGGCACCCAGCAATATGCTCTGGGTAGCGATGCCGTCGTCACAAAAGTAATTGGTCGAAATTGAGGTGTCGTGAACCATCACAATGTATGCGGCAGGTCGTTCCCCCTCCTCCGGACCGCTCCATTCGGTGAGATATCCGGCCCACGCAAGTTGTTCAAAAATCAGGGCGTTGAAAGATTCATCCGTACTGAGCAGGTATTTCAAAGATTGTGCGTTACGGCCAGAGGCAGAATTGCGTGCAAGATCGACCCATTCCCGTAAATTGTTTAGGCCAATTTTTTCAGAATGGTAGAATCGGCGGTAACTCCGGTTTCTCAATATTAGCTCCTTGATCATAATTTTTACGAAATTGAAATTGTGTTTACCTAAATATCTGAAAAGCCCCGTCTGAGCTACAATATGCTGACCCCTGAAATAATCATTTCTGCTTCCCGGAGATCTGAAGGAGCTCTTCCCAAAAAAAGCCAAAGGTTAATTTTCAGCATTTCGCCGTATGGTTTAGGAATGTTGGCCCCACGATAGCTCCATCGGTGCAGGATCTTGCGGGCAGCAGGCAGAACCGTTGAGTGTCCGGTAAAGCTGGCAAAATCTATCCGTTTGGATTTCCAGTTGAACCAATGTGTGGTTTGGGATGCTGAGAGCTTGATGTCAAAACTCCTGGTATTGCCCAAAATGGTACTCGGTTGAACCGAAAAATGGCCATTTTTGGCCGCTTCAACACCCCACCTGGAAAATTCAATGTCTATCTCTTCTGTATCGCTTTGGTAGGAAAAGAGTCCGCCGACCACATTCTTATCCAGCAGGTCAATCCGGCTGTCGACAAAGAAAACGTAACGACCCTGGCCAATGGCCTCCAGCAGGGTTACACTGGCACAATACCATTTGTCCTCTCTTTGGGTGATCCGAAGATGAAGCCTGCCATTTTCATCCAACCACACATTTTCCCTGTTGTCTGAAAAGTAATTTGGACCAGGTCCTCTGGCCATTCCTGCAGAGGTTCCAACTTCCCAGTAATGGCCCGAAAAATGGATGACTCTTTTGCCATTGAGGATGGAATCGGCCACCACAGGATGGTTTTCCTGGCATCCAGCAAGATGCGGGAGGAGAACTATGGCACAACACAACAGAACCTGCTTTAAAACCATGTTTCCAAATGTCTTAAAACCGACAATAAATACCCGCCCATACCAGCGTGTCAGTTATTTTTGAAAATACTTTTTGATCAATTCTATTAGCGTAGACGTTTCAATGGGTTTTGAAATATAGTCATTGCAACCTGCCGCCAATGCTATAGCCCTTTCTCCAGTCATCCCGAAAGCAGTCTGTGCGATAATGATCACCTCTTTGTTGAATTGACGAATCTGGCGGGTGGCTTCGTAACCATCCATCCCCGGCATTTTGATGTCCATTAAAATCAGATCGATATCCGGGTGACTCCTGCAAATTTCAACGGCTTCTGCTCCGGTCGCTGCTCCCAGGATCCTGTTACTGAAGGCACTGGTTAAGATGCGTATCAGGATTCCCGAATTTTCGTTGTCTTCCGCAATTAATATTTTCAGGTTATCAATTTGGTCTGTTCCATTGTCTGCCGGAGTGGTGGAGGCCTCATCGCTTAAATCCGCAGGAGCAGGTTTACTTGGTATGGTAAAAAAGAAAGCAGAGCCGACTCCCGCCTCACTCTCTACCCAGATCTCCCCTTTGTGGTGCTCCACAAATTCCTTGCAAAGGTGCAATCCCAATCCGGTACTGTGTTCTCCTTCCGTGCCGGGTCGGCTGTTGTTCACATTGAGACGAAAAAGGCTGGCGACCATCTCCTCATTCATGCCAATTCCTGTATCCCTTACGACGATTACAGAGCGCATATTTTCTGTATATCCCGCTGATATAAGTACTTTACCTCCTCTTGGCGAAAATTTAATGGCATTGGAGATCAGGTTACGGAGCACAGACTGGAGCATATTGGTATCTGCAAAAACCTCATGGGCTGCAGAAATATCTACGGTAACCTGAATCTCTTTTTTCCGGATGGAATCGTTGAGCAGTTTGATACACAATTCAACCACCCCCTTCAATCCAATGGTCTCAGGCAGGTAGACAGTTTGTCCCTGCTGCATCCTCGACCACTCCAGCAAATTCTCCAGCAGATTGAAAATATTCCGCGCAGATTCGTTAAGATCAACGATCATCTCCTTTTGCTGATCGACGGATAATTCAACATTTTCATCTGCCATCACCTCTGTTAGTCCCATAAAACCTCCCAGCGGCCCCCGAAGGTCGTGTGCGATGATGGAGAAGAATTTGTCCTTGGTCGTAATCAGCTCCTGAAGTTGCTTGCTTTGTTCCCGGAGTACAATGCTTTGCCTGTATAACTGCAAGTGGGTTTTCACCCTGGCTGCAACCTCATCGGCCTGAAATGGCTTTGTGATGAAATCCACGCCGCCGGATTTCAATGCTTTGACTATGTCGCTGGTGTCGTTAAGTGCGCTGATAAAGATGACAGGGATATCCCCTAAACCAGGCATCCCTTTTAACCTGCGACAAACTTCGAATCCATCCATGTCAGGCATCATGATGTCCAAAAGGATCAGGTCTGGTTTCTCCTTGGAGGCTACCTGCAATGCCAGCGTGCCGTTGGGTACCGGACGAACTTTATAGCCCTCCCCTTTGAGGATATCGCCCAGCACTTTGAGATTGGCGGGAATATCATCGATGATGAGAATGTTTGGAATCTTTTCTTCGAATGGTAGTTCGGGATTCATCACTTTTTCTCCTTTCTGTGTAAAATCTCCTGCAATTGGTCGTAATCGTAATTGGCAGCAAGCTCCATCATTTTTTGTACCAGCTCCGGCTGCTCCTTTTCAACGCTTTTTATGAGCTGTATAAACAGGTCCAAATCAGCAATATCGAGGGCATTCTGCATTCTTAGCAACAGATTGTTGGGCATTTTTGCCAGATCAATGTCAATTGCCACATCATCGATACCATAAGTGGCCATGGTTGCACTCTTTTCCAGGTCATAAATGTACTTAATACCCAGTATTTTCCCAACAGTATTGAACAATTCATTTTCCCTGAATGGTTTCCGGATGAAACCCTGTATTCCCAATGCCTCTATCTTCTTCAATTCATCTTCGAAAGTACTCGCTGTCAGGGCTACAATCGGGGTTGCTTTCCCCTTGTCAGTGGCCTTGATTCGCCGGGTAGCCTCGTAACCATCCATCACCGGCATACGCATGTCCATCAAAATCAGGTGAGGATTCCACCTTTCAAATTTTACGATGGCATCTTCCCCGTTGATGGCCTCCCTGGTTTCAAATCCTACCATATTCAGGAGTGTGGAGGCGACTTTCAGGTTATCTTCCTTGTCGTCCACCACCAGAATCCGGTAGGTTGACCCAATATTTTCAATACCTATGACACCTTTTGTGGAATTTCGTTCCACCGAATGAGCACTACCCCTTTGCATGCTCACCTGGAAAGTGAAGAGCGAGCCTTTCCCAACTTCGCTGCTTACAGTAATATCTCCCCCCATCAGGATGGCCAGCTCACGGCTCAGGGCCAAACCCAAGCCTGTGCCGCTGCCCTTGTTGATTCCGGAGCTTGTCTGCTCAAAGTGCCTGAAAAGCATTCCTATTTCCTCTTCTGAAATTCCCGGACCTGTATCCTGAACCTCGACTGTTAGCAGGAAGCTCTCTTCATCTGTTTGAACAGCTTTGCTCCTTACGGCAATTCCTCCTTGTTCCGTAAATTTGAGTGCATTCCCGATCAGGTTGACGAAAATCTGACGCAACTTACCTTCATCCACCAAAACATATTGTGGAAGATCTGCCGCAATTTCGCAAATCAATCTCAAATTCTTGGCAATGGCCCGTTCCATGAAAATCATCTGAATATCATTGATCAGTGCGTGCAGGTCGATGTTGGAAGGGCTAAGGACTACACGACCAGCTTCAATTTTCGACAATTCCAATATATCGTTGATCAGTGCCAGGAGATGCTCCCCGGCGTGAATAATTGAATTATTGTACTCTTTCTGTTTGTCAGACAACATCTTATCACGAATCATCAGCTGTGAAAAACCAATGATGGCATTGAGCGGTGTGCGTATTTCGTGTGACATATTGGCCAGGAACATGCTTTTGAATTTATTGGCTGTTTCGGCCTCCTGCTTTGCCTTGATCAATGCCAGTTCAACTTTCTTTTGGTCTGTAACATCGCGGATAACAGCTACGGCATTCCAGTGGTTGTTCAGTTCAAAAGCAGAGAGAGAGAGCTGGACAGAGATCTCCTGTCCCGTTTTTGTCAGGGCTTCCAGATCCAGCGTTTTGCCAACGGCGGCTCCAAGACCCGTTTGCTGAAAATCCGGGAAAGCAGCATGGTGTGCCCGATGGTACCGCTGGGGCACGATAAAGTCATGCAGGTTTTGTCCAATGGCTTCCTTCCTGGTATAGCCGAATATGCGTTCGGCGGCTGGATTCCAGTAGGAGATCAACCCTTCGCTGTCCATCATCAGGATGGCATCCTGCGCAGAGTCGGTGATGGAGCGCACCAAAAGCTCACTTTCGCGAAGTTCTATTTCAGCCTGTCTTCGTTCAATCGCCAATGCAATTTTGCTGCCGGCAGAATCCAGAAACTGAATATCCCTTTCCGAATAGACATTCTTCTTTTCGTAGTGTTGAAGGACCAATACCCCAATGGTTCTGGAGGGTGTTTTCAGGGGCACCCCTATCCAGGAGGGGGAAGGAGAGCCCACCCGTTCGACCTCCCCCTGCACAAACAACTTTTGAAAAAGCTCTTCGGAAAAGAGCAATGGCTTTCCTGTTCGGAATACATAGGCAGAACAACTTTTCCCCATTGCCAGTGGTTCCGGGGTTGTATCGAACTGATCCACAAAATAGGGAAAACTAAAGAGTCCGGTCTTGGGATCATGTATGGCCACAAAGCAATTCTCGGCATAAAGCACTTTACCCAGCGACTGATGAATCCGCTTCAACAATTCACTAAGGTTATCGGTCTCTACCAGACTATGGGTCATTTCATTCCTTACCTGGCTTTCGAGTTCCGTTTTCTTTTTACCCGAAATCTCTAAAGATACGCCAATGAGCGCCAACGGCACTCCATCAAAATCTTTGATGACAGTTGCAGATACGTACACCGGAAAATCAGTGCCATCTTTCCTTCTGTTCAACACTTCTCCCTGCCAGCCACCTTCGAGGGTGGAAGGGAGGATGGCATCCACCAGCTCCACCTGGTTTTCAGGGGAACGAACTATTTGGATGTTTTTTCCCAACAGTTCATGCTCCTCATATTGATAGGTCTTCAGAAAAGCATCGTTCACAAAAATGATGTTGTCCTCCATATCGGTGATACTGATGCATTCGCTGACACTTCTTACCGCATGGCTCAGCAATGCAACTGATCTCTCCTGGTCTTCAGACATCTCCTCCTTTGGATGCTCTTTCAAAGCTTCGTAGCTCTTTCGCAACGCTGAGAGCTCTTTTTGGAGCGCTTCGATGGTATGGTTGGTTTCCTTCATTTGAGATGGATTATTGCAATGTGCCAATTTTTCCTGACAGTTTTTGAAGGGTAACAAATTTGCCTGAGAATGGTTCATTTGTTGCAGAATTCTTAGCGGGAAAGTTGCAAAAATCGTCCATCGAAGCTCGTTTAAAAAATGTTAACTTGCTCTCCCTATTAATTCTGCCCTTTTGTTTTATATTTATGGCAGGTAATCAGTTAATCCAACCAAATATGAAGCTGCAATTGAAAAAAGTGGATGAAAGGTTTTTCATTACCCTGCTGCGGGTGGCCATCGGCTGGCATTTTTTGTACGAAGGAGCAACCAAGATATTCCAGTCCGGCTGGAGTTCTTCAGGCTTTTTACTCCATACATCGGGCTTTTTGTCTCCTTTCTATCACTGGCTGGCCAGCTCTCCCCTGTTGCTGCGGATGACGGATATCCTCAATGTGTATGGATTAACCCTCATCGGGATTGCCCTTTTTATTGGACTTTTCAGCCGGTTGGCTTCCATCGCCGGAGCCTTGCTGCTGACCTTGTACTATTTCGCCTATCCCCCTTTCGGGAATCTGGTGATGAACAGTGAGGCCCATCTTTACATTGTCGACAAACTTTTTATCGAAACAATGGCATTGCTGTTCCTGTTCATTTACAAGGAGCGGGGATACAGTGCAGACGATCTGATACAAAATTTTCGAAAAAGTGTACCTGCAGATAACAATGGTGCTGAAAACGGACAGTCGCGCAGGGAGGCGCTGAAAAACCTCGCTACGCTGCCTGTATTGGGCGCGATGGGACTTGGGGCAGTCAACCATTTCCGCTCCTCCGGTGCGGATGTGATGTCGGGTGCGACCATCCAGGTTAAGCAGACGGCCCTCAATGAACTGAAGGGGGAACTGCCAAAGGGGAAGATCGGAAAGCACGAGATCAGCAGGCTCGTCGCCGGAGGCAACCTGATTGGTGGCTGGGCACATTCACGTGACCTGATCTATGTTTCCACCCTTTTCAAGGCCTACAACACCGAACAAAAGGTGTACGAGACCTTGATCCTTGCTGAACAAGCCGGCATCAACACCATCAACATTGGTTATGCCTCGAATCCTTTGCTGGCCAAATACAAAAAGGTAACCGGGAGTAAGATCAAGGTGATCTCCCAGGTTCACCCCCACCTCAACAACAAGGAACTTGCCAAAATTGGGCCCCATACCGATCCTGCCCTCTACTATGAATTCATAGACAAGGCCATCGACTATGGGGTAGACATCGTGCAGGTACAGGGAAACTGGTGCGACTGGCTGGTGCGTGACAACAAACTGGAGGTGATAGACAAAATGGTGGGCCATATCCGCCAGCAGGGTTACACCGCTGGACTAGCGGCCCATTCGGTTGAATCACTGATTGCCTGCCGCGACCGGGGGATCATCCCCGACTACTACATGAAGACCATGCACCACGACCAGTATTGGTCGGCCCACCCAAGGGAGAACCGCTTCCCGTTCGAAGTCGACGGGAAAGAGTACCTCGATCACAACCGTTTCCACAACAACATGTTCTGCCTGTTTCCGGAGCGGACCGTTGATTTCGTGCGCAATTCCACCGTGCCGGTTATGGGCTTCAAAGTATTGGCGGCCGGCGCCATCGAACCCAAAGATGGCTTCAAGTGGGCGTACGGTAATGGGGCAGATTTCATCTGTGTAGGAATGTTCGATTTCCAGGTGGTCAGCAATGTAAATACCGCCATCGAAGTGTTGGGCAAACTGGAGCGGGAAAGGAAGTGGTACGGGTAGGAGATTTCCGGGGAGCAGAAATCTCCCCTTGCCATGAAATTGAACTGACCAAATAACAAATTCCTGTTAAGCCTGACAATTCAGGTGCAAAGCCATGGAGCAAAAAAGAGAACACCTGCACTGGTTGGTGCAGGTGTCACTCACTTTGGTTAAGGTTTATGCCCGGTAAAGGCGGAACTGGAAATATTGATCTGGCAGGACCATTTTTTTTGAGCGCATTTCAGGAGACATTCTCCCGGCTCTCTTTATGGTCTCACCTTAAAGGTTATGCTCTTGGCAAATTATCTTAAGAGGGTATTTAATTTTGTAACGACCTTTTTCTCATACACATACACAAAATCCTGTTTTTATTAAAATTAGCACCAAAAAATCAGAGACTATTTAAATTTATAACACAGAGAATATCTAACTATTTATCGAAAAGAGAGCGCAAATATAAATTTCTGCTATTTTGAATTTTCATTAGAGAAACTCCGGAGTTTCACAACCTGTCCCGATTCATCGGGAGAGTTGGAAAATCGCAAGCGATTTTCTCTCTGTGTACCTCTTTTCTTCTCTTGTAAATTTTGCACAAAGCGACAATTTCAATGACATGATCAGTTTCATCAAGGAGTCATAAATACTCTGAGTTATAATTTTAAACAGCTTCTCAAATTATTTCAGCTCCGAAAGATCAATTCTCGACAAAAGAATTTTGTCGCCACGCAAAGTTTCGCTAAAGAAAAACAGATAATTATTTACCTGATAGGATCCCGTATTGGGAAAAAGATAATACTCCTTTTTTTCCATATCGCCAAAGCCTTTAAAATCACCCAATTCGCCATCCGAAATTTTTATATTGCCATATTCATATTGAAATAATGGCGTCCATGTTGTAGTTTTAATGCTTGATGTTAGTGAAAATGCGGAAGTGTGAGACTCTTCACGTATATTTTTAACCTCTTTTAAAAGCCAAAATAAGTACTTACTATCCGACGATTCAATTAATGAGCTACCTGTCAGATACATATCGGCTGTAAGTGGCGCATTATTAAAAAATCCTGCTTTGCTCGATTGGTCTAATTTTACACCATAGTTACGTTTTAAACTTCCATTGGCATCAAACTGAAACATATACACTCCTTTGTAGATGCGCCCTTTTTTACTGGTACTAAAATCCTGACCGTTGATAAATATATCGCCAGAAGAGGCAACTTCAATTCCATTGATTACAAATTTTTTACCATCGAATTCTATAAATTTCTTTTGTCCTATGGGTTTTGCTTGTTTTGCTTCAAATTCGTCGATGTTTGGTGCCGTTAAAAAGTCAAATTTGCCATTTGTAATCTTCCCAACCAGGACATTGGTATATTTCAATTCGTCCAAAGGCAAATCTACCGCATCTTGCGATTTTCCCATATCGGCAGAACCAATGGAAGCAATGGCCGAAACACCGCCCAACAAACCTGAGCCTGCATTATTAGCTTCCGCTTTTTCTTGAGCTGAAGCGGATGTTGTAGCAACCATTGGCAGATTTTTGAACACATCGTTTGCATATTCTTTTGTTGGATCTTTGGTAATAGCTGATCCATAAACATACACGGATTTCTCTTTTTCATAAGCTCCTAGCACCCTCCAACCATTGGATGGAGAATTAAAAGTAAATTTTTCGACTATTTTGCCTGTTGTCGAAATTCTAAGGTAGGTATAATTTGTAGGCGATGGGTCTGCCTCTTTTTTGTACAATCCACTTGGGGCAAAGATTACTATCCAATCTCTTGGCAAATCGTCGTTACTTACGAACTCATTTTCATCTTGAAGTGGAGCCGAGAAAACAATTTTTTGTGGGTATTGAAAATCAACCTTATCGACAGTAGTCAAATTGACATTATTATCGCAGCTAATAATTTCAAAATTCTGCATTTCGTTGTGCGTTTTCTTTTGTGGTTTACCTGCAATTACCAATACCGAACTATCTCTTTCAATTTCATATGCACTTACATAGGTGTACTTTAAATCATCTTCGGTCTTTGGTTTTACTTTTTCAAGTTGCTTAATATTTCGATAATACGATCCTGTTAACCAAATCCATGTTCCCTTGGTTTGTTTTTTTCTAAAAACCAATTTTCCAACCATATCGGAACCTGCAGACAAACTGTTGGTCACAAATGATTCGCCCTTAAAATTGAACCACGTCCATCGAGTTCGTGCTTTCTCTATTGCTTCTTCCTCTTTTTCGGTATTTATCAAATTCAACTCTTTGTCGTAAGTATAAATTTCGTAATTAATTTTACGCTTAGTAGTAGAGGGCAATATATAAACCATCGAGACAGTTTCTTTTAACTTATCGGTTTCAATACCGCCCAGATAACCATTTTTTGCTTTGCGCGAAATTGGATACGATTTTTCCAAT
Source organism: Tangfeifania diversioriginum (assembly GCA_945873105.1). Taxonomy (GTDB): domain Bacteria; phylum Bacteroidota; class Bacteroidia; order Bacteroidales; family Prolixibacteraceae; genus CAINVV01. The sequence goes on from CAMCBW010000011.1 coordinate 86,510, forward strand.
ACGCCAACCTGGGCAACGGTTTCGTTTGTTAAACCAAAAATGAACGAAAGAACTACGAGCGCAATTGTCTTCCCAGGCATCTTAAAATGCATTTTTTGAATTTCTGATTTCATAATGACTTTTTTTAGTGGATGATTTATGTGAATGATTTTTGTTTTTGACCTACCTTGTAAATTTCGTCTCCTGTTGTATTCAGTCTCTATCCAGAGCAAGGATTTCCATTTGGTACTCTTTTGTGGTGGCTAAAAAATAAAAAACACAGAGTTCCTTGCAGTGTAATTGCTTATTACCCTCAGACACCTTTGTGCATGAGATCTGCGCGGAAACTCTGTGATAGTTCCAAAAATCTTCGTGTCGAAAAAAGGCGTTTGAATAAGCAATTACAACTGCAAAACTAAATCAACCAAAGCTTCAGGGAAATAGAGTATTCATCGTAATCCCCTACGACTTTTACCCTAATTTGAGGGATAGAACGGTCAAATACCCATAAATACCATCCTTGAAAGGGGGGGCCTTTCCAATGCAATTTTTCGGGGCACTGCAATACTGCACAAGAGGAGCATTATTTTTATGCCAGACCCTTAAAGTGAGGTTGCTAGTTTTGGCACACTGTGTATTGCCAGGTGAAGGGGAGGGTCAGACAAGACCCTTTTTGATAGCGAAACTGATCAATCCCGCAATGTTGCCAACATTCAGCTTCTTCATCAGATTGGTTCGGTGGGTATCTACGGTTCGGTGGCTGATGAAAAGTTTGGCTCCGATCTCCTTGTTGGAAAATCCCTCGGCAATTAACTGAAGCACTTCTGTTTCACGATCGGTGAGAAGTTCAGTTAGCTCGTGTGTGGAGGAGGCTGGAGAGCTTTCCGTCTGAAGCAGGGAGCGTACAACCCCGTGCGAAAAATATTGCTGACCCATGGCTACACTAGAGATAGCTCCAAGCAATTCATCCTGGGAACAGCTCTTGAGCAGGTAGCCATTGGCCCCCAGGGCCATCAGGCTTTTGATCATTCCCGACTCTTCATGCATGGAAAGAATGATCACTTTCGTGGAGGGGAAACTTTTTTTAATCTCCTTGAGCGCCTCGATTCCATTCATCACAGGCATATCTATATCCATCAGCACAATATCCGGGTCGAGCAACTTCACCAGACTCAACGCATCACGACCGTTTTTCGCTTCCCCCGCAACCAGGATATCCTCCCTGTTTTTTAACAACGAATTGAGCCCGTCAAGAATTAGTTGGTGGTCATCTGCCAACACGATACAAATACGCTTCATTTCAATGGTATTCTAATGGTTACAATGGTTCCGTTACCCGGGGAAGATTCACAATGGAAGGAGCCTTTGGCACCATCCACTCTCCCGGCAATGTTCAGGAGACCTATTCCCTTCTTCTCGTACTTCTCGACATCGAAGCCAATTCCATTGTCGGAAACGTTGAGTACCGCATGATTGGCTCGTCTTAGCAACTGTACCACCAACCTATCTGCTCCTGAGTGTTTAAGAACGTTGTTGACGAGTTCCTGCAGTACCCTGAAAAGCACCAATTCCTCCTGATTTCCAATGCGTTCCTCAAAGCCGGCATGTTCAAACTGATATTTAACCGGAGAATTGGCAAGATTCAGATTCAGGGTACCCTCCACCGCTGCAATCAAGCCAAACTGTTCAAGTTCCTTCGGCATCATCTGGTGGGAGATAGAACGGACCTCTGAACTTGCGCTATCCAGCATGAATTCTATCTTTTTGAAATCCTCCAGGTGATCCTGGGTAGTAGCCTTTAAAGCCAGTGTCCGGTAGTTTAACTTAATGGCTCCAATGGTTTGTCCGAGGCCATCGTGCAATTCACGGGCAATTCTCCGGCGTTCCTCCTCCTGACCTTCCAGGACTGCATGCAGCCGGGCCTCCTGTTCGATGATCTTTTCTGCATCCAGGGCTGCCTTCTGCCTTTGCTGGTGCCTGTAAAACAGAAAGATGGCTGCACCTGTCATGGAGATCAAAATAAATAGCAGCAGCAGCAATTGTGTCCTGCCCTGGGTCAGCTTGATCTCTGCGTATTCTTTCTCCTGCCTGGCCAGCTCCAAATCCTGTCCGAGCTTTTCGTTTTCATACTTGGTCTGAATTTCAAGGATCTGTTGCCGGATCCTGGCATCATAGGCTGAATCTTTTACCGCAATGTACTGTTTCATGTAGACGAAGGCACTGTCCAGCTGGTGGGTCAAAGCCTTCAATTTGGCCATGCCAAGCAGTGCACTCGTCTCCTCTTCCAGAACGGAAATTTTGGCGGCTATTTTCAGCGCCCTGGTGAGCACTTTATGGGCCTCCTGGTACCTGCCCGTTTCGGTATAAACGGTTCCCATCCGCGACAGCGTGGAAGAGATCCCTTTCTGATCTCCCAACCGTTCCCTGATTTCAAGAGATTCAGTGAACATCCTGATCGCCTGGCCAAAATTCTGTTGTCCCATGTAGATATTGGCCATGTTGCTCAAATTCCCGCTGATCAACTCCTCGTTTTTGATGGCCCGTGAAAGGTAAAGTGCCTTTTCATAATAGGCAAGCGACTGGATGGTATCCTGCATTTTACTGTAAACATTGGCCATGTTGCTGTAGGAGGTAGCTTCGCCCAGTGTATCCTTCAGCTTGAGTCTGTACTGAAGGGCCATCTCATGGTATTCCAGCGATTTGGCCAGATCCCCCAGGTTTTGGTGTACGATGGCAATGTTGTTGAGACAATAACCGATCCACCGGTCCTGCTTGAGCAATTCGTAAATCTTAAGTGCTGCCAATTGATTTTGCAGGGCCTCCTTCAATCGACCCTGTTTCTGGTCGATGATTCCAAGCTTGTTGTACAAGGAGGCCATGCCAGCCTGATCGTTCATCCTTTCCCTGATAACCATGGATTCCTTCAGATGGTTCACCGCATTTTTGTAATCTGCCTTGTCGATGTCCAGTATTCCCAGATCATTGCAAGCCTGAGCTATCCCTTTGTCAAATTTTAGTTCGCGGGCCATTTGCAGTGCCTGCTCTCCAAACATCCTGGCAGAATCAGCAGAAATAAAGCGGTATTCCCAACAAAGATTGCTCAACAAAAGAACCGTAGTAGTGTCTGCCTTTGCCCCCTGGAGCTGACGCAACTGCTCTTTGACACCACCATAACTTCCTGGAAAGTTCATCCAAAACAATAGGAAAATGATTGCTCTTTGGTAAATCTTCATGTTAGATCCGGTTACAGCTGTAAACATAACTACTAATATCGAAAATTAAAATATCTTTTTGTTATTATTACAAAAATACTGGACCCAATTCCCATTTGACCAGAAGGGTGACAAATTGGAAAACAGCGCACCTCTTATGGCCTTTTAGGTGGTTGGAGGCCTTGGAGACCTGGTTTCACCTAAGACAATCCTCCCCTGCAAATGCAAGAGATCCTCTAAAGGATTTCCACCATCAAACAATATAGTCTCCAAAGATTGGGTGACGGAAGGCTTTGATACCAGCCCTATTTTGCCATTGGCTAATTTTTTCCTAATTTTCTGCATATTTTTCAACACCAAAATTAAGGTCTTCAAACAGCTAGAAATGGAAAATAGAATGGCATTGCGTTCACTCGGGAATACGGGTATAATGGTTTCTCCCATCGGATTAGGCTGCTGGCAATTCAGCAAACAAAAAAATCTTGCCGGCAAGTTTTGGCCTACCCTTGAGGATGAGTTGATCGAAAAAGTGGTAATACTTTCACTTGAAGGTGGTATCAACTGGTTTGATACTGCCGAAGTATATGGCAACGGAGCCTCGGAAAAGGCACTTTCAAAAGCCTTGCAGGCAGCAGGAAAGCGGCCGGGAAAAGTTATCATCGCCACCAAATGGTGGCCCATGTTCCGTTTCGCCTCCAACATCCCCAAAACCATCAACGAGCGCATCAAGCTGCTTGATCCCTATCCGATTGACCTATACCAGGTCCATCAGCCATGGGGATTCTCCAATGAAAGGGCGGAGGTAAGCGCCATGGCTGATCTGCTTGACCGGAAACTGATCAAAAGTATCGGGGTAAGCAATTTCTCTGCCAAACAGATGGAGAACTCCTGGGATACGCTGAACATGAGAAGGATTCCATTGGCTACCAATCAGGTGTTGTACAACCTCCTCGACCGCCGTATCGAATCCAACGGGGTGATGAAAACGGCAAAGAAACTGGGAATCACCATTGTAGCCTATTCTCCCCTGGCGCAGGGTATCGTAACCGGAAAGTTTCACGACAATCCCGAATTGCTCAAAAATATAGGATTCAGAAAATACAATTCACAGTTTAAACCTGCAGGACTGGAAAAGAGCCTGCCGGTGGTGAAATTGGTGAAGGAGTTGGCCGTCAAATACAATGCCACTCCGGCACAGGTAGCCCTCAACTGGCTGATACAATTTCACGGGGAGACAGTAGTTGCCATTCCCGGAGCCACCAAAGAGATCCACGTAAAGGAGAATACCGGCGCTATGACTTTCAGCCTATCGGATGTTGACATGGACAGACTGGACAAGGTGAGTGCTATTTTCAAATAGCGCCCAACAATGGCTACTTCATTGCGTCCATGAAGCACAAAGTGGGTGGCAATCTTTTCAAATTGTAGGTTTGTGCGATTGTTTAATCTTGTAATTCAACACCTATGAACTTTTCAAAGATGCTGCTTAGCTACCTGCTGACCACTGTAGTTTTTTTTGCCATCGATCTGGTCTGGCTTGGGTTGATTGCCAAAAATCTATACCGCAAATACCTGGGGGATATGTTGAGTGAAAAGGTCAACTGGGGTGCAGCACTGATTTTCTACCTGCTCTTTATCGTTGGCATCTTCCTGTTTGTGATCATCCCGGCAATTGAGAAGCAGTCGGCGATTCGAGCACTGGTGTTGGGAGCCATATTTGGCTTAATCACCTATGCCACTTACGATCTGACCAATTATGCCACACTCAAAGGTTTCCCTTTGAATGTGGTCATCATTGATCTGATTTGGGGTACTTTTCTGACAGCCACCGTCAGTCTGGCCGGGTATTATATCACCAAACAGGTTGGTTATTAAATCATTGAACTTCCCTTCATCTTCATGGTTTCTCCTTTTTTAAGCTTCAGCTCCTGATCTTTCCCGTTGTAACGGACGATTCCCTCTTCGCCGAGGAGTGATTTGATCGTCGCATTGACCAATTTCCCCGCTTTCCATTCGATGGAAACTTCAAAACCATTGGCAGCGCGCAAGCCTGTGATTTCCCCGTCTTTCCACACATCAGGAAGTGCTGGAAGGAGTTCTATCAGTGGAATGGCCTTGCCATCCACTACCTTCGTCTCCTGACTTTGCAGCAGCATTTCAATGACAGCAGCCCCTGCACCGAAATTGCCATCGATGTTGAATGGTGGGCAGGAAGAGAGCAGGTTGGGCAGCAATCCCGGTGTTCTTCTGCCACCCATGACAAAGAGGTTGTTGAAAATCTTGAAGGCATGGTTGCCATCTTTCAATCGTGCCCAACAGCAGGCTTTCCACGACATCGACCAGCCGGTGGCCTCGTCTCCGCGAATTTCGAGCGTCTTTTTGGCGGCATTGAACAGTTCCGGTGTACCCTCCCTGGTAATCTCAAAACCGGGACTCAAGGCATAGAGATGCGAAATGTGCCGGTGTTTCGGATCTATTTCCCTGTACTCCTTGTCCCACTCGAGCAGTTGCCCTTTCGAGCCAATCAGGTAGGGCTGGATGCTGTCACGTTGGTTTTTAATCCTGGCGATGAACTCCTTGTCCACATCCAAAATACTGGAAGCTTCGATGCAATTGGTAAAGAGCTCCTTGGTAATCATCAGGTCCATCACAGCGCCTTCGCAGAAGGGGGTAGAGTATTTCTGACCTTCTGGGAAATAACCATGTTCGGGAGAGGAACCAACGGGAGTGGTATAATAACCATTGTCATTCTTCACCAGCCAGTGACTCAGAAATTCGGCGGCACCCTTCAGCTCCGGCCAGTACTCCTTTAAAAATTCCTTGTCTTTGGAATAGCGGTAGTGTGTCCAGATTTGCTGGCTGGTCCAGCCACCCGCCATGGGCCAGAAGGAGCAGTTGGCATTGTCGACTGGTTGGGCCGTACGCCAGATGCTGGTGTTGTGGTGGGCCGTCCAGCCCGGATAGCCAAAACTCTCCTTCACATGTTCTTTGCCATTGACCGCCATTTGCTTGACAAACCTCAAAACAGGTTCTGTACATTCACCCAGGTTGGCAGCCTCCGTCATCCAGTAGTAGATTTCTGAATTGATGTTCATGGTATAGCCACTGGCCCATGGAGGAACAATTTCGTTGTTCCAGATTCCCTGCAGGTTGATGGGTTGACCACCTGGCCTTGAGGAGGCAATCGTCAGGTACCGGGCATACTGCAACGCCAGTGCCGGGAGCGACGGATCTCCCCCCTTGCTGTAGGCTTCCAGCCGTTTGTCGGTAGGAAGCTTCCCTTGTTCGGAGAGGGAACCAAGATTGATTTGCACCCTGTTGAACAGATTCTGATAATCCTTCAAATGGTTGTTTTGCAGTTCTGTATATTTTTTAGCCAGTGCGTTTTTGAGATTGGCTGTGGTTTCGATGGAGGGATCAACCCCCTCCTTGCTGGGACTCTTTTCAAAGCCATTGAAGCTGGTATCCATCGAAAGGAGAATGGTGATCTCATCGGCACCGGAGACGATCAGCTGGTCGGCTGCCACCTCCAATTTTCCACCTTGCAGGTTGACGCCCACCCGGCCTTCGTAAAATGTTCCTGCTCCATCCAATTTGTCACCGTACATGACGGTTTCCCTACCGGGAATCTGAACTCCCTTCTCGTCGAACAACTCGGGATACATCCACTCCTGCTTCCAGTCGTGCAAATTTTTGATGGTCCTTCGGACAACAAATCCCGGAGCCTGACCTTTCATGACCAAAACGGATCCCGCAGCAGCTGTAGTTGCTGTGGGATGAGCACCTTTTAGTCCGATCTTGCAGGAGATGGCTCCCTTTTTATCTGCTTTGATTTTCAGCACAATCACCTTGTCAGGAAAGCTGGCAAAAACTTCACGATGGTAGCCGGTATGGTTCACTTTGTAGTCTGTACGGCAGGTAGCCGTGGCCAGATCCAGCTCCCTTCGGAATTCTGAAACTGCCTCAGGATGATCGAATTCGACCTCCAGATCCCCGAATGGCTGGTAACAATCCTGAGCTCGGCCCAACCATTCACGGGCAATGATTTCGTTCACCTGCTTCAGATCACCTGCCTTGATCAGTCTCCTGACATTCTCCAGATTTTTGGTAAAGTCCAGCTTGACTTTGCGCCCCGGCTCGCCTGAGTAGAGTGTATTCTCGTTGAGCTGTAGGTGCTCTTTGACAATGCCGCCATACACCATGGCCCCCAGAGTGCCATTCCCGATAGGAAGGGCTTCGTACCAGTCGGTGGCAGGTTTGTCGTACCAGAGGGTTAAATCTTGTGCGGGTTTTTGTTCCTGGCAGCAAACTATAAATGGAATAATTAACAAGCAGGTAATCAAATGTATATTTCTCATTTGTATTTGGTTAAGAGATGATATGTTCTGAAGTTGTGAGCCGCATTTGTTTTGTTGAAAATAGACAAAAATTCGCAAAAAGTTTCCTGGTAAGGTATAAAAAAGAGAGCCAGCCCTTTACAGCTATTTACTGAAAAGACTGGCTTCCCCATTTTCAACCTTGCGGACTTTGCTCCATGGAATATCCTGAAGCCCCAGCAGGTAAACCCCTTCATTCTCCTTCCCCGAGGGCTCACACCTGTCACTCCAGGCAGACTTCATCTTCTCCTTCTCCTCGGTTGAAAAACGCTTGCCATATTCCTGCACAGCTAGCTGGATACGCAGCTGTCGCTGGGCCATCGGAATTGCAATTACCTGGACCGGATCTCCCTTCGCATAAAAGAATAATAGGAAAGGGCGAAGCAGAGCAGTGTAGCAGCAAGTAACCCTGTAACCTGTGGCCAGACCAGCAACAAACTTTGTCCCAAAGGTAGCGGACCCGGAATGGCACCGTACACCTGTTCCATCGAGAGAGGCCCAAGGCTCCGCACAGAAGGCATCAGCAAGGTGGTGGTTGCCTCACTGAAAAGCTGGTTGGGCATCACCCGCAGCAAGCCAAGTTTGAAGGACTCAAATGCGATGAGGTGGCTCTCAGGTGCCATTTGGGAGGGTTGCATGGATCTTGTGACAAGGTTTACGATCATCCCATAGAAGATGGAGAAGAAGATCCATACCGCGATCCCAGCCAGTGCAGAGGTGGCAGGCTGGCGGAACTGCACGGAGAAGAGTATCGAAAGGTTCAGCCAAAAGGCAACATAGAGGATGCTCATTGCCACAAAGGCCAACATACGCAGAAACTCTTCTACCGTTGGCGGGATACCGAGAGTGACCAGACCAAACCCCATTACCAGAAATCCAAGGACAAAGAACATCACACTGATGACCGTCAAGGCAGCCAGGAACTTGGCATTGAGCAGGTAATCCCGGTAGATGGGTTGCGAAAGGATCCGGCTAAGTGTCCGGTGGTTGTATTCAGAATTGACGGCATCGAAACCCAGGCTAATTCCCAGCAAAGGTCCAAGAAAACTAACAAAAACCACGAAAGATGGCAGTGTTCCATCTGAAATCGTAAAGAGTTTCAAAAAGAAAAAAGCTCCATCGGGGTCATTGGGTGCAGTGGCCTTCCCGAAATTTGAAAGGGCGGTGTACATAGAGCCAAGGCAGGTAAGTGAAATAAGCAGGATCAGGATAACAAACCTCCAGCTCCGGACATGGTCGGAGATCTCCTTGTTCAGAATCACCCGGAAAGGATGAAGCACTTTCTCCTCCGATCCGCCAAGGCCGGCAAATTTGAAAAGGGAGAAAACGTAGGTGGTGGCATTCTGAAATGGCCTTGAAGACGTTGGTGTTGGATTATGCATGGTTGACTCCTCCTTCAAAATAGCGGTAATATATATCATCCAGTCCGTACTCTTTTTTGTTCAGGTGAAAAATGCCAGCACCCGCCTCCATGATGGCTCGGGCGATTTCGGCTGTTGCGTCGTGGGAACACTCAATCTCGAAAATTTGGTCTGTTTTTCTTACCTCATTGACACCTCCAACCTTTTGAAGGATTTCTTGCAACCAGGCAGCTGTGTATGCTTGCGCCGACCCCTCTTTCCCAGTTTCATAGCCAGCAAGTCCCGCCTGGATGACAAAGGGACTCCTGGCAAACAATTTCCGGGATAGGGTCTCAATAGTACCTTCGGCCAGCAGTTTACCTCCCACAAACAACCCTACCCTGTCGCACACCTGTTGCACATGGGGAAGATCGTGTGAGGAGAAAAGTACTGTAATACCCTCCTGGCGGCTAAGGGTGACGATAAGGTCAAGAAATTCGCGTACTCCGGTGGGGTCAATTCCCAGGGTTGGCTCATCCAGGATGATTACTTCCGGATTTTTGATCAACACATCGGCCAAGCCAAGCCGCTGGAGCATCCCTCGTGAAAATTTACCGGCCTTCTTCCCGGCTGCCTCCGCCAATCCGACCCGGGCCAACAGTTGCTCCACCACGGGCTTTGCCTCCCGCTCAAACAAGCCATTCAGCATGGCGGTATAGAGGAGGTTCTCCCTGGCAGTTCGGTTGTAGTAAAAGCCTACATCTTCTGGTAGATAGCCGATCCTGCGCTTCACCTCGATCGGATGGGTAGTCGGTTGGATGCCGCAAACCGTCACGGAACCTGAAGTGGGTTCGGTCAACCCCAGCATCATCAGAATCGTTGTTGATTTCCCTGCTCCATTGGGTCCGAGCAATCCAAAAATTTCACCCTTCCGGATGGAAAGATTGAGCTGATCCACGGCTGTGAATGATCCGTAACGTTTGGTCAGATCATTGAGCTCTACTATATTTTCAGCCACAGTTACCTCCTTCCGTATTTTCGGAAAAGATAATATACGCTGCCCAGCGCACCCAGAATGATGAGTATTCCCACCCATCCCCACAGCAACGGGGTCTCCACAGAAACCCTAAAAGAGATCCTGGAAGTTACTTCAGGAGTCTTTGCTTCCAGGTTCAGTACATAATCCCCGGGAATTGCCTTTTTATCGGCCTTTACAGTGGCATAGAACCTGGTAGAGCTCCCGGATGGAAGCTTGTCCAACTTTTTCGGTTCGAAGGTGATAGCCCAATTGGCAGGAGCCGTAAATTCGGGTTTGATATCCGCCAATTCAGAAGAACCGGTATTGGTGATCATCAGCTCCAGTTGTTTCGTCTCCCCTGCGGTAATCTGGGTACTTAGCAATCCGGTAGGAGTTGTTAGTTCCATGTTCCAGGAACCGGTGATTACCACCTCCAGATCAAGATTGGAGGTGGACGAGCTGTTGGAAGCACTGACCGGAATCTTGTATTTTCCTGCTTCTACGCGGTCGGGAGCCTTGATATCAATGGTAATGGATTGTGGGGCATTGGGCTCCGCTATAACCGAAGTAACCGGCTGGTAATTCGACTTAAAGGTTACATTCCATCCCCTGGGGGCATCGGCCACAAATGCATACTGCTGCTTTTCGGCCGTCTGATTTTTCAAGTTGACATTAAAAGTGAAGGTAGAGGTAGAAACTCCCTGCATGTTGGGTTGACCGCAGGAGAATTCAGTTTTGAAGGTGCCCTGTTCTGAGATGTTGATCACCAGTGGCAGGAGGGTGGTCTGCCCGGCAGCCAAATTAAATTTGTAGTTTCCCTTGTTCACCTGCAACGGGACATCCACCTTCAGGTTGAGGCTCTTCCGCTCACCCGGCAGGACAGAGAGCTGACCAATGGTATAGCCACCGGATTTCAGGGTATAAATCCAGCCGCGGGGCATGCCGGTTACCGCCAAATCTACGTTTTGAAGTGCTGTACCGTTGTTGATGACCTCGATGGCATAGTCGATCGATTCGCCGGGCGGGACAGAAATTTTGGTGTAGGGTGTGTAGAGGGTCACACTGTCGTTCGTCTGAACTGCGTGACTAAAAGTGCTGATGATCCCCAGTGTCAGGGTTAAAAACAGTCTTAACCATTTCGTTTTTTTAGACATAAAAAATCCTCCATAATTTTTAAAGATTTAAAACTCGGGAGGCAAAAATAAAAAATCAGAAAAAAAAATCAAACAAAAGAAAATCAATTTTCATAGGTCATGATAAAACCGCTGCCGTGGATGTTGCGGATCTCGACGGTGGGATCTTCCCGGAAGAATTTCCTAAGTTTGGTGATGAACACATCCATGCTCCTGGTGGTAAAATAGCCATCATCTCCCCAGATTCGTTTTAGCGCCATCTCTCTTGGCAAGAGCTCATTGCGATGTTCACAAAGCAGTTGCAACAGGGCTGCCTCTTTTGGGCTTAACAACTGACGGGCTTCACCGAGCCGTATTTCCCGCAGCCTGGTATCAAAAAGATACTTGCCAATGGTATGAAGGTGGTTGGTATTTCCGGATTCTCCTTCGGCCCGCTTCAGCAGGACCGCAATTTTGTACATCAGTACATCGGCATCAAACGGTTTGACAATGTAATCGTCGGCCCCCAGTTTGTACCCTTCCAGAATATCCTCTTTCAGGGATTTGGCCGTCAGGTAGATGATGGGGATGCGTGCATTCATCGACCGGATCTCCCGGCCAATCGAGAAGCCATCTACATTGGGCAGCATCACATCCAGCAGGCAAATATCCCAGCTGCCTTCACGGAACGAGCTGACGGCATACTTCCCGTCTGTCAGCCAGGTAACTGCATAGTTGCAAATCTCCAGGTAGGATTTCAGGACCGCCCCGAAACTCAGGTCGTCCTCTACAAAGAAGATGCTCCTGCGTGTACTCATCGGCGGTTGTTTAAAAAGGGGATGAAAACAGTGAAGCGGCTTCCTTTCCCGGGTTCGCTCTGCACTTTAATCGACCCACTGTTGGCTTCCAGAATAGCCTTGATGTAGCTCAATCCAAGACCGAATCCCTTGATGGTATGAATGTTGCCGGTCGTGAGCCGGTAGAATTTGTCAAAAATCCTGGCTTGTACAGCCTTGGTCATACCGATGCCATTGTCCTCAACGGATAGCAGCACACCATCCGGGGCATTGGCGGTGGAGACTTTGATCAGCGGGGCATCCGGAGTATATTTGTTGGCATTGTCGAGCAGGTTGCATACCAGGTTGGTAAAATGGATCGGATCTGTCGTTACCACCGGATTCACGGCGTCGAAGCTGGTCTCAATCCTGCCCCCCCGCTGCTCCACCTGAAGTACGAAACCTTCAATGGCCGCCTCGATCAATGGATGAACATCCGTAGCCTGGAAATTGAATTCAAACTCCTTGCGGTCGAGCCTGGCGATCTGGAGGATACGCTCTACCTGCTCGTTCATCCGGATGTTCTCTTTTTTGATCATTCCGGCAAAGAACCGAACCCTCTCCTCCTCGTTGATTACTTTTTCGTTGGTAATGGAATCGGCGGCAATGGAGATGGTGGCAATGGGTGTTTTGAACTCATGGGTCATGTTGTTGATGAAATCAGATTTCATCTCAGAGACTTTTTTCTGCTTGATAATCTGATAGATACTCAACAGAAAAGTAAGAAAGATGATCAAGGTAAATACCACTGAAAGGCCCAGCAACAAGGATGTTTTTTGACCGATAAAGAGATCCCTTTCGGGGAAATTGATGGCTAGTTCCAGCTTCTTCCGGAAAATATCATCGGGGAAAAGATTGACCCGGTACCACCTAACGCGTGAAGTGGAAATGGTATCCCTGGCAGCCAGGCTATCACTCCCCGAAACTGAAAGGTTGAATTCGATCGGTATGGCACGGTCGGTCAACTCCTCCATAAGCAATTTCCGCAACTGATTTTCATCAATGTGACGACCGGTCTCCCAACCACTGTATTCGATCTGGATCTGGTTGGAGAGGTTCTTCAGCTGTTTGATCTTCTTGCCAATGGCGCTGTCACTGATGGAGACCTGGACTTTTAAATCAGAATCGTTCATACTTCCGCGAAAATCTTCCGTGAGAATTTGGAGGGATTTGGTGGATTTTCCTTTGGTTGAACCTGACATTACCACATAGCTCATCTGATTGGCATGTTTTCCTTTGGTTGTCTTTAGAGTGATGGTATTGTGAATGGTATCTCTTTTGACGACAAAATCCATGTTGTCGAATTCAGTTGGGGGTGGAGGGGGTGGAGGTGGAGGGAAAGGTATTTGCTTTTCCCAATTGATGGTATCTCCTAAGGCAAATCCACGAATAACCTTCAAATCGTGACCCGTTTCCAAACGACGTACCGCCTTGTTCATTGCTTCGTTCACAGAGCGGTCGAACAGTTCATTGCGCACCGCCACCGAATTGTTGAACCAATAGAGTTGCACTGCCACGATACCGGGCAGGGAAATTCCCATTAGCAGGACCAATCCTATGATAAACCGCTTGTTCATGATTTAGAAAATGTAAACTATTACTGCTGTGTAAGTTTGTTTTTACATTGTTTTCCAAAATTAGCTATTTATTTTACCCCCTTCTCAACTTTAACTTCACCTTAACACTTTTTCAGGGGATCTTAACCCATCCAAAGGATTATAAGCACTAACATTGTCCTGTCGAAGAATTTATTTTTTTACTTAAAACTGATGCATATGAAAATCGTATTTTTTTTAGCACTGTTCCTCATGACCACCCTCTTCTCCTTTGGGCAGACTGCGAAAACTGCACCTGCAGCAAAGAGTGAGCAGAAGAAGGAACAGCATGTCAAGGTAATGGTCAGCCAGAACGGAAAGGTGACGAACATTGATACCACCTTCAATTTTTCGGATGAGAAACTGGTCAAGCTGAAAGTTGATTCCCTCCTTAAGAAACTTGAAATTGTGGATGGCAAAGATGGGAATGCCAATATTGTCATCATCAAGGGAGATGACAACATGCACTGGGGCCAAAAATCCGGATCAAGTCATGCCGGAGGTAAGGAGATGAAGGTTTTCTACATGCAAGGGGATTCAGGCAGCATGAAAAACCAGAAAAAAGTGGTTCATATTATGCGGGACGGTGAGGTAACAATGTTCGGTCATGACGGAGATATGATGCCCCCACCCCCACCACCCCCGCCTCCATACCGTGTTCAAGGTTTTAAGATATCGGGAGGCGATCCTTTCGCCATGGACCCCGATAACAAGGACATCATCTCCTACGACCGGAAAGACATCGGCAAAGGATTGGAAAAAATTACCATTGTAAGAAAGAAACACACGCCTTCAACCGATGCGAAACAGGTTGAAGTGAAAGTGGAGGTCTCGGACGAGAAGAAGTAGTTTTCCCGGTACGATAAGAAATGGGGAACAAGGGTGGACTTCCACGCTTGTTCCCCATTCTTTTTATGGCCAATTTCTCAAAAATAATTGCTAATTTTCACTTCCAATTCCACTGTTACTTTTACATGTGCACCACAAAATCCATGAAAAGTCGTTGATAGGACTGGCTTCGCTGACAGCCTATGGCTGACATCTTTGATAAATATGTAACAAATTAAACTATGCTGAAATATAAATTGTTGACCCTCCTTTTGTTGTTGCTTCAATCAGCATTCGGGCAGCTTCCTGGTAAGGATACCGGAAGCAAAATTTCGCAGGAGGATGCTCAAAAAGTGCTGGATCACCACAACCTGGTCAGGAAAGAGGTGGGTGTCGGCGAATTGGTATGGAGCAACGATTTGGCTGCGTTTGCGCAGGAGTGGGCTGATCACCTGGCCAAAAATGGCTGCAGGATGGAACACCGGAAACAACCCAAAATCAACAATGAACCTGTGGGGGAGAACCTCTTCTGGGGAAGTTCTGCCACCGCTTATGGCCCCATGGATGCCTCCCTCTCCTGGTACAGTGAAATCAAAATCTACAAATACGGAAAATTTGGCACCGGCAACTGGCATGCCATTGGGCACTATACCCAGATGGTTTGGGAAAATACGAAACAGGTCGGGTTTGGGGTGGCAGTCTGTAAGAACGGGGAGATTCTGGTAGTAGCCAACTATGCACCTGCCGGGAATTACATGGATCAGTATCCGTATTAGCTTGGAACACCGATCATTTTTATCGATCTATCACCCTATTAATCATTTATCTGCAATTAGTTGCGCGCAATGTACGCAAGGAGCGCAAAGAAATCAGAAGTCAACACTTTGACTATTACCTAAATTTTAAAATTTCTCGAAGATCCCCAGCCCAAACAGCGCAAAATCGTATTTCACCGGATCCGCCGGATCCATCCACCTCAGATTGGCATCCAGCTCTGCCAGGGCTTTGGCATCGTTTTGATTCCTGCTAAGGAGTCCGAGTTTCCGGGCCACATTGCCCGAATGAAGGTCCAGCGGACAGGAGAGCTGGTGGGGCGAGATGGATTTCCAAATCCCGAAATCCACACCACAATTGTCCTGCCTGACCATCCATCTCAAGAACATGTTGATGCGTTTGGCAGCCGAACCACTGGCCGGATCCGACACATGTTTCAGGGTGCGGGAAGGATGCGGCAGCGCAAAGAACGCATTTTTGAAGCGGGTGATGGCAGGTTGGGTGGACTTATCCTCCACGGCTACTGACAGCACCTTCTCGAGTCCCCCTTGCTCTGCGTAGAGGTACTTCAGCGCCCGGATAAAATAGCACAGGTCGATTTGGTTGAAGGTTCGGTGCACAAACCCATCCAGCCGATCAAGATGCTGCGCCGTGTGGTTCATTACGAAGTCGAAGGGGGAATTCCCCATCAGCTCCATCAGCCTGAAGCCATTCTGGACAATCATCTTCCGGTTTCCCCAGGCGATGGTAGCCGCAAGAAATCCAGCGATCTCGATGTCTTCTTTCCGGTCGTACCGGTGCGGAATGGCAACCGGATCGGCCACTACAAACCTTGGGTGGTTGTATTGAATGACCTTTTCGTCAAGGAATTCCTTTAACTCAGGGAGTGCTTTTGCCAAGATGTCCATTTTCAACAAAAATACACCTTAACCTGGTTAAATGTTTTGTATCTGACGAAATCCAAAGCCATCGGATCAAAACAGCAAAAGTGCAGCAACAATAATTGCGGTAACAATCAACAATACAGTGATCACCCTTTTCTCAAATGCGATCAATAGATCACATTCCGCAATCTTCTCCAGGATCATTTTATCCCCGGGACTAAGATGAAGTGCCCGCTCGTAATAACTTTTGGCAGGTCTCAGCAACTCAATTTTGAGAAAGTCGTCGCCATGTTGCAGCAAATCCATCAATTCATTTTCTGCTGGACTCAAGGTGTGTTTGGAGGTAGCGTGTGCCATGACAGATGGTTTTAGTTGGAATTCAACCAAATATAGGAAAATAAAGCCGGGATTCAATAAAAACCACTGATTATCTGAATGTCAGGACCACTTTTATTCCCAAAAAAACCAGGAATCCACCCAAAGTATAGTTGATTGGTTTTTCATACCGGAGAAAGATCTTTTGAATTCGGGGTTGGGTGAGAAAGGTGGATACAATGGTAAACCAGGCAAATGCTGTCAGGATAATGATCACTGAGATGATCAGAATGATGTGCAAGGGGGTGGAACTGCTGATGACAAAGGTGAAAAGGCTCAGGAAAAAGAGGGTTGCCTTGGGATTCAGTACGTTGGTGAGGAATCCCATTTTGAATGCCTGCAAACGGCTAAGATCGGTACGCGACTTCTCGGCAGTAAGATCCAGTTTGGAACCTTTCGCCAGCATTGACCCGACCCCCATGTAGATCAGATAGCCGGCACCAAGAATTTTGATCAATGTGAAGAGCAGGATGGATTTTGAGATGACCAGCCCAATTCCAGCCGCGCAATAAAAGAGGTGAATCATCAATGCCGTACTGATACCCAGTCCGGTATAAATGCCAGACCTGCGTGAATAGCAAAGTGAATTCCGGACCGTCATCACAAAATCTGGACCGGGGCTCACGGCAGCAAGCAGGTTTAATAGGGCAACTGTTCCAATCAGTGGCAGGTATTCCATCCCAAAGACCAATTTCGTGCAATTACCGCAATTTTTTCTTCTTGTCAAAATGTTATGGCACAAATGCACTTTTTTAAATCTGTCCACGATTTGACCACGCCCAAAGAATTTCAGTTCTTGATTAATTTGTTTGCTTTGTGTGAAATATACGTCACAAATAGTTCAGCTGCCGAATAATATTGTAGCCATACAATTTTGATAAGGGATTTGACAGAAGATGCTATTTTAAGGGTCGGGTAGTGGTTCCTCAGATGGAACCACTGCCCTGATTTAAGACAGCATATTGCAACAATACCGGAGCAAACAGGTCCAAAGAGATGTCTCTATAAGCCTGATAAACAATGAAATGATTTACCCACTGGAGGAAATTCACACCAACCGGAAATGATTCTGTGGGTATACCATTTGGCCATTAAAAATCAAATTAGAAACAAAGGAAATGGAAATTACAGAGTTCTCCAATCATATCATGGCATGGAGGGTGATCAGGGTAAAGGTCATCAATGGAGTTGCCATTGAAGTCGGGTCCATGCTGTCGGAGTGCAATCACTCCTTGATACGTAGCAAGATTGCCAAACTCATGAACAAATACTGGGTAGACAAGTATCGCATCAAATCAGGAATTTCAAACAATTTTCAACCATCAGAAGGAGGTGAATACCTTGGATGGCCTTGCGGCAACGGGAAGATTTACCTGATGGAAAATACCGAGGAGAACCTGCAGGGCAGTATCGAGGAAAAGATTGCCTGACCCTATCTTGAACCTATCATGCAACACTCATATTTTAATCTGTTGCAATATTTCAACCCCATTCCCTTCCGTGGGTTGGCCCATGAAAAGAAGATGATTTAGCGCTGATTTGAAAATCATCAACCGAGATGATAACAAAATCAAGGGTTTTGGCTTTGCCAATTATCGATTCCATGCGACAATTGAAAAACAAATAGTCAACAATTGAATCCTTTTTTTCGGATTTTATGGCAATTATCTGAATATTTCAAACAAAAATACCATTCATTTGTTAAATGGCTATATACACATGTGAGAAGGTTGATACCTGTTGCCTATTGATGAATAAAAAGGTTAAATCCATAAATCTCTTTAATGTATGTATACCATACTGATCATAGAAGATACCATAGAACTAAGGGAAAATATCGCTGAGGTTTTGGTATGCGAAGGCTTTGAAGTACTTCAGGCTGGGAATGGGATTGCCGGGATAGAACTCGCCCTCAAACATTCTCCGGATCTGATCCTTTGTGATATCATGATGCCGGGGCCCAATGGGTTTGAAGTTTTAAAATCGCTGAAATACAAAGGAGACCAGCTTCAGGTCCCTTTCATATTTATTTCAGCCCTTGATGAGCGAAAAGATATCAGGGAAGGAATGGGTTTGGGTGCAGATGATTACCTGGTAAAACCCTTTACTATCAAGGAATTGTTGACTGCCATCCAAGTCCGGATTGAAAAACACCAGTCACTGGAGAGCAGGATCAAATCCCGCATCGAGTCGATCGAAAGCGAATTACTCCTGAACATTTCTGAATTGGAGACATTGGTTGATTCCCAAAAAGTGCAGCTGGATCAGGCTGTTACCCAAAAAGAGCTGGCAACCGAAAAACTGAAGGAGAAGCAAGAATTGTTGATGCAGGATGCACTTCGGTCCATCGAAATCAACAACATCATTCAAGAACTTACAGCGCAGCTAAATTTTGCACTCCAGAAAAACAATCTTACAGAAGATCAAAGAATAACACTATCCGGGTTGCGGAACAAACTTCGCAACAAGTCTATTTTGCTCAACAACCAAACAGTTTTCCTCTTCAAGTTTGAGCAAACTTACCCAAATTTCAAACTACAGCTACTCCGTCGATATCCCAAGCTCAAAAAGCAGGATTTGGCATTGCTGGTTTCTACCTATTTAAACCTGGATACAAACCAGCAGGGAGCTATCCTAAACATCACCTCTGAAAGCGTAAGAAAGAAAAGGTACCGGTTGAAGCTCAAAATTGGTTTGGGCAAAGAGCAGGAGCTAGCCGATTTCTTTCAAAAGATGATTCAATAAAATATTAAATCAATACCATGAAAATTACCAACGGAACACTCGTACTGATTACCGGAGGAGCCTCCGGTATTGGCAAACTGATGGGACAAATCGCACTGCAAAAGGGTGCAGAGCTCATCATCTGGGACATCAACCAGGAAAAGATTGATGAAACCATGAAGACTTTTGCCAAGATAGGTAAGGTAACCGGCTACCAGGTGGATGTTTCAAAATTAGACCAGATAACTGATACTGCCGCACTGGTAAAACAGAATCATGGACCAATTGACCTGCTGATCAACAATGCCGGTATCGTGGTAGGCAAACTCTTTCAGGATCATACCCCTGAGGAGATTACCCGCACCATGTACATCAATGCGAATGCACTGATGTACATTGCCCTGCAGTTCCTTCCCGCCATGATCACCCGCAAATCGGGCCATATCTGCAACATCGCCTCCTCTGCCGGGCTTATATCAAATCCCAGAATGTCGGTTTATGCCGCCAGCAAATGGGCAGCCATCGGATGGTCTGACAGCCTCAGGATAGAGATGCAACAACAAAAAACAAAGGTTGGAATCACCACCGTAACCCCCTACTACATCAATACCGGGATGTTCGATGGGGTGAGATCCTCCATCATTCCCATCCTTAAACCGGACAAGGCAGCCAGGAAAATTATCAGGGGTATCGAGGGCAATAAATTCTTCGTCAAGATGCCGCTGATCATCCATTTTGTCAGGCTCTGCCAGGGATTGATGCCCATCTGGCTTTTCGACCTCCTGGTAGGGAAGGTATTGGGCATTTACAAAACGATGGAACACTTCGAAGGACGAAAAAACTAACAAAATACACCATGCAAGATTGCTCACTGGCCACCCTCGAAACGGTAGTTTCGGCACAAAGGATATACTTCAAATCGAATGCCACCAAAGATTTAGCATTTAGGATTGAGAAGCTAAAGCAATTCAAATCGGCCATTTTGCGCTATGAGGCCAAAATCACTGAGGCACTTTGGCTCGACCTGCACAAATCTCCCGAGGAGGCCTATCTCACGGAGATCAGCATCGTTCTGCAGGAGGTAAACGACCACCTTAAACATCTCAGGAAGTGGGCCAAACCCAAAAGAGTAGCCACCCCGATTCAACTTCTACCCTCCTCCAGCCGGATCATACAGGAACCCCTAGGAACGGCCCTGATCATTGCCCCCTGGAACTATCCTTTCCAACTCCTGCTCAATCCTTTGGTTGGAGCCATCTCCTCGGGATGCTGTGCCCTGCTGAAGCCTTCCCCTTACACCCCAAACATAGCCAGGGTGATGAAAGAGCTGGTTGCAGAGACCTTTGATCCCGGACATGTGGCCCTCCTTCAGGGTGGCAGGGTGGTGAACCAGAGGCTGCTGGAACAGCGCTTTGACCTGATCTTTTTCACCGGAAGCCCCTCCCTGGGCAAACTGGTGATGCAAGCGGCTGCGAAATACCTCACGCCGGTAGTCCTCGAACTTGGCGGAAAGAGTCCCTGCATCGTAGACAAAGGAGCGGATATCAAAACTGCTGCAAAAAGAATTGCCTGGGGCAAATGCATCAATGCGGGACAGACCTGTATCGCACCCGATTACCTTTTTGTACACCAGTCAATCAAGGACGAGCTTCTGAAGGAGATTCCTGCTGCCATTGAAGAGATGTACGGCAAAGATATCAGGTCAAGCAAATATTTCCCGCGAATTGTGAATGAGCAGGCTGTAGCGCGTTTGCAGCAACTGATGAAACATGGTAAAATCGTTTATGGAGGTGAGGTAGATGTTGCCGAAAAATATATTTCGCCGACCATTGTAACGGATGTCCTGCCGGATTTCCCGGTCATGCAGGAGGAGATTTTTGGCCCTATCCTTCCGGTGCTGACCTTCGAGAACCTGGATACGGTGACGGATTATATCAATTCAAATGAGAAGCCACTAGCCACCTACTATTTCGGACCCTCAAAAGTGGCGAGAAAGCTTTTGGAAAAAACTTCCTCAGGCGGAGGATGCATCAACGATACCTTGATCCACATCGCCAACCATCACCTGCCATTTGGCGGAGTAGGCAACAGCGGAATGGGCAATTACCACGGAAAGTTCAGCTTTCAGGCCTTCAGTCATGCACGGGGCATCGTATCCTCGGTTAGCTGGATCGATCTGCCCTTTCGATATGCCCCCTTCAGGTTCTTTGAATGGATTAAAAAAATTATTTAACCGTATCTGACAGCGTGTAATTCGAAACAAACCTACAAGCAACATCTTCAATCCAACCACATGAAAAAGGAGGATAACATTTCTTTGGTAGAGCAGGTACTTCTGCAAATTGTAGAAGCTGCCAACATTTTAGAACAGAAATCTGCGAAGCTGTTGCAAGAGATTCCCACCATAAGAGATGCCATCGAAATAGATCAGGAAGCAAGCTCCCTGAAAAATGAACTGAAGCACTCCCTGGCTGCCTTGAAAAAGGCGACAGTTGAATTACGGATCGCCAACGAACAGGATGAAAGCTCTGTGGCTAAATACCGCAGCATCTTCGAGAATATGAGTGATGCCTACTACGAGGCTTCCATGGATGGCATCATCCTGGAAATCAGCAAATCAATCGAAATAATATCCAAAGGGCAATATCTAAGGGAGGAATTGATCGGAAGGTCACTGGTGAGCCTCTACGAGCATCCTGAAGAGCGTGACTCCTTCCTGGCTGAACTTTCAAATACGGGAAGTGTCAACGACTATGACATTTCACTGCGCAACAGGGATGGTTCGATTGTACATGTAGCAATCTCCTCGCGTATCTTGCTGGATGCAGGTGGACATCCTTCCAAAATCATTGGGAGCATCCGGGATATCACCAGAAGAAAACAGTCAGAAATAGAGGTTATCAGGCTGCTTAACAACAAAAACCTGCTTTCAAAAATAACCAAGGAGACCCTTTACGCCAGGGATCTAAACAACTTTCTCGATTCCTCACTGGCCGAAATGGGCAGATCACTCCAGGTAAGTCGCGTCTACATGTTTGACCAGGACCATGCAAAAGGTACCATGAACAACACCCATGAATGGTGTTCTACCGGGATTGTGCCGCAAATAGAGGAGTTGCAGGGAATTCCAGCTTCTGAAATGTCCTGGTGGATAGACTTGCTCCTGAAGGAAAACCTCATCTGCTTTTCCGACATCGAGGAGATTCCGGAAGAATCAATCAAGGAAATTCTGCGACCGCAAAACATATTGTCAATCCTGATTGTACCTGTCATGCTGGGAGGCAGATATTCGGGGTTTATCGGATTCGATGACTGCCTTACCCACCGGATTTGGAACCAGGATGAGATTGAGATGCTTCAATCCATGTCCAACATCATTTCTGGCTTTATTGAGCGAAAAAGTATCGAGGAGGCTTTGGTAGTATCCGTAGCTCAACTGAACCATGTTAATCTCAGCCTTGAGCAGATGGTGGAGGAGCGCACCCAGGAAAATCTTAGGCTTACACAACAACAGGCGGTAATTGGGGAAAATGCCGGTTTGGCCATTATCTCCACAGATGCTCTTGGCATCATCCAATCTTTCAATTCGGCGGCTGAATTGATGCTGGGCTACCAGGCAAGCGAAGTGATTGGCCTTCGGTCTCCCGACATTTTCTTTGACCCCTTTGAGCTTACCCAAAATGCCGAAGAACTATTGGGTACAGATGGTGAAGACAATTCATCGGATTTCAGACTCATTTCGAACCAGTCTAACCTAATGCTTATCAACACCATCGAGTGGATTATGGTCAAAAAAGACCTGACAAGGATTCCAGTCAAACTTACCCTTTCTGTATTCAATGGACCCGATGGAAACATTGGAGGTTACATAGGCGTTGCCATGGATATCACCCAAGAAAAGATAGCTCTGGAATCCCTCCGTATCAGCGAAGAGCGCTTCCACAAGATGTTCCACCAGCATGCCGCCATGATGTGGTTGGTGAATCCCGTCACCCAAGAGATCGTAGATGCCAACCTATCCAGCGAGAAATACTACCAGTACAATTTTAGCAAGGATGCACCTATCAAAGTAAGCGAAATCAATGTATTGGACGAGGAGCAGATGCAAAACGAAATCAATCTGGCAATGAGTCAGAAAAGAAACTATTTCGAATTCAAACACAAACTTGCCTCAGGTGACATTCGTACGGTTGAGGTACACTCCTCCCCAATAGAGGTGCATGAAGAGACCTTGCTTTTTTCAATCATCCACGACATTACGGAACGGGTTAACTCGGAAGAGCAGCTCCGCAGGAGCGAAGCCGAGAAGAAAACAATCCTTTCAGCGATTCCTGATTTGATGTTCCGTCTGGACAGGAGTGGAAAGTTTCTCTCCTCTCATGCCAATAATCCGGAAGAGCTGCTTGTACCAGAATCTGCATACCTGGGGAAAGCATTAAAAGAGGTATTACCTCCGCACATCGCTTCCATCGCACAAGAATCTCTTGAGAAAGCCTTTCTGACCCGTGAGACGGTCACTTTCGAATATGAACTCCCTATCAATGGGGAAATCTGTTATTATGAAGACCGAATAAGAGTCATGTCGGATGATGAAGCACTCTCTATCGTACGTGACATCAGCGATCGTAAGCACGCAGAAAAGGCGTTGGAATGGAACGAGGCATTCCTGAAAAAAATGACAGAATCCTCTCCCCTGGCTTTCCTGGTCGTTGACAACCGAACGGATGAAATCCTGTTTATCAACCACCAATTCTGCGAGATATGGGGTATCAACCACCTGGAGGCGGATATTAGAGCTAAAAAACTGAAAAACAACGACATTATACCGGACTGCATACCGGTGCTCAAAGATGTACCGGCATTTGCCGAATCCTGTAAACCACTGCAGTTCGAAGAAAACCGGGTCATTGTGGAGGATGAGATTCCCTTCATGGATGGTCGCACCATCCGTAGGTTCTCTACCCAAATCAGGGATGCCTGGGATCAGTACCATGGCAGGTTATACATCTTTGAGGACATTACAGCGAGAAAGAGCTCTGAAAAATTAATCGAGACACAACGCGATTTGGTGGCCAAACTTAGTGCAACCTCAGATCTCAAAAAGGCATTGGGGTACATATTGGATTCAGTATTTCAGGTAGCGGACGTCCATATGGGAGGGATCTACCTCTTCAATGAAACCACCGGTGACCTTGAATTGGTTGGACACAAGGGTGTATCAGCGCTCTTTGCAAAAGAAATATTTTCCTACTCCTTTGATTCCCAGCACGCCATGCTGGTACGCAAAGGGAAAGCGGTTTATGGACCCTACAACAAAAACATTTTCCCGCAGCGCTCCAAGACGAGCGAAGATGTTATCACCAACCTTGCCGTTCTTCCAATTCGCTACGAGGGAGTGGTGATTGGATCACTTAACCTATCCTCCGACAACGAAGTTGGGATCTATCCGCATTTGAGAAATGCGATTGAATCCCTGGCTTTGCAAATTGGCGGAACCATAACCAGGATCAAGGCTGAAAAAGCTTTGCTATCCAGTCAACAGAATTTCAAGTTGTTGTTTGATACCATCGATGATTTCATGTTTATTCTGGATTTGCAGGGCAACATCCTACAAACCAACTCAGAGGTCAGACAGAGGTTGGGATTTTCTGCAGAAGAGTTGTTTGGACAAA
The DNA here is from genome assembly GCA_945873105.1 of Tangfeifania diversioriginum. Classification (GTDB taxonomy): domain Bacteria; phylum Bacteroidota; class Bacteroidia; order Bacteroidales; family Prolixibacteraceae; genus CAINVV01. Next base: position 111,235 of record CAMCBW010000011.1, read on the forward strand.
ATGTATTGATGGTCCACCCACCCGAAAGAAGGGAAGAAGCAGGATTTATTGTGGGAGAGATGCTCGCCGGCAGGGCACTGTTTTGTCCTGTCCCGCTTATTTCAAAAGAAGGGAATCAGATACCGGTAGAGACCAGGGTCATCTTTGGCAAGTGGGATGGACAAGAGGTCTTGTTCGGAATATCACGAGATGTCACCGAAAGACAACGGCTCGACGCAGAACTCAAGATGCAGAGCGCAGCTTTTGAGTCTTTTGCCTTGCCGATTATTATTACAGATGGAAAAGGGAAAATAAACTGGGCCAATTCCAGTTTTTTAAATCTCTCAGGTTATCAGATGGAAGAAATAATAGGCAAAACAAATGGGGAATTGGTCAAGTCAGGGATTCAGGATGAGTCACTTTACAAAAAAATGTGGTCAACCATCCAAAACGGAGAGATTTGGAGTGGTGAAATCTACAACAAGAAGAAGGATGGAACCATCTATCCTGAGGAGGAGACAATTTCTCCGGTCCCGGACCATCTGGGAAAGATCCGCAACTACATTGCCATCAAAATAGACATTACCGACCGCAAGAAAATGGAGGTGGCCTTGCGGGAGAGCGAGGCACGGTGGAACTTTGCACTGGAGGGATCGGGAGATGGAGTTTGGGATTGGAACAACGAAACCAGTGAGGTATTCTATTCGAAAAATTGGAAATCCATGCTTGGGTATGGTGAACATGAGATCGGTAACAGCCTGAAAGAATGGGACTCCCGCATACATCCGGATGACCGGACAACCTGCTACGAAGATCTCAACAAACACTTCAGGGGTGAGATGGAAATATACAACAACGAACACCGGCTGAAGTGCAAGGATGGGAATTACAAATGGATCCTGGATCGTGGAAAAGTAGTTGCATGGAAATCGGATGGCCAGCCCCTTCGCATGATCGGTACCCATTCAGACATCTCCAAACGAAAAGAATTTGAAGAAAGTCTGAGATCCGCCATCGCCAAGGAGAAAGAACTGAACGACCTAAAATCACGCTTTGTTTCCATGGCCTCGCATGAATTCAGGACTCCGATGGCCTCCATTCTGATGATGAGTGACTCCCTGATTTCCTATTGGAAAAGAATGGATGACCATCACATTGCCTTGAAACTAACCCACATCAAAGACCAGGTGCAGCATTTGGCTCAAGTGGTGACAGATGTGATGCAAGTCGCAAAAATACAGGAGGGAAAATTAAGCTATGTTCCCAAAAGAGTTGACATTGTTGGCTTAGCAGCCGACGTAATCAAGGATTTTAACATTGATGATTCCCTGGTTACCAAAATCAAATTTGATTCCAAATGGACATCGCTTGATATGTTACTGGACAGCAGGTTGATGGTACAAGTTTTGAACAATTTATTGTCCAATGCCATCAAATATTCCCTGCCCACTCCTGTTGTATTTGTTAAGCTATACGAACAAGGGGATGAAATATTGCTGGCAATCAAGGACAATGGCATAGGAATCCCCAAAAGAGACAAAAAGAACCTTTTCCAGCCATTTTACAGGGCAGAAAATGTCAAACAAATTCAGGGCAACGGACTCGGCCTCAACATTGTTAGAGAGTCGGTCATGTTGCATGGGGGAGACATCATCTTTACCAGTGAACTAATGATAGGATCAACTTTTGTGGTCCACCTCCCCAAAACACTGATTTTAAGTCTATAACCATTTATTACACCTGTTTAACATGAAAAAAATACTGGTAATTGAAGATGAGTTGCTGCTCAGGCAAGGGATTGCCGAAATTCTCAACTTCGAGGGTTTCAATGTAATTGAGGCGCCAAATGGAGAAAAGGGGATCCTGGCTGCCCTCCACGAGGCCCCGGACCTGGTCTTATGCGACATCATGATGCCACTCATGGATGGTTATGAGGTACTTTACCAGATTCGCTGCCACGACAGCACCAAGCTTATTCCCTTCATCTTTATGACTGCCCTTGCAGAGAGATCCGACCAGAGGTCCGGGATGGAGCTTGGTTCCGATGACTACATCTCCAAACCATTTACCAGGGAAGAGCTGTTGAGTGCGGTGAATACCCAATTAAGAAAGTCAAACGACAAAACTGAACAGGCAGAATTCAGGCTCAATGAGTTGCGAAACAGCATTATCAGACATCTTCCGCATGAATTGCTTACCCCCTTGAATGGAATGATGGTTTACGGAGAACTGTTAATGGACTATCCAGAAACACTGACACTGGCTGATCTGCCGGAAATCGGGAAAAACATATACAACAGTGCCTTGAGGCTCAATCACCTCATTCAAAATTATCTGATCTATTCGCAGCTCGAATTAAGGAGTCCAATCGCCAGACAGGAGAACCCCCTGGAAGATGTTAAACAGAAATGTGACCAGGTTGCCATTGAGGTTGCCTCCAGGTACGAACGATTGAACAACCTGCTTCTCGAGACCACTGATGGGCCATTGTACATGGGTGAAACAGAATTCATAAAGATTGTAGAGGAGATGACGGACAATGCCTTCAAATTCTCGCCGCAGGGATCACTGGTAACTGTACGCTGCGGAATCAAGATGGGAAAGTTCTATTTGCAAGTTGAGGATTTTGGGAGGGGGATGTCAGCTGCCAATATCTCAAGAATAGGTGCTTACATGCAATTCAAAAGAGAACAGCTTGAACAGCAAGGGTCCGGACTCGGTTTGATTATCACCAAAAGACTCATCGAAATGCACAGAGGTGAGTTATTGATTGAAAGCACAGAGGGAATTGGATCCAAACTTACGGCAACTTTTCCGGTTATTTGAACCATAAATAGCAACCCTTCCCCAATTTCATTTTGAATTGACTATTTTTAAAACGTTTTCCGATCATTGGAACCATCGGCAGAGATCTTCTCTGCTGTTTGGATCGTGAAAATTTCAATAGAATAACCTTCAAAACCTATTGCAATGAAGCGAATATTAAAAATAGTGCTGTTTTTTGTTGTGCCGGGCCTGCTTGTTTTATTGGTTGCATTGCTGGTTGCGCTGCCAACCATGCTGAAGAATTATGTCAACAAGCATGGACAGGAATATACTGGAAGAACCACAACCATTCAGGAACTTAGCATCAACTACCTCACCTCCACCTTCAGCATCCATAATTTCAAGATGCTGGAAGCGGATGGAAAATCAACTTTTGTGGCCTTTGATACCTTGCTGGTGGCGGTCAAACCCCTGCCGCTGTTGACGGCCAAACTGATGGTTGAGAAAATCAGGCTGGTGAAGCCGGAGGTTTACATTTCCATGAAGGATTCAGCATTCAATTTTGATGACATCCTGGCCTTCCTGGATGCCAAAGCCCAAGCCGACACGCTGGATAAAACAGGTGAACCCTCCGAACCTTTTAGCTATTTCCTTAAAAATATCTCGTTGGAAAGTGGTGCACTGGTTTTTGATGACAAGACAGTGAATCATACTACAAAATTGCATGACCTGGGTTTCTTCGTACCGGAACTCAACTTCGACCAGGATCAGATCAAGGATACCGGCATCAAATTCAACTTTGCCAATGGAGGCTCCTTCGGGGCCAAGGCGGAATACAATCAGAAAAGTGGAAGTTACATAGCAGATTTTTCTGTTGACAAACTAAAAATATCTCCGTTTCTACCCTATGTAAAAGACTATTTACATCTCAGTGGACTGGAAGGTCTGGCCGGAGGTGATTTTCACCTGGCAGGAAATGTCAACAACCTCGACTCCATTTTGTTGCGGGGAAAGGCAAATGTAGCTGATTTCACGCTCAATGACAGTTCCGGACGCAAGGTTCTGGGGGTGCAGCGTGCCAATGTCACGATCAGGGACAGTTATCCGATGAAGTTCGACTTCAAGTTCGACCTTATCCAGTTGACCAAACCCTATCTCTATGTAGAGATGAAAGATTCCACCATCAACCTGCTCAACCTGATGGTGGAGTCGACAGAGGAGGAAACTTCACCGGTTGAATTTGCTTACCAAATCTCCAAATTCCGAATCGAGCAGGGTCTGCTTGATCTCCGCGACAACACTTTTGAGGCACCTTTCGATTACCACCTGAGTGATATTACCATGAAGGTGGATTCGATCACTTCCAGCGCAAAATGGCTCAATGCCTATGCCAATATGCGGCTCAACAAAAGGGGGAAACTTCAGGCCGAACTGGGGATCAACCCATCGGATCCCTACGAGTTGAAGCTCAATTATGTGATTACCAATTTCCAGCTGAGCGACCTCAACATCTTTTCGACCCACTACGTAGGTTACCCCTTCTTGCTGGGAAACATGTACTACAAAGGAAAGACCGTGATTGCCAACAAACAGCTGAACAGCGAAAACAAGCTGATTATCCGCAATGTGCAGCTCGGAAAGAAGAGCGACGGACTGATGGACCTACCCCTGAAACTGGCACTTTACCTGCTGAAAGATATCCACGGCGACATTACCCTTGACCTCCCTGTCACGGGTGACCTCAACGATCCAAAAACCAAAATCGGCCAACTGGTCTGGCAGGTAGTTAAAAATGTAATTACCAAGGTGGTTGCCTCACCCTTCCTGGCCATTGGGAAAATGATGGGTGTTGATCCTACCGAGGTAAAAGGGGTGGAGTTTGGTTACGCCGATACCACGCTTACCTCCACCCATCTGCGCAGGATCAGGCTCTTTACGAAAATGGAGCAGAAGAAACCCGATATGAAGGTTGAACTCCACTACTTCAACGATGTGGAGCTGGAGAAGAAAGAGATCGCCCTTGCAGAGGCCGGAAAACTATTCTACACGGCCACCGGAGTCGATTACAAGAAGGATCTGGAAAGGTTTCGTTTGTTCCTGGGTGAAAAACTCCAGGTAGACACCTTAAGTACAGCATCCGGAAGCCTGCAGTTGATTGGCGCACACAAACTTGATTCGATCCAGCAATCCATCGCCAGGTACCGGATCAGCAGGATCGAAGCCACCCTGAAAGGTTTCAGCGACTCCACAAAGATCAAAGTGGTCATCCCAAACAAGGCAGCACCCGAAAACGTCGGCAGCCGGCCAGTATTTGAATTGAAATATTCTGTGGAAGATTAGACTGTTTAAATTTATTACACAGAGTATAAATGTCTATTAATCAAAAATAAATGATTCATGGGAATTTCTGCAATTGGGTAAATCCATTAGAGAAACCCCAGAGTCACAAAGAGTTGGAAAATCGCAAGCGATTTTCTCTCTCCCGATGAATCGGGACAAGTAGTGTAACAATATTAAACAGCTTATAAAGAGATTACTACCGTGAATTGCCATCATTACCTGTTGCTGTCATTTTTGTTGATCTGGCCTTTTTACCTGCAAAGCCAGCCTACCGGGAAGCTAACGACCGAACAGTCTGCCATCCTGGCAAAAGCCAACCGGCACGAAAAAAACGGATGGAACTACCTTCACCTGGAAGGGAATGCCCGTGAACGCGGATTCCAGCATGGCTACCTGATGGCCCCGGAAATAAAGGAGAACATCCGGTTGTTGCGCGCCAGGTGGGAGTACAAAACCGCCCTGAAATGGTCGTGGTATGTTCGAAAAGCCGGTGAAGTGCTCACCACCAAGGTAGATGCCGAGAACCGGGAAGAGCTGGAAGGCATCGTGGAGGGATTGCAGCTGGCCGGGGTAAACAGTACGCTGGATGAAATAGTCGGATTAAACGGCTATGCGGAGCTGCTGGGATCCTGGTGGCCTACCGTGAAGGATTCGGTGAACGTTCATTCGGCAGGGCAACCCAAGGAGTCGTGCAGCTCCTTTATCGCCACCGGCAACATGACTGCAGATGGCAAGATCGTGCTCGGACACAATACAATGGACCTGTACCACAATCCTTTGAGCAACCTGATACTGGACATCCTTCCTGCCAAAGGACACCGGATATTGATGCAGGCAGTGGCGGGGTTTATCCACAGCGAGACAGACTTCTTCATCACCGATGCAGGGCTGGTTGGTTCAGAAACCACCATTGGGGAGTTTTTTCCCTTCGATCCTAAGGGTGCACCTGAATTTTCGCGGATGCGCCGTGCAACACAGGATGCCGCCTCCATCGATGAGTGGTGCGAAATCATGAAGCGGGACAACAACGGCGGTTATGCCAATGCCTGGCTGCTGGGCGATGTCAACACCAACGAGATTGCAAGGTTGGAACTTGGACTGAAATACATCGGTTTCGAGAAGAAGAAGGAGGGCTATTTTATTGGTTCCAACGTAGCCGAAAACCTGGAGATCCTCCGTTTCGAAACCTACAAGGATGAAACCAACATCAAGTACTCCTCCATCGCCCGAAGGGTCAGGTGGAAACAGCTGATGAAACAATATGCCGGCAAGATAGACCTGAAACTGGCCAAAGCCTTCGAGGCCGACCATTACGACACCTACCTGAACAAGAACAATCCGGGAGGAAGGACCCTTTGCGGCCACTGGGAGACGGATGCCCAGGAATTTGGACCCGGCGTCCCGTTCACACCGGAAGGAACCATCGACGGGAAGGTGGTGGATGCCACCATGGCCAAGGAGATGTCCTTTGCCGCACGTTGGGGTTCGGCTTGTGGCAAATCCTTCGACGGCGCGAAGTATTTGGAGGCTCATCCGCAATATTACTGGCTGGAAGGACTGCTGGCGGATCGGCCTACCCAACCCTGGACTGTATTCAAAGCCGGAGAGACAAAATAAATAATTACGAATTACGGTGAACAGCCTATTGTTGCACATGATCAAGGCTGCCATGCGTAATTCGTAATTCGTAATTTTCCCCTACATTTGAGCAAATGCTGATCAGTAAAGTAGAAATATACCAAATGCCGGTGGAGCTCAAAGAGCCCTTCGTCATCTCTTTGGGGAGCTTCACCCATGCCAACAATGTGGTGGTAGTGATCCGCACCGATACCGGATTGACGGGCTTTGGCGAATGCAGCCCCTTCATGCCGATCAACGGCGAAAACATGGAGACCTGTCTGGTGGTTGGGGAGTACCTGGGGCGAAGTTTACTGGGCAAGGATCCGACGGACATCGCGGCCAATACCACCTTGATGGAACAGGTGATTTACGGAAATTCCAGCATCAAAAGTGCCTTTGACATTGCCATGTATGACCTCGCTGCCCAACAGGCCGAACTTCCGCTCTATGCCTATCTCGGGGGTAAAAACAACAAAAAATTGGCAACAGATTACACGGTCAGTCTGGGCGACAAGCACAAGATGGTTCAAGATGCACTGTGGATCAAACAGCAGGGCTTTCAGGCCATCAAGGTGAAATTGGGCGAGTCGTTTGAAAAAGACTGTGAAAGGATCCGCCTGATCAGGGAGGCAGTTGGCAATGACATTCCCCTGCGGATAGATGCTAACCAAGGTTGGGATTCCCCAACGGCCATTGCCATATTGCAGGCACTGGAACCCTACCATATCCAGCATTGCGAGGAACCCATTCCGCGCTGGAACTTCATGGAACTTCCCCTGGTAAGGAGGCAGAGCCCGATCGATATCATGGCGGATGAATCCTGTTCCGATCACCACGATGCGAAAAGATTGATTGACTTGCAGGCCTGCGACCAGATCAACATCAAACTCGGAAAATCGTCCGGCATCTTCCAGGCATTGGAAATCATCCGGCTGGCGGAGGAGGCAAATATGCACCTCCAGGTAGGCGGCTTTCTGGAATCACGCCTCGCCTTTACCGCCGCTGCCCATTTGGCCCTTGTCAGCGACAACATCCGCTATTGCGATTTTGACACCCCGCTGATGTTTACGGAAGATCCGGTTTCCGGGGGTATCGCCTACAACAGGATGGGAATTGTTACCGTGCCGGAGGTGGTTGGATTGGGGGCCTGGATCGATGAGGAGTATTTGAGGCAGTTGAAGAAAATCGTGATCTCCTGATTAAGATAAGTCCCTTAAAAATTTGTCTGACCCGTAAATAACCCTCAGCCTGTGTGGTACAAGCCCGATGCGGAAGGAGCCGGCTCCGAGGTTCTCACCATCCGACTCTCCCGGCAGGGGCGTAGCAGAGCTGATTTCGATGGTTTTCCCCGTATGGGTGGAGACACGTCTGTCTGAGATAAATTTTCCGGAATAGAGTCCTTTGAAATTGGTCAGGATGCCCCAGATGCCGATTTTGCGAATGATGGTGAGGTGAAAAAGTCCCTGGAGCGGATTGGCCGCAGGGACCTGCATCATCCCCCCTCCATTGAATTTTCCCAATCCGATGCTGGCGGTGAAGAGGTTGACCTCCAAAGGCTCACCATCAATTACAAATTTTGCTTGCCTGCTCTTGAAGTTGAAGTAGCCCAGCCCCAGACTCTGGATGTACACGCGAATACCCTTTATGCCTTTGGATTTAAGTTCGTTGGCATTCTTGGCCACCAGTGCATCAAATCCGAATCCGGCAATGTTGACAAAGTAGCGCAGGTTGGAAACTCCATCTGCCAGGCAGGTGATTTCACCCACATCCTGTTTGACCGTCTTTCCTTTTACCACAATGTCGATCGCCTTTTGATAATGGTCCGGGATTCCAAAGGTACGGGTCCAGTCGTTGCCAGTTCCTACCGGGATCATCCCGAGGGTGATTTCGTGGTGTGCTTCTTGCTCTGCCAGAAAAATTCCATTGACCACTTCGTTGAGGGTGCCATCTCCGCCGGCAACAATCAGGTGGGTTGCTCCCCCTGCTACAAGCCCTTTGGCCAGTTCAATGGCATGTCTTGGATATTCGGAACGGAAGAGCCTGTAGGTAAGATTGGATTTGCCCAGCAACTGCTCAATTCGTTTTTGATCGTGGTTCCCCTTCCCTCCCCCTGCATGCGGATTCAGGATGACTTGCCACACTTTCCCATCGGTTTTTGGCATCTGAAATGAAATTAGTAGTCAGTTTACTGGTACAAATCTAAAAAAATTCGGGTGCAGAAGAGATCTGCACCCGAATTTCTATCAAATGGAAAGCTATTGGGGATTAGCCATTAGCTTATAGCCTTAAAAGCATTTTACTTTGGTTTCTCATCCCAACCGAACCCTTTGGTAAGCTCAGGGACTGATTCCAAAATCGAAAATCGAAAATTTTTATTACTCCTGCACAGCTGCAATGCCAGGTAGAACGCGTCCTTCGAGGTATTCGAGCATCGCACCGCCGGCAGTAGAGATGTAAGACATTTTATCTGCAATGCCGAACTGGTTGACAGCAGCCACAGAGTCACCACCACCTACCAAAGAGAATGCCCCGCTTTCCGTTGCCTTGACAATGGCATCCCCAATGGCTTTTGTGCCAACCGCGAATTTCTCCATTTCAAAAACACCTACCGGACCATTCCAAAGGATGGTTTTGGAATCCATGATAACCTGGCTGAAATTTTTGATGGTTTCCGGACCAATGTCCAAACCTGACCAGTTGTCGTCGATGGCATAGGAAGAGACCACCTTGGTATTGGCAGTTTCGGCAAACGCATCCGCCTCTACTACATCTACTGCAAAGTGAAATTGAACACCCTTTGCTTTGGCTTTCTCCAGGAGACTCTTTGCCAATTCCAAATAATCATCTTCACAAATTGATCCACCAATTTTACCGCCCTGCGCCTTCACAAAGGTGTAGGTCATCCCGCCTCCGATGATCAGGTGATCGACCGAGTTCAGCAGGTTTTCGATGATGGTGATCTTGGAAGAGACTTTTGAACCTCCCATGATGGCTGTAAACGGACGAACAGGAGCCTTGAGTACTTTGTTGAGACTCTCCACTTCGCTGGCGACCAACATGCCAAAGAGCTTGTCGTTGGGAAAGAATTTTGCAATGACAGCAGTCGAAGCGTGCGCACGGTGTGCCGTACCGAAAGCATCATTGACCCAGCAATCACCCAGGAGGGAGATCTGGCGTGCAAATTCCTCGTCGCCACCCTCCTCTTCCGGATGGAAACGAAGGTTCTCCAATACCAGCACTTCACCGGCCTTGAGCTCGGCAGCCATTTTCTGGGTTGCCTCCCCAATACAGTCGGGTGCCATCTTTACGGCTTTGCCACCAAGAAGCTGGCTCAGGTGTGGGACCAAATGTCTCATCGAAAATTTATCTTCAGGACCTTTTTTTGGACGCCCGAGGTGAGACATGATGATCACAGCCCCACCTTTCCCCAGGATGGTGTTGATGGTAGGCAGCGCAGCTGTCATACGGGTATCGTCGGTAATTTCAAATTGTTCGTTGAGCGGAACATTGAAGTCAACTCTGATTAAGGCTTTTTTGCCTGAAAAGTCATAAGTTTCAATCGTCTGCATATCGTTGTTATTAAATATTTTTGGAAGCTCAAAGATAGTGGATATCTGTTGAATAAGCTTTCTATTCGTGTTAATTTATTACTAATTCGAAAGGAGATTTGATAGAACCTCAAGCCCCTTCCCTTTTTTTTTTACTTTTGGGGGAGATGCCGGAATGAACATTTTGAACCATTTTTTGATTTATGCAATTTAAAGAGGTAATCGGTCAAACTCCTGCCAAGGAGCTGTTTGTTCAGCTTGCCAGGGAACATCGGGTTCCCCATGCCCTGTTGCTGCTTGGCCCTCCCGGCAACGGAAAGCTCGCCATGGCCCTGGCATTTGCGCAGTACCTGAATTGCAGGGACAAATCTGATACCGATTCGTGCGGGGTCTGCAGCTCCTGTGTCAAATACCGGAAACTGATTCACCCGGACCTCCATTTTACCATCCCAGTCCTCAAGACAGCCGCCCTTTCCAAACCCACCAGCACCGATTACCTGCCCAAATGGCGGGAGTTCTTTCTGGCCAATCCTTACCCCGTCTACGAACGCTGGAACCAGTACATTGCCGAAGAGAACAAGCAAGGGATGATCTATGTGGACGAGGCTTCAGAGATCCTCCAAAAACTCAGCCGCAAATCGTACGAAGCAGATTACAAGGTCTCGCTGATCTGGCTTCCAGAAACCATGAACCTCTCCTGTGCCAACAAAATACTGAAGGTGCTGGAAGAGCCACCTGCAAATACCCTGTTTATCCTGGTATCGGAAGAGGAACAGCGACTGATCGGAACGATCCGGTCGAGGTGCCAGACCATCCGGCTACCCAAAATTTCGGAAGCCGATCTTACCCGGGCCCTGGCGGGCCATCCTGCGCTTGGAGAGAACAATCCTGCAACCGTAGCCAGGATCTCCAACGGAAATTACATTCTGGCAGAGGAGTTCCTACGGGAGGATGAGGTCAGAAAATTCAACCACAGGCAGTATACCTCCCTGATGCGGTCGGGTTATGGACGCAATTTGCAGGAACTGCTCGCCTGGTCGGATGATCTCTCTTCCATCGGAAGAATCCGGCAACTCAGTTTCCTTCGCTATTGTACAGATTTCACGCGCGAAAATTTCATGTCAAATTTTAAGCAACCCGAATTGATCTCCATGGATGAGGAGGAGGGAAAATTTGCGGGAAAATTTGCTCCCTTTATCCACGAAAGGAATGTCCTGCACCTCTTCCAAGAATTTGAAAGATCGCTGAAGGATATTGCCTCCAACGGCAATGCCAAGGCAATATTTACCGATATGGCCCTGAAAGTTTCCAAGTTGATCAGACTCTGACACAAATACACACCCTTTCAAAACCTCCTTTTGGTACCCATGTTTTTTAACAGAAGCGCCTATGGTCCGCTCTGCTAAAATTGATTATTTTTGTAGGCAGCATGAATAGCCATGAGCGGATTTTTGCCTGTGCAAAAATGAGGATGTGGGTATTCCATCAGTCCATTGAAAAATAATATATATACTTTCGAAGTATATTCTGAAACCATGAAACCCGAATGAACACTATATTAAAGGCAGCACGCGGATGTCCCGGTTCGGCGCAAACACGAAGCTGCGCCAAATTGAATGTATACAACTGGCTCTCCGACGTACCGAACACCATCAATCCAAACGACATCGTTGAGATCCGCTTTAAAAATACCCGCAAGGATTATTACAAAAACGTCAACGACCTCCCGCTGAAGCCCGGTGATATTGTAGCCGTGGAAGCAAGTCCTGGACATGACATCGGCACCGTTTCCCTGGTGGGGGATCTGGTTTTGAAGCAGATGAAAAGACACAAACCCACCTTCGTGGATGGTGAACTCCGAAAGATCTACCGGCATGCCAAACCCGTTGATATTCAGAAGTGGGAAGAGGCCATCCAGATGGAGCATGAAACCATGCTGAAGGCGCGAAAAATTGCAGAAGATCTGCGCCTCAACATGAAAATCGGCGATGTTGAGTTTCAGGGCGACAAAACCAAGGCCATATTTTATTACATCGCCGATGAAAGAGTTGATTTTAGGCAGCTGATCAAAGTTTATGCGGATACCTTCAGGATCAGGATCGAGATGCGCCAGATCGGGGCACGCCAGGAGGCAGGCAGGATCGGCGGGATCGGTCCCTGCGGACGAGAGTTGTGCTGCAGTTCCTGGATTTCCAACTTTGTTTCGGTTACCACCAATGCAGCCCGTTACCAGGAAATTTCGCTCAATCCCCAGAAACTCGCAGGCCAGTGCAGTAAATTGAAGTGCTGCCTGAATTACGAGCTCGATTGCTACATCGATGCACAACTCGACTTCCCCCCAACCAATGTACAAATTGAGACTGAAAAAGGCAATTTTAACTACCTGAAGGCAGATATTTTCAAGGGAATATTCTGGTATGTCAGGGAAAACTACCAGGGAGGTGGGGTGATCGGAGTCTCTGTCGAAAAAGTCAAGGAAATTTTAAGATTGAACCGCAGCGGGAAAAGGATACCCGATCTGACAGGCGATGTCATGGAGATTCCGGACGATGCAGCTCCAACCTATCAAAATTCGGTCGGACAGGAATCACTCGACCGCTTCGATCAGAATTCCAACAAACCAAGACGTAAGAAACGCCACAAACCAATACTTACCCGCAAAAACGGAACCAACACAGGACATGACGCAACAGGGGATACTCCAGCCAATTAAAACAACCCTGCTCCTTTTAGGGATCATCTTGTTGCTTTTTTCCTGCAACAAAAAGGTTGTTTACAGTGACTACAAAGCACTCAAGGGCTCCAAATGGAACCAGGATTCTGTCCTGAGATTTGACTTGACAGTGCCGGATTCCACCATCCTCTATAATTTGTTCCTGAATGTCAGGAACGAAGGTCGGTATCCCTACAGCAACCTTTGGGTATTTGTAAAAATTATCCCTCCCAAAGGGCCGGTCCTCCACGATACCATCGAGCTATCGCTGGCTTCACCGGAAGGAAAATGGTTTGGACATGGCCTGGGGGGCCTTTACGACCTGAAATATCCCTACAAACAGACCACAATCTTCCATTCCGCAGGTTATTACAGGTTTGAAATCAGACAAGGTATGCGTACAGAGGATGGAATCCTGACCGGAATCCGTGATTTCGGAATCACGCTCGACCGTGTAAACTGAAAGAGCAATCCGCCATCGAATAAAATGAGGTCCAGATAATTTTTCCATTCCACAATTTTCAGAAGTTGATCGATGAGTAAGAACAAACTTGCAAAATTTGCCGAGGTACATGCATTGTCCAACGTAGTGGAGGTCACCTTTGCAGAATTGCAAAAGGCTCCATTTATCCACAAAGGACACTGGAACCAGACATTCTTTGGCAACAACAATCCCATCGTACTGGAGTTGGGATGTGGGAAAGGAGAATATACCGTCGGACTGGCCGAGCACTTCCCGGATAAAAATTTTATCGGGATAGACATCAAGGGAGCCAGGATTTGGACCGGTGCCACAGTGGCCGTTGAAAAGGGATTGGGCAATGC
>CAMCBW010000012.1 GCA_945873105.1 Tangfeifania diversioriginum
GCCTTCGTAGGTTCGAATCCTGCTTTCCCCACACCAGATGCAGATGAATGATAGTCCGGTAATTTGCATTGTATCATCTAAAATCATTTTGCGGGAGTAGCTCAGTTGATAGAGCATTAGCCTTCCAAGCTGAGGGTCGCGGGTTTGAGTCCCGTCTCCCGCTCTGATTTTGCCGATGTAGCTCAGGGGTAGAGTACTTCCTTGGTAAGGAAGGGGTCACGAGTTCAATTCTCGTCATCGGCTCAATTTTGGACTATCAACCTATAGACTAACAACTTGCATGTCCTGCAATTCTTTTACCTCAATTATTTTTAGGAAGATAAGCCATTGATTTGTGTTCAACAAAAGATTGAATATATTTGTGGGTGTTCCGTAAGCGTTTTGTTTTGGTTAAAATCTATTCTCATGAAAAAATTCCTGGCTCTTTTTTCTCTGCTCCTGGTGATGGTGATTCTATTTGCGCAGTGCAAGAGCAGTGAGTGTACCTACAAACCCAAAGCGGCAAAAAGTTCAACTGTCTGGCAGAAAAAACGATGATTCAGGTGAGAAAATCGTTGGTCATATTGTCTCTGCTGCTGGTGGTTGCTTTACTTTTTGTACAATGTAAAAGTTGTGGGTGTACCTACAAACCCAAACCTGCCAAACATTCCAATTCCTGGAACAGGCGATGATTTATTCCCCTTTTATCTGCTGTACGTTAACAATTTGTAAAAAGAGCGGCAAGCAGTTCCCTATTGTTCAAGATAATGAATTTATATCATTAACTTTGCTGTGCTTTTTTTAAAAAGGTGTTTTATACTTCTATAATTCTCAAAACGAATAGATTATGTCTAAGATTAAAGTTGGTATTAACGGTTTCGGTCGAATTGGCCGTCTGGTTTTCCGTGCTGCTGTTGAAAAAAACGATGTGGAAATTGTTGGAATCAACGACCTCATCGACGTTAACTACATGGCTTACATGCTGAAATACGACTCAACACACGGTCGTTTCAAAGGTACAGTTTCTGTTGAGGATGGCGCTCTGGTGGTAAACGGGCACAAGATCCGCGTTACTGCAGAAAGAAATCCTGCAGATTTGAAATGGAACGAAGTGGGTGCTGAGTATGTTGTTGAATCAACAGGTCTTTTCCTTGACAAGGAAAAATGCCAGGCTCACCTCAATGCAGGTGCCAAAAAGGTAATCATGTCGGCACCTTCAAAGGATGATACCCCTATGTTTGTAATGGGTGTTAACCACAACAAATATTCATCTGAGATGAATTTTGTCTCCAATGCATCTTGTACGACCAATTGCCTTGCACCAATTGTAAAGGTATTGAACGATAATTTCGGCATCATCGAAGGATTGATGACCACTGTTCATGCAACAACAGCTACCCAAAAAACAGTTGACAGCCCATCGGCCAAAGACTGGAGAGGCGGCCGTGGCGCAGCCCAGAACATCATCCCATCTTCTACCGGCGCAGCCAAGGCTGTTGGTAAAGTTATTCCTGAGATGAACGGTAAACTGACCGGCATGGCTTTCCGTGTTCCTACACCTGATGTATCAGTTGTTGACCTTACCTGCCGTCTGGAAAAACCAGCTCCTTACAAGGCCATCTGTGCCGCCATGAAGGCTGCTGCCGAAGGTGAACTGAAGGGTATCCTTGGTTATACAGAGGACGATGTTGTTTCTACAGATTTCGTTACTGATCCGCGGACTTCCATCTTCGATGCAGGCGCCGGTATCGGTTTGAACGACCATTTCGTAAAAGTTGTTTCCTGGTACGACAATGAGTGGGGCTACTCCAACAAGGTAGTTGACCTGATCGCTCACATGTATTCAGTTGATCATAAATAATTGATCTTCCCCATAATAAAAAGAGCTCCCGATGAAGGGAGCTTTTTTTTTGAGGCATTGAGCCAGAAGATGCGAATTTCTGATAATCCAATTAGGCGGATGCACTGACTTGCCGTTTTTTGCAGGAGGAGGTATGTTTTAAGTCTCTACTTTAATTTCCTTTTTGTGTCTAATTAGGCCTAACATCATCACTATGGCTGATAAAACAATTACTTGAAGGATTAATGATTTATTGGCTATTTCTACTTGTTGACTATAAGGGATGCTCAAAAATAGAAGTATGGTAATTAGTCCGCGTGGCGCTATAAAAAGAAGTGGATTCATTGGCAACTTCAATATTCTTAAAAACAAAGCTCTAATAAAAAAGATTGAAACTGTTATAATTATTGACCAGAAAATAGTATCTGTATTTAACAATTCTGGTGTTTCAATCAAATAGCCAAAGAGAAGGAAGAATAAAGACCGAAACATGAATGTTATTTCGGTTGTTATTTCTTTGAATTTCAGCACTTCCAAATTCAAAATTTCAGGCTTAAGCTTGGCGATCACCTTAAATTGTTTTAACTCATCAAGATTTCCAATAAACAAACCAAATATTAAAATGAAAATTAATGAAGGAAGATGGTATATCTTTGAAATTGAATATATTAGGATTATCATTAAGATAATCGGAGTAAATTTGATGTGGTGCTTGATTTTGCTTAATAAAAAGGCAAGACCTAACGTTGATACAAATGAAACAATAATCATAGAGAGCAATAGGAGTAAAAAGATGCCAAATGTTTCAGTTTTTAGATTGTCGTTTACTGCGATGAAATTAAAGAAGATAACACCGAAGATATCTGATAGACTGCTCTCATAGGTAATGAATTCTTTATTTTTGGCAATTAAGTTTTTTGCGCTAGGAATGGCTATTGCACTGCTAATAATGGCCAATGGAATGGCATTCATTAATCCATTTTTGAATGATCCGCCACTGAAATAGTAAAAAGCGTAGGCCAATCCAAAACTGATCAGAAGCATTTGTAAGATTGCCATTAATGATGATTTTCCTACGATCGTCAACTTAGATTTATTCAATTCCAACTCCAAAGAGCCTTCCAATACAATAAGAATTAATCCTATTGTTCCTAGAATGGGCAGCACAGGGGTTAGATTGGGAATAGAAATATCAACGAAAATTGCAGCCTGTTTAACACTCCATCCCAATAGCAGTAGCAATATCACGGATGGTACTTTCGTTTTGGAAGAGCTAATATCAAACAGGTAGGCAATAAGCAGCAATGCGCTGATTGTTATAATGATAGCATTACTCATAGCCGATATTATTCAGAAGCAAAATAGGGTAATAAAATGTCTTCAAAGTTGTATAATCCATTTTTTTTGTTGGCTATATTTTCAGCGACGAACAGGACTCCATTTCCAAAAGCCTCTCTTGAAATAGATTCATGAATTAGACGCACTGTTTGAAATGGAAATCCAAAAATTACCTCGTGTTTGCCAACAATGCCACCTGCCCTTACGGAGTTTATATCTGACTTTTCTAAGTCTAAAGCCTCAGCAATTTTTATTGCTGTACCGGAGACTCCTTTTTTTTCTTTAAAGTGTTCTTCAATAATTTGAATATCAACCCAAGGAGCAATTTTTTTGAGAAACTTGGCAGCAAATAGTAAATAATTTACACCTAAAGTAATGTTGGGACTCCAAAATACAACTGTTTTTTCTGAGAGTTTTTTCAATAGTTCTTTTTCTGCATCACCATAATGAGAAACTGCTGAGATGATTTTAATATGGCGTTTCCCAGCGATCTCACCATAAGTATAAATGCCGGTCTCTGATGAAAAATCGATGATAAAGTCCACTGGATATTTGTCAAGGAGGTCTGATATTTTTATTTTAGAGGTTGAATAAATTAATCCTGGTTCGTTCGACTCAATGCCCAAGAATTCCGGTACGCTCCTACTCTCCAAGAGACTACTTCGTCTAAGTACCCATTCTAGACAAAAATCTTTATTTTGCAATATCACATTGGCAACTGCCTTGCCTGTTTTCCCAAATCCTATTAGTCCTATTTTCATTTTTTGCCTCTTTAGTGTTCAGTTTGCACCTTTTTATTCCCTGGGCTTTCTACTTTAGACCTATTAAATTCATATTATAGGATAGGATAATTCGCTGGTCGGAGAAAGGTTGTTTACAACTTATTCCGCTTCTAAATGTAGCGATAATTATTTTAACGGCCATTGCAGGTGAGGTGGATGATTGCAGGCAAATATGAGTAATGCAGTTGCTTCCTATATCTTATGAACCGAGATAAAATCTCTGCACGTGATCAGCTTAACAAGAACAACTGAATCATAGAGTATTCAGACAATGTAGAAATACGCTATTCTTCCAGGAGAATGAATTATTACATCTTGTAAACAATTACAGAACTAAAATGAGATACATATGATTCTTCTGCAAGTCTAACATTTATAGGAGGTATTGATTGAAGCACCGTTTGGCAAAAACATAAACAATGCAAAAAGATTGCAGCATTCAGTAATTGTTAGTTCGAAGGCGGCCATTCAGAGAAAATGCAAATATTTTCAAATCCGTATGATCTTCAATGAGTAAGTCCACTCAGACTCTTTGATTTATCTATGTCAACTCTAACGTATAATTCTATGGTTTGGAGATAAATGCTTTCAAACCAGATTCCCTCAGTTTTTATAACTGCCATAGATCTGACTTTTGATAAAAATGTGATTTTGAATTATGCTACAATTTTGAATCTCTCCCAACTACCCATGCGGGCAGCATGTTTTCATGGTTGGGGTCAATTTTATGAAAAAAAATATGATTGATTTGGCTTGACAATTTTGGACTATAATTTTGCTGTTTTATGGCCTAATGGTAACCGTCGTCTCATAGCCGGCAGATACAGATCCGCTGCCGAAAATTACAATGATTTGATTGTAGTTGTTTTCAAAGTCGCAGTCGACATAATAGACGCCGGGATATAGATTGTCAAATCTTACCTGTCCGCTGTTGTTGGTAATCCTGGTTTGAGAATAGACACTGTTGTTGAAGTCTGTTATATCATCATACAGGTAAACGGTGCTCCCGATCAGAGAGGTGCCGGCTCCATCCCGTGCATTGACCACCAGATCTCCGGTCTCCTCTACGTAGACAACCTCTTTTCTGCAACCAGAAGCTCCGACCAATGTTAGGAGTAGGAGAAAATAAAAAATGGTAAGTTTCATGTTTTTGAATTGTTTGTGATGCCTCTTTCAGCAAAGTCAAAGTTACTTTGCTGCAACCCGAAAGAGTTACACAATTCGATGAAGCTTTTACAAAATTCACAGCTGCAACATCATGCATGTTTTTGGTGCAGGATTTTTTCTGTAAAAGCCAGCATGAGTGCCGACGCCAGGAAAATAAAATGAATGATGACCTGCCACATCACATGCTCGGTTTCGTGGTTTTTGATGTTGATAAAGGTTTGAAGCAGATGAATCCCAGACACCCCAACCAGGGAACCGGCCAATTTTACTTTTAGTGAACCTGCATCAATTTTTTGGAGCCACTCCGGTTTGTCTGCATGTTTGTCAATATCCAGCCGACTGACAAAGGTGGAATAGCCACCAATGATGACCATGATGAGAAGATTCGCTACCATTGTGATGTCTACCAGGGTAAGTACTCCCAGCATTAGCACTGTTTCTGAAATTTCATTGATACTGGTCGTCAAATGAATCAGTTCTACCATGAATTTGTAGGTGTAAAGCAATCCTCCCAAAATAAGACCCAGATAGAGGGGTGCTTGCAGCCACCGGCTGGAGAAGATTAGTTTCTCTAATATAGTTTCAAATTTATTGCTCATGAATTTTCTTTTTTAAATTTATTGTAAGCTAATGTTACCCATCATGTATTCGGCAAAACATCCAAAATGTTTGTTTTATTTTAAAGAAGATACTTAATTACAACAAAACCTCCGATCAATATCCCGGTGAAGCCCATTGCCAGCGTATTGAAATATCTTTCAATAAATTGTTTGATGCTGGGCCCAAATTTCCAGATCAGGAAGGCCACCAAAAAGAACCTTGCCCCGCGGCTGATGATTGATGCCAATGAAAACATGGCCAGGTTAATGTCGAATACCCCTGCGGTAACAGTAAACACTTTGTAAGGGATGGGGGTGAAGCCAGCTGTAAAGATTACCCAAAAATCCCATTCGTTGTACAATTGCCGGATACTTTCGTACAATCCGATCGTAAATCCGGGAATGTTGTTGAAAAAGAAATTGGCAAAGCCGGTAAATTCTCCATTTGCCCCAATCCATGTATAATAACCCAAGCCGTAACCCACAAAAGCTCCTAAAAAAGAGCCAATTGTGCAGTTTAAGGCAAATAGGAAGGACTTTTTCTGACTGCCCAAGGCCAGTGCTATCAGCAATATATCAGGGGGTATAGGGAAGAATACTGATTCAACAAAGGCAAGGATAAAGAGGGCCAAAGGTCCGTAAGGTGTCTCTGACCACTTTAATACCCAATCGTACATTTTTTTTAATCCAAACATGCTATTAAACGATTTAAAATGCAACTATGCACATAGCAACTGAAGCAGTTACTTCACTGGCAATAGGATTCCTGTTAAAAAAGGGTGGATGTATCAACCAATCACATGTTATCTCCTACCTGGTAATCATCCGGGGAGCAGCAACATTCCCCAATCGATTCAAATGGGATTAACTATTCAGGAGAATTTTGGCGGTTTCCAGCTGGAAGCAGAATGCTCTTTTGGTGAATGCGATGGTATTGAAATAGAACTGTAGATCAGTTGCCTGTCAAAAGAATATGGGTGGACAACCAGATTAATATGGTCATCTTCAAATGAATCATCCTGGGTAAAAAAAATGGTGTCCTCACTATTCGGGTTAGCGGGAAATTCTACCTTGCAAAGGGGCGCATTGACATGCGTAGCGGCTTCAAGTCCCAAACAAACAAACAGCGTTGTCAGGAATACCAGTCGGAATACGATGTGCTTTAAAACTTTCATTGTCGGCGAAAGTAATATTTAAAACAGATGATTTTCTTAATTAAATGTTAAGGATGGAATAAAAAGAATCTGCAAGAAACTGCCAGCCATTGGGTATGGGTTCACTTTTCATGCCTGATATCACCCAGTGATCTCATATCAAAGGAGTTGGTATACTCAACTACCGTGAAGCTGTTGTTGGTATAACCCCCAAAGTCGGGGAGTTTGGTGAAATGGTAGGAGGTATGGAGCAAGCTGGTCTTGTTGGTCGATGAAATCATCGGGGGAAGTTTTTCCGCTCTGTTCAGTGATTGCAGGAAAAATGTGGTTACATCGTATCCCTGAAAGGCAAATAGGGAGGGCTCCGTACCGAATTCTCCCTTGAAGTTTTCCACGAAAGTGGAAACCGACGGAAGGCTGTAATTGACAAAATAGGTGGAGAGGTACCGTAGGTTTACACTGTGAAGATTCTCCGTCTCGATGCTTTGCATCCGTGTAAATTCCTGTACGCCAATGAGAATGACAGGGTATTTTTTTGATAGCAGGGTAAGGCGGTTCATTGCGACACTGACACTTACCTCATTGTGGTCGGCCATGACCAGGATATTTGGTCTGTCGACGGAAAACTGGGATTCAAGTTCGCCAACTCCTTTTGTCCAAATGTTATAGGCTTTCAGGTGGCTGGCAGATGATTCCGAATTGCCGCTTTTCCCTGAAATATACTCCCGGATCTGACGGGTATCGGAACTTCCACTGCCTCCTTCCAGAAAGAAAATGTCATCTTTTGGAAATTCTTTCAGAATGTAATCTGCGGTGGCATCAATTCTAAGTTTTTTGACCGGATTAACCTGGAAATACCAGGCGTTGGTTTTGGTGTATTTGTCTTCCGTGGAGAGTGGAGATACCATTGGGATCCGGTTTTTGGCGCTCAGTTCGGAGATGATGCGTTGGCTTTCCGGATATACAGGCCCTATCAGCAAATCCAGGGAGAGAAACTCCGGTTTTTTAACCAATGATTCGACATTTGAGTTGCTCTTCTCGGTGTCGTACACATAAAGTTTGACCTTCATTCCGGTTTTGGTGAGCTGCTCTACTGCCATCAATGCCCCCTGGTAGAAGGCCAGAAAGCTGAGGGTCTTGGCAGTTGGCTTGAGGCTGTCGGTCACTGCAGCAGAAATCGGAAGATAGAGTCCAACCTTCATCGTTTGTGCCGGATCTTTTGCCTTGTAAGGCACCGGGGTGTCCTGGTGTGGTGTAATGTCTGCGGGTGGTTCCTTGACTATAAATTCCTCTTTTGACTTGATAGGTATGTGTATGATTTTACCCGCTTTCAAACCCTCTTTCAATTCGGGATTGTATTGAAGAAGCTCCGCTTCATCCACCCCATACCTCAGTTTCAATTGGTAAAAATTGTCCCCGCTTACGGTTAAATACTCAAGGAATTTGTCATCGTCTTTTTTTGCAATTGGCGTTTTCAGATAGGAGTGATCCGGTATTTTCAGCACCATTCCTTTTTTTATTACCCCGGAGACGTGTTTGTTGGCAGCCAGAACTTCTTCCTGGGTACAGGCATAGAACCTGGCAATGGAGTAAAGTGTCTGGTTTTTTTGAACGGTATGAAGGATGTAGCGATCCTCACCAATCACTACTTTTTCCAAGGGTTTGGTCTCCTGACAGGGTGAAATATAGGCTGAAAAAGCCAACAAAAGAAGCAGGAGAAGACCCTGCATGCGGTAACCTCCCGGTAGTTCTTTTGCTGATTTTTTGCTCAGGGACATTTTTGCCGATTTATAAACCGGATTTGTATTCTCCAAAATTCTTCATGAACTGAACTCTTTCAAATTCAGCCGGGTTGACTGAATTCTCCTGGCTCAGTTTTCCCCTGAAAGCATCAATGGTCTCATAATTGTGTGCTTTCATCCATTCAGCGAGTTTGCTGTTGATCTCCTCGATGAAACCGAATCCTTTTTCATAAAGGGCAGAGGCAACCTGTACCGCATGGCTGCCTGCCAATATCATCTTGACGGCTGTTTCCCAGCTGTGTACGCCGGTGGAGGAGGCCATGTCGCAATTGACCCGGTTCGACATCATGGCGATCCAGCGCAGTGACAGAAGATAATCCGATTCGTGGCTCAAGACGTTGGCGCCATGGATGGACTCTTTGTGCAGGTCGATGTCGGGTGAGTAAAATCGATTGAAGAGAACAATCCCTTTCACCCCTGAAAAGGAGATATCCCTGATCATTCCTCCCAGGTTGGAGAAGTAGGGACTAATCTTGACTGAGACAGGGATGCTGATTTTTTGGGTAACCCGGGTGATAATGTCGAAATAGGTGCTCTCATTGTCCTGGCTGGTCTGAGAAAGGTCGGAAGGGGAGAGGAACATATTCAACTCCAGTGCATCTGCACCAGCAGCTTCAATTTTTTTGGCGAAGAAGCCCCATTCCTGGGAAGAGATGCAGTTGATGCTGGCGATCACAGGGATCGAAAGTTGTTGTTTGGCCTCTGTGATCAATTGAAGGTAGTGCTTCAGGTTCTCTTTCTTGATTTCAAGGTCGTAATAATCCAGAAATTCGAGGTTATTGTCCATTGGCCCCAGTTTGTCGAACTCGTGGGCATATTCCAGGTAGATCTCCTCTTCAAAGATGGATTTCAGTACGACGGCTCCAGCCCCCGCTTTTTCGATGGCTTTGAGGTGCTCGATGGAATTTGTCAGGCTGCTGCTTCCGGCTATCACCGGACTTTTAAGGGTGAGGCCCAGGTATTTTATACTTAAATCCGGCATTTTAATTGATTTTAGTACTGTTTGAAATTTTGTTCTGAAGGTAGAGGTGCATGTTTTCCGCAGCCTTGCGACCGTCACCCATGGCCAGGATCACCGTGGCCCCGCCCCTGACGATATCACCGCCGGCAAACATCTCTTCAATAGAGGATTGCATCTTATCTTCTTCCACGATGATGGTACCCCATTTGGAGATTTTGAGATCCGGAAGACAGGAGGGAACCAGCGGATTTGGTGACACACCAACTGCCACGATGACAAGATCCACCTGCAGCTCAAACTCTGATCCGTCGATTGGTACAGGTCTTCTCCTGCCTGAAGCATCCGGTTCACCCAAACCCATCCTGTTAAGGCGCATCTTGTTAACCATCCCCTTTTCGTCGGCAAAATATTCGAGTGGGTTGCAGAGGTTCATAAATTCGACCCCCTCCTCTTTGGCATGCTTCACCTCCTCAATGCGCGCCGGCATCTCTGCTTCCGAGCGGCGGTAGATGATCATGGCCCGTTCGGCGCCCAGTCTGAGGGCGGTACGTACGGAATCCATCGCGGTATTTCCGCCGCCAATTACAGCCACCTTCTTGCCCATGATGACTGGGGTATCGGTCGTATCCGAGTTGGCACCCATCAGGTTGACACGGGTAAGGTATTCGTTGGAGGAGAGAATTCCATTGTAATTTTCTCCGGGAATGTCCATGAAGCGGGGAAGCCCGGCACCGCTGCCAATAAAGAATCCCTTGTAACCCTCTTCGCGAAGATCGTCAAAGGAGGCTGTTCTGCCAACGATGAAGTTGGTTTCAAATTTTACCCCCATTGTCTTCAGGTTGTTCAACTCAAAATCGACGATGGAGTTGGGAAGCCTGAATTCTGGAATCCCATATTTCAGCACTCCGCCAATTTCGTGCAATGCTTCGAAGACCGTAACATCGTAGCCATTTTTTACCATGTCGCCTGCAAATGAGAGGGCCGCCGGACCCGAACCAACGGTTGCCACTTTGATTCCATTGGGAGCAGCTACAGCCGGAATGTTGGCGGTGCCTGATTCCCGTTCGAAATCGGCAGCAAATCTTTCGAGGTGACCGATGGCGACTGAGTCCAGATTCATTTTCTCCAGGTAAAAGCACCTAGATTCGCACTGTTTCTCCTGGGGGCATACTCTTCCGCAAACGGCTGGCAGGGCATTGGTCTCTTTCAAAGTTGCCGCTGCTCCAAGGATATCTCCATTGTCGATCTGTTTGACAAATTTTGGAATGTTGATGCTCACCGGGCAACCTTCGATGCAGGTTGGATTGACACAATCCATGCAACGGGAGGCTTCCAGTGCAGCTTGTTCGGCTGTAATACCCAGGTTTACCTCACGGTCCTGGTATTTTACACGGATTTCGGGTGCCTGTTCGGGCATATGTACCCTGGCAATGGCTGTTCTCTCCTTGTTTTTTATCTTGGTACGCAGAGCGGCTCTCCACTCCTGACTGCGTTCGGCTTTGAGGTATTCTGGATCTAATGACATCTTGTTGTGCTATTTTTGAAAGTATTTATTGTTGGCAACCACCTCCTCCGAGCGGTAACCACCGAGACGCATCAGCATCTCCTCAAAATTTATCTCGTGTGCATCGAACTCAGGACCGTCGACGCAGGTGAACTTTGTTTTGCCCCCAACAGTTACCCTGCAGGCGCCACACATACCGGTACCGTCGACCATGATGGAGTTAAGGCTTGCCTGGGTAGGAATGGCATATTTTTTGGTAGTGAGCGCGGCAAATTTCATCATGATGGCTGGTCCGATGACGATGCATTCATCAATTTTTTCCCTTTGGATCACCTCCTCCATGCCGGCTGTGATCAATCCCTGACGACCGTAGGATCCGTCGTCGGTCATGACAATGACCTCGTCTGACCACCTTCTGATCTGATCCTCCAGGATGATAAGATCCTTGCTTCGTGCAGCAATGACGGATACCACCCTGTTTCCTGCTTTTTTGAAGGCCTCAACAATGGGTAACAGTGGTGCAACCCCAACACCTCCTCCACACGCAAGGATGGTCCCTTTCAGTTCAATGTCGGTAGGTTTTCCAAGTGGGCCAACCAAATCTGTGATGCTTTCTCCAACTTCCAGTGCAGCTAGTTTGGCAGAGCTGACACCTACGATCTGCACAACGAGGGTGATGGTACCTTTCACCGGATCGGCATCTGCAATGGTAAGCGGGAATCGTTCCCCTTTTTCTCCAATCTTTAGAATCACAAAGTTGCCGGCTTTTCTGGAGCGGGCGATCTTTGGATTCTCCACCACCAACCTGACCACCTTATCTGAAAAATATTCCTTTTCTACAATTCTATTCATGTTTAATATACAAGTTTTATAATCCCTTCCTACAGGCTGGAATTCGTAAGTAGTTTAATTAAATCTCCACCGGTACCATCGAAACAGGCTGTTTTTACAACAGCCCGAAGCGTAAAAAAAATCGTTCAAAAATAGCGATTTCGATTGATTGATTGCGCAATGAAAGTACAAATGAGAAAAATATAGCGTAGTTTAAAATATTATTAAATAAGCGTTACTGTCAGAATTCAAACTGTTATCTTTGTAGTTTGCATTCCATGCATTGGTTTCAATGCAATTGCAGCCTTAAAATTGCTGCAAACTTTTTCATTTACAAACAGAGTCAAGGGTTGTCCTATGAAACCGCAAAACCAACAGAGGAAAAACAGGGAGGGTATCGTCTATTCCACCTCCCAAAATTTTGATTACCAATTCTCCACCACCGATTCAGTAGAGGAGACGCTACCCCCTTCCAAACAGAACCTAAAGGTGATGCTGGATAAAAAACAACGGGCAGGGAAAGTGGTCACCCTGATAGCCGGATTTGTCGGTACTGAAGCAGACCTGATCGATTTGGGTAAAAAGCTCAAATCCAAATTTGGGGTGGGTGGATCGGTGAAGGATGGCGAAATACTCCTGCAGGGAGACTTTCGCGATCGTACCATTGTTCTGCTCATGGCCGACGGGTACAAGGTAAAGAGGGTTGGGGGTTAAGAATGATGGGGAGACGGACTTCGAGATTGGAATAACCATCTTGATTTCCAGTATATAGAGAATTGTACTCTCTGCGAAAGGAGGGAGAGAGGGGGAGAATGGAACTCCTAAAAGTTTTAATAATTGAATTATCACCGGATGGTAACCAAAAACACCAATTGAATAAAGCGAATCAGATATTTGTTGTTACACTTTCCAAACACAGGGTTTTTGGTCAGCTATTCTATACTTTCCTGGCAGAGCAAAAGGAGGGTGAGCCGTTTATGAGGCTGATCAGGCGGCTTCACCTGCGTGATTTGACCGATTCTGACTTGATGTTGACAGCTGAGGAGGCCAGAATTGTAAAAATCACTGAGCGATACAGCGATGAATCGTTGGTTCGGAAATTTTGTCCGGGCAAACCCGTCAGCGAGTTACAGATACTTGCAGGCAAGGATCAGGTGCGTCAAAAAATTGTGGTCCACATCGAATCAGCAGTGTCTGAGGTTTTGGAGTTGTTGAAAGCGGGAACTCTTCCGTTGTATCAAAAGCGGGAGAAGTATACCAACCTCTACGGAGAAGATTTGATCACCTTGTGTTTTCAGGATACTGGAGTTGTTTTCAATTTCAGCAGACTGGCCGAAGAAACACGCTATTCATTGACACTTCACAATGGCATTGAAATATTTTCACTTTTAAACAGGCCCTTGGAGACGCTTGTCAATGAGCCTTGTCGTTTTTATTACCAAAATAAAATCTACTTTTTTGACGAACTCTCGGCAAGCAAACTTATTCCATTCAGAGAGAAGGAGTACATCTCAATTCCCAGAAAAATGGAGGATCGATATTATGAGACCTTTGTCCTGAATGCAATTAAGTGTCACAAGGTTACTGTTGAAGGTTTTGAGATCAAGGTAACCAACCCTTTGAAAGAGGCTGTACTCTCCCTTGAATTGGATCTGAACTCTCTTCCTGTATTTGTTCCCTATTTTACCTACAATGGAATAAGGCTGAGGTTGAATCAGGGGGAGCACCGTGCTGTTGTGTTGCACAAACAGCAGGGGCAATATGTTTTTGAGTCATTTAGCCGGGATCTGAATTGGGAAAGAGCTCTTCAGGATTCGATACAGGGGATGGGTTTGGCTGGTTCGGAGGAGTGTTTCAGGTTGACTGGGATGATGGACGGAGAGTCTGCAACTTACCAGGCAGTAACCTGGATTGCTGAACACAAAGCGGAATTGGAGCAGGCTGGATTTGTGGTGGTCCAAAGTGGGATGACACATCCTTATTACCTGGGGAAACATGATTTGAAGGTACAAATGCAGCGCAAGATAGACTGGTTTGACGTAGAAATTACGGTAAGCATAGGAGAGTGGAGTTTTCCTTTTATTCGATTCAAAAGATTGATATTAAATGGACTAAGAGAATTTAAACTGCCAAACGGAGAAATTTTTATTTTGCCGGAAGCCTGGTTGTCCCAGTTTGGAGAGTTGTTGAAACTGGTGAAGGCCGAAACCAATAGCCTCGTCGTGAAACCCTTTCACTTTATGCTGCTCAATGAGCAAATTACAGCAGGGTATCCGGAGCTGAAGGAGCGCATCGGCCTGCTTGGTACCCGACATCCAGTAGTTCAAAAAATTCCGGAGGGCATCCAGGCAGAGCTTCGTCACTACCAAAAGGAAGGGTACAACTGGCTTGTGCATCTTTGGGAATGTGGTTTGAATGGTTGTCTTGCCGATGACATGGGACTGGGGAAAACACTACAGACATTGGTTTTACTGGCAAAACTGAAGCGACCAGTGGAGATGGACTATTTTTTCCCAAAATCGGAGAAGGGTCAGCTTGCGCTCTTCACTCGGGATACCCGATCTGTTGATGAACATCAACCCTCCAGTTTGATTGTCATGCCGGTATCGTTGCTGCACAATTGGGAAAATGAGATCCGGAAATTTGCCCCGACATTGAAAGTTTACACCTATTCCGGTGTCAAGCGTCGTGAGAAAATCGATCTTGCGGCACTGATTCACTATTACGATGTTATTTTAACGACCTACGGAACGGTCCGCAATGACAGTGAAGTTTTGGCAAAACAGACCTTCTATTACCTCATTCTGGACGAAAGTCAGAACATCAAGAATGCTGAATCCAAAAGCTACAAAGCGGTTGCTACAATCGCCTCGAAATACCGTTTGTCCCTCACCGGAACACCCATTGAGAATTCGCTGTCGGATCTCTGGTCACAAATGAATTTTCTCAACCCCGGGCACCTGGGAAGCTTCAAGTTTTTCAGGGAGAGCTACCTGCTCCCCATTGAAAAGGATCATGATCCGGTGGCAGCAGCCAGGCTTAACCGACTAATCGAGCCTTTCATCTTACGCAGAACCAAGGAGCAGGTAGCGGCCGATCTTCCGCCCGTGATGGAAGAGTTACTGACGATTGCGATGACTGCAGAGCAGAAGGAGTTGTATGAATCGGAGAAGTCATCTGTAAGGAATTACCTATTGCAAAATATTGGGGAACTTGAACCCAGAAAGACGGCCTTTGTCGTGCTTCAGGCATTGACTCGCCTGAGGCAAATTGCCATCCACCCCCGCCTTACCGATCCCGCTTCACCAATAGAATCAGGCAAGTTCATCGAAATTCTCTCCATGCTTGAGATTCTGGTCGCAGAGAACCACAAGATTCTTGTGTTTTCATCGTTTGTAAAACACCTTAACCTGCTGGGAGAATCATGCCGGGCAAGAAATTGGGGATACAGCCTACTGACCGGTAAAACCACAGACCGTAAGTCAGTAATTTCGGAGTTTCAGTCGGGAGACGACAAGAATATCTTTTTGATCTCGCTGAAAGCAGGAGGTGTTGGATTAAATCTTACCGCTGCAGATTATATTTTCATCATAGATCCCTGGTGGAATCCGGCAGCTGAGATGCAGGCTATCAGCAGGGCGCACCGCATTGGTCAGGATAAAAAAGTGTTTGTCTACCGGTTTATATCTGAGGATAGCATCGAAGAAAAAATTCAGCTTTTGCAGGAGAAGAAAGCCACCCTGGCCAATGAATTCATCAACCACAAGGATCCGTTTGCCATTTTTGGCAGTGAGGAGCTGATACAACTGTTCGAATAGAATTACACCTTTTTACACCTGACAGGTTTTCAAAACCTTTCAGGTGTAAAATTGAAAAGGACAGATCCGGGGAGGATCCATCCTTTTACTAAAACTAACCAAACTAACTAAACCTAAACTTATGAAAAAAAATGTACTACAAAGTAAACCCCATTTCAGTTTACGGCCAAATTTTTTGTGTTAATAAATTGTAAAAAAGGTATTAAGAAAAAGTTGTATTACAAATTACAAACCTGTCAGGTTTGTAAAATTGAAAAGGACAGATCCGGGGAGGATCCATCCTTTTACTAAAACTAACCAAACTAACTAAACCTAAACTTATGAAAAAAATGTACCACAAAGTTAAGTATGGGGTCTCTTCCGGCCAAATTTTTTGTGTTAAAAAACTATAAAACCTAAAAATGATTTGCTATATTTCAAACAAAGTTGAAAAAAATATTTTTAAGGTGGTCTAAGTCACAGAAAATCAAATAGTAGTACAGCTTTTAAAAATTCGATGGGTATCGCCGGATTTAAGCTCTTTGATGAGTTGCAACAGTATTTCACCCATGCCGATTTTATACCCGGATGAAATCATCAGGATTTCTCCGGATGGCAGGCAGAGGAGCACCTGGGGAAGAGTTAACTTTGCCTCCTTGCCGGTAATGGCGGTAAGGCTCTTGGCCAGGTCATTGTTGACATCTCCGGCGAAAATGGCCTTTGGAGGCAATTTGTAGTTTTTGAAGACCCCGTTTTTGCCTGTTTTATCGATGGTGTTCACAAAGATCATCTGACCTTCCCAACTGGAAAATTGATCCGCGTAAGGGGCTAAGTCATTGAGAATATGCTTGGAAGGTTCGCTGTCCGGATCCATTAGAATCAGGAATGCCGCTGATTTTTTCATCAGACCGATGAGGGGAATCGCCCTTTCCCCCGGGTTTTCTTGCAGCAGAATGGATGAGAGATTTAGAATTCCTTCAACTTTCAAGGAGGTTGTTGGACTTCTTAATGTTACCTCCAATGTTGTGGATTGATCTTTCTGGATGTCAAATGTAGTGAGTGTGCTTAAAACAGTGCCATCTGCCATTCTTTTGCCGGTGACCAGCAGATAGTGGCCGGCTTCGATCATCAGTGGAAATGGGAGTTCTGTGAGTTTCTTTCCTTCCTCAAATTCAAGTGTCCTGCAACTGCCGTCAATGATTGCAGCGATGCTAAAGTGGAGGGCATATTGCGGGGTTAGCGGGTTCCCAATATCGCGCAGAACCAGTTGTCCCATTACGGGTTGTTCCTTTTGCTTTTCCAGAGGGGCACGGTACCATTTGCCCGATTGGCAATATTCGGGGAACCGGGTTTCGGGGTTTAGTCGTGCAGGTATGCCGAAGGTACGGCAGGCAGCTACAAAGAAGATGTCAACCGAATGAGGATCGGCTACCCGCAGGTTGTAGACCCCGATGGGGGTCAAAGGTGCACGGGAATGGCGGTTGGCGACCTGATCGGTGTGGATGTTGTTTTGTATCCATTGGGTAAGTACCGAAATATCAGTCTTGGTGGCTGCTGCCATCTCCTTCCCCAGTTTTTGTTGCAGGAAATGTCTCCAGGGTGCGAGTTGCTCCAGGGCTATGCGGGGAGCAAGCAGATAATCGGTGTAGCAACCAGCTGTAATGTTTGGAGCCAATTTTGCAGTCACTGCAGCTGAAAGATGGTCAGAGAGTATGCCGGCCTTTGTATCACTGAGATCCTTGTCAGAAATTCCGTAGGTTAAGGGGAGAAACAAGTTCCGGAATTGGGTTTTGTTCCCTTCAATGTAACTTGTCATTTCTTTCCAGTTTCCGTAACTGAGTCTCAGGATTCGCATCAGGGTATCAGCGGAAAGTTTTTGCGAATGTGCATATTCTTTAATCCAGGCTGAATCCCTGAAGGTAGACATGTAGGAATTCCGGATGGAATCTTCTGCTGCCAGTCGCCCATCGTTGATTTTTCTTTCCGCATCGCTCACCGGAGCAATTGGCCGGTCTGCCGTGGGTGGCACCATGTTGTGATTTTCGGTAAGTGGCTCTTGCTGAGGTCCGACTGTCAAGCGAAGTGTGTCGGTCGTGGGAACATGCAATTTCTTCCAGGAAAATTGACCCTTGTGGGAGGCCCAAACCAACAGATCTCCCATTCCGGTAGTAAAACTTGCGGTACCATGGCTATTCGTTTGGAGGGTGGCCAACGGATAAAATTCGGCATAATTGTATAGTTTGAATTCGACTTTTGCCCCTTCTACAGGTTTCCCGCTGCTGTTATTTACCACCACTGTAACCGTTTTAGTGGAAGCATAATTGGCTGTCAGGTTCAGTTCCGAGAAACGATCCTGGGCGTCTATTACCTCTTCCGTTCCGAAATAGCGGCCATAGCATCTGGTATGGACGAGCATCGTTCGCTGAGAAGGCTCACTGAACCAACCTCTGTCCAGCGTTGCATCCGGTTCACAGGCTCCCATGAAATGCCATTTCCCGTCTATCCATACTTCGACCCATGCATGGTTGTCGTCGGTGTGGGCCCAGCGTGGGGTATAGACCTGGCGCGCAGGAATTCCAGCAGTTCGCATGGCTGTTACGGTAAAAGTTGACTCCTCCCCGCAGCGACCAAAGCCTTTACGGATGGTACTCATGGGGGCACTGGTCCTGGAGTCGGTTCCACGGTAGTTGACCTTTTCGTGGCACCAGTGGTTGATTTCGAGGGACGCCTCCTTCATTTGCAACCCTGCGATCCTTGCCTTGATTTCGTCGTAATAGACCAACCTGAAGGAATCGAGGTTTTCGTTGTTGACGCGGGGAGGAAGGACAAAGTGCAAAAATTCATCTTCCGGGATCTTCTCCCCCCAGGCCATCTCCTTCCTGGTAAGCAGACTTTTCCGGACATTTGCCTGCATGAATTCAGGGGTATAATCGGCCAGGTCGCTCAACGGCATATAGGCATAAAGGAATTTCAGTGCTTGCTCTTCATTTTTAGATGCTGCTTTTTCGAGGATACCCCAAATGGGTATTTGGGCATTTACTGTCAGCTCTTTTTGAACCTTCAGCATCTTTTCAAGGTCGTTTAGCCTGGCAGGATTGCTGATCAGTGGCTTTTCATGGCTACAGCCGAATAAAATCGGGAGGAGAATCAGGGAATAAAATATTTTCATCATAGTGACTGTGTTTGAGGTGTCAATTGGAATGGGGAATTGAATTGCCTTAAATAAAACCTTCCATAAGCTGATCTGTTAATTAAACCAATAGGTCATCTTCAAAACCAAGGCTCTGTTTTTCACATTTCCGGATTCGGGGAAATAGTTGTCGGTGTAAACCAAAAAAATGTCTGAAACGGGCTTGTAGCGCCATTGCAACCTGGCATTGATGTTTAGATTTTTGGCCTGCTGGTTGTACTGGACATATGAGGTAAGGAACAAATTGCTGGTAAAGGTAAGATCCAGTTTTGGTCCAACCAGCCAAAAACCGGTATTGGCCCAAGGGGTAGGAAGCTTAAGGTGGTTGTAGCTGTAAATGAGCGAGATATATCCAAATGGTTGGAAGCGGTAGTTGAATCCTCCCTGGAAAAACATTCTTTTCCCATTGAAATAGCCGCCATAACCGGTTTGAAAATCGTACTTGAAGCTCTTCCTGTTGTCTGAAACGTAGAGGATGGAGCCATCAAGCCAGTCATAGCTGCTACTTGCCGGCAAATAATGCGCCTTGAGGTTGGTTGGGTCGAAATCTTTCCTGAGCCAAACATACCAATAGTTGCTCTTCAATTCAAGGCGGGCCCTGCTTTTAAAGGTGAAGATGTAATCCAGGCCCACCTCCTGGTCGGTTCTTTTCATGTTTCCGGGAAGGTAGAAGTTGTCTGATTCGACGAAGAACCCATGGTTTTCGATGGGCCCCTGTTTTGGGTAGAACTTCGTCGTGATTCTAGGATTGACGCGAAAGTAATCGGTACGGGGAACGTATCCGGTTTCTGCGTTAAAGTCCTTTCCGACGTAGATCTGTGAAAGTTCGATCAGGTAGTTTTTTCTTGAATAGATGACATTGAGGCCTTGGGTATATTCATTTGCCGGATTGGCATGGGGTGAAAAGGATTTCTGACCGAAGAGTTTGGCATTCCAAAAGTTGTTGCTGCTGGCGAGGTTATATTCGAGTCCCACGACGCGGTTGTAGTTGTTTCCTTCCCAGGATGCAGGGGCATTCAACTGCTGTTTGTTGACGAAGATGGCCCCAATGTTGGATCTTGAGAAAACCTTTTTTTGCAGGGAGGCTACCAGAAAATTCCTTGACAGGAAGTCTCCCTCTTTTGCGGTCTGCATGTCCATCATACCCACCCGCCAATCCTTGCCAATCTTTCCGCTCAACCGGGTTCCCCAACTAACCGGAGCGTCAAGCCCGATCCTCCTGGAAAAGAAGGGTCTGGTTGTTGAGGTACCAAAATTGCCAAACAGGTCACTGTTTTCGAGGAAAAATTGTCTTTTTTCTGGGAAGTAGAGTTCGAAGCGTTCCAGGTTGGTGACCTGGTCGTCTACCTCAGCCTGGGAAAAGTCAGGATTGTAGGTAAGGTCGAGGTTGAGGGAGCTGGAAAGCCCAAGTTTGGCATCCATTCCAATGTCTTTCCGGTAGATGGTTGCCTGCTGCTTTTCGAAATTTCTTGAGACGCTTCCGTATAGGTAAGGAATCAGGGAGAGTTTCAGTCCGGATTTTGGCGGAGGGGTATCCCAGATCAACTGACCGGCATAAGCAAGCTGAGAGGTGGTAAATTGCCTGGGAACGGGAGCCCAGGCAGATTTCTCATTCAGCTTCAGATCCTGGCGTGAGAACTGGATGTTCCAGTGGCTGACGTCGCGTTTGTAGCGTACCGATTTGAATGGGATGCGCATCTCTGCCGTCCATTTGTCGGAATCGTTTTTGGTTTTGGCCTCCCACTTGCAATCCCAGATAAGGTTAGAGGCGGCACCGCCGCTTATGGTGCCGTCCCATAACGCTCCAACAGCATTCACGCCAAAGGAGTAGCCGGTGGTTTGGTCGTTGAAGGGATCAATGAATACCAGGAAGTTGTCGTTGTTGGCAAAGGTAAAATCCCTGCGCAGCGATTCTACGGGGCGCTTTCCCGGTAGGGTATCGTAAAAGGTAACTGCCAGGTAGAAGGCTTTTTCGTCGTACAGCATTTTGACTTCCGATTTGGCGGCACTGTGGCCGGTATCGTAGGGAAGTACCATGTAAAAATCCCTGGCAGGCATTGCCCTGAGCCAATCATTTTCGTCGAAAAGACCGTCCAATTTGATCTTTTCATCGGTTTTTGCGGCGCGGATTTTGTAATCCTGGTTGATGGTTCGATTTATCTGCAGGCTATCTTTTCCTTGCATCCCAGGTTTTTTTGACTTTGGATTCTCAGCCAGGATCGTGGCAGAAAGAAGGAGCAGGAGGATGGCAATGGATACCGGTATTTTTTTAATCATAAGCGGTTCATGTGGCTGCGAATTTACAAAAATGTTTGATTTTCGCACGAACAGAAAGAGGCTGCCTTTTTAGACAGCCTCAATTTTACCAACTTAAGGGTTGATGTTACCGGAATCAACAAACAGTTGGTGAATAGGGTATTCAACAATCAAAAGTCCATTCAGAAAAACTGTTCTTCATTTTCTGTAACAAGGTTCAATTGGCCCTGTACATGGAGAGATCTACCACATCGTAAAAGCAATGGCTATTTGGCGTTTGGTTGTTCTTATTTGTTTTGGAAGTGACAAGGATCTCCTCAAGATCATGCTCAGACATTGTTTCAGCCCTGTAACTGTCTTCCAATGCATCCAGCAAGGGGATGATCCTGATCATGAATTTTTCTGGAGTCATGTTGTCTTCATACATTTTAACAACTTCCGCCTTTAACATTCGGGTAAAGAGATTTGCATTCATGGTAAAAGTTTTATCCGGTAATTATTCTTCAACCTTGTGATCTATTGTTTTTGTTGTTGGCGATTTGCACCATCCATCTGATAACTGGGTAATCGATCGGGATCGAGATGTTTGGTGCTTCATCCTACCTGTCAAAAATACCAGGATGGTCTGGCCGCTTCGGTAAGGGATCAGGATGAACGGAGGGGGCAATTGGCTGATTTCTTTGTAGTGATTTTCCTGACAAGGAATCTCTTTTTTTTGGACTGGTTTTGCAGGAGGTTTGTGCCCTTGACTTGGGTTGGATGAATTTGATTCAGGAAATTGCTATATTCGAAAACTAATAAACAGGCAGCTCTACTGTCTTTCAAACTGATAAAATGAGAACATCCTTATTGCTTCTTCTCCTGATCTTTTCCATTTCGACAGTTGAAATTTTCGCTCAGGTGCCTTCTCCCAAAACGCATTTTGGTTTTGCGATCGGAGATAATTATCAACTGGCCAACTATAGCCAGACAGAGGCCTATTTTAAAAAAGTGGCCGCCAATTCCAGCCGGGTTAAGCTGGTGAATATGGGAGCAACCGAAGAGGCAAGGACACAATACATGGTAGTAGTTTCATCCCCCGAGAACATTAAAAATCTCGACAAGTACAAGAAGATTGCCCAAAAACTCGCACGGGCTGAAGGAATTACAGATGCCGAAGCCAAAGTGTTATCGGTTGAGGGCAAGGCGGTTGTCTGGATTGATGGCGGATTGCACGCCACCGAGACCGTTGGAACGCACCAGCTCATAGAAACCCTCTGGCAACTGGTGAGCAGGGAGGATCGCGAGACCCTGAACATCCTTGATCAGGTCATCGTCTTGCTTACGCATGCCAATCCTGACGGGCAGGAGCTGGTATCCAACTGGTACATGGGCAACCCGGACACACTCAAACGGTCCTACAGCCAACTTCCCAGGCTGTATCATAAATATGTGGGGCACGACAACAACAGGGATTTCTACATGCTGAACATGAAGGAGTCTCAAAATATCAGCAAACAGCTTTACCTCGAGTGGATGCCACAAGTGATCTACAACCATCACCAGGCTGGACCAGCCGGTTCTGTTGTCGCAGGACCTCCCTACCGGGATCCTTTCAATTATGTATTTCATCCTTTGGTAGTGACGGGAATAGATGCCTTGGGGGCAGCCATGATCAACCGGCTGAACAGCGAGAACAAACCCGGTTATACCCAGCGGGGTGGAGCAGTCTTCTCCACCTGGTACAATGGGGGTTTGCGTACCACCTCCTATTTTCACAACATGATTGGTTTACTTACGGAGATTATTGGAAATCCAACTCCTTCCGCAGTACCCCTGGTTCCGGCACGGCTGATGCCCAATGGCAATACTCCCTACCCGGTAATGCCACAAAAGTGGAATTTCAGGAGATCCATCGATTATTCCATCTCCCTGAACTATGCAGTCCTGGATTATGCTGCCCGCAACAGGGAGCATCTGCTTTACAATATTTACTGGATGGGGAAAAGTTCGATTGAGGCAGGAAACCGTGACAACTGGACTGTCTCTTCCAAAAGAATTGAGGCATTGAATGTTGCCATCCAGAAGGATCAGAAAAGGAGGGGAAGTGATTCAACTGACAGTGGCTCAAGAGAGCGTTTTGATACGATTCCGGTGAAGTATTACCATGAGATCTTCAGGGATTCGACACAACGGGATCCGCGTGGGTATATTCTGTCTTCCGGGCAGCCGGACTTCCCTACGGCAGTAAAGCTGGTCAATGCGCTGATCCGATCTGGAATTTCCGTCTCCAAAGCAACGACTGATTTTACCGTGGATGGATTGAGGTATCCGGCAGGTTCCTATGTAATAAAAACCAACCAGGCTTTCCGGCCCCATGTACTGGATATGTTTGAACCACAGGATCACCCGAATGATTTGCTCTATCCTGGCGGTCCACCTGTCCGGCCTTATGACATTGCCGGCTGGACACCGGCCTATTCCATGGGTGTCCGTTTTGCCAGGATATTGCATGCCTTTGAGGGGCCGTTTGCAGTGATTCCTTACGGCGAATTGCAATCGCCCAGGGGAAGTTTTGCTCACATCGGTTCATCGGCGGGCTATGTGCTGGACTCAAGGTGCAATCAATCTTACTTTGCAGTGAATGAATTACTTCGTCAGGGTGTGGATGCGTTCCGGTTTTCCGGTAAGACGGGTAAATTTCTTTCCGTGGGGGAAGGTTCATTTTTTGTTCCTGAAGGAAGAAAAGCCAGGCAGATACTTGAAAAGGCTTCTGTTGAACTGGGGCTTTCAGTGCTATCGGTGGCCAACCGGCCTGAAAATTTAACCCGGAAAATTGCGCCGTTGCGTATCGCCCTTTGGGACATGTACGGGGGATCCATGGCTGCTGGCTGGTTGAAGTGGGTCATGGAGCAGCATCACTTTCAATATACTAACATCTATGCGCAAGAGATTGATGCGGGAAACCTGAATAAAAAATATGATGTAATTGTCTTTGTAAGCGGAGCGATTCCTTCACTTGCTGCCGCAGAGAAATTCTCTTTGAAGGATAGCTCCAAAATGAAAGAGTTGCCAGTCGAATACAGACAGCAATGGGGAAGGATCAGTTCCGACCGCTCCATTGGTGCATTAAAAAAATTCATGGAGAGCGGTGGAACCATCGTTGCCATCGGTAGAAGTACCAATTTGGCTTTTCATCTGAGATTGGGGGTCAGGAATTCCCTGGTTGAAATGGTAAAGGGGAAGGAATCTCCTTTGGGTTCTGACAAGTATTATATTCCTGGAAGCCTTTTGAGGGCAAGAATTGATACCCTTCACTCCATCGGATGGGGAATGTCTGCTCAGACAGATATTTTCTTTGATTCGAGTCCGGTATTCAATCTTACACCTGAAGCCGTTAGTCAGGGAATGATCAGACCCATTGCCTGGTTTGATGCTGCAAATCCTCTCAGAAGCGGTTGGGCTTTTGGCCAGGAATATCTGCAAAATGGGGTAGTTGCCTTTGAGGCCAAAGTTGGGAAAGGAAGATTAGAGGCCTTTGGGCCAGAAATAACCTTCAGGGCGCAGACCTGTAGCACCTTTAAGCTACTTTTTAATTGCTTGTATGCGGGTTATTTGAATTAAATATTTTTTTTGGCACAAAGTAATTTGTTTCCCGGCTTTTTCATTTATCTTTGAAGAATACCTGCTAATTGAATTCCCTTTCAAACCAAGGTTTCGAACCACTTTGGTTTTTTCTTACTGTTGTGATGCTTTTATAATTATTTACTTGTTGAAATGCACGTTACATTTTCAATGTGCATAACATTGGGCTAATTGCTATTTGATAATGCAAATCATGACAGAAGTTTCTCCTTTTCGATCAGAATTTAAATGGGATGAGCCGCATTACAAGGCTCTTTTTGACCAATGCATTGATGCTGTTTTTTTGGCTTCTCCGGATGGAAAGATTGTGCAGGTCAATGCAGCCGCCTGTGCAATGTTTGGTTGGTCAATGGAAGAATTTTGTCATGGAGGAAGGAGTTTGATCCTGGATTCTCAAGATCCCCGTTTGCAGGTTGCCATCCAGCATCGGAAAGAGACAGGTAATTTTTTCGGAGAGTTGACCGGATTAAAAAGAGACGGATCGAAATTTCCCATTGAGATCTCCTCCTCCATCTACGCGGGAAGGGATGGGTCCAACTATACCTGTACGATCATGCGGGATATTTCCAGGCAGAAACAGGTGGAGGCATCCCTTCTATTTCAAAGTCAAATCGTTGATCACATAGCTGAAGGAGTTAGTCTTGTCAGGGTTAGTGATGGTACCATTGTTTACGCCAATCCCTCTTTTTACCAGATGTTTGGCTATCAACCCGGTGAATTGATCGGGGAAAATGTAAGTATACTCAATGCCTCTGGTGAAAAGTCACCTGGAGAGGTTGCAAAAGAGATTCAAAGTATTCTGGCAGAAAAGGGTAGTTGGAGTGGTGAAGTAAGGAATATCACAAAATGCGGTGTGATGTTTTGGTGTAATGCCAGTATATCTATGATTGATCATTCACAATATGGAAAGGTTTGGATCTCCCTTCATTTGGATATTACCAAGTCAAAGGAAGCCGAAATTACCCTGAAGGAAAATGAAACCATGTTAAGGGAGCTCAATACGACGAAAGATAAGTTTTTTTCCATCATCGCTCATGATCTGAAAAGCCCTTTCAATGCCATCATTGGCTTTAGTGACTTGCTGAAGGAGCAAGTCAAGCAGAATGATTATGAGGGCATTGAAGAATTTGCCGGAATAATTCAGAATTCAGCCACTCGAGCCATGGAGTTGCTTGAAAACCTATTGGAGTGGTCGCGGCTGCAAACCGGAAGGATGAGGTTTAATCCTGAGTACATTGACCTTGTGGCACAAGTACAGGAGACAGCAAATCTTCTCCGTGATGCAGCACAGCAAAAGGGGATTGGCATTACCATGGATGTGCCGGAGCATTTATATCTCATGGTTGACGCACCAATGCTCAGCAGTATATTGAGGAATTTGTTGACTAATGCCATTAAATTCACCAAAGTTTGCGGTCGTATTGTGATTGAGGCCAGACAGCTGCACAGCGAGGTTTTGGTCGTAGTGAAAGACAATGGGGTGGGCATTTCCAAAGAGATGATCCAAAAATTGTTCAGATTGGATGAAACATTTTCAACCGTTGGAACAAACAAAGAAAAAGGCACCGGTTTGGGATTGAAACTTGTCAAGGAATTTATTGAAAAACATGGTGGCCATCTCAAGGTGGAGAGTACTCCAGACCAAGGAAGCACATTTTCCTTCACCCTTCCAAACTAGAATATGGACCTTGAGCGAGACCGGGTTCTACCCGACCTCAACCCAAGTACTCCCAACAACCCTCTGGTAACTTCGCGGGCAATCATGTTGGTGATTGGGCTCTTGAGCACCTGTTCGAATGTCGACTCTTCTTCATTTTTACTTGTTGTTTGATCTTTCGTTCTTCGATCCTCTTCCGATGTACGTGAAGGGGCGTCCAATTTTCTTTGAAGCATTTCGAATGCACTTTCCCGATCCATCTCCACATTGTACTCCCGTATCAGGTCAGAGTGCTGGATGAACTTGTTGATTTCCAATGTGCTCAGTACATCCATTCTGGAAAAAGGAGGTCTCATGAGGGTATTGACCAATTCTGTTGGTCTTCCCTTTTCATCGAGACCTGTAACGAATGCCTCTCCAATTCCAAGTTGTGTGATTAGTTCATCGATCTGGTAAAAATCAGAAAGTGGATAGTTTTCGGAGGCTGACTTGATGTCTTTTCTATCCTTGGCAGTAAAAGCCCGCAAGGCATGCTGAACTTTTGTTCCCAGCTGACCAAGGATCGCAGCGGGAATATCGGCTGGAGACTGGGTAATGAAGAAGATTCCTACCCCCTTGGATCTGATCAGTTTGATGGTCATTTCAAACTGATCCAGCAATACTTTGGAGGCATTTCTGAAAATAAGGTGGGCCTCATCCAGGAAAATGACAAGTTCAGGTTTTGCCGGATCACCCAACTCGGGAAGGGACTGAAATATCTCGGCCAGCAGGCAGAGCATAAAGGTGCTGAAAAGGTCGGGTTTGCTCTGCATGTCTGTTAATCGCAGTATGTTGATCATTCCCTGGCCATCCTTGTTCTTTTTCATCAGGTCGAAAACGTCGAAAGAGGGTTCCCCAAAAATAGAGGCAGCCCCCTGTTGCTCGAGGGAAATGATGTTGCGCAGTATCGTTCCGGCGGAGGAGGAGGAGAGGAATCCATACTCCTTCTTAAACTCCTCTTTCCCTTCATTTCCGGCATAATTGAGCACGCTTTTCAGATCTTTCAGGTCGAGCAGTGGCAGTTTTCGATCGTCACAATATTTGAAAATCATTGAGATGACCCCCTCCTGACTCTCGTTCAGTCCAAGGATTTTTGACAACAATACAGGTCCGTATTCTGAAATGGTGGCGCGCAATCTGACGCCCGGTTCGTCGGAAATGGATAGAAATTCGAGGGGATAGCTTTTGGGATTCCACTCCATGCCGATCATTTTCATGCGCTTTTCGACAATGGGATTCATCTCCCCGGCTGCACCCAATCCACTAAGGTCTCCCTTGATGTCCATAGCCAATACAGGGACTCCTGCATCGGAAAGGCTCTCCATGATCACCTGCAGCGATTTTGTCTTACCGGTACCAGTCGCTCCGGCGATCAAACCATGGCGGTTAAAGGTCTTTAAGGGCAGTCTTACCTGGCATCCTGATTCATAATCATCGCCAAGTATGGCAGAACCGATCAGGATGGAATCACCCTTGAAGGTATAGGAGTTTCTTAATTTGTCTGTAAAGGTCTTTTTGTCCATTTCCTTGAAATATTTACGGATGACTAAAATAGCATTTTTTGGTACAACTTCGCTCTTTGCTGAAGATATCTAACCATTCACAGATGGTGTACAAATCGTTCCCGGGTTTGATACATTGATCTGTGATCTTTCGTATAACTTGTGTCAAGTTCCGAATTGGGAAGTAGTTTGAGTAATTCTAAATTAGTTTTGATTATTTTTACTTCTGTTTCACGTACCAAAGGGATTTGCGCCAAAGTTGATAAATTGATTCATCTTTTCATCCTGGCACTTTCCCGGTAGGGTAGATAATTACCAACTAAAAGTTTGCTTATGGATAATTCCATTGTACCACTTGCGATTAGCGTGGTTTATGCTGTTCGCTTCAGGAAATATGCCAAAATCAATCGTCTTCCTCAATGGGAAAATTTGTTTAGGAACGCACTGTTCTTTGCTAGTCTTCTCTTTGTAGTTGAAGCCATTATCGGAAACAGCAACTATACCCGATGGGTGTGGCATCTCCTTTTACTGGCATTGGTCTTTGTCCCTTTTCAACGGTCGGAGTTTCGGCCGATGCGGTCCTACATCATTGCCTTTATGCCCTATGTGCTGTTGTCGCTTGTCAATAATTTTTGTGAGCTGGCGGTCCCTGAATTCTTTAAAACCTATGAAGCCTATTTTTTTAATGGCATAGTTCTGACATTCATATGGTTGTTGGCTACCTTGTACAGCCAAAACCGGCAATTCAAAGCTGCCGAAAAAGAGCGGATAAAACGGGAGCATGAAGATGAGATCAACAGGGCCATTGCCATCAGAAAAACTGAACTTGAAGGATTGGTGACAGAGAGGACTGCCGAGCTCACCCGGCAGAAGGAGGAGCTGGAGCAGACACTGGAAGAGTTGAAGACTACACAGTCGCAACTGATACAGTCTGAAAAGATGGCATCCCTGGGAGAGCTGACGGCCGGAATAGCGCATGAGATTCAGAATCCGCTCAATTTTGTCAACAATTTTTCGGAAGTCAGCAATGAATTACTGGAAGAGATGCAGGTGGAACTGGACCAAGGGAACCATGAGGAGGTCAAACAGATTGTGGCTGATTTAAAAAACAACCTGGAAAAGATCAACCACCATGGCAAGCGCGCCGACAATATAGTCAAGGGA
The DNA here is from genome assembly GCA_945873105.1 of Tangfeifania diversioriginum. Lineage (GTDB taxonomy): Bacteria > Bacteroidota > Bacteroidia > Bacteroidales > Prolixibacteraceae > CAINVV01. The sequence goes on from CAMCBW010000012.1 coordinate 29,187, forward strand.
ATGCTTCAGCACTCCAGGGCTAGTACCGGGCAGAAAGAAGCTGCGGATATCAATGTGCTGGCTGACGAATACCTTCGGTTGGCTTACCATGGTTTGAGGGCGAAGGACAAAAGTTTTAACGCAAAGTTTGAAGCGGATCTTGATTCCACCATCGGTAAAATAAGTATGGTTCCACAGGATATCGGCAGAGTGATTCTCAATCTTTTGACCAATGCTTTTTATGCAGTAACAGAGAAAAAGAGAGCACTTGGTGAAGCTTTTGAACCAACGGTATTGATCAGTACCAAAAAAGTGGCCAACGGGGTGGAGATCAAAGTTTCGGACAATGGTTTTGGAATTCCGGCCAAGATCATCGACAAAATCTTTCAACCCTTTTTCTCTACCAAACCTACCGGGAAGGGTACGGGATTGGGTTTGTCGCTCTGTTACGAGATCGTTACGAAGGAGCATGCAGGGGAATTGAAGGTGACAACCAAAGAGGGGGAAGGATCTGTATTCACAGTTCTTCTGCCAGTATAATTTTTATTTGATATGGCTAAAGTATTGGTGGTAGACGATGAAAGAGACATCAAGGATCTCTTTGAACAACATTTCAGAAAGGAGATCAGACAGGGAGAGTTGGCTTTTGTCTTCTCCTACTCGGGGGAGGAGGCAATAACTTACCTGCAGAGTCCTGAACATGAGGCTGTTTTGATTTTATCTGATATCAACATGCCGGGGATGAGTGGCCTTGATTTGTTGAAAAGTATCAAGGAGCGTTACAAGACCCCACCACCCTTGGTAATGATGATTACTGCCTATGGCGATGAGGAGAATTATCAGCGAGCCATGCAATTGGGCGCCGATGATTTTCTGACCAAGCCATTGGATTTTAAGTCATTAAAAGAAAAATTGAAAACAAAAATCCCATGATTAAGATATTGATAGTAGATGATGAGACAGATTTTGAGATTCTTATCAGGCAAAAATTCCGTAAAAAAATTCGGGAACAGGCTTATGAGTTTGTTTTTGCGGTGAACGGCAAAGATGCTTTGAAGAAGATGGAGGAGTATCCCGACGTGGAGATTGTGCTGAGTGACATCAATATGCCGGAAATGGATGGACTGACTTTGCTGACCAAAATCAATGAATTCAAGCCTCTTGTGAAAACGGTCATGGTTTCTGCCTACGGTGACATGGAGAACATCCGGAAGGCCATGAACCGGGGTGCCTTCGATTTTGTGACGAAACCGGTGAATTTTGAGGACCTTGAGCTAACCATGGAGAAGACTATCCAGCACGTAAATTTGATTCGGGAGACTTTAAAGGCGATCAAGGAGAACAATATCCTGAAGATGTATGTGGATGAAAATGTGCTGAATTTCATGGGTAGCCGTGAATACGAGTCCTCCATCATGGCCAATGAAACCGTTGAAGCAACTGTCGCTTTTATCGACATCTGCAGTTTTACCTCCATCAGCGAAAAGGAGAATCCTGATACGGTAGTAGCCATGCTGAATAGTTATTTTGACCTGATGGTCAAGGAGATCATTGCACAGGAAGGTATCATTGATAAATTCATCGGGGATTGTGTCATGGCGGTTTTCAAGGGGCCTTACCATCCCGACAGGGCGATTGATGCCTGTCTCTCCATCCGCAATAAGATAGATTCCTTGCAGGAGAATGGGGCATTCTCTCCAAAGGTATCGGTCGGAATCAACAGTGGAGAGATGATTTCGGGCAATATAGGGTCAGCAACCTTGAGAAGACTAGATTATACGGTAATTGGCGATACTGTGAACACTGCCCAGCGATTGCAAAGGGCGGCAGGAGTTGGTCAGATTGTCATTTCTGAGGCTGGTTACGAAAAGGTCAAACAATCCTTTAATTGCAGGCTGATCGGCATGGCAAGCCTGAAAAACAAGGCAGAAGAGGTGCGGTTGTATGAAGTGCTGAATTAAATGAACCAAAAAAAACCAAACATGCGCTACGATAAAGTGTATGCTTTCCTGATAGAAAAATTGGAGACCGGTCTGCCGGCTTATCTCACCTATCATGATGCCAGTCATACCAGAAGTGTCATTGAATTCGCAGAACATCTGGCTTCCTCGGAAGGTGTTGCAGGAGATGAACTTCTTTTGCTGAAAACCGCAGCCTTGTTTCACGATGCCGGCTATTTGCAGCACCACAGGGAGCATGAAGAGCTCTCGTGTATGCTGGCAAGAAAACATCTCCCTGATTATGAGTATACTCCGAAGGAAATTGACAGGGTATGCCACATGATTATGGCCACAAAATTGCCTTCAGAGCCTTTTGACCTGTGTGAAAAGATACTTTGTGACGCTGATCTTTTTTACCTGGGAACAGAGCAGTATGATTTTTATGCAGATAGATTGTTCCAGGAGATGAAGAAGACGGGGGTAGTGAAGACGAAAGTCGACTGGTTGCTCCGGCAGGTTGAATTTTTGTCTGCACATCAATACCATACACAATCGGCCATCCAGGAGCGTGAAGCAACCAAGCAGGAGAAGTTGAAGGAGTTGAAAAAGAGGCTTGATTCGGCCTTCGTGACGACAAAAAGGATCAATGTCAACGAACTTCTTCAGGATTTTCTTTTGGTCATTGTTGGGGTCCTATTTGCAGGCTATGCGCTGAAAGGATTTTTGGTTCCGAACCACTTTTTTGATGGCGGAATCACCGGAATCTCCCTGCTGGTGCATGAATTGTACCACATCAACCTTGCCGTTGCGATCCTGTTGCTGAATCTTCCTTTTATCATTGTCAGTTACTTCTCTGTGGGCAGCAGATTTGCCTTCCGAACCTTGTTCAGCGTTATTATGCTGGGTCTGAGCCTTACACTCATCCCGGATGTGGCACTTACTTCGGATAAATTGCTGATATCCATCTTTGGCGGTGTCTTCCTCGGCATCGGCATCGGATTAGTCATGCGTGCAGGTGCTGCACTGGATGGGATTGAAGTACTGGCACTCTACACCCTCAAAAGAACATCCTTTACCATTACAGAGATAATTTTGGGCATCAATGTACTTATCTTTGCCGTCGCTGCCTTTCAGTTCGGTATCGAGACAGCCCTCTATTCCGTATTAACCTATTTTTCTGCTACCAGATGTATTGACTATGTGGTGGAGGGGATTCAGGCACATACCGGGGTAACCATCATCTCCGGAAAGAGTGAATTGATTAAATACCAGCTGGTCAATGACATGGGCAGGGGCATCACCATCTACAAGGGTGAACGGGGTTTCCTGCCGGGGAAGTTTGAGATCAGCGCGGATTGCGATATCATCTTCACCGTTATTTCAAGGCTTGAACTTCGAAAATTGAAGAACCTGGTCTACCAGATTGATCCGAATGCTTTCGTCTTCGCCAATACCATCAAGGAGGCTTCGGGAGGCGTTATCAAGAGAAGGCACCACCATTGACAATATAGGATCTACAAAATGAATAAGTTAGATGAAATTTCCCTCATGGGTAGCAAGGATTCTTTGGCACTTGCCGATGAATTCTCCAAAAGATACCGCGTTACAGGGGCCGACGAGTTCATGCTAAAAGATTTCTCGCACGATGCTGACGAGGAATTTGAAGCAGCTGGCAAGGATCATGGCCGGGAGCTTTTGGCGCTGGGGGTAAAAATGCTCTCTGAGATGCAGGACAAGTTGTATGCCCAGGATAAATGGTCACTGCTGGTGATCTTCCAGGCCATGGACGCAGCTGGCAAGGATGGTGCCATCAAACATGTGATGTCGGGAGTAAACCCCCAGGGATGCCAGGTAACAGCTTTCAAGGCTCCCACCGCAGAGGAGCTGGATCATGACTACCTGTGGCGTTGCATGAAAAATCTTCCCGAACGGGGAAGGATCGGTATTTTCAATCGCTCCTATTACGAAGAGGTGTTGGTGGTAAGGGTACACGAGGAGATCCTGAGGTCACAAAAATTACCTGATAAGTTGATTACTGAAGATATTTGGAAGGAGCGACTGAAAGATATCCGCCATTTTGAGTCCTACCTGAACAACAATGGGATTCTTTTGGTTAAAATCTTCCTGAATGTGTCGAAAAAAGAGCAGAAAAAACGTTTTCTGGAGAGGATTGAGCAACCTGAAAAGAATTGGAAATTCAGCAAGGGTGATCTGTCTGAGCGGAAATTCTGGAAGGAGTACATGGATGCCTACGAACAATTAATCCAAAAAACCGCCACTGAAAGGTCTCCCTGGTACGTGGTTCCTGCCGACAACAAACTCTATGCCCGGGTGGTGGTTGCTGCGGCCATCCTTCATGCCCTGGATTCCATGGAGCTGGCCTATCCGAGTGTGAGCGCGGAGCAGGTTGCCGAACTGCATAGGTTGAAAGAGGGATTGCTGGCAGAGGATTGATAAAATGTTTGAAATGTTTGAAATGTTTTAAATGGTCTGAATAGTGCCGGTCCCTGAGCGAAGCCGAAGGGTAAACCCTTTAAACAATTCTATTGGGCAATCCACAAAATTGAGTTGAAAGTTCCCACCTCATTCTTTTCATACAAATCATTGGAGGTGTCGTGCATCCATGCTCCGTCCACGATGAATTTGTAGGTGTGCTTTCCTGGTTTGAGCAGCAACGGAAAGAACCATTTGCTCCCATTTTTCGACATCCGGTAGCCGGTCTTGCTCCATCCGTTGAAACTGCCTGTGACAATAACCTCTCTTGCCTCTGCATGATTGTTAAGCTCGAACAGATGGTTTGCCTTCAAAGCTACAAACGAATTGGTGTGGTCGCCTGATCCGGTCGCAAACGGATTCGCCGGATCGGTGATCCACTTTCCATCCACTACAAATTTGTATTCGTAGTTCCCTGCCGGCAAAATATAGGGAAGCTGCCAACCTGTTGAGGTTTTGTCCATCGGCAGCTCATCCTGTTTCCATCCGTTGAAACTGCCTGTCAGTACCACTTGCCTTGCCTCTGCAAATCCTGGCAGTTTAAATATATAAGGCTCACCAATGGAAAGCACTGAATTGGTATTGCCTTGTCCGTCTTTGCGGGTAATGGGATTAACCGGATCGGTGTACCATTGATTGTCTGCAATAAATTTGTACGCATAGGTACCCTCCCGCAGGTAAACAGGGAGTTCCCAGCCATCATCCGTCTTTTTCAGGAACAACTCGCTGGGATTCCAATTGTTAAAATTGCCTGCCACCGCAACTTTCCGGGAATAACCATTCCCTTTGAGCCGGAAGACATGGTTGGGGCAATAGACAACTGAATTGTATCCGCCGGCTCCATCTTTCTCCCTGAGTTTGTTGGCAGGATCATGGATCCATTTGCCATCCAGGATAAATTTGTAGGTATACTTTCCCGGTTTCAGGTCCAACTCAACCGTCCAACCCGAATCAACCCGTTTCATGGGATGCAGCGAGGTGCTCCATCCGTTGAAGGAGCCAGAAATGTAGACATTGCTGGCAGTTTTATTTCCAGCAAGGTAGAACCATGCGCGCTTGCCATACTGAAAGGTATAGGCAATGTCAAACTGGTTGTAGCCAAATACCACCGAGGCCTCGTCTGTATGGCCGGCGAAGTTCATCCAGCTGTCAACCAAAAGTAGCACATCGTTGGATCTGGCTTTTGACTGACCGGTTGCTGACCCGAACGCTTTGGAAAGTTCCACGACGTTGCCTTTTAACTTGACGACCTTCCAGGTGTCCCCTTGGTAGGTGAAACTGGTCTCCCCCTTGTAAACGCGGGCCAACAGTGTGCTGTCCAGATCAAAAAGTAGCGAAACCTCTTTCTTCTCTTGCTCTGACCACTTCAAATTGATGGAAAACAGGATGTTCCCATTCTCAATCCTGCATATTTTTTCAGGATCGAATTGGGCTTTGGTCGATATGGAACCGAACAACAGTCCACAAAGAAGTAATATGAATGCAATTTTCCTCATTTCTCCTCTCCTCTCATCAATTGAATTCCAAACTCCTTTCTGACAAAGTTGATACGAACCACTCCCTGTTCCATGAAATTGAAACCGAGCATTCCATCCACCTTTGTTCCATATACTTCACTCAGGGCATCCAGGTTGGAAACGATGGTTTCCATTCCGTTCAGCGGCTTGTTGCCCATGGAAAAGTCGTTCATTCGACCAAATAGCACTTCTGTTCTGACTGATCCGACCCCGTTCAACCCCGACCTTCGGGTAATCGTGAGGGTGCTTAAGGTATTTTTGCTGGAGTAGCTGCTGATTACATTAATTTCTGCACCGGTATCAAAACAAAAGGTCAGGTTTTTTCCCCCAATCTTTCCCTGAAGGAAGAGGATATTGGATAGGGTGCTGCATTTTTGGGATATATCCGCATGAAACTTTGATGCTCCGGGAGTCACTCTGTTCCCAGCCTTGTCGATACGGTAGAGCTTCAGCAGGTTCATTTTGGCATCAATGTGAACCTCAAAATCCCGGATCATGTTGAAGCCAAAAAGTCCCAGGATTTTTACCCCCCTGCGGTTTTCAATGTGCCCTAGGTTGGTTACATCCGCCGTTACTTTCCGGTAGGTAAGATTGGCGATCTCAATTTTTTCGAGGGTAATTTGCTCTACGGTTCCGATGGCCCCAGTAGATCCCATGGAGCTGGACCCTCCATATTTTTCATATTTTCTGAAATAGGTACTGTTGAAAACCAGTCCATTGGCTCCTGTGTCAAACACAAGGTTCCCCGTCACTCCATCCACGATTGCTTCCACCAGGAGTAATCTGCCTGCCCGTTTCAAGGGGATCATCACAGAATCAACTGCCGACCTGTTTTCGGGGGAGTAGTGATCACTCTGCAAAAAGCTGAAATTTACCGGGAGAGCCGTAATGCCAGGTATTGCAGTGGGCATTCCAATAGTGGTGGATGCCGACTCGACAGGCAATGGTGAAAGGATTGAAACGAGCAGCACCAAAAAACAGGGCAGGAAATTGCTACTTGGCAATTCAATCCGGAGGTTTTTTTTTCTGTCTCTTGGTTGGATCATTGGGGACTTCAACAAGGTTGGAAAGTCATTTAAGTAAGAAGAAGATTAAATGTTGCAGTTTCAAATTCTCCCAACCTGGGCTATTGGCCTATTGTTTCGCGCAAAGCCCGCCAGGTTTGCTAAGAAAAAAATACGACATTATCATTTGTACCTTACCTAAGCGCTTAACAAAGATAATGATTTAAGATTTTTAAGACGCAGGAGTGCTGATCTTTTGCAACGAATGTGGAAAGTGTCAGGTTCCTGCGTGGCGCATTGTCAATTGAAATCAAATCTTTAAATTTGAGGGTAGTTGCATTGCCCACAAGACTCTGGTCTATGGATTGGCTTAAAAATCTGATGTCCCGATCCAACCTGAAGGTCAACCCCAGGTACCGGAGAACCAAAATATTTCCTATGTCATTGTTTGGTAAACAAAGTGCTGATCTCCAAATTTTTCGCTCTTTTGGCAAAACACCAGCGGAGCAGCTGTGGTTGGTCCTGCTTTCCCTGGCAGGGGTGCTCCTCCATTTGCTTTTTTACAGCAATTTGGGTTTTCACAGGGATGAACTGTTGTATCTTTCGCTGGGGGAGCATCCGGATTTTGGCTACTTCTCGGTTCCCCCGCTCATTGGAATTCTTGCCCTGATTGTAGTTAAGATATTTGGTTACAGTTTGTTTGCTGTAAAATTGGTCCCTGCCTTGGCGGGTGGGGCAATGGTTTACCTGGCTACTCTTACCGCGAAAGAGCTGCAGGGCTCCCTGTTCTCCCAGCTACTGGCTGGTACAGGGTTGATCTGTTCCATCCTCTTTTTGAGAACTTTCAGCTTGTTTCAACCGGTATTTCTGGATGTTTTTTTCTGGACTGTATCGTTCTATTTGTTGGTCAGGTATATAAATACCAATCACCGCACCTCTCTTTTCTATTTGGGTGTGGCCATAGGGTTTGGCTTCCTGAACAAGTACAACATCCTCTTTTTGGTACTGGCCGTACTGGTTGTTTTGCCTTTCACCAGGTATAGAAAGCTGTTTATTTCGAAAGAGCTATATGTTGCGGTGTTCATTGCCTTCCTAATGGTGCTGCCAAATCTGATCTGGCAGATCATGCACCAATTGCCTGTGTTGGATCATTTGGATGAACTGAGGGATTCGCAACTTTCGAGGATGAGCAGTGCTACTTTTCTTACAGACCAGCTGCTGATGATCTTTCCGGCTACGCTTCTTGCATTGCCCGGCGTGTGCTGCCTCCTTTTCTCCAGACGGTTGGAAAAATTCAGGCTGATCGGCTACACCATGCTGGTTGTGTTGGTATTGTACCTTTTGTTACAGGGGAAATCCTATTATTCTGCAGGAATTTATCCTGTAATGATCGCAGCTGGTGCCGTTTGTTGTGAAAGGTACCTGCGCAGCAATGTGCTGCGCTGGTTGTTCATTCTTTTGCTCTTGCTTTTGACAGGAGCCATGTTGCCAATGGGTGTTTCATCCAAACCACCTGATAAGATGGTTGCCTATTTTGACAAGGTTGCCAAAATGACTGGCAGTGATGCGGTTCGGAGGTTTGAAGACAACAAATACCATTCTCTCCCGCAGGACTATGCCGATATGCTGGGTTGGGAGGAGTTGACTTCAGTCACCAACAAAGCCTGGCTGGAGGTGAAACAGAAGGAACAGTGCCTGATTTATGCCGAAAATTACGGGCAAGCCGGTGCAATTACGATCCTCGGGAAACAATACAATTTGCCCGAGGCCATCAGTTTCAGCGATAATTTCAGGTATTGGACTCCCAGGAAGTTGGACCGCGAGATTACTTCCCTGATCTATATCAACGATGAACCCGGCGAGGACATCAGACAGCTCTTCGGAAATATCCGGGAGGTTGGCAGTATAACGGATCCTCTGGCAAGGGAGTTTGGCACCAAAGTATTTCTTTGCACCCAGCCCCAAAGCAGTTTTAACCGGTTATGGGATGGGAAAATGCAAGCTTTGTTACAACGAAAAAATTAATAGACGATTTTGTCTCGATATCCCTATGAGAAAACTGATACTATCCCTCCTTTTGTTGGCCGGTCTTCACGGAATTCAGGCTCAGGAACGCAGTGCGTCTGACATCATCCGGAAGGCGGATGAGAAAACCCGCGGTCTCACCAGCCAGGCGATCATGACGATGACCGTAGTCCGGCCCGACTGGTCCAGAACCATTTCGATGAAGAGTTGGTCTAAGGGCAGGGAGTATTCCCTGGTACTGATTACTGCCCCGGCCAAGGAGAGGGGACAGGTCTTCCTGAAGATAAAGACAGAGATGTGGAATTGGGTTCCTTCCATAGACAAGACCATCAAGATTCCACCTTCCATGATGCTGCAATCGTGGATGGGCTCCGATTTCACCAACGATGACCTGGTGAGGCAATCCTCCATTGTGGTGGATTATACCCATCAACTTCTAGGCAGGGAGAAGGTCAGGGAGGTGGAGTGCTACAAAATTGAGCTTGTACCTTTACCCGATGCGGGGGTAGTATGGGGCAAGGTAATCATGTGGGTCACTGTCGGTGGACTGGACCAATGGATGACAGAGTTTTATGACGACGAGAACCTGCTCGTGACAGTCTCCAACAGTTATGATATCAGAAAATTGGGAGACAGGGAGATTCCAACCCGTTTGGAAATGATTCCCCAAAACAAAAAGGGGCTAAAGACCATCCTGAAAATCGAGGAGATGCATTTTAATGCCAAGATCGATGACTCCTTTTTCTCTCAGCAAAATATGAAAAAGATAAGGTAAAATATGAACGATCTCAAACTTGCATGGCGCAATATCTGGCGGAACAAGCGGAGAACCTTGCTTACGGTAGCCTCCATTTTCCTGGCGATCTTCCTGGCGCTGATCGTACGATCCCTGCAGGTTGGCTGGTTTGACCGCCTCATTGAAATAACCGTCAACTCCTATACGGGCCACATACAACTGCATAAAAAGGGATATTGGGTTGATAAGGATATCAACAACTCCATGGTTTTTGGTGATTCATTGACCAATTTGATTCAGTCGATGGGCAATGTGGACAAAACTGTTCCTAGACTCGAATATTTTGCGCTCTCCTCCTTCCGAAACCAAACCAAGGGGGTGATGCTCATGGGCACTAATCCGGGGATGGAAGATGAAATGACCCATCTTGCTGCCAAAGTAACAAAAGGCAGTTACCTCACGGGAGAAGGAGAGGGTATCCTTGTTGCCGAAGGTCTTGCAACCTACCTTGGACTTACAGCCGGAGATACCCTTGTATTAATTGGCCAGGGTTACCATGGAACGGGAGCTGCAGGTAAATTCCCGGTCTCCGGTCTGGTTCGCTTTCCTTCCCCACAACTCAACAACCAGGTGGTCTTTATGAATCTTCCTTTAGCACAGGATTTTTTCAGCACTGAGAATCGGATTACTTCACTCTCCATTACCCTAAAGAATGCCGACGAGATCGAAAACACGCTGGCCACGCTGAGGAGCCATCCAGCAACCAGCGGATTTGAAGTGATGAGGTGGGATGAGATGATGACGGAGCTGATGCAGACTTTGAAGGTAAAAACAGCCGGAGGAATGATCATCCTCTCCATCTTGTACATGATCGTTGGTTTTGGCATTTTTGGAACCGTCATCATGATGACCAACGAAAGGCTCCGGGAGTTTGGAGTGGTCATTTCGGTTGGAATGCAGAAGAGCAGGCTGGCAGCTATTCTGGTGATGGAGATGCTTTTCATCGGTCTGACCGGGATTCTGTCGGGCGTTGTGGGGGCAATGCCTATCCTGGTCTGGTACCATTTTTATCCCTTGCGTTTGGGGGGAGAAATGGGGGAAGCCTTCATCAATTTCGGTATTGAACCATTGATGCCTTTGGCTTTGAAGCCCGGACTGATACTGTCAAATGTGATGGTAGTGGTGGTAATTGTGTTGGTTACCTCTATTTACCCGGTAAGGAAAATTCTCAAACTGAAGGTGGCCGAAGCGCTTCATCAATAAGCTCTTACCATGGTAGTACTGATTGCTTTTAAAAATGTTTGGAGAAACAAGGTGAGAAGCCTGGTGGTGATTACTGCCATCTTTCTGGGGCTGATGGGAGGCATCTTTACCGCCTCGATCATCACGGGAATGGTAGAGCAAAAAATCAGGACAGGAATCAACAACGAAACTGCTCACATCCAGATTCATCATCCTGAATTCATGAGAAATCTTGAGCCGGGTTACAGAATTGTCCATCCGGATAGCATTGTCAAGCTCATCTCTGAGATTCCGGCGGTCCAGGGTGTTTGTGCCCGGACCCGCATCACAGGTATGGCAGCTTCCCCAAATTCCTCGGCAGGAGTTCAGATTTTGGGGGTGGATCCTCTTCGGGAAAAAATGGTAAGCAACTTGTTTGAAACCATCCCTGACAGCAGCGGCGGATTTTTCACGGGCAGCCGTAAGAACCAGTTGGTGCTTGGCCGAAAGCTGGCGGATAAGTTGAAGGTCAAGTTGAAATCCAAAGTGGTACTCCGTTTTCAAAACGGTGATGGGAACTTGTCGGAAGCGGCTTTTACCGTTAACGGGATATTTCAGACTGCCAACAATGTTTTTGATGAGACCAATCTATTTGTGAGGAAGAGTGACATGGATCAGCTTACCGGTGAAGCGGGAAGTATCCACGAAATTGCCCTACTTCTTCGTGACATTGGGACAATTCCCGTAGTTCAGCGGGAGCTTAGGGTGCGGTTACCTCACCTGGCGGTTCAGAATTGGACAGAAATCAGGCCGGAGATGGGTATGATCACCTCGGCAGTTTCAATTGAGGTATATATTATTCTGGGAATTATCCTGTTTGCGCTGGCATTTGGCATTGTCAATACCATGCTGATGATCGTCTATGAACGAACCCGGGAACTCGGAATGCTCATGGCAGTTGGGATGAGCAAATCCAGAATTTTCAGGATGATCATGCTTGAAACCATTTTTCTAACTACCATCGGGGGGGTACTAGGTATGGTCCTGAGCGCAACACTGGTCTCCCTGTTTCACCGCCGGGGCATTGACTTGTCTGCATTTTCCGACGGACTTGGGGCTTACGGTTTCGATCCAAAGATCTATCCCTTTATTACCATGAAGTTGTATCTCTACCTATCTGTGATGATCTTGCTTACCGGTATCTTATCAGCTATTGGGCCGGCCAGAAAGGCACTGAAATTGAAGCCGGTCGAGGCCATCAGGGTGGAGTAGGGGAGGTGGAAGACTGGGGGACTTGGAGACGAGGGATGGCTGAGAGACATAGAAACAGAGAAACGGGGAAACGGAGAGAAGACAAATCACGATTTGTAAAACCTTATTTTCCCAGGCAATCTTAGTAGAAGGGAAATGCAGAAAAAAGAGCCGTCTCCGTGTTATTGCTCAAAGAAGGGAGAAATCCCTTTTCAGACGGAAGAGAAGGAAGAATTGAAACGGAGAAACGGGGAAACAGAGAGGAAAGAGAGAAGGATTTAACTAAAATGACGGAGTGATTGTAAATTGTGACCGGAAACAAGAAGGCCAGCATTATGGTGCGTCCTTTACCCTGAAAGGGTTAAAGCTAAATAGCCGGGGTTAAGCGACGAAGGAGCGATACCCCGGGACAGGGAATGCAAAAAGTTCACCATCCGCAGTAGCATTTTGGAAAGAGAAATTGGATCGTTTCGGACGGAATGAAGAAACAATGGAAATTGCTAATAGCCAATAGCTAAAGGCTAATAGCTAACAACTTTATAATAATTGCATTAAATCAAAATATAACAACATGAACATCATCGAAATCACTAATCTTACCAAAGTGTACGACAAGGAGACCATTCCTGTTTTTGCTTTGAACGGGATTGACCTCACCTTTAAATCCGGTGAGTTTACCGCCATTGTCGGGCCTTCCGGGTCGGGTAAGACAACTTTGCTGAACATGTTGGGAGGATTGGACAATCCCAGCAGTGGTAAAATCCTGGTAAACAACACTGATATAACCCAACTTACCTCTTCCAGGCTCATTGATTTCAGACTGAGAAATATAGGATTTGTCTTCCAGTCTTTTAACCTCATTCCTGTGCTGACAGCCAAAGAGAACGTCGAATTTATCATGCAGCTTCAGGGTACTGAAAAAAAGCAGAGGGAGCAGCGAACACTCGAATTGCTCAAGTCTGTCGGGTTGGAGGAGAAGAGCAATGTACGTCCGAATAAGCTTTCGGGAGGACAACAACAGCGTGTGGCGGTGGCAAGGGCGCTGGCGTCCAGACCCCGGTTCATCCTGGCCGATGAGCCCACAGCCAACCTTGATTCAAAATCTGCCGATAACCTGTTGGAAATCATGGAAAAAATGAACAGGGAAGAGGACATTACCTTTATTTTTTCCACGCACGATGCAAGGGTAGTTGCCAAAGCAAGACGTGTCATTACACTGGTAGATGGAAAGATTTCGGAAGATGTATTTAAAAATCAATAATTCTGACAGTACGGGATGGAAGGGATTTGTATCTCTGACCCTCCTTTTGCTCTATTCCTTTGTCACTGCTGTTGCGCAGGAGTCTGTTGCTTCAAAAGGGGAAAAGAGCTGGAGATTGAGCGGGTATGTCAAAGACATGGGGTCATTTGTCACACCCCGTACAGGACAGAAGTGGATCACCAATAACCTCTTTCACAACCGTAACAATTTCAGGTGGAATATCTCCAACAGTTTTACCTTTGGCCTGGAGGAGCGAAACCGCTTTTATGCTGGAGATTTATACGGAAACATCCCGGAATACATGGATTTCATTGCTTACGACAACGGATTGGTCAATCTTTCCTGGAATATTTCGGAAGGAAATTCCCACCTGTTCAATGCCTCCATCGACAGGCTCTGGCTGGATTTTACGCATGAGAAATTGCAGGTTACCCTTGGGCGTCAACGAATAAACTGGAGTCAGACCTTTGTCTGGAACCCCAATGATCTGTTCAATACCTACTCTTATTTCGATTTTGATTACGAGGAGAAGCCGGGAAGTGATGCCCTCCGTTTGCAGTATTTTTCTTCTCCTTCGTCGAGGGCAGAAATAACCATGAAGGCCGACCATGACAGAAAGGTAACTGTAGCCGGATTGTACCGATTTAACCGGTGGAGTTACGACTTTCAAGGGTTGGCAGGATTTTACAGGCAAAGGGACCTTGTTGTTGGTCTGGGATGGTCAGGACAGATTGTCAAAGGTGGTTTCAGGGGGGAGCTGACCGGGTTCAGGTCACTCGAAAACTTCAGAGACTCCGCCTGGGTCTTCCTGGCCTCCATGGCTTATGACTATACCTTCCGGAATTCACTTTTTATTCAATTTGAAGGGTTTTACAACTCTAATTCCACTAATTCCCTGAAAATTCTGGTCCATCAGTTCAATTCAAGCCTGTTGGATGCCAAAAACCCTTTTCTCAATGGGGTTTCGCTTTTCTACAACATCGCCTATCCGCTGAGTCCTTTGGTCAGCCTCTCATTTGCCACCATCTACAATCCGTCCAACCGTATCTACTTTCTCCTGCCAACGGTTACCTGGTCCTTGTTGAACAACCTGGATCTGTCGGTGATCAGCCAAACCTTTCACACCTACGATCCGGCACTTCCAGATCAGTCACAGACCTCCTTATTTGCCAGGTTGAAATACGCTTTCTAGTAAAATTGCAGGAGGTTTATACATTTCCCTTTGCGGGGAACGTAAGTCCCATTCATTTCCCATCGACCATTGATCAATCTTTGACACACCTTACCGAAAATCCATAGGTGTTGTCCAGGCTGTTTTTCCCCAATTTCCCATCACTGTAGCTGAGGTAGGTGTAATTGGAGGTTTCAGTGGTGGAAGCTGTTGAACTCCACCAGTTTCCGCTGATGCCAAAATTCTGGTATGAACCATTGTAGAATCTGTATCCGGTAGGGAGGGCTGTGAATCCACTGGAATTGGTAGCATGGGTATTTGGATAGGACCAATGTGCCGTTCCACCTTCTTTCAACATGCCGCCGGCGATGGTATCCACCCCCAGGGTTGCTGTGAGTGTGCTCCATTCTCCGATGGTGGGGACATGCCAGCCGGATGGGCACAATTTGTTGGTGGCTACCGAATACCAATTGTAAAGCGCACCATAATTGGCTTTGTAGGTGATCGAGTCGTTCCCGTAGTAACTGCAGGCAGGGGTAATCATTGTTGACCAGCTGTTGTTGTTGGTCACCAGGGGAATAGCTGTTCCATCGTTCAGTTTGGTGGACTTTAAATTTTCTGCCATCCAGGTTTGGCTTCCGATGGCTATCGTTTTGTATGCATTGCCTTCAAAATCTGCAACTTGCCCGTAAATAACAGACGTTGGGTTATCCTCCTTTTTGCAGCCGGACTGGACTGCTGTGAGGGTCAGCGCAAGGAAGAGGGAATAAAGGATTCTCATCTGGACTATTTTTTAATTTTGAATATTATGGTTTGCCAACGTAGAGGTAAACCGAGAGACTATTGACAGCAGTAAAAATCCCAAATCCATTCTCTACATTGGCTTTTATCTCCGTAATGGAGATGGAACTGGTGCTGTTGTTCTGGAAGAAGATGACATATTCCGGCTGAATTTTGTAGAGTATTACCCGGTGCATCCCGTAAAACTTGAAGGATTGAGGATTCAATTGGTAATGGTCCGAATTGGTGGGCTGGTTTCGAAAGAAGTCGTCGGATTTGTTCTCTTTGCTGTTGATGGCCTCCTTCACGCTTTCTACATTCTTTACATAAACGAGGTAATAACTCTGGTCAGTGTTTTCCCAGTTAAGTACAACCGGGAAGGGCATTTCAGGGGAAGCTGATCCACTAGGGGCAACTCCCCTTTCGGCGATCGAAATAGAGGTGGCCGAAAGTTTAAAGTTGACTGGTTTTTCTGGAACCAGGGTGGTTGCTGAGATCTCCATCCCATTGTAAGGGAAGGATAGTTGATAGGTGTTGCCGGCTTGAACGATCAAATCTGCGTTTTGGTATGTCCCCCCGCCATTTGCCTGCAGGGGGTATTTCTGTCCGGTAGTCAGATCGGTGATTCCGATTTTCAGTTGGTCTATGTTAGTATCCGACAGGATCATGTCGCTCTTAAAAGGAATCAGTTTCGATATTTTCACTGTGGGTGAGCCCTCCGCATAGAGATAGGATTCTACGACAGGTTTATCCAGGAATTCGGAAACATCTGTCTCTTCACAGGAGAGGAGGGTGAAGATCAGGGCAAAATGGAGCAGCTTTCTCATGGTCTAGAACTTTAAGGTAATCGACAGGTTGGGGGTAATTCCCAGGTAGCTGATGTCACTCTCCAGGATGACATCATCCACCAGTTGAAACTGTCTTGAATTCACATTGGTACGGTTGTAGAGATTGAACACCGAAAGACTGATGGCATTGAGTTTTCCCTTTTGTCGGAAGAGATTGAAGCGGTAGGAGGCCGCCACATCCAGGCGGTGGTAATCGGGAAGCCGGTAGGAATTCTTGTCACTCACAGAGTAGAATGCGACATTCGATCCATCGATCAAATTTAGGGTATAACCACCAAGCGGTGCCGTATAGGGTCTTCCGGTTGCATAGATCCAGGAGGCCGAGAAGTCGAAGTTTCCAAACTTGTAGATCCCAACCATCTTTAATTCATTGGTTACATCCTGATTGGCAAAGAAGTATTTGTCAGACTGAAGCGGAAACCTGTTTTTCACCTCGCCCAGGGTGTAGCAGATCCATCCGTTGAAATTTCCGGCTTTTTTTTGTGCCAGCAGTTCCAGTCCAATGGCATAACCATCCCCTGTGAAGAACTGCTCCGTGGAGGTAACGCTGCTGCCTGGTTGTGGAATGGATCTGTAACGCATAGAATATTCCGTCACATTCCGGTTCTTTTTGTAATAGCCTTCCGCACTGAAAAGATAGTTCGATAGATCATAATTGAGCCCCAGGTTGAAATGGAGCGATGAACTGACCGGAATCTCACTCCCGTTTGAAAGGATCCAAAAATCCCTGTTTCCAGACATCACATCCTCCCTTACTACCCGGTTGGCAAATTGGTAGTAGAGACCTGTTGCACTGTTGATGGTAAGTTTTGGGGTAAGCAGGTAACTTGCATTGAGTCTGGGTTCAAGGTATATCTTGTCGGTTGCACTGTAATAATTGAATCTGAGGCCTGGGGTTAATGATAGCAGGTTATTGAAAAACAACATCTTATCCTGGAAATAGCCTCCGGCAATGGAGGCTTCAATTTTTTTATCCAGAATGGTCAGCGTATCATTTTGCTGGTAGGTATAGTCGATGTCATAATAGGTACCAAAGGCGCCAAATTCGAGGATGTTCCGTTCATCGAATACATATTTCCAGTCATTTTTGAAACTGAGGTCAAACAAATTGTTTTTTTCCAGTATCCCGCTTTTCATAATGGTTGAGACACCATCTACATCTACCGTGATGGAGCGCCTTTCGTCCCTGGTACTGTAATAATCAGAAAAACTTACCAGGAAGTTGGAGGTGAGGGTTTCGTTCAGTTTGCGTGTCCATTTGGTGCTAGCCCCAATGTTGCCATACCTGGTGAAATCAGCACTGCTGAGCGAGATATCCCTGCCTGCGCCCATTCCACCTCCGGGGGGGCCGCCACCGGCTCCTCCCGGCATTTTGAATTGTGGCGAGTTGTCGAGGAAATCGGTGCCATTGAAAATGCTAAGCGAGAGTACATCTTTGGGGGTTGCCTTCCAGGTGATTTTCCCGTTCAAATCGTAGAAGTAGGAGCTGGTACTGGAAGATTTCCCTCCCATCGTAGGTGGCCTGACCGTATTGGTCCCAGATTTGTACAATCCGCTGATCTGGTCGTAGAGGTATCCCTGGTAAGATCTTCTAAAGGCGAAAAGAGAGGTCACCTTCTCTCCGAATGGTACCTCCGCATAGGCATTCACGCTCAGCAGACTCACCTCGGCCCCGACAGTGGCTTTTTTGGCATTGCCATCTTTTCCCGTAATCTCCGTGACACTCGATAACCTTCCTCCGAATTTTGAATCAAAGCCCCCCTTGTGTAGCTGTACATCCTTGATGGCATTGGAGTTAAAAGCACTGTAGAACCCATAAAGGTGATCCACATTGTAGACGGTGAATCCATCGTACAGGATCAGGTTCTGGTCGGGGGTACCTCCCCTGACGTACATCCCGGCCGAACCTTCATTGGCGGCACTAACCCCGGGCATCAGTTGAAATCCGCGCATGATGTCTTTTTCTCCAATGTTGGGTAGCACCTTGAGTGCGATGGGCGACATTTTAATTTTTTGTTCCAGGGTGGATTGTTGCAGTGCCTTGTCATCTTTCCTGCCTGTTACGAAAACCTCAGAGATACCAACACTTTGCTGCTTTAATTCTATGAACAGGGGAGGATTCTCCCTTTTGGGTTCCAGTTCAATGCGTTTGGTATGGTAGCCAATGTAGGTTATTACAATGACTGCGGTATCTGCCGGTACCTTTTCCAAGGCAAAGTGACCATTCTGATCACTGGTGACTCCCTTGGTAGTGCCCTCCACAACGATGGTGGCAAATGGAATCCTTTCACCATTGGCCTGGTCTGCAATTTCACCCGAAAGCAGGAAATTGCGTTTCACCGGAACCAGTTTCTTTCTGGATTGCTGCTGCTCTTCCTTCACTTCCTCCTTGTTTTGCTGCAATTGTTCCAGCTGAAGCTTATCCCTGGCCACATAGATATAACCATCCTTTCCTACCAGGATGGTCAGGTCCCAGGCAGATTGAAACATCTTCAGCACACCTCCAACGGTTTTTTCATTGTCTGTCATGAGGGAGGTACTGTAGCTTTTCAGGGTGGGTTGGTCAAAGATGAACCGGATGTTGAGATCCTGACCCATTTCAACCAGAATCTTGTCCAGTTGGCCTATGTAATTCTTTGGGAGCCTGAAGTTCTCGACGGTTTGGGTGCTGCCCAGGGCCGGTAACAGCAAAAGAGCAAGAAGAGGCAAGAATCGCTTTGGCATATCGGATACATTTGTGGGTAGAATGACTCTTTCACCGTATCCCTTGACATTCGGGGACCGGCAGATTTAAAGGCTGCCCGTAGATGACCTGCTAAAACTATTTGAATGGTATGCTCGAAAAAAAATATTTCAGTGAAAAGGGCGGTGGATTCAACAAAATGGCAGTAATTCTCCGTGACTGGTTCAAAATCTGCTACAGTCCTTTCATGGCATAGAGAGAGACCATTTTGGATTTGATGGGGGGAATCTATCTGTGTGGCAAGTATTAGAAAGAGAATGCCGGAAATGAAGTCCCGGCATTCTGGTTGTATCGTTGTACTTTATAAATGGGTTGTCTCAATCGTCATCATCCTCTCCCTCCTTCTCCACGGTGAAGAAGGCTGCATGAACCGGGGCAGGGCAGGGGCTGTTCAGTCCCTTGATGGCTCCCCAGATGACGGTGTTAAACTGATCATCCGGCACCCGGTCCTCTTTGGTGAAGTCGAATTTTTCGCTGAGTCTCGACAGTTTGCTCTCTTCTACATTTTTCAGGTTCAGATCGACCAGATTGGGTGTAGACTTAAATGGCGGATGGTTGGCCACATTGTTGAAGCACCTCCACATGGGTTCTGCGGCTGCATCGTATTGGGTCATCGGGGGTAGTCCAAGAATCAGCTCTATGGTGCGAAGTGCCGAACTGGTTGAATACATGGTGTGGTCTACATAGCCCTGCTTCACAAATCCGCCGGCAACATAGGTGGTAGATCGGTGGGCATCCACGTGGTCGGGACCATTCTGGGCATCATCTTCCAGGATGATGATGACACATTCGTTCCAGATCGGTGATTGGCTGAGGTACTCGACAAAGAGTCCGCAGGCCAGGTCATTGTCGGCGGCATGTGCCTTTGGTGTTGGCTTGCCAAGACGAAGACCTTCCGTATGGTCATTCCCAAACCGCAACGTATTGAGTCTTGGCACATTGCCTGCAGCCAAGTGTTTTTCGAAGTCGCGTTTCCATTGGTAAAAACGTACAGTGTCCCGAACACCCATGTCCCAGCCGGTGTAATCGGTGCAAAAATGATCGATGAGCGAAGGGATGTTGGCCGTTTTGTTGTCGGAGACAAATTCTCCATAACTCCGGTAACTTACGCCAAATTTCTTGCAATAATCCCAGAGAAAGCCGTTTTTGTTGTTGGCAATCTCCCTTTCACCCTCGCCAGGGTATGAGCCTCCCCGGCCTCCATAACTAACAGGCCAGTTTTTCTCAAGGTAATCGGTGGCATAGGCTCCCATGGTCCAGTTGTGGCCATCGGCGCTCACCTCCCCGTCGACGTAGAAATTGTCGAGCAGCACGAACTGCTTGGCAAGGTTGTGTAGGTTTGGGGTAATATTTTCTCCAAAGAGCAGCAGTCCGGTATCTCCGTTTCCTCCTGCAACATCGCTCAGTACCTGGTCGTAGGTCCTGTTCTCCTTGATGACATAGAATACATATTTGATGGGGGAGGGATCACCCACGCGGGAGGGGATCGGATTGCCTTTCTCTCCCTTGCTCACCATCTCCTGCTCCTTGACATAGGGAGAGTTCTTGTAAACCAACTGCGAATAGATGGCCAGCTGTTGTTCATCCGGTTTTGGAATGGCTTGAAGTGTTCCGGTAAAGAGTCCACCAATGTACTGGACTTTGGTGTTTTTGATATCGGCATGCCTTTCTACCTGCTCTTTCTTGCTGAGCGGACTGGGACCAAAAGGGTTTGGCTTGGAGGTCAATCCCTTGCCATTGGTAACAAATATCTGATCTCCCACTACACGTACACAGGTGGGATACCATCCGGTCGGCACAAAACCCAGGCTTTTACTATGACCGGGTGAGCTTACGTCGAACACTGCCAGGCAATTGTTGTCTGCATTGGCAATGTAGAGGGTTTTGTTGTCCTTGCTCAGTGCTACACTGTTGGTGGTAGAGCCGGATGGGGAGTTGGGATAGAGGGCAGAATTTAGTATTTCAACCACCCTGTTCTGCTCGGTAGAGATGACGGAGACCGAGTTATCGTTGGCATTGCAGACAAAAAGGTATTTCCCATCTTTTGTGATGCAAAGGTCATTTGGATTATCCCCTACCGGGATAGTACCCTTTACCTGCTGTTTTTCGGTATCGAACAACAGAACTTTGTCACAGCCCCAGCAGGTGAGGTAGAGGGTCTTGTTGTCGTCCGAAAGTAGGCAGGTATAACCTTCGCCACCCAACGGGATCTGTGATTTTACCTTTTTGGCCTTCAGGTCATAAACGTAGAGGGAGTTGTTCTCCTTGGTGACGGTATAGAGGTATTGTTGCTTGTCGTCTACCGCGATGCCAGCCACCGATATTTTTTCGGGCCATTTTTTGCCGATTACCAGGGTGTCGAATGGAATTATCTTGTTGTTTTTGATTTGGTACCGCATGATCCAGTTGTCGTTGCCCCCTGAGGCATAGAGGAATTTCCCATCCTTCGAGAAGGTGAGTCCGAGCCATCCTTTGGCGATGGTGACTGAATCGATCAGCTGCCCTTTTTCGGTGTCTACCAGCTGGATGCTCTGGTCGCTTTGTCCGTTGTTGGTGATGGCCAGTAGTTTACCGGAGGGGGAGACCGCCATGTTGAGGGGGAGGTCGCCCAGGGGCAACAGCTTCCCTACGGGTGTGAGCTTCCATCCATTGGGCAGGGATACCCGCTTGGTTTCCAGTTCTTTCAGGGTTTGGGAATTGGCCGGTACGGCCAAAATTAACAGCAGGGAGAGCATCAGTAGTTGACAACTGATTTTTAAGCTTGCATGAGTCATGGTAATAATTTAGTTGATTCGTTTTTCTTTATCAAAGTTCGCTAAATGTTTTCATTTATCAAACGATGATTGGCCCACTAAATTGTCTATCCTGCCGACATTGTGTGGAAAAGAAATATGCTTGAACTGGTATGAAGGTGATTCAACTTCATTTTATTATTTTTATCCTCAACATTCACCACCTAAATCACCAACATGGTAAATCAAAGAAGTTTGGTACGTACACTCGGATTGGGTTATGTGGTCATATTCGTAGTGGCAAATATAATTGGATCAGGAGTTTATAAAAAAATTGCCCCAATGGCAGCGGAGCTTCACTCCTCGGTTTGGATCCTCATGGCCTGGATCGTGGGAGGGATTATCACCCTGTTTGGGGCGCTCAGCAATGCCGAAGTAGCAGGATTGCTGGCAGATACCGGCGGTGAATTTGTCTATTTGAAAAAAATATACAACCGTTTCTTTGCCTTCATCTATGGCTGGTCGCTCTTTACGGTGATCCAGACGGCTACCATCTCCTCGCTGGCCTATGTTTTTGCCCAGTCACTGAACAGCATGGTTCACCTGCCCGAATTTTTCCCTTCCCTGCAACAATTTTCGATCGGGGGTATCTTCTTCCCATTTCAGGATTCAGGGGTCAAGCTGACCGCGATCCTGCTGATCCTGCTGCTCACCTTCCTCAACATCTCCGGATTGAAGAGCGGGGCGGGTACCAGCAAGGCAATTCTGATCCTGGTCTTCACCGGACTACTGGTGATTGTCGTTTTCGGTTTAAGCAGCCTCACCTCCATGCCTGCCAATTTTATGGACGTCAAAGATCTGACGGCAGGCACAGTTACCCTCTCCTCCTTCTATACCGCCATGCTGGCTGCCTTCTGGGCCTACCAGGGCTGGGTATCGGTCGGGTTCATCGGAGGTGAAGTGAAGAATCCGAAGCAAAATATCCCGAGGGGAATCGTGATGGGGGTATTCGTAGTGATAGCCATCTATTTGCTGGTGAATGTCACCTATTTGACCCTTCTTTCCATTCCACAACTGGAGCAGGTACATGCCGCAGGCAACCAGATCGCAGCAGTAGAAGCCGTCAGAAGTTTCTGGGGTGCGGGAGGGGTGCTTTTTATCTCCCTGCTGATTCTGCTCACCACACTGGGTTGCACCAATGCCAGTATCCTCACCGGAGCCCGGCCATACTATGCCATGGCCAGGGAGAAACTGTTCTTTCCGGGTATCGCCAAACTGAACCATGCCAATGTTCCTTCGAACTCCCTGTTGTGGCAGGGTATTTGGGCCTCGGTACTGGTCTTGTCGGGTACTTTCGACCAACTGACCGACATGATCATCTTTGCCGTGTTTATCTTCTATGGTGCCACTACCCTGGGGGTATTCGTCCTGCGACGCAAGATGCCTGATGCACCAAGGCCTTACAAGGTCTGGGGTTATCCGGTGGTTCCCGCCATTTTCATCCTCTTTTGCATTGGATTGATCTTCAATACGGTTGTGGCCCGACCCCGTGAGGCTGCCATAGGAATGACACTGATCCTGTCGGGGATTCCGGTCTATTTGTACCTGAAACACAGGTATTCCAAAGAGGATGCAGAAAACTCCGGGGATGATCTGGGGAAAGGCAAATAGCATGGATTAGTCATTGCGAAATCTGTTTTGTATGGGAAATATTGGATTTTACCTGTTGAGATCGTTTACCTGGTTGGTGCAGCTGCTTCCATTGCGTTTCTACTTTGTAGTTTCAGATCTCGTTTATTTGGTGATTTATTACATCTTCCGCTACCGCAGGAAGGTGGTTACCAAAAATCTGGCCAATTCGTTCCCTGAAAAGAGTGAAGAGGAGCGAGCGTTGATTGCCCGGAAGTTTTACCGTCATCTGTGCGATACCATTTTTGAGATCTTCTATTTTGACAGAATATCCGAAAAAGAGGGGAGAAAATGTGTCACTTGTAAAAATCCTGAATTGTTGAATGAATACCTGGACCAGGGAAGGCAGGTGTTGGCTTTTTGCGGGCACTACAACAACTGGGAACTGAACTGCAATCTCCCGCTCTACACCCGGCACCGGGTTTATGCCGTATACAAGAAGATTAAAAATCCAAGTTTCGAACGATTTTACAGCCATCTCCGGGGAAGGTTTGGGGTGGTACCATTGGAACGGGCCGATACCTTCAAGCAGTTGTACCGTGACCACCACGATGGGGTTCCATCCATGTCGGCCCTCTTGTCGGACCAGACTCCCAGAAAGTTGGAGATCCAGCACTGGATCACTTTCCTGAATCAGGATACTCCGGTTTTACTTGGTACAGAGAAGATTGCGCACAAATTGGATTCGGTTGTCCTTTTTCTCTACCTGCGAAAAGTCAAAAGAGGGCAGTACGAATCGGAGTTCAGGTTGGTGACCGACCAGGCCAGGCAATGTGCTCCCTACGAAATCACGGATCAGTGCAATGGAATACTTGAGCAGCAAATAATCAGTCAGCCAGAATATTGGCTATGGTCGCACAAGCGGTGGAAACACAAGCGGGGATAAATCGGACCCCGATCCTTCTTTGTATTTTTGATCTAAAAGTAGTTGCCTAATGAGAAACACAATATTGTTATTCGGACTATTTGCATTGTCTTTTTTTTGCAATGCTCAATCACATGAAATTGTAATTGGAACAATTGATACTGTTAATTCAAAGATATTGGGAGAAAAGCGAGTTGTCTGGATCTATCAACCAAACAAGGGTAACAGGATTGAATTGGCCAAATCGAGTTATCCTGTTGTCTATCTTTTGGATGGAGATTGGCACTTTTCTTCGGTAGTCGGCATCTTAGAGCAAATGAGTTTTGTAAATGGCAATTCCATTTGCCCGGAGATGATCGTTGTTGGAATAACAATTCCAGACAGGTACAGGGATTTAACTCCTTCCTGTGATACCATTTTCAGCAAAAAATCAGGAGGTAATGGGAAATTCATATCATTCATCAAAGATGAGTTAATCCCGTATGTTGATTCAAATTATCCGGTAACACCCTACAGGATGTTGATCGGGCATTCCCTGGGCGGATTAACGGCAATTAATACCCTGGTAAATTACCCTAAGCTTTTCAATGCTTACGTTGCCATTGATCCCAGCATGTGGTGGGACAATCAAGCCTCCTTACATGAAACAGCCAATGCTTTGGCCAACAATAAGTATGATAACAGTAGCTTGTTTCTGGCTATTGCAAATAGTATGGATAGGGGCATGGATACCCTGTTGGTAAAGAAAGACAATTCGAGAAGCACTTTGCCAATTCGTTCAAACTTTGCACTATCTGAATTGTTGAGATCAAATTCAGCACATAAGCTCAAGTATCAGGTAAAATATTACAACAATGAGAACCATGGTTCGATACCGCTTATAGCTACTTATGATGCCCTCCATTTTATTTTCGATTTTTACAATTTACCGTTGACAAAAAAGGATTATGCGGATACCACTATGTCATTGGGTTATAGAATTGAGGATCATTTCAAAATCATTTCCGACATAATGGGTTACAAAATAAATCCTTCAGAAAGCACTATTAATGCCTTAGGCTATAATGCATTGTATCTGAAAAATTGGGCATTGGCTGAATATTTTTTCGGACTTAATGTAAAAAATTACCCTGCAAGCTACAATGCTTACGATTCTTTTGGCGATTACTATTTGGCCGTTGGTCATTTTCAACAAGCGTCCAGGATGTTTCAAATGGCCCTTTCAATTTTTGACAACAAGGATACAAGGAGAAAGCTGGAAAGCATTCAACAGGAATAAAGTCGGGCCAATTCTATCCAAGAGGAAAGGAGGGGTAGCAATGACATTGCCCTGGAATCTGAATAAAAAGCGCTATATGTCTGTAAAAAAGGAAGAGCAACCCATCCTGAAAATTGAAATGACCTTGGCTGACAAGTTCATGGAAATAGCTGGCTTGCTGGTATTATTATCCCTCTGGCTTGTGATATTTTTAAAATACCATGACCTCCCTGTAAGTGCACCTCTTGCAGAGGGAGCTGGCAATACCGGTGCAAGAGGGTGGATATTTTTCTTGCCCATACTTGGCTCAGTGTTCTATTGTGGGATGACCATCCTGAACAAATATCCACATGTTTTTAACTATCCGACAAAAATCACCCCACAAAATGCAGAGAAAAAATATAGGATAGCCACTCGATTGATTCGGTATTTGAAATTCATCCTGGTGCTCTCCTTTTCGCTTGTTGCCTGGATGAG
Source organism: Tangfeifania diversioriginum (assembly GCA_945873105.1). Lineage (GTDB taxonomy): Bacteria > Bacteroidota > Bacteroidia > Bacteroidales > Prolixibacteraceae > CAINVV01. Next base: position 55,177 of record CAMCBW010000012.1, read on the forward strand.
TTCGCCAACGGCAAACATTTCACCGTCAGGTCATGTCCCCTGGTTCCTACTGTTGTTTGTTGGATTGATCTATGGCCCATTGGCATACGCCATCTTCAGATTGTTTCGAACACTTTAAAAGTGACCTTAAGCGTTCTGCTGCAATTGTTCACAATCTGTCCTAAAAAATGCCACTTTTCAGGTGGCATTTTTTAGGACAGATTGCTTTGATCCCTATTTCAGGGAGATGATTTTCTCCTCCACATTCCATCCTTTGACAAGCAGCTGCTGGTTGATACCTGTCAATTGAGCCTTGGCAGCGCTCACGCTGACTGTGATGGATTCACCAGGAGCCAGCGTGAAATAGTTGGCAGACCAGTAGGAGGGCAAAACCTCTTCCGTACCGTTCATCAATCGGGGATTGATGAAGAATGCCAGGGTTTTGCTGTTGTTGGTGAATTTTACGGTCCAACGGATTTCGCTTTTCACCTGCTCCTTTTTTAGTACAGTGGTTTCAATTTCTGTGCGAGGCATCGTTTGCAGTGCTGTATAGTTGTTGTCGGCAGCCAGCCAGTAGGCATTGCGGGAGATCACTTTCCCAGCAGCATCTTTCAGGTTCAATACCACGAAAGAGATACCTTTTGAACCGTTCAATACCTCCGCGAGGGAGAAGCTCTCCTTTACATCCGAAGCTGAAAGTGTCAATTTAGCCTGCTGTTGGTGCAGTAATTTGGAATCCAGTCCAAGCACCGTGGCTTCTACTGTCAATCCGGAGAGCGAACGATAACTCCTGTTGATGACCGTGACAACATTGTCCAGCAGATTGAGCTGCACATGCACCGGTTCGCAGCTGTTTTGCATGAAGTAGTATCCTGCATTGGGATTGAGGTAATAGTCGTAAACTTGCCATACTACGCTGGGGAAGGCGGCATTCAGTTTCCAGAGCATGATACCGCCGATGTCGTTCAGGCGGTGGCCGGCTGCTTCAAAAGTACCCTGATAGCCCGTGGCATTCATCAGCTGCATTTTGTCAGAAAAATCCTCCATGGAGGTTGGGGCCCCATATCGGCTGACCATGGCTTCGTAGTATTTGTCGTATCTTCCATTGCCGGTGGCCGCATCGTGGTAACCCCAGGAGTGGTTGAGGGGGAAGGGCAATTTGGAATCCCATACCAGGTTGGGGATGATCTTTGCCAACGAGCTGAAAGGAGGTTGCGAGGGCAGTCCTGTCTCATCCTTGAATACCCAATCTTTGGCATTGTCGGCCAGGCGGTAGTACTCTTTCGAATCCTGCCAGGTATAGGGCCCGCTGCTGTACACGCCGGAGGCTTTGTTGTCGGGCCAGGAGCCGCTGAAGTCGGCCGGTAGCTTGGCGTGACCGGAGGAACTGGGAATGAAGGGCCGCGTCCCATCGAGTTGAATCACGCTTTGCCGCATTCTTTCGTAAACATCCTTGCGGATGTGACCTTCGTTTCCACCGGTCCAAAGCAACAGGCTCGCATGGTTGCGGATCCGGTAGATGGTGCTGGTGACATTCCTGACAAAGATTTCCGGTTCCAGGGGCCAGTCGGTCGATCCTTTGAATTCACCATGGGTATCGCCGGTCACCCAGAAGTCGGACCATACCAACAAGCCATATCGATCGGCAAGGTCAAAGAAGATGTCGGGAGGGGTGACTCCTCCTCCCCAGATTCTTACCAGGTTGATGTTGGAATTCCTGCAAAGGTGAAGCTCTTTGTCGTAACGGGCAGAATCGCGGTTCAGCAGCATATCGGGCACCCATGCTCCCCCGGTGAGTTGAATCCGGCGTCCGTTGACATAGAAATCACGGCGCAGGAATTTGCCGGGAACCTCTACCGCGGTTGTGGCTACCGTCCGAATCCCGAAAAGGAAGGTGGTGTCGTCGGAGAGTATGCCATTGGCTTCGTATTGAAGGCGGATCCGGTACAGATTGGCAATACCCGATCCATTTGGCCACCAAAGATGTGGTTGTTTTACCAGCAGTGCAGCTGTGTTGACGGCATTCAGGTTTAAGGCGGTCTGAGCACCGGCAGCAATTTCAATCGGTTTTGTGAACTTCAGCGCGGCGCCTGCGAAATTCTCAGGAGAGATGGTCACGGTAAGGTTCCCTTTGCTGTTGAGCTGGCTATGGTTGGAGAGGTTGAGATTCAGCGACAATTTGGCCACCGATGTATCGGGAAGATTGGGCAGCTCTGTGATGATCTGGGGTTGAACAATGGTTACATCACCGGTTGTACGAAGCAAAACAGGTTGCCATATCCCTATGTTCCGGTCGCGGGCAGGTGGCACCCAGTCCCAACCCACCGAGCAGACCATGGTCACGTTCTTGCCGATATCCCCGGTAGGACCGCCATTTTCGAAAAAATCGTCAAAAGCTTTGAGCTGCTCTTTTGCCGGCAAGCCAGGGAAATCGAGCGGATAGATTTTTACTGCCAGGACATTCTCCGCTCCGGCAACAATTTTTTTGCTCACATCAAAACTGTACTCTGCGAACATTCCGGCCATTTGTGTGGAATCGGCAATGGGTTGACCATTCAGCCATACCGCAGCGCGGTAGTTGATACCCTTGAATATCAGCTGAAAATGACGTCCCTTGTCGGATGCCGGAACTTTGAAGGTGGTGCGGTACCAGTAGGGCTTCTTCCAGGGATTACCAACATTGGGAAGATGGCTGTATTGTTCCAGGTTGTAGGTTTTATTGAACACATCGGAGGCATCGGGGATCAGCATGTTGTTCATGCCGGAGTAGGGATCGGGGTAGACCCGGTTGGCCACCAATCCGGTAAGTACAGTGGATGGAATAGTAACCGGAAACCAATGGACGTTGGATCGGTATGCGGCCGTGGAGATGATTTCACCCGGCGCCTGAATCAGGTCACTGGACTGAAGTTCAAACCGGGTGAGTTTTTCCTGTTTGATTTTTTGCGATTGTGCAAAGGAGCTTTGAGTCCCCAAGATTATCAGGATCAGCAGAATCGAAAATATTTTCATGGTAATGTGTTGGTTTAAAAAGGCCAGCAGGAGTTTCATCTCGTGAACTCCTGCTGGTTGTCATCTGTAATATGATTGGATCAAAGATTTTCGCCGTACACGAATCCGTCACGGGCAGGCTCCTTGATATAGGCATCCAGCTCCGGATGGTTGGTGACCTTCATGTTTTTGGCATCGTATTCAATCCGGGTATTGAACCTTTGTGCCAAAACACCTGTAAGCGACATCTCCATCAGTTGTGTGGCATAGTCGAAATTGGAGCCGGGTGTTTTGTCATTTTTGATGGCATCGATCCATTCGCGTTGTGGATTTTCCTGGAAAGTACGTGGAATGGTCTGTGCGGGTAAGTTGGGTTTGAAAGCTTCCCATTCGGGCATTGGCATCAGCAATCTTGGATCATTGGGTCTTCCGCCGGTAATCAGGGAGTGCTTGTCGCCAACCATGATCATGCCGCTTCCTGCCAGTTTTTCCACTTTCCACTCCGGACGGATTTCAGGTTTCAGTCCCCCTTCGTACCAGCGCATTTTAACGGGTACCTTGTTGCCGCGGGCCGGGAAGTCCCAGCGAATAACGGCCTGGTCAGAGACAAAACCAGTGTCCGGGACCGGCGTCTTGAATTCTGCTTCTACTACATCCGGCATGCCCAGGTCGAGCGACCAGAAGGGCGCATCCAGGGTGTGGCAGCACCAGTCGCCCATCTCCCCGTTGCCAAAATCGAACCAGCTACGCCAGGTCTTTGGAGCATAGATGCCGTTGTAAGGACGGTAGGCCGCAGGCCCTAACCACAAATCCCAATCAAATCCGGCAGGAATGGGTTGCTCTGCCGGTGGAAAGCTCTCCGTTTTGTTGAAATATTTGTTGGGACCAAAAGAAGGTCCGTCGAACCAGGCGATAACTTCCGTGACATTCCCCAGCAGGCCTGCTTCGTACCACTCTTTGACCTGCCTGATGCCATTGGTGGCATGTCCCTGGTTGGCCATCTGGGTAACGACCTTGTAATGGTGTGCGGCTTTTTTCAGGGTACGCAATTGCCAGATGTTGTGCGCCAAAGGCTTTTCGACGATCACATGTTTCCCGAGCTGCATGGCAGCCATAGCGGCCGGAAAGTGGGAGTGGTCCGGGGTACAAACCATTACCGCATCGATCTCCTTGTGCATTTTGTCGAACATCACCCTGTAATCCTTGAAACGTTTGGCATTGGGCATGGCTTTGTAACCTTCGGCAGCGCGGTTGTCATCAACGTCACAAAGGGCAACGATGTTCTCGTTCCATTTCTCATCTTTCTGGTTGATCAATTTACTCCAGTTGCTCTTCCCCTGGCCACCAACGCCGATGACAGCAATGTTGAGTCGTCCGGAGGGGGAGCAGCTCAATAAATTGGGAATGAACACTGCACCTGCGCCCAGCAGGGATGCCGATTTGAGAAAGTCTCTTCTGGTAGGATTCATAAGGGTTTAATTTATTTTGTTTGTAATTGCGATGTCAAAATGATGCTTTAATTTGGCAGCACAATTTAATAATTTTTACCCTTATCTGATCAATAAAAAAGAGCCCCGTTTGTGCAGGGCTCTTTTTTATTAGAGAGCTTTGTGGGTTCCATCGCAATAGGGTGGATTTTTGCTCTTTTTGCAACCGCATAGATACTTTGTTCCGGATACCTCCGGTTGGAAAGGGAGTGGCACAAATTCACCTCCCCGATGGGATCCATCACAAAAAGGTTGATTCTTGCTTTGACCGCAGGCACACCAGTAATACGATTTCCCGGCTTCCAGTTCAACAACGTAAGGTGCTTTCTGCGCAATTTTTGGTTCCATAATTGTACTTTGTTAAAAGATTAAAGATATATATTATTTTATTGATTTACAAATGTATAGGGACTTCCATCAACAACAACTCGGCATTGCTTTCGGCTTGAATGGAGATCGTTTCAATGCCTGAAATTCCAAACCCATCACGGGTGTTGAGGTGCTGTCCGTTGATACTCATGGTCCCGTCAAGCAGAAATGCATAAACACCGTTCCCTTTTTCTTTTAGCTGGTACACCGTCGAATACCCTTTGTCGAATTTTCCCATATGAAACCAAGCTTTCTGGTGGATCCAGACTCCTGCGTCATTGGGGTCGGGTGAGAGAATTTGTTGCAGTGCATTGTGCCGTTCTTCGGGATTTAAAGTAATCTGGTCATACCTGGGAATTACATTTCGTTTGTTCGGGAATACCCATATTTGAAGAAATTTGACGGGTTTGTCACTGCTTTTGTTGTATTCGCTGTGTGTTATGCCCCTTCCGGCACTCATCACCTGGATGTCACCGTGCCGGATGACACTGATGTTGCCCATGCTATCCCTGTGTTCCAGGTCACCTTCCAGGGGAATGGAGATGATCTCCATGTTGTCGTGGGGGTGGGCTCCAAAACCCATGCCCGGCTCTACCGTGTCATCGTTCAGTACCCTGAGTGCCCCAAAGTTCATTCGTTCAGGATGGTGATAATTCGCGAAACTGAAAGTATGCCTGCTGTGAAGCCAGCCGTGGTTGGCATCACCGCGTGTATCTGCCTTGTGAAATATCGTTTTGATCATCGCTTTTTCTTTCAATAATTGCAGACCCCTGCTGGAGCCTTATTTTTTTCAAATACAATTCTTTTTGTATGCTCTCTATCGTGTACGTATACAATGGCAAGCAGGAAACAGTTTTGGGCAAATTTTTCTGATCCAAAATTTTGGCCTTTTATATACTTTTTGCCATTGCGAAAGTATCCAGAAAAATGGTACTGCTTTTTAAGTGACAGAAATAGTGATGCATACGAAAACGTGAACAAAAATACATATAAATATGTTACAACATATAATGTTTATACATATCTTTGCAAAATATTTATTAAATTAATTGCCATGAATAGTGAAATATCAAAAAAGAGCATCGTAATTGCCTGGATCATCGCAGGTTTGTTAACCGCACTTTACCTTTTTAGCGCAGCAGGCAAGCTTTTCTTGAATCCGGAGCAGATGGAACAGATGAAATTGGGGGATTGGCGGATCCTCATCGCCTTGGGAGAGATTACCTCTGCCTTGTTGTTCCTGGTTCCCCGTACCAACAAATATGGCACTTTGCTGCTCAGTTCCTACATGGGAGGAGCCATCATCATCCACATGATGAATGGCATGAGCATTGGTATGCCGGTGTTTATATTGCTATTGGTATGGTTGGTAGGATTTTTAAGGAATCCAGATCTGTTTAAATTTAAAATGTGATGAGAACCAAAAATATTGAACTGGTATTGTCACCCCCGGAACCACATTTTGTGGGGGATGGATTCAGGGTGCACAATTTCATTCCGGGTGGCTATAGGGCCGATATGGTTCGGATGAATCCATTTATCCTGCTGGATTATGGTGCAAAGCACTACTTTCCACCAACAGATCAGGTTCGGGGAGTTGGTGTCCATCCTCACCGGGGTTTCGAGACTGTCACCATTGCCTACAAGGGAAGTGTGGCTCACCACGACAGTACCGGTGAGCATGGGGTGATTGGTCCGGGGGATGTCCAGTGGATGACCGCCGCATCAGGAATCCTGCACAAGGAGTACCACGAAAAGGAGTTTAGCCGCGCAGGTGGCGAGATGCAGATGGTACAGCTCTGGGTGAACCTGCCTGCCAGGGATAAAATGTCAGCGCCCAAATACCAAAGTCTGACCAATGATCAGATTCAGAAGGTTCTTTTGGAGGGGAATGGCGGAATTGTAGAGGTCATCGCGGGATCCTATCGGGATGTTGTTGGCAGCGCAACCACCTTTTCACCGGTCAACCTGCTCAATGTGAGGCTCAACATGGCATCTGGTGCAGATTTTTCTTTCCCTTCCGATTTCAATACCGCATTGTTGGTGGTGGAAGGTCAGGTTACCGTGAACAAAACGGAGGAGGTATTGACCAACCATTTTGCCTTGTTTCAAAACGATGGGGAGGCATTTACCATTGAAACAACCGATGGGGCCATTGTTTTGGTTATGAGTGGTGAAGATTTAAAGGAGCCGATTGTGGCCCATGGGCCATTTGTAATGAATACCAGGCAGGAGATTGTACAGGCTTTTGAGGATTTTCAAAAGGGGAAATTCGGGTATCTTGCGGATTGAATTCAAACGTTGAAGCGTTGTGCTTCAGTAGTTTTACTGTCGCGCAAGGAACGCAGGGAAACGCAAGCCTATTAATTATTTTTTTGCGTTACTTTGCGTTCTTTGCGCGACAAAGTATTTTCCGGGATTTCATTATTTTCGACTGAATCCTGAATGTTGCAAGGACCAAATTGACAATTATATGACCATCGAAGAGGAGCTCAAGGGCCGTTTTAGAAACGATTACCACAAGGGATTGATCAATCTTAACTATACCGCCAAGCAGTTGAGTTATGAATTCTTTCAGACCCTTAAAAAACATGGGATTGCAGAACAACAGTACAATGTTTTGAGAATCCTCAGGGGTTTCAGGAGTGAGGCCCCGCTCACCATTGGCTTTATCAAGGATCGGATGCTGGACAAGGATTCGGATGTTAGCCGAATAGTGGACAGGCTCTTTGAAAAGGGGTTGTTGAACAGGACTGAAAATCCGAGTGACCGGCGTCAAAAATCGGTGGAAATTACAGAAAAAGGGTTGTCATTGCTTGACAGTATGTTCGAATGTGAGAAAACGGCAGATACCATGCTTGACAATCTTACCACCACCGAAATCCGGGAGCTGAACAGGTTGTTGGATAAAATAAGGGAAAAGGAACTCAATAAATAGACAGATTATCAGGGATATCTGTAAAAGGGAAGCGATCAATCCTCCGGTAGGATGAGATCGCTTCCCTTTGTTATTTTCACATTATTTAGAACCTTATTAAATTCTCTATATAGTTGTATTACTGTCTGATCATTGATAAATTTACGAAAACTTTTTATCGAACATACCATGAAGCTAATTGCCACTCTTCTATTGTTTTGCTCTTCCATGAGTTTTGCTGTCCATGCACAGGAAATCACCAAATGGCGCAACGAAAATGCGACCGGAAGATATTCAGCCGACAAAATGCTGTCGGTCTGGCCTGCAGATGGCCCGCAGATTTTGTGGACATTCGACCAATTGGGTAAAGGGTTCTCCTCTCCGGCCTTTGCCAATGGAAAGATTTACCTCACCGGCATGGTGGATGGCAGGGCAATCTTGTTTGTACTGGATATGAACGGCAAGGAGTTGCAAAAATTTGATTACGGGAAAGAGTTTGATACAAGTTACCCAGGCAGTCGCTCAACCCCTACCATTGCCAGAGATCTGGCCTATATGCTCACCGGAAATGGCAGGCTGGTTTGCCTGGATTTGAAAACCGGCAAGGAGAAATGGAACAAAGATCTCTTTACCCAATTGGATGGTGCCAATATCACCTGGGGTGTTACCGAATCGTTGCTGGTGGAAGGGGAGGTATTATTCTGTACCCCTGGTGGCAAAACCAACAATGTGGTGGCGCTGAACCGCATGACAGGAGATTTGATTTGGAGTTGCGCGGGATTGGGAGAACTTTCAGCCTATTGTACCCCCTTGCTGGTGAAGCTGCCTGCACGTCAGCTGCTCGTCACCCATACAGCCAGTCATGTATTGGGAATAGATGCATCGAATGGCAAATTGCTCTGGAATTTTGGACATCCCAACCAATGGTCAGTCCATCCCAATACACCTATTTATGAAGACGGTAAGATTTTTGTATTCAGTGGCTATGGCCAGGGTGGTGAGATGCTGCGTTTGAGTGTAGATGGAAGTGCCGTTACCCAGGAGTGGGCTGTGAAAGGTTTTGACAGTAGGATGGGTGGTGCTGTCTTGATGAATGGATACATGTACGGATCCGGGGATACCGATCGGAACTGGCAATGCATTGACTGGAAAACGGGGGAGAAGAAATATAGCTCTTCGGCAGTTGGAAAGGGAGCGGTGATTGCGGTGAATGATAAATTGGTAGGCTATTCAGAAAAAGGGGAACTCTTCCTGGCAACTGCAGATCCGGCCGCATTGACGGTTCTCAGCAAAACCAAAGTGACACTGGGCTCCGAACAGCATTGGGCACATCCCGTTGTCGACAAAGGCATATTGTACCTGCGTCATGGTAATGTTTTAATCGCTTACAAAATTTCTCAGTAATCCAAAATTTCGTGAAAAAAATAAATTTAGTTTTCCTCCTCTTATTTGTCTCAATTGCTGTTTTTTCTCAAATTACACAGTGGCGTGGTCCTGCCCGGGATGGTAAATTTACGGATTCAGGACTGCTTAAAAAATGGCCCGATGGCGGACCTGCACTCCTGCTCAAAGTGGAAGGTATTGGCAAAGGTTACTCCTCTGTGATTGCTACCGACCAATACATTTTTGCAACAGGGATGATCGATACGCTCGATTACCTCTCCTGTTTTACCCAGGATGGCATAGTTAAATGGAAAGTAGCCTATGGACGTTCCTGGGCAAAATCATTCCCTGATTCCCGCAGTACAGTGACCATTGAAGACGACCGGGCCTACGTTATTAGCGGCACCGGGGAACTGGCCTGCATCAATGTAGCCGATGGACAGATACGTTGGAAAGTCAATGTAGACAAGGATTACAATGCCGACTGGCACATCTGGGGTGTTTCTGAATCTCCGCTGATCGTGGACGACAAAGTAATTTGTACGCCAGGGGGGAAAACAACTTCTGTGGTTGCTTTTGACAAAATGACCGGAAAACTGGTTTGGCAAAGCGAGTGTGTGGGTGGTCAGCGCTCCTACGCTTCTCCAACCATCTATACCTATAATCAGTTTCGTTTTATACTGGCAGTTACCGCCACGCACCTTATCGCGCTGGAACCTGCAAGTGGTAAAGTCGCCTGGAGTTTCAAGTATTATGACAAGGTAAAATGGGACGACCAACCCGGTTTGATCTGGACCAACACCCCCACCTTCAAGGGCAGGGAGATCTTCCTCTCCATGGGATACGATTACCGGAATGTGATGGTTCAAATGAACGAAGAGGGAACAGCAGCTACGGAGAAATGGAGCAACCTGGTTTTGGACAACCACCACCACGGTCTCATTGAAAAGGATGGTTTCATCTATGGCTCCAACTGGATCAGCAACGGCAAGGGTAAATGGGTCTGCATGAGCTGGGAGAGTGGGGAGGTAAAATTTGAGTCTGACTGGATCAACAAGGGAGCGCTGGTCTATGCGGATGGTCTCTTCTATGTACTGGAAGAGAAAAGTGGTACCGTTGGTTTGGTGCAGCCAAATCCTACCAATTTCGAGGTGGTGAGTTCATTTAAACTGCAGGGCGGCAGTGGTCCCTTCTGGTCTCACCCCTTTATTGCCAATGGGAAAATGTACCTGAGACATGGGGATGTGCTGTTTGTCTACGACATCAAAGGTTAAGCAGGTATTTTGGATTTTGGATTTTGGAATAGCGTAAAGGGCTTGATTCTCCTTCATTGCCAGTTTTAAAGTGAAACAGGGGAGTTGATGAGAAATATAGCCACGGAGTGGCTGAATGTTTGTAGAAAGAGGATAGGTTGCAGAATATCGTCTGCGAGCTGGTATTCGAAAAAGAGAAATCAGCCGTTTCAGACGGAATGAGAAAATACAAGAAATATTGGGAAAGCCTTATAAATATTATTTGTGGACCGTTGCAGCGCTGATGCTGGTAATTTTCTCCTGGTGGCAGTTGAAAGACCCAACCCGTGACTTTGCTGTGAGCAATGCCGGGGATGACAAAAGAGGGGTCGATTCAGCCGCAGTGAATGAAGTGGTGAATATCGGCGAGAAATTTGAGCAATTTGGATCCTCCATTAGCAACTACAAAGGAACCTGGAGCCGTTTCAGAGGGGCAGATTATGACAATATCCTCAAAAATTCGCTGCCCTTGATGAGCAAATGGGCTCCGGATCAACCCAAAATATTGTGGTCTGTCGAGTTGGGGGAAGGTCATGCAGGGGCTGCCATCTATGAGGGGAAGGTGTTTGTGATGGATTATGACGAAACCAAGCGGGAAGATGCTTTACGCTGTTTCTCCCTGGAAGATGGCAAAGAGGAGTGGCGGCGCTCCTACAAGGTTAGTCTGAAGCGCAACCACGGAATGTCCCGGACTGTGCCGGCTGTCACAGCGGATTATGTGCTGACCATTGGTCCAAGGTGTCAGGTGATGTGCGTCAAGCGCGAAAGCGGTGACCTCGTTTGGACGATGGATCTGGTGCGGCAGTACCAGGCAGAGGTGCCCCTCTGGTTTACAGGGCAGTGTCCCATGATTGACAACAATCGGGCAATTCTGGCTCCTGGCGGAAGTACCCTGATGTTGGCCGTTGACTGTACCAGCGGTAAGGTACTTTGGGAGACCCCCAATCCCGGAGGACTAAAGATGTCGCACTCCTCCATCATGCCATGGACCCTGAATGGGAAGAAGATGTATGTCTACAGCGCCGTCGGTGGCGTCGTCGGAATTTCGGCAGAAGGAGCAGACGAAGGAAAAGTGCTTTGGGTTACGAAAAAATGGAATCATTCGGTGGTGGCACCAGCACCGGTTTGCTTTCCCGATGGAAAAATATTGCTGACAGCGGGTTACGGTGCCGGAAGCATGGTGATTCGGGTAGCTCCCGACAATGGCGGATACAAGGTGGAGGTGTTGAAAGAGTTCCTGCCAAAGGATGGCATAGCCAGCGAGCAGCAGACCCCATTGGTCTGGAATGGACTCCTCTTCGGAATTCAACCAAAGGATGCGGGTCCCTTGCGAAACCAACTGATTTGCGTTAGTCCCGCGGATGTTACGAAAGTGGTCTGGACCTCGGGGAAGGAGAACAGATTTGGTCTTGGACCCTATCTTATTGCAGACAATAAGATGTATGTCCTGAGTGATGACGGTACCCTTACCATCCTTCAACCTGATAGTAAGAAATACATTCAGCTGGACCAGAAAAAGCTTTTTGACGGACAGGATGCCTGGGGTCCGATCGCCGTCGCAGATGGTTTCATGGTATTGCGTGACTCCAAAACAATGTATTGTATCAACGTAAAAAAATAGCAGGATGAACCGCAAACTGATAAATGGATTGTTGGTCTTGATCGCCATTGCAATTGTAGTGATCATCACCAAAGACTTTGTTGGGAACAAAGCTGGAAAGAACACGCCCAATCCATACGAATACAGCGTGGATCAATTCCGTCAGGTAGATTCCGCAAAGGTGCTCTACCATGAGGTCCTCACCTTCCCGGTAGGAGCAGAGACACTCTCGGGAATTGCCTTGGCAGACTCCCTTGTAATTGTGGCCGCCGGTAATCAACTGCTGCATTATGACAGGAGTGGGAAAGAGGTTTTTAGGAAAACAATGTCCGATACGGCGAATTGTATTACGGTGGACAAGGAAAAGAACCTTTGGATTGGCATGCGCCATCAGGTGGCGCAGTTTGATTTGAATGGGAATATGCAGCAACAATGGGAATCCTTCGGTGAAAGGTCTGTCCTAACCTCATTGGCTGTTTCAGGCGACAAGGTATTTGTGGCAGATGCAGGGAACAGGGTCGTGTACCAATGTGACCGTAAAGGAAATATAACCCTGAAGATTGGGGAGAAAAATGAGCAAAAAGGGGTTTCAGGGTACGTGATTCCCAGTCCCTTCTTCGATTTGGCCCTCGATGAGGAGGGATTCCTGTGGGTGGTAAACCCCGGAAAGCAAAGCCTGGAAAACTACAATGCCGATGGATCGCTTCGCACATCCTGGGGGGTACCCGGCATGAAGCTGGAAGGTTTTAGTGGCTGCTGCAACCCGGCGGAGATAGCCATCATGGAGGACAACTCTTTTGTAACCAGCGAAAAGGGGATGCCCCGTATCAAATTGTATGGTCAACATGGCGAGCTAAAGGGAGTGATAGCACCTCCCGACAAGTTCGATACAGACAGCTATTATGCTCCGGATGTAGCAGTAGATGCAGAACACAGGGTTTATGCCCTGGATTTTGACAGGAAGCAGGTTCGGATTTTTGCACCAAAATAAAAAGGGTATGGAGAACGGAAAATTAGCACGAAGGGATTTCTTCAGAAAAACATTCCAATGGACCATCTTCTCTGCAATGGCAGGAACAACTGTCTGGTTGGCGTTGGAGGATCGGATCAGTCCGGTTGGTTGTTCAGCCACGCAATTTTGCCGTGATTGTCAGAAAATAAAGAATTGTTCGTTGGACCAGGCCAAAAATTTCAGGCAAAATGGAAAGTAAGGAAGCACCCAAAAGAATGGACCGGCGCAAGTTGATCCGGAACGGAATGCAACTCTCGCTGGGACTCTCCCTGGCTGGTGTGGCCGGGTGGTCTGCGACAAAATCCTCCTCCGACGACCTGGTTTGGCAGCTGGATCCTTTCAAATGTGTACAGTGCGGTAGGTGTGCCACGGAGTGCATCGTAACTCCCTCTGCCGTAAAATGTGTACATGCCTATGCACTCTGCGGCTATTGTGATTTGTGTGGCGGATATTTGAAGCCCGATCCCAATGCCCGGACCACCGCGGCCGAGAATCAGTTGTGCCCGACTGCCGCCATCAAAAGAAAATACATCGAAGAGCCCTATTTTGAATACGAAATCGACGAACCTTTGTGCATAGGGTGTGCCAAATGCGTGGCAGGATGCACCTCCTTTGGCAATGGATCCCTGCACCTGCAGGTACGCCACGATCTTTGCAAAAACTGCAACGAGTGCGCCATCGCCAGGGTTTGTCCGGCCGAGGCATTTCAACGCGTACCTGCCAGTACGCCTTACCTGATCAAGGGGGATTTTACAAAAGGGAAGAAAGGATGAGGATAATTTGGAATTTGGAAAATATGAAAATGAGACCTGATCCCTGAGCTGGGAAACGGGGAAACGGGGAAAGGGAGAAACGGGGAAAGGGGGAAAGGGAGAAACGGGGAAACGGAGAAACGGAGAAACGGAGAGAGGAGAAAAAGGGAAACAGAGATGATAATTTTAGAATGTGCATTGTGAAAATGTGCAGATAGTATGAATGAATCATTTTAACCGCAAGTGGTATATTGCTCCGACGCTACCCCGAAGGGGTTAAATATCAATAGCCCGGGGTTAAGCGACGAAGGAGCGGGACCCAAGGTATATGAAGGAAAGGAGAATGCCGTCCAGGGAAATAGGTTGAGGAATGAAGAATAGATTGTTACGGACGGAAAGAACGGATGATGAAAGAAGAGAAGATGAGACGAACGAACGATGGGAAGGCGCTCCCTGTCGAAGGGGAAGCAGAGAAACGGAGAAACGGGGAAACGGGGAAGCAGAGAAACGGAGAAACGGATAAACAGAGATGAGAGGATGAGAATTGTGAAGAAGATATTTTTTTTGATGTTATTGGCATTCAGTACCCTTCAGGGGTTTGCCCTGGAGGCGCAGCAGCGGTTTCCAAAGCCGGAGTTTGCCAATGGCTATGAGCAACCTGCTACCACAGCGCCTTCACCACGGGCACTCTTGCTGGAGTACCTCGACCTGTTTGTTCTGCTGGCCGCCTTGTCGCTGGTGACCTGGTTGGTGGTGAAGAAGCGTTCCCGGAAGGGGGTGTTTTGGACCTCTGTGTTTTCGCTGCTCTATTTTGGATTTTACAGAGAGGGGTGCATCTGCTCCATTGGCTCCATTCAAAATATCGTACTCGGGATGGTCGACAGTTCCTACACCATACCTCTGACTGCCCTGGTCTTTTTTCTCCTGCCACTTGCATTTTCACTCTTTTTCGGCCGGACTTTCTGTGCTGGGGTCTGTCCGTTGGGAGCCATTCAGGATTTGGTAATTCTGAAGCCCATCGAGTTGCCCAAATGGCTGCAAAAGGTGCTGGGCCTGATTCCCTACCTGTACTTGGGATTGGCGGTACTATTCGTTGCCACCAAATCAGAATTCATCATCTGCCGCTACGATCCGTTTGTCGGATTCTTCAGGTTCGAGGCTCCTTTTCATATGTTGATGCTGGGATTGTTGTTTCTTGCTGCCGGAATTTTCGTGGCACGTCCCTATTGCCGCTTTTTTTGTCCTTACGGTGTGCTGCTGGGCTGGATGTCGAAGTTCTCCTCCAGGCACATGACCATCACTCCGGCAGCCTGTATACAGTGCAAGTTGTGTGCCAACTCGTGTCCGTTTGGTGCCATCAATGAGCCGGTGGTGGAGACCGGGAAACGTCTTAAAAATGTGAACCGGTTGATTGCCTATTTTGTACTCCTGCCGCTGTGGATGGCTTTTGGTGGTTGGGCAGGATCGATGATGCACGTCCCGCTGTCACAGTACAACAAAACTGTCTACCTTTCAGAACAGTTGATAGCGCATCCCGAATTGAAGAATGACCAGAAGAATATTGACATACGAACTTTCCTTACCTCCGGGAAAACAACGGAACAGCTTTTTGCTGAAGCCAGGGATATTCGCCATCAATTTTACATTGGCGGCTGGCTGTTGGGTGGATTCATGGGACTGGTCATTGGCACCAGTCTGATTCGCCTCTCCACCTTCCGACGAAGGGAGGATTGGGAGCCAGACAAGACCAACTGTCTCAGCTGCGCCAGGTGCATGGATTATTGTCCGGTGAAGAAAGAAGGAGTGATAGAGGGGGGGACTTAGGGACCAAGGGACGAAAAATTGTAAAAAGGTGAAACAGAGAAACGGTGAAATAGGGAAACAGCGAAACGGAGAAACTATGAACGATAGAATAAAACTGGCCAGACAAATTGCCTGGTTGGCGGCAGGATTTGCGGCAGTGATGGCAGTGTTGCTGATTGCCAACTACATCCAGACCAGGATCAATGATCCGATCGACAACAAGACCATCCCGGCCCTTGTAAAACGCTTGAGCGCCGCTCCAGAGGATGAAACCATCAAGGAGGAGATCAGGGCTTTTGATCTGATGGCCAGAAAGGCCTATTTTACCAGTCAATGGCAATTGCGCACGGGTAGTTACCTGATGTTCCTCGGTTTAATTGTCTCCATCCTGGCGGTTCGATACATCCTCTCTGAGAAATCAAAACTCAATGAAATTGACCGCCTGAAGGAGGCAGGTGAACTCGACAAACTCATTGCCCAAAAATGGGTGATGTATGTCGGAGCAGGGTTGATCCTGCTGGCTTCTGTCTCTGGATTTCTCTCCTACAACGCTTTGGATAGCTATACGGTTGATGAATCAACTTCCGGCGATAGCCAGAAAACAGTCGGACAGGAGCCACCACCGGAGATACAGCAAGCTGCGCTGATGACCGACACCACGACTGCCAGGCAAACTCCTGCCGTTGGCGACCCAGTTCAGCTGCCTGCAAAGGATACCACCCAGGTAAAAGCTGTTGCGGTTCCTGCGCTTCCATCCAAGAATCAATTGCGGGCCAACTTCCCCTATTTCCGTGGTGCAGAAGGAACAGGAATTGCCTACCAAAAGAATGTTCCCGAGGAGTGGAACGGATCTGCGGGTACCAATATTTTGTGGAAGGTGAAAATACCAAAGCCAGGCTTTAGCACCCCAATCATCTGGGGGAACCAACTCTTTGTGACAGGGGCTGATGCACAGAGCCGTGTAGTTTACTGCTACGACAGGCGAAACGGGAAACTGATTTGGGAAGCCGATGCCGACAGCATTGAAGGATCCCCGGCAACTGCACCCAAAGTCACTTCCGATACTGGTCTGGCTGCTCCAACCATGGCTACTGACGGACGTGCTGTTTTTGCCATCTTCGCTACAGGTGATCTTCTGGCACTCGATATGAACGGCAAACGTCTGTGGGGCAGGAACCTGGGTATTCCAGACAACCACTATGGCCACTCCTCCTCGTTGATCATTTTCAAAGATAAACTGCTCGTTCAATTCGATACCAACCGGGCAGGAAAACTGATTGGCATCGACAGCCAGACCGGAAAGACCGCCTGGGAAACTCAACGCTCCTCCAAGATTTCCTGGTCTTCACCCATCCTTATTACCAATGGAACCCGTACAGAGTTGATATTGACCTCCAATCCAACAGTTGCAGCCTACAATCCGCAAACGGGAAAGGAACTTTGGTCCTTGGCCTGTCTTAGCGGGGAGGTCGGGCCTTCGGCGGGCTTTGGGGAAGGACTCGTCTTTGCGGCCAACGAATATGCCAAACTGGTGGCCATCAAGCCCGGTGATACGCCCGAAATTGTGTGGGAGGCCGATGAGTTTTTGCCTGAAGTATCCAGTCCGCTGGCTGTGAATGGACTGCTTTACATTGCGACCTCCTACGGAGCCTTTGCTTGTTACGATGCCAAAACCGGCGCGAAATTGTGGAGTGAAGAGTTTGGCGACTCCTTTTACTCCTCTCCAGTCTATGTTGAAGGGAAGGTCTACCTGACGGATACCTCCGGAAAGACGAGGATTATCAAGGCTACCAGGGATTACCAGCCGGTGGGGACTGTCGAGCTGGGTGAAAAGTCGGTCTGCTCCCCCATCTTTATGGATGGCAGGGCATACCTGAGGGGAATGAACAATCTGTATTGCATCGGGACAAAGTAGAAGCCACAATAATTTCTTACACAGAGGATTAAATTCTCATCTGCATAGAATTGAAAGTAAGTTGAAATTAATTCACTTGGATGTTTTGTACCAGAGAAAAAATGAGGCCCACAGAGATGAAAATCGCATGCGATTTTCAAACTCAGTGATCTCTATTTTCCTCAATTCATCGCCTGTCTATTAATTGTCGAAATTTAGGTCTTTAAGAAGAGTTTGGATAAGTGAAGACAAATTCCTCTGTGTGAGTTCTTTAATAAACCAAGTGAGGAACGAAAAAGTGAGCGAAGAGATAGAGCGTAAGCAAATTATAGATCAGATCATTGCGGAGAAGGGTAGGTCTGCGCAGGCGGTCATCCCAATTCTACAGGCGATGCAGGAAAAGTTCAACTTCCTGCCGGAGGAGGGGATGCGCTATGTCTGCAAGAAGACCGACATTACCCCCGAACAGATTGTGGGAGTTGCCTCTTTCTATTCGCAGTTCAGGATGCAGCCGGTAGGGGAGCATATCATCAAGGTTTGCGTGGGTACTGCCTGTCATGTGAAAGGGGCCGGACATGTCTACGATGCGCTGCGGCGCCATTTTAACCTGACCGGGGCAGAAGATACCGATGTCACCAGAAAATATACCCTCGAGCAGGTATCCTGCCTGGGTTGTTGTACTTTGGCTCCCGTGGTTCAGATTGATGAAATTACTTACGGACATGTCACTTCCGATAAAATTGGCAATATCCTTACAGACTTTGAGCACCAGCATGGAAACAAGGGTGCCGCCAAAGGTTTGTTCCGAAATGTAGACGGATCTGCCATTCAGGGCGAAATTCGCATAGGATTGGGATCCTGCTGCGTTGCTTCCGGCAGTGAAGAGGTAAAGAAGGCTGTGGAGGAGACCATTCAGGATACAGGGATTCAGTTGACCCTTAAGAATGTTGGATGTGTAGGTATGTGCCACCAGGTACCTTTGGTGGAGATTGTACCGCAGAAGGGGGAGTCAACCCTCTATGCAAAGGTGAAACCCGAGGAGGTTCGGAACATCATCAACAGCCACTTCAAACCACTGAATCCCATTGGCAGACTGAAGAACAGCCTCTACCGTTTTTTTGAAAAGGTGCAGACCGACGAGGTTTGGGAGGGGGTCAAAAAATATGCGATAGATGCCCGCGAAGAGCAGGTGGTAGACTTTCTCGACCGGCAGCTACCCATTGCCACCCAATACAGGGGTACCATCAATCCGCTGGATATTCAGGAATACATCGACCACGAAGGTTTCACAGCAATGCAAACCTGTCTGGCCAACTGGTCAACGGATCAGATTATAGCGGCGATCACCGAAAGTGGATTGAGGGGCAGGGGAGGTGCAGGATTTCCCACCGGACGCAAATGGCGCCTGGTGGCAGACAATCTTTCGGATACCAAATATCTGATTTGCAATGGTGATGAGGGAGATCCGGGAGCCTTTATGGACCGCATGCTGCTGGAGTCCTATCCCTACAGGGTCATCGAAGGAATGGTGATAGCTGCAAAAGCTGTTGGTGCCACGGAAGGTTATTTTTACATCCGGGCGGAATATCCGCTGGCGCTCCGGCGCATTCGGCAGGCTCTGGTCTATTGCCGGGAAAAGAATTTTTTGGGGGAGAATATCCTGGGAAGCGGCTTCTCCTTCGACATTAAAATCTACGAGGGCGCCGGCGCCTTCGTCTGCGGGGAAGAGACGGCCCTTATGGCCTCCATTCAAGGAGAACGAGGTTTCCCGAAGATTCGTCCTCCTTTCCCGGCCGTCAGCGGCCTCTGGAAACAGCCCACACTGATCAACAACACCGAGACATTTGCCCAGGTTTCCTACATCATCCGCGAGGGGGCTGCCCACTTTGCCTCCATTGGCAAGGGCAGGAGCAAAGGCACCAAGGTATTCTCCCTGGCAGGAAAGATCAACAGGGGCGGATTGATCGAAGTCCCCATGGGAATTACGATCCGTCAAATCGTGGAGGAGATCGGAGGCGGTGTCCAAAACGGAAAGAAATTCAAGGCGGTACAAGTTGGCGGACCCTCCGGTGGTTGCATCCCGGCAGAGTTGTACGATACCCCCATCGATTACGAATCGTTGCTGGAGGCTGGCGCGATGATGGGTTCAGGCGGTTTGGTGGTGTTGGATGAGTCGGACTGCATGGTGGAGATTGCCCGCTATTTCCTCTCCTTTACCCAGAATGAGTCTTGCGGGAAATGCACCTTCTGCCGCATCGGCACCAAACGGATGCTCGAAATACTTACCAGGATTACCTCGGGGAAAGGGGTGCTGAAGGATCTCGAAGAGCTCGAATACCTGGCTCACTGGACCAAAAAGGGAAGCCTCTGCGGATTGGGAAAATCTGCACCCAATCCGATTCTCTCCACGCTGAAATATTTCAGGGAGGAGTATCTTGCCCATATTCAAGGGAAATGTCCCTCCGGGAAATGCCAAAGCATGATTCAATACCACATCAATGACAGTTGTATCGGCTGTACCAAGTGTGCCCAGAAATGCCCGACGGAGGCCATCCTCTTCAAACCACACGAAAAGCATGTGGTAATTCAGGATCTGTGCATCAAATGCGATGCCTGCCGGGAGGTTTGCCCGGTCGATGCTGTTCAAATATTTTGAAAAGATGGCAAATTGGATTTGTTTATGAATTCTGTAATATGACAAGTTGCGGATGGTTGGAACGATTAATAAATTAGCTGAAACTCTGCGGTTCTCTGCGCCTTCTTCGCGGAACTCTGCGGTTTCTTTTTCTAACGCAAAGTACGCTGAGATTTTACGCAGAGAGCCGCAGAGATAATGACAGTCAAATTATTAAACACTATACTATGACTGAGAATGAAATATCAGAAAAAATAATTGGTTGCGCAATCGAAGTTCATAAATCACTCGGCCCTGGTTTACTGGAAAGTGTCTACACAGAGTGTTTGTTTTATGAATTATTGAAGGCTGGGTTATATGCCGAGAAACAAAAACCTTTGCCATTGGTATATAAGGAGGTAAAGTTGGATATTGGATACCGAATCGATATTATTGTCGAAAACAAAGTAATTATAGAACTCAAGTCTGTCGAAGCTTTAAATGATATTCATACGGCACAAGTTTTGACCTATCTCAAATTATCAGGATGTAAGTTAGGTTTGTTGATGAATTTTAATGTATTAAGAGTTGTTGATGGATTGAAACGATTGGTAAATAAATTGTAACTCTGCGGCTCTCTGCGCTTTCTTTGCGGCTCTCTGCGTTTTCCTTTTTTTAGTGCAGAATTCGCCGGATTTTTATGCATAGAACATCTGAGGTTTTTTTGAAATAAAAATATATTGATGTTAAAACTCACAATAGACAACAAAGCGGTTGAGGTTCCCCCGGGAACATCGGTTTGGCAGGCAGCAAAGGCAGCCGGTATCGACATCCCAACCATGTGTTACTTCGAAGGAAGCGAGCACTTTACCTCCTGTATGGTGTGCCTGGTAAAGGACGGAGCCAGCGGAAAGCTGTATGCCTCCTGTTCTACGCCGGCGGAGGAGGGCCAGGTGGTTGTAACCAACGACCAGGAGACCCATGAGGCCAGGGTGGCCGCCCTTGAACTGCTGCTGAGCGAGCATGTGGGCGATTGTGAAGCCCCCTGCCAGCTGGTCTGTCCGGCACACATGAACATTCCGCTGATGAACCGACTGATTGCTGCCGGTGATTTTGCCGGTGCCTTGAAGGTGGTCAAGCGCGACATTGCCATCCCTACCATTCTCGGCCAGATTTGTCCGGCTCCCTGCGAAGCCGGTTGCCGCCGCAAACAGGTCGACGAAGCGGTCTCCATCTGCCTGCTGAAGAGGATAACCGGGGAGGAGGATCTGAATTGCGAAACTCCCTACTGGCCTGAGATTGCAGCCCCTACCGGGAAGCGGGTAGCCGTCATTGGGTCTGGTCCTGCGGGACTTTCTGCTGCCTGGTACCTTCAACTCGGTGGACATCAGGTCACCATTTTTGAAAAGGATGGCCGGGCCGGCGGTGATCTGCTGAAAATAGCCGGAGATGTTTTGTCTGGCGAGATGATGGAGAAGGAGATTGCCTACATACTTTCCTCCGGTATTGAAATTTTGTACCGTAAAGAGGTGGATGAGACCTCTTTTGCCAAAATTGTGGAGGAATACGATGCGGTAGTTGTGGCTGTTGGAACTTTAAAGGAGGGCATCCCATCTTTTGGACTAACCAGGGGAGCACAGGGAATTGTGGTCGAAAAGCAGAGTTTCCTGACCACTACTCCGAAGGTATTTGCCATCGGCAATGCACTGCGGAGCTCGAAACTGGCGGTAAGGTCTGCCGGTCAGGGCAAGGAGGTTGCTGCTGTCATAACTGATTTTTTGAAAACGGGATCCGTCAAACCTTACCAGGAACGCTTCAGCTCAAAGTTTGGCAAGCTGGCCGACATTGAATTTGAACAATACCTCAAAGATGCAGAGCCAACTGCCCGTCAACAGAGCGGCCGGGAGGGATTCTCCAGGGAAGTTGCCATGGTGGAAGCAAAGCGCTGCATGCATTGTGATTGCCGAAATCCGGAATCCTGCCTCCTGCGGGAGCTCTCCGACCGGTACCAGGTCTCCCAACGTCGGTTCAGTTCGCCCGACCGGAAGATGGTGGAGAAGCTGATCCACCGCGAAGGGATTGTTTATGAACCGAACAAGTGTATCAAATGCGGAATTTGTGTTCGGCTGACAAAACAACACGGGGAGGAGTTCGGATTTACCTTTATTGGTAGGGGCTTTGATGTCAAAGTGGGAGTTCCTTTCAACGAAACTGTTCAAAAAGGCTTGTCCAAAACAGCCGCCATGGTCGCCAAAAATTGTCCGACAGGGGCGCTGGCCATGTTTAGGGAAGAGGAGCAAATGTGAAAATTGGGAAATGTGAAAATGTGGAAATGGACTGCCATATTCACCCATCCATGAGTGTGCACTACCCTGAGCATATCGAAGTGTTTTTAAAGAAAGTGTAAAGTGAAAATAGAAAGAAAAAAAATCAATATGGAAACTGGAATTAAATACGATTGTAAAAACCTTTTCTTTAAAAAGATACACCTCTTATCCTTTATCCTTTATCCTTTTCACTTTATCCTTTATCCTTTATCCTTTATCCTTTATCCTTTATCCTTTATCCTTTTCACTTTATCCTTTATCCTTTCCCCTTTTTCCCTTTCCGCCCAGCAGTGGACCAGCTTTCGTGGCAACCAACAGCTTTCGGGGGCAACCACTGTAGCTGTTCCGGATAAACCCAAACTGCTCTTCTCCTTCCAAACCGGCGACGACATCAAGGCATCACCCATCGTCACTGATCAGACGATTTTCTGTGGGTCGACCGATGGTTTCATGTATGCCATTGGCTTCGACGGAAAATTAAAATGGAAGTTTGAAGCGGGCAATGGTATCGAGGCACCTGCGCTGTTGCTGAATGGAGCAATCGTATTTGGAACCCTGGATGGTTTACTTTTCAAACTGGATGAGAAAAGTGGAAAGCAGCTATGGAAATACAAGAGCGACAACCAAATCATGGGTTCTGCCAACTGGGTAAAGCAAGGCAACCAAATCTTTTTAATGGTAGGCAGTTATGATTATAACCTTCATGGCGTTGGTTTCGTAAAAGGAGATAGCCTGTGGCGGTACGAATCAGATAATTTTATCAACGGTGCTCCTGCTATCTGGCTCAAAACTGCGGTGTTTGGTGGATGCGATGGATTTCTGCATTTGGTGAATACTGCCAACGGAAAGGTTTTCAAGAAGATCAAACTGGAGACCTATGTGGCATCCTCCCCGGTCATAGAGGGGAACCGTGCCTATGTGGGGGATTATGAAGGTCGTTTTTTCTGTGTGGATCTTGAGACAGGGAAGATGGTTTGGACCTATGACGATCCAACCCGGAACCTGCCGTTTATTGCATCACCCGCCCTGAGCGGAGACCGTATCGTGATCGGTAACCAGGATCGGTTCATCTACTGTCTCGACAAAGCCACTGGCAAAGTGATCTGGCAGGTAAAAACGAGCAACCGGGTGGAATCCTCCTCCGTCATCGCCTCCGGCAAGGTCATCACCGGAACAATGGATGGCATCCTTTACCTGCATGACCTGAAAACGGGTGCAGAGTTGTGGAAATATGAGCTTGGAAGTGCCATTGTTGGTAGTCCTGCAGTGGTCTCAGGAAAAATTATCGTTGGCGCCGGCGACGGTAGAATTTACGTTTTTGGAAACTGATTAGAAGGTCTCGTACAGAACGCAGGGAACGCAAAGAGGACTTAACGATATATCATGATTTTTACAAATATTGGTCAGTTTAGTGTTGAAGCTAATATTTGCCAAGCCAAAACATTAATTTAATAATTCTAGTAGAGCGCACAGATACTCACCGAAACATACTTTGCGTTTCCCTGCGTCCTTTGCGCGACAATTTTTTAATAATTCAAGTACAACGCACAAATACTCCCGGAAACATACCTTGCGTTTCCCTGCGTCCTTTGCGCGACAATTTTTTCTACCATGAAGATTGCACACATCATACCCGGTTCTGGCGGCAGTTTTTACTGCGGAAACTGCTTGCGTGACAGCAAATATGTCAAGGCTCTGAAAGACTTGGGTCACCAGGTCATCAAGGTACCGATGTACCTGCCGCTTTTCGATGATGCCCACGACCTGGAGGAGGTGCCGGTTTTCTATGGGGCTGTTAATCTCTACCTCAAGCAAAGGTTTCCGCTTTTCAGGCACATGCCAGCCTTTGTCGAGCATGCCCTGGACTCGAAAAGCGTGTTGCACCTTGCAGCCCGCAAAGCCGGATCCACCAGGGCCAAGGGGCTTGAAGAGATGACGCTCTCCATGTTATTGGGAGAAGAGGGACTGCAAAAAGCGGAACTCGACCGCATGGTTGACTGGCTGGTCAACGAAGCAAAGCCGGATGTCATCCACCTCTCCAATGCGCTGTTGCTGGGTTTGGTCAGGACAATCAAAGAACGGTTGAAGGTTCCGGTTGTTTGCTCCCTTCAGGATGAAGACATCTGGGTGGATGTGATGTCCGATCAGCACCGGCAGGAAGTTTGGGACCTGATGAGCGAACGGGGGAAAGGGGTGGATGCCTTCATTCCGGTGAGTGATTATTACGCAGGCTATGTACGGACCAGGATGAAGATCAGGGATGAACAACTGCATACCGTCCATATCGGAGTCGATCCATACGATTATTCTCCTGTGAAGATAAGTGCTAAAAAGCCGGCAATCGGCTATATTTCAAGAATGTGCGAGGAGAATGGGCTGGAGGTATTGGTTGATGCCTATCTATTGCTGATGCAAAATCCCAGGTTTTCGGAGGTTACCCTTCAGATTACCGGTGGAAAAACCGATGATGACACCCAATTTATCAAGGAGTTGAAAAAGAAGATTTCGGAGGCAAATCTTTCTGCGAATGTGTTTTGGATCGAGGAGTTTGAAGGGGAGGAGCGTCTTAATTTTTACGATACCGTGCGGCTCATATCCGTACCGGTATTGAATGGCGAGGCCTTCGGTCTCTACCAGCTGGAGGCCATGGCATCGGGTATCCCGATGGTGCAGCCTGCCCTTGGTGCATTCCCCGAAGTAATTGGAGCAAGTGGTGGCGGATTGATTTACGGTCCCAACGATGCAGCACACCTCTCCGAGGCACTCGCCTCCCTGATATTTGACGAGGAAAAACTGGAGGCATTGAGTGTGGCAGGAGTAGAGGGGGTCAAGACCCATTTCGATATACACAAGCAGGCAAAAAAGATGGTGGAGGTTTACGATCAGGTGTTATCCAATAAATCAAGCAAGATATGATGTTACTGCAACTTCAACAGATCACAAAGAGCTATTTGTCAGGATCTAATTCTCCCGGTAGGTTGATTTTGGATCAACTGGACCTCCAGGTTGCAGATGGAGAGAGCATTGCCATAACCGGACCTTCCGGGTCGGGGAAAACAACTTTGCTCAACCTGGTAGGGACACTGGATCGGCCGGATTCCGGTAAGATCTTGTTCGGCAACAGCGACCTTTCCGAAATGGATGACCGTCAATTGGCAATTTTCAGGAATGAGAAGATCGGGTTTGTTTTTCAGCAGCACTTCCTGTTGCCCCAGTTGACCCTTTGGGAAAATGTGCTGCTCCCTACGCTGGCCGGTGGTAAGGGCCAGAACCCTGAAAGCATCGAACGGGCAAAACGATTGATTCAACGGGTTGGACTCACCCCCGTGATGCACCAGAAACCACCAACCCTTTCGGGAGGTGAATGCCAGCGTTGTGCGGTGGTTAGGGCACTGATCAACCGGCCACAGCTGCTGCTGGCTGATGAGCCGACGGGGGCACTCGACCAAAATTCCTCCGGAATATTGGCCGATTTGCTGGTCGAACTGAACAAGGAGGAGGGTGTCACCTTGCTGGTAGTTACCCATTCCGCAAGTGTGGCAGCCAAGATGGGACACAAATATTCACTGGCTAACGGGAAATTGGTGAATGGATAAGCTCACAATCTGGACTTTCGTACTTCAATCGCTCCGGTACTACCGGAAGCTGAACCTGTCGGTGGTGTTGGGAATAGCCCTCAGTACAGCCATCCTGGTAGGAGCATTGGTGGTGGGCGATTCTGTACGGTATACGCTGCTTCAGTTGGTTCAGCAACGATTGGGGAAAACTTCCAGGGTCATCACAGCTGGAGAAAGGCTTTTCAGTCAGCAGTTGGCAACCGGAATTTCCGCTAAGACCGGGGCTAAGACCACTGCCTTGTTACGTTCCAATGGTTTTGGGGTGGTAGGAGGGGGAGAGAGCCGTGTGAACCAGCTGGCCGTTTGGGGAGTTGATAGCTTGTTTGGACAATTCGGAGCAAATCCGGCGCAATACAATTTTCAGGAGAATGAGGTGGC
This sequence comes from Tangfeifania diversioriginum, assembly GCA_945873105.1. Lineage (GTDB taxonomy): Bacteria > Bacteroidota > Bacteroidia > Bacteroidales > Prolixibacteraceae > CAINVV01. The sequence goes on from CAMCBW010000012.1 coordinate 81,592, forward strand.
GATCAATGAAGAGGTGGCCCGACTGACAGGTTTAAAACCCGGGGACGAGTTCCTGCTAAGGGTGAACAAATTGAATACTTTTCCGGCCAACACCCCGTTTGTCTCTGTAAAAGAGAACAGTGTCGCAGTTTATGTCAGGATCAAGCACATCTTGAAAGCCAATGAATTGGGCAACTTTCAACTTCAAAACAGCCAGTCGGCTCCCCGTAACCTCTTCGGTAACATCGACTGGCTCAACCGCCTGATGCAGCTTCAGGCGAAAGCCAATGTCATGCTCATCGGGGAGCCCTATGCCGGAAATGATCTGGAGAGTATTCTCAGGTCCCAATGGCAATTGGCAGATCTTAACCTGCAGATCCGGGAGAATCCCGAATTGGGCTATACGGAACTGATTTCCGACAGGGTCTTTGTAGAACCCTTTGTTGCCCAGTTTTGCCGGAAGAACATTCCGGGTGCCAACCCGCACTTCTCCTATTTTATCAACAGTTTTTCCGCTAACGGCCGTTCAACTCCCTATTCATTTGTCTCTTCTGATCCGGAACTTACTGGTCAGCAGTTGGAGGTGAGTAAATGGCTGGCAGAAGACCTTCAACTCAAATCCAGCGACAGTGTCAGGATCTCCTATTTCGAGGTAGGACCGCAACGAAGGTTGGTGGAGAAAGACACGGTATTTGTGGTCACCGGGCTTTTTGAGCAGGTGGGCGAGCGGGCCGACAAGAACCTGATGCCGGTCATTCCCGGGCTATCGGATGCCGGTAATTGCCGCGACTGGAAGACCGGCGTACCAGTTGACCTGAAGAAGATCCGGCCCAAAGATGAGGCCTATTGGAAGAGTTCCGGAGGGGCTCCGAAGGCTTTTGTCTCTTTGGCTACGGCCCAAAAATTGTGGGGAAACCGCTTTGGTGAAACCACAGCAATCAGGATATCGGGATTACGGGCTGCCGATTTGGCGCAAACAATTCTTACCGGACTTGATCCTGCGGATGCCGGGTTTCAGTTTAGCGATGCCAAAACAGAGGGAGACCAGGCTGCGAGCACCGGGGTGGACTTCGGACAGTTGTTCATCGGGTTGAGTTTCTTCGTGCTCTTTGCTGCTGTATTGTTAACGATCATTCTCTTCCGTCTCTTCCTGAACTACCGGAAAACAGAGATTGGCACCTTGTCTGCCATGGGTTTTTCCATTCCCCTCCTGCGAAAGCTCTATCTGAAAGAGGCAGGGATCTATGTTTTGACAGGGATCCTGGTAGGCATTCCATTGGGAATTGGGTACAATTATTTGATATTAAGAGCAGTAAATTCCATTTGGGTAGACATTGTTCGTACTTCCGCGGTTCAGATGCACCTTACATGGTCTTCCATTCTTGTCGGAAGCATGGTCATTGGTTTGGTATCCCTCTTTACCATCTGGATGGTGTTGAATCGTTTCCTGAAAAGGCAACTGATTTCCTTGCAACGAAAATCTGCTGCCGAAAGGGCAACGACTGGCAGATCCTCTTTGGTGATAGCCTCCATTTTGCTGCTTTCCTCCCTGTTTCTGCTGTTTTTCAAAGGATTCAGAAATGGGGAAATCAACCCCGAATATTTCCTGATCAGTGGTTTTGGATTGCTGCCAGGTTTGATCTTTTTAACCGATTGGCTTACCAGGAAGTTGACCTCCGGAAAAACCAGCACCAAATTTACCCTGGGTCGCTTTACCCTGCACCGAATGGCCTCGGAGCGCTCCCGCAACATGATGATCATAAGTTTTTTGGCGACAGGCATTTTTATGGTTTTCTCCACCGGTTTAAACCGGAAAGAGGTGACCAAAAATTCGGAAAAAGCCTCCTCCGGCACCGGAGGATTCAATTACTTCCTTGAGACAAGCATTCCCATACTGACCAACCCCGAAACCCCCAATGGAAGAATGGAGTTGGATCTTCCGGAGGAGGCAATAATCGTTCCGTTTCAGGTCAGAAGAGGAGATGATGCAAGTTGCCTGAACCTGAACCGGATCCTGCAACCCGAGATCATTGCCTGCAATCCGGCACTATTCGACCGAAGGTCCGCCTTCTCTTTTGTCAGCAGCAGCAGTGAGCTGGACCCCATCCACCCCTGGCTTTCGTTGGAGCAAACCCTGGAGGGGGGTCTGTTACCGGCCATTGCCGACCAGGGGGTGATCCAGTGGGGAATGGGTAAAAGTGTGGGGGATACCCTGTTTTACAAGGATGAGGAGGGACGGGAATTGCGGTTGAAGCTGATTGGCGGATTGGCTGGTTCAGTCTTGCAGGGCAAAGTGATTATCTCAGCGGAAAATTTCTCCAGGGCCTTTCCTTCCATTAGCGGAAGTTCCCTCTTTCTTTTGGATCTTCCCGGCAAGGAGCAAGCCATGAAGGAGCTCAAAAGCAGCTGGCATGCCTATGGGCCAGAGGTGGTCACCACAAGGGAGAGATTGATTACCTTTTACTCGGTTGAAAGCACCTATCTTCATATTTTTCTCCTGCTGGGAGCTATAGCTCTGCTGATTGGCACCCTGGGACTTGGAATCTTGCTTTACCGGATCACAGTAGAGCAGTTGCCTGAGTATGCCTTGATGTCGGCTTTGGGATTTCACCCTTCACAACTTTTCAGGTTGTTGATGATCGAAAGATGGTACATCATACTGGTGTCAGTTTTGGTGGGTATCCTCCCTGCATTGGTGAGTTCGTTGCCTTCCCTGACCTCCCCGCTCTATGCCAGTCTTTGGGTTTGGCCGCCAGCCATCTTGATCCTGGTAATTTTAAGTGGTTTGGCAGGAAGTTTTGTTGCCATCAAAATGGCTTTCAGACAGCGATTGGCTGCTGCTTTGAAGAGCGAGTGAGATCGAGCATCCAGCGCATTAATTTTCCTCCTTCACTTCTCGAATGCGTATAAATTTTCAGTTGTACGGAACGGTTTAACTGCAATAAATTTATGCGCTTTTGTGCTAATAATTCATTTTTTTTTATGATATTGGCAGTACTTGCTATCGCTTTGATTCAAAATATTTTGGATACTTAATTTTAGCTCGTATTAAGCCATGAAGCATTTTCTTCTCTCACTCATTCTGGTGGTCTGTTCAACCTCAGTTTGGTCTCAGACACTATCCGTAAAATCTTTTAAATTACTGGAAGATGTAAGTTATGAAGGGGCTGGTTTGCCTGTCAGGGACCAGAACGGAGATATTTGTGCACTCGTAAAGGTTGTCACAGCAGAAACGGATTTTGAATGTGACGGCGGTATGTCGGGTATTGTCAAAATGGAGCGCAAGAACAATGGTTTTTGGCTCTTTATACCCTCCGGATCCAAACGAATTACCATTAAACACGACAAATTGGGGGTATTGAGGGATTACGCTTATCCTGAAGCAATTACAGCCGGGGCCATCTATGAGATGGTATTGACCGACGAAAAAGTGAAGACCATTGTTGTCAACCAGGAGGAGAAAAACACCATTGTCTGGTTGGTGGTCAAAACAGCGCCGGTAGGGGCTGACCTTTACATCAACGATGTAAAACGAGGCGTAACACCACTCACCCTGAAATTGACCAATGGGAGGTATTCCTACTACCTCGATAAACCAAAATACAACAGGTTGGCAGGCGATTTCATCCTGACAGGGGAGGAGCCGGACGGGAAAAAGGAGTTGACGCTTAATATGTTACAGGCTATTGCCATGCTGAAAATTGGTACAGAACCAGAAACTGGGGCTACCGTGCTGTTGGATGGCAAGGAGATCTCTCAAAAAACACCAGTTTCCATTGAAGCCATGAAGTTGGGTAAATACAGTGTGGTTGTTCAGAAGGAGATGTATTTGCCGGCAAGTGAGGAGATTACAATAACCAACAATGATACCATTCTGCGTACCTACCAACTGAAACCAAATTTTGGGACTGTTGGAGTCACTGCCCCGGAAGATGCTATGATTTACATTGACAGTGTATTAGTTGGAAAGGGATTTTACCACAACAGGATAGCTCCCGGTATTCATACCTTTCAAGCCAAAAAGGAACAGGTGAGGTTCAAAACAGAGACCCTGAACATTGTTTCCGGGGACCAAAAGACCGTTAACCTGGTTGTTCAAACGGATCAGGGTACCATTGAAATCAACTCAGAACCTTCGAAGGCGACTGTTTACATCAACGAGAAGAACTTCGGCAAGACTCCTTTTCGCATCACCAAGATGCAGGTCGGAAAGTACTACATCAAACTGGAGAAGGAGGGATTCGAGCCGGTCAATATGCCAATTGTCGTGGAAGAGAATGTTTCAGCACCAGTCAGTGTTACGTTGAAGGCGCTGCCCATCGCTGCGGCAGATTCTACCCACACTGTCACAACGGTTCCATCTGCCCCGAATGATTCGCTCAAAACCATTGAAAAGATTCAGAAGCAGGTTGGGGTCAAGTACAAACAGGTTGAATCATGGGGAAAAAAGATGATTTCGAAGATCAAATAGGGCTGCGCCTATTTTCCAAACCCAAATCCAATTCCAAATTGAGGTGCTGTCTGTGATTCTCCCAAGATGTTTTTGTGGTTGATCAATCCGATCGATGCCGCGATGGGCCCGAACCGGAAAATCAACCCGCCTTCGAAGGCAGTCCCGTTGTAGCTCATTCCGGAAAATGATTCCTCCTCCTGGTTGTAGCCTGCTCCTGTGTAGAGGTAAACTTTTCTGCCAAATCTAAAAATCAGTCCTCCTGTCAGCAACAATACATCCACCTCCTCCTTTGAACCTTTGTTCCCTGAAATATAGAGACCAACATTCTTGCATGATCCATACCTTAATCCGATATTGGTATAATTGCTGAAGGAATACTGGAGGAACCTGGCCTTGTAGTGTTTAGATTTTACCCGTTTTTCTTCCGTTTTTGTTGGAGCAAGGCTTTTGGCCTCTTCAGCGCTCTTCACTTCGTTGACGTTCAGTCCCTTTTCTGCGGTTTTCAGGGAGAGGGTTTCATTGATTTCGGAAGGTTTGTCTTCTACCACCGTGACCGATTTGGTAAGGGAGCCATATCCCTCCTTCTCCAGTCTGATTTCGTAAATGCCAGCTAATAGTTGTTTGATTGTCAAAGGGGTAACACCTTTTCGTACCCCGTTTAGATAGACGACTGTTTCGATGGGATTGGTTTCCACCGTGATGTCCCCCAATTGCGGTTGCGGCGTCAGCATGATCCCCACTGAATCTCCCAATTCTATCATCCTGTCCCGCCTGTCGGGGTTGTAGAACTCTACCCTTGTTTCAAAGGTATGAAGGCCGGCAAGCACCTTTCCGGTGTAATACTCATTCCCGACCTGGATCCCATCGATCAAAATATCAGCTTTGGGTTTGGTCTGGATGGTCACAATACCAAAATTGGCGGTAAGCTCCAGCGCGGCTTCCGATACAACACCAACCTCCACTGCGACCTCCATGGACTTGGGCTGGAAATACTCCTTTTTGATCGTCACCTTGTGGGTCCCACTCTTGATTTTGTCGAAAGTAAAGGGTGTTTTTTGCTCCATCTCCTCGTCATCAATCAGGACGGTGGCACCTTCTTCGGGATAGGAGGTGACTTTTATTCCGCCGAATACCGGTTTGAGTTCCACATTCAATACCTTTTTGCCCTCTAACTCCTCTCCGGTAATCTCTATGGCTCCTGCATGGTTTGAATACATCACCTTTTCCAGTCTGTACGTGTAATTACCAGGTAGTTCCTTGATCTGGATGGGTGTGCGGCCAACCAGCAGATCGTTGATGTAAAGTTCTGCACCTGCCGGTACAGTGGTTACCACCAGTGAAGTAGATTTAATCCCTTCATCAGAAACTGTGACGATTTTGCCGGTAGCCAGAATCAACTCATAGACCGTAGCTTTGACAATGGTTTCAGGATAGGCATAATCTTCCAGCTGCCCAAGCTGTTCGTGTTTGACAGTCAGTCGCTTGGATCCTTGAGGCACGTACAACCAAAATTCACCTGTTTTCTTTACAATATCCCAGATTCCTGCGGGGCCCCCATCCCATTTAAAGCCATTCTCGGTGGTAACTACTTTGATGATCGCACACAGATCCCCATTTTGATCTTTTTTTGGGAAATTGACCCTGGCATCCAGGTCATTGTTCAAAGTCCTGAACGACTTTACTGCAATGTTTTGTGTCAAACCCATCCAGCTACACCCCAGGAGGAGTACAAGAAATACTGTGAACTGCTTCATAATATGTATATTAAGTTTGTCAGGTTGAAAAATCGCGGGATGACCTTCCTGTCATTAGTTCTGCGTTTGGTTGTTTAGTTGAAATCGTTCAAGCCATATATGGATCCATCCTTGTTTTTTTCTGGTTGCCAGGTCCGTACGTGAATAACCGGGGTTGTTGGGTTGTTAAAGTCCATCAGTAAAAAAAGGTACCCAAAATCGGCGTAATTGGGAGAGTTGAAATTCTGCCGTATCTGAATGCCATAGACCTCGCCTCCTTTGCCCGATTTGCGGACTTCATTCTCTTCGAATTTAAGGTTGATAAACTCGGTAGATCCAAATGCCTGCTTCAGCTTCTTAATGTACTCCTGTTTGGTATACCGGTTGTATTTTACGATTCGGTTGGTACGGTAGGGGTTGGGTTCTCCCGTATTAACATTAAGGAAGGATCCTACAATGATCAAGGCATCATCCGAGAATATTTTCTCGATGTAATCCAGCCTCTTCAAGGCATAGGCTGTTTTGTAGCTTTCGATAAAGTCGATGATCTGCAGTTTCACCTTGTCTGACCAAACCGTTTTGGACATTAAATCAGCGATGGCTTTTTGTCCGAGTGCGAATGTCAGTTCATTGATTTTCATGGTTGAATCGAAACGGATGACCAACTCTTCAACAAATTGCTTGTTGCTGTTCTTGAAGGAGAAGCTCATGGGAATTGACCTGCAGAGAACCTCCTTACCTTGTCTGACAAATTGCAAAGGTTGATTGCGCAAAATCTTTGCACTGCCATATTGTACAAGTTTCTGAAAGAATTCATATCCCTGGGCTGTAAAAAGTGGTTGTACCTCGGCGTATTGCCCGGTAACAATGGCTTTTTTTACCGCAAGCACACTTTTTTCATAGGGAGTCTGGTCTGGAACCTCGGTTAGGAGTTCTTCTGTAGCCTTTTTAATGGGTACATTATCGGGGGCAATAGCGTTTGCCTGACCTGTGGCATCTGTTTTTATCCTGTTTACCGATGGCGCCGTTGTAGTTGCAGGAACCTTGTTTTCAAGTGCCACCTCCATCTCCTTCACCACCATCGTCGGTAGTTTGCATTTTGCAGTGAGGACATGGTTTCGGAAGGGGATCGGTTCACAACTTTGCAGCACCTCTTTCAACTCATTGTCAAAATTGGCTTCATTTTCGAAAATATACTCCGACCGTAAGCGCATGGACTTTAGCTCTCTCAGGTTTCCCGCCAGTTCGGCCGACGCCAGACCATCCTTGGCCCCGCACAGACCGGACCAAACCTTCCCATCCCAATAGGAAAAATCAAAATTTGAAACGGATGCATTGTTGTACTTGATATTCAGGACTGCAGTCGTATAGCCATTGCCCTTGATGAGGTCAGCCACTTCAGCCGTTAATCCGGCAAAGATGGAATTGATGCGGTTGGTTAACCATACCGACATCAGGGAGCCGTCAGGAGCAACGATTTTAGACCCATCGGGATGACTTCGAAGCAAAATCAAGGCCCAATAGTAGTATTTGAGTCCATCTGAAATTTGAAGTTGGTCGGTGGAGGCATTCCCAAAATTCACAAAGCTCAGGATCTTGTTCTTTCTTTCATTGAAAATCGAAGTAATTTCCATTCGCTTGATGAACCTGAATACTTTGGCATTGGGTTCATCGCTGATCACCAAACGTTGGGTGTTTTTTAGGGTGGCAGCCGAGTAGGTCTTCACAATGGATTGCACCTTTTCCTGGATGGTCCTGTTGGTTTCGGTCTGGGTCATCTCGAATGAGCTTTCCACCCTGGCAGAAATTTGACTGATCAGCATCATCAATGCTTCATCATCGGCCTTTTTTACGGTTGGTCCAACCCCTTCTCCCCATATGTATTGATCCGGATCAGCCTTGACCTCTTCGGGAGTTTGCGCAGAGAGTGTCGAAAAAGACGACACAAGAATTAATATCAGGCACAATTTTATTGAAAAAAAAGTGTATTTCATTGGTTGTCAGATTTCTTGAGAAATGGTTAGTCATGAAATGCAAAACGCACCGGAACCGTTACTTTTCTAAGTCTCCTACTCCATCTTAAAGGATCAACCGAGTCAACAACTACCTAATTATAATGATAACCTAAAGATATTCAATATAATTGATCCATACACATTGAAATATATTTTTTTTCAAAAGAATTTCTGCAGATTTTTCTTTCGGCAGAACTCTTACGATTTACGCAAGGACCTTCGCTGAAATTCATAATTAGCTTTGCTGATCTTCGATTCGTAATTAGCTTCGCTGAACTTCATTTCGTAATTTCCCCCGCACTCCCAGCCTCATTTGACCACAAAGATCCCTGCCACCTCTTCACTATCCTTGTATCCGTATCGTACCGCCTTGATTCTAAGATTTGCGCTTCCTTTGGGTAGTCTCAACTGACCGCTGTAGAGTTTCCAGGCCGCTTTGTTTCCTGTTTCTGTGGTGTAAACGATGGATGCCCCATGGGTTGGACAGTAGAAAGAGAGCGTCATGGGGAAGGTAAAGGTTCCACCGGTCTGGTAGTTCTGCGATCCACGGTCTTCAGGGGCATTTACGATGAAGTAGGGTTTGTCGGTAACAGGTTGTTTGCCTCCCGGCCACATCATTTCAATCATTTCTGGTTCGTTCATTCGACCCATGTCCCCTGTTGTAACAGCCCAATTCTCCTGTTGGAGGCGCATCTCTGCCAGAACAGCCTTGAATTTTGGATCTTCTGAAAGATTGTTCAGTTGAAATGGATCAGCTTTGACGTCGTACAGCTCTTCTGCCGGTCGGGTCTGGGCGATCCAGCTCTTCTGGATGGAGTTAAGTTTCCCTTCTGCATCGAGCCGCATCATCTCCTGCATGATCGGCATTTTGTTCAGGTAAGGTACCCAGATGGTGAAGGGCTCGTTGGGGTAAAAATTACGAACATAAAGGTAATCCTTCGACCGGACCGAGCGCATCATGTCGTAGGCTTCGTCTACCCTGTCGCGGGCACCAAATACATAAGTCCGGGGATCGGCGGCCTGGTTTCCCAGGAAAGGTTTTCCCTGCATGTGGGCCGGTACCTTTACCCCTGCCAGGGATAGCACGGTCGGACCAAAATCGATCGAATTGATGAGCTGGTCACTGACCGAACCTGGCTTTAGTTTTCCCGGCCAACGAATGATCAGCGGAATATTCAACCCCGAATCGTACAACCACCGTTTGCTCCGGGGAAGTCCGTCTCCATGGTCGCCCCAGAAAAAGACGATGGTATTCTCTGCCAGACCCTCCTTCTCCAGTTCTGCCAGCAATTGTGCAACCACAGAGTCAAGCCGGGCAGTGTTGTCGTACATCTTGGCCAGGTTGCGGCGGATAATCTCTGTGTCAGGATAGTATGGAGGAATCTTTACGGAGTTGGGGTCCGTTTTTACCTTCCTGATATCCCAATTTTGACTCTCATGGGTTCCGATGTGGTTGAAAACAGCGAAAAAGGGCTGATTCTTGTCCGGGCGGTTTTTGTAGTGTGCTGTTCTGCTGCAGTCATCCCAGATACTTGCGGGCACCGGATCCTTGGCAAACTGGTAATCGGTTTTGTTGTTGTTGGTGCAATAATAGCCTGCCACCCGCAGGTATTCGGTAAATGCCTTTACGTAATGCGGCGGAACTGCAGTGAACTCCAGCGGATTTTCCACCGACCTCCGGTAACTGGTTGTCCGCATGTGCATGCATCCAATGGAGGTCTGGTACATCCCTGTGATGATGCCGGCACGGCAGGGCGCGCAAATGGCAGCCGTAGTAAAAACATTGGTAAAGCGCAACCCCTGTGTAGCCAGTTTGTCCAGGGCAGGAGTTTGTGCAACCTTGTCGCCATAGCAACCCAGGTGGGGGCTGAAATCTTCGGTAGAGATCCAAAGGATGTTGGGGCGACTTTCCGGCTTGACCGTTTCTGTTCCGGAGAGGGGTTGAAAAGCGAGGCTTGCCAGGCTTATTCCGAGGAGATTTCTTGTTCGCATAAGATGTATTATTCAGATAGAAAATGATATTTACCACTTTTGATTGAAAATAGGCGGTATCCGGATGCTTCCCCCAGGGAAGTGATCTCGCCGGATGGAAGGATAGATGCTCCCTTTTCAGTAATGCGTTTGCCTTTTAGCAGGGGTACATGTACTGTAGCACTGCAACCTACCGGGATTACTACCTGCATGGAAAACCGCTCCTTCTCGTTTTTCCAGGATATACCAGCTTCACCGTAGGTAGTCTGGCTAAAATACTTTACATAGTTCAGATCATCCACAGGTTGGGGCCTGAAGATGATGTGCCTGTATCCGGGATTGGCAGGATCGGTGTTCATGCCAGCCAGTTTTCGGTAATACCAAACCAGTCCACCGCCAAACATGGGGTGGTTGTGGGAACCCTCTTCGTTCCATTTTTCACGGGAGGTGGTTGCTCCCAATTCCAGCCAATGGCCATAACCGGGCTCCTCCCGCTTGTTCATGGCTTCGTAGGCCAAATCGTGCATGCCATTTTCCGACAGCACCTCAAAGAAGAACTGGGTGCCAAAAATACCGGTGTCCAGGTGGCCATTGTTGGCTTTGATGTCGGCTTTTAATGATTGGACCACACGTTCATTCTGGTGGGCAGGTAGTCCCATTTTCAGGGCAAAAATATTGCCTCCTGCTTTGCCGTAGGTTCCGGCTGTTTCGTTGTAAAATTTCTTCTGAAAGGCCAACCGGGTCTTTTCGGCCAGGGTAGCGTAAGTGGCTGCATCTGTCGTTTTGCCCAATGCTTTTGCTGCCTGGGCAGTCAGGTCGGCACAGCGCCACAGGTAAAAGGTATGGACCATCTCATCGGGTGGCAGATTGCCTGGTGCTACCCAGTCCCCCAGATTGAACCATTTCAGCACCTTTCCATCTTTCCCGACCCGCTGGGAAAACATAATCCCCTCCTTGTCCACCCAGCTTTGCATGTAGCGGAGATACTCCTTCATGCCGGTAAAGTTATCTTCGAGCATCTCTTTTGCCCCATAATGGAGGTAAAACTCCCACGGCATGATGCAGATGGCAGCCCCCCAGGCTACGCCACCTCCGCAACCTGGTTGCCAGGGGGCTCCATTGGGAACGTATCCGGTGTTTATGTTTTGTGCGCCAAGGATATCCTGAATCCACTTGTGGTAGAAGTTCCGGGCATCGTAATTGTGCATGACCATTACACTGGCTACCTGTCCATCCCCTGTATAGGGAGACCTTTCCCGGTGCGGACAATCGCTGGCAATTCCACCATGCATGTTGTCGGTCTGACTTCTGCGCCAGATCTTGTTGATGTTGTTGAACATCAGATTGGAAGTTTCGAAAGTGGAGGACTCTTCCACATAGGTATGAACCACTTCGGCGGTGAGTTGATCGGCTTTGAATTCTCCCGGCCAGTTGCTGATCTCCACTCCGCTAAATATAAACCAGTTAAACCTTGCCGCATAGGTTTCAGGACCATTGCCTTTGAAGATGTAGGAGTTGTTCCCGGAAAAGGTATTGCAGAGATATTTGATTTCAACTTTGTGTCCTTTTGGCCCGGATACCCTGTTCAACCGGACCCATCCCGATACCTCGACCCCAAAATCGGCTTGCCAGTTTCCATTGGCCAGCTTTGTGATCTTGACCGGTTGCAAACGTTCCATTACCCTGTCTGGATTAGCAGTGTGTGCCACCAGATTTCCCTCAGGTGCTTTTCTCAAGACGACCTGTTCCCAGTTTCTGTCATCAAAACCAGGCTGGTTCCAGCCCGTCTGTTCATTGCGTGCATCGTAATGTTCTCCGTAGTAGACCATGTCCATCAGGATCGGACTCTTTGCAGCTTTCCAGCTTTCATCGCTTGTCACCACTGCTTCGGTGCCATCCTGGTAAGTGATATGGATTTGCAGCAGGAACCTCGGTGAGCCGTAGGCGGCGGCCCAATGTTTGGCCGGATTGTAAAATCCGTTGCCAAGTATGCTACCCACGGCATTGGTTCCCTCCAACAATTGTTTTTTGATGTCGTAAGCCAGGTACATTACCTTGTATTCCCTGAAATTGTCCTCCAATGGAATACCCTCCTGGATGAGTGCAGGCCGCTTCCCGTAGTTGGTCTGGTTGGGTACCAGTACATCGTCACCAACCTTCTTCCCGTTGAGGTACAATTCAAAATATCCCAGCCCGGTAACATAGGCAACGGCTTTGGTTACAGTTTTCTCAATTCGAAACTCCTTGCGAAACATGGGAGCCGGTGGAGGCATCTTGTCAGGTTGTGTTGCATTTTGTTTCGAGGGCTTTGGCAGAGCCTCTTCCCCTTGCCAGGGAGCACCGATCCATTTTGCCTTCCACCCGGAGGCGTGCAGGATTCCCATTCGCCAGCGGGCCGGTTCGCTCCAGTTGGATACCTGACCCTCCTTGTCCCAAACCCTCACCTGCCACCAGCACTCCATTCCTGTCTGAAGTGGTTTTCCTGCATAGACAATCCTGTCCGACTGCTCACTGTTCACCTTCCGGCTGTCCCACAGATCTGCCTTTTCAAGTCTGTTTTCGGCAGTCGCCACCCGGACTTGCCAGGCACTTTGGGTCTGACCACGTTCGTCCTGGTCTGCCAGGTTGATCCATCCAAGCCGGGGCCGAACCACATCTACCACGGACGGATTCTGCAAATACTCACAGTTCAGCTTGTCAGGCCTGATTTTTCCGAAAGAGACCATCCCAGAGACAAGCAACGCAATGGTCAACAACAGCCGGGTAGCCAAATGACAGGAAATTCTCATGGTTTCTTTTCTTCTGCTTTTACCTCTGCTTCAATAATTTCAGGCTCCAGCCAGGATACAAATAACTTGTAGCCCAACGACATCACGACTGCTCCGGTGAACATGCCGATGAAACCTGAAAAGATAAATCCGCCTATGACACCTACAAATATGACCAGCATGGGGACGGGTGCACCTTTCCCCAGTAAAATGGGTTTCAATACATTGTCAGAAATGCCGGCGATCATCAGGTAGCAGGTCCACAGAACTGCGGTCATTGTCTCTTTTTCAGAGAACATATAGGCTATTACAGGTAAGACAATTACTGCCGGAGGCAACTGAAGAGCTGCCAGTATGAATACAAGCAGGGTCCATAATCCGGCCATGGGAATCCCGGCCAGCATGAACCCGGCACCTGTCAGCAAGGCCTGAATCAGTGCAACACCAAGGATCCCTTTTACCACATTCTGAATGGTTTGGTTAACTACCACCGTAAATTCGTCTCCCCGGTTGCCGGCTACCTTGTTGAAGAACTTCCTGAGTATCTCATTTGTTCCCCCAATCATCAGTAAAAATCCGGCAATGAAAACAGCTCCCAGCATCTGGACGATGCCGCCTGCCGCACTCAGCAATCCTTTGCCAATCTTACTTCCTACCTCCACCAGATGCGACTGGTATTTCAGGATGAAATGTTCGATGTCTGAAGATCCGGATTGCCATAAATCATACAGGGTAGTGCCAATGACTGGCCAGAATTTGACCTTCTCGGAGGGAGGAGGAATGGTCAAATTGCCTGCCAGATAGTTTTCCTTCAGGATCTTGACCCCATCGATGATGGAATTCAGGAAGAGGATTCCCGGCAGAATTAAGACGCTCAGGCTCAGAACCACGATGAGAACGGCTGCAAGTTTAGACCTTCCTCTCAAAAATCTTGTAATCCTCTTGTGAAGCGGGTCAAATGCGAGTGTCAGTATTACTCCCCACAGTATAATGTGCACAAAGGGAATCATCAGCATCAAGCACCAGCCGATGATCATGAATAGCAGGAGCATACGAATGGTCAGATCGTAAATTGATAGGTTTGGTGTTGTGTTTGTCATTTTGCTGCTGGTTTTGCGAAAGGGTAACTGTATTTACACGGTATAAAACGATAATGAACTGGTTTTCTAAGGAGAGGTGTCTATTGCCCGATATGCACGGATTCAAAAAAGGATTCCCGCAGGTTCTTTCCGGTGGATGTTTCCGGGGATTTGGTCTCAAAGATAAAGCCAATGAAGTTGTTCCCCTGAACGACAAATCTTCCGGCTCCGCACTTGGAGGCTTCCGCAGTGATGATTTCAAATTCAAAATCACTTTGTACGATCTTTCCAATGACAGTGTCTCTCCTGTGCAGTATTTTTCCTTTCATGGGTTCGACGAAACGAGTGACGTTGCGTTCCATTCCCTCTTTTATTTTATCCAGCCCAAGGGTATCCACTTGCATGTTGTTGATGACAAAAACACGAAAACTAGAGGTGCCAACATTGGAGTTGTAAAGAATCTGTCCATCGTTGTTGTCCAATTTCTCAAATTTCTCGGGCAGGAGTACCGTTACACCGGCGATAATTTGCTCTTTTTTGGTTAGCACCACTTGGTTACAGCCAACAAAAACCAGCGATACCAAACAAAACATAAACCATCTCGTTATTTTTATCATTTCGAAATTATTTAAAATTAGAAGAACACTAAAATATCGTAAAATAAATTCCACTGCTCCATTGCGCAGCATTGGTCGCTTGCAACTGGGCAGGGACCGCAAAGAAAAGAGCGAAAAGGTTCATATTAACTCCTTCTGGTAGGCAACCACATCCAGAATCCTGTCGAATTTTTCCCCTACATTTTTAAAATGGGCGCATTTGAAGTATCCTGCCTTTTCGAAGAGTGCAATACTACCTTGATTCTCCCCGGTGATAATTCCCAGAAGATTTTTAAGCCCTATCTCTTTGGCACTTGCTTCCATATAATCCAATGCTGCTCTTCCAATTCCTCTGTGGTGAAATTCTTTCTTCAGATAGAGCGTTACCTCAGCCGTACGGTCGTAAGCCTGCCGCTTTTTGTAGTAAGTGAAGTAACAATAACCTGCAATTTCTTTACCAGAAAAGATCAGAAAGGACTTGTACAGCGGATGATTGATAAATATAAACTCCTGCAATTCTTTTAATTGAATTGGCTCCGTGTGAAAAGTTGCCGTTGAATTTGCAATGTACCAATCGTAAATCTCCTTGATCGACGGGAAATCCGATGCTGTTAACTCTCTGAATGTAATATTCATAGTAATTGTGGCTGTTTTGGTCTCGCAAAGACGCTAAGAACGCAAAGAAAACGATAATTAGCTATTCGGTTTATTCGCTCCAATTGTTACAAGAGCATGCAAAATGATATTTAAAACAGGCCCATGCCAATTCTTATTCTTTGCGTTCTTAGCGTCTTTGCGAGACATATAAAAAATGCAATTATTGTATCAATGTCCAGAACCACTTATTGACCTCAGTATCCTAGCTCTTTGCCTTTCTTAATGGCAGGTATTCCCTCTTTCATCCATTTCGGCATTGGTGCCCCTTTGAGGTAATGGTCGAAAAACTGACTCATGCGGATGGAAAGATCCTGCCGGTTGGGACGCTTGGTAAGGTTGTGCTCTTCGCCATTGTAAACCATCAACCAGGCAGGTTTCCCCAGTCGGCGCATGGCGGTGAAGAGTTCGATGCTTTGGTACCATGGAACAGCTCCGTCGTTGTCGTTGCTCATAATCAGGAGGGGAGTGGTAATCCGGTCGACAAAAAACAGGGGGGAATTTTCGATGTAAAGTTCCCGCTTGTCCCACAAGTTTCCGCCTATGCGGCTTTGACCATGCTCGTACTGAAACTCCCGGACCCTGCCGCTTTCCCAACGGATACCACCATAGGCGGAGGTCATGTTGCTCACCGGGGCACCCGCCATGGCCGCTTTGAACATGCCAGTCTGCGTCACCATGAAAGCAGTCTGGTAGCCACCCCAGCTTTGGCCTTGAAGACCAATGTTTTTGGCATCTACGTAAGGCCGTTTGATCAACTCCAGGGTCCCGCCCATGATCGAATTGTAGGCATCCTTCCCCGGTTGTCCTGTTGCATAGGTGATGTCAGGTACAAACACCAGATAGCCGTTGCTGTTGTAGTAGGGGAAGTTGACGGTCGAGCGGGAGGGGTTTGGAACATAATGGGAATTAAGTTTGTCTGAATATCGTTCGTAGTAATAGATGATCATCGGATATTTCCGGGCCGGATCGAAATTCTCGGGTTTGTACAGGAGTCCCTTCATCTCTTTCCCTTCCAGGGTGGTCCATTTCACCTGCTCTGCAGTTCCCCACCAATACGCTTCTTGCTGGGGATTGACCACCGAAAGCCGCTTTGCATCCCTGAAATCAGCTTTGCTGCTCCACAGGTCAGGATAGGCAGTGTAGGAAGATTTTTGCCAGATCAGCTGGTCACTGTTTTTGGCTTTGATGGGGTTACTCAGTTCGTTGTCGAGCATGATCAGGCTGGTAAGCGATCCTGGTACAGCCAAATTAAGTGTGGCAAACCCCTGGCGGCAATGCTCTTCCTCGGTTGCCTTCAATAACAGAGGCTCCGCAGGATTGATGTTCACCGCTTCCGGATCAAGGTTCACATAGCGCCAGGTGGTTTTTTCGGCTCGACCCTTGAGGGTTAGATTGACCGGGGATTTCAAACCTTTTGGGTCCATCTGCCAGATGTCATACTGGTCGTTGATCAGCAGCGATTCATCCCCTTTGGTCCAGCCTGCGATGCCATAGGATCCGGGTGTTGAGGGGGTGTCGTGCTTTTCGTTGTAAAAGGCAACCGGAAGTGCTGCCGTCAGGTTTTTACGCTGAAATTTGATCAGATCCATACAGTACCAAGCCTTTTCACTGCCTTCGTACCAGTAGAGGTACTTTCCTTCCGGTGAAATGTCCCCCGACATGGCGGCTTTTGTAAATACCAATTTTCGGGCTCCTGTCTTCAGGTCGATCAGGTAGACATCCCGGAAGCTGCTCTCTTCCCAGGATGATTCCAGTTCATAGGGTTGGTCGGCATATCCGATGGCTACCTCTCCATTCCCTTTCTGAATGCTCCTTACCCGGGTAATGAGGGTGTCGGCCAATTGCACGATCTTCTTTTCTCCGATACGGTAAACCGCCTGGTAGTTTTGTTTCAGATCGCTATCCAGCTCTTTGAGTTGCTGTGATTGCAGTCTGCCATCCTGCCAGTTCCAAAGGTCAATCTTTGTCTTCTCCTCCTCCAACAGGGTGTCTTTTGGCAGAGGCAGAATCTTTGGAGCCGTTGCAAAATAGAGCTTGGTGCCATCGTCCGAGAAGTTCATCCTTCCATTTTCACTGACCTCCCAGTTTTTAACCATTCCCAGACTCGCCGTATCTGCCACCAAAACGGAAACATTCTGTTTCTCATTCCAGAGATTCAGGCTGTAGCGTTTTACTTTTGCTGTATCACCGGTATGAAGCCAGGAGACCTGACGACCTGCATCATCCGCAACTAATTTTTTGGCCAACCCTTTCCGCTCAAATAGCTTTCTTTCGAGGAGATTCCTGGTGTCAAAAATGTGAACCGCTGTAGAATCAACAGAATCCTTTTTCAGGGTAATGAACGAACACACGGCCCCATTTTTGGAAAAGGCTGCCTCTGTTACATTGTCGAAGATATATTTGGCTCCCGAAATAGGGTTGACAATGGTCAGCAGGGAGGTCTCCACTTCACTGAAAGCCCCTTTCTTTGGCTTCTTCTCCTTGGTGGCCTCAGGTTTGGATTTTACCAGCGAAGTATCTTTTGCCACCTTCGTTTTCATGGAATCCGAAGATTCCCCTTTTGCTTTGGACTTCTCTTTGGGGAGATCCTGCAGGTAGGCAATCCAGGCTCCTCCCTCCTTTGGTACCTGGAAGGATCTGAGTCCCTTAACTTTCATGGTAGAATCGGCTGCCAGGAACCAGATGGCCAGCGAATCCTTGGGCAGATCCTCTTTTTTGGTTTTGGCCACCTTGTTTTTGCGGACGATCGCCTCGGGTTGTTTGATCTTGAAAACCAGCAGGTCTGAACTGCTGCTAAAAATGGCCTCGGTTCCGCGCGGTAGGGAGTCATGTTTTCCGGTCTGGAGTTGATACAGATGAAGGAATCCGTCTCCCTTCTGGGGATTCACCTCGTAGGTGACCCATGCCCCGTTGGCAGAAACTGCCGGCTTCGCCAACTCCTTCCAGGAGTCATACACTGAATGGGTAAGTGGTTTTTTAACCACCGACTGGGAAAACGTTGTAGCTGTAGCCACCAATACAATACTGAGAAGCAACAATAGTTTTTTTGTCATGGATAAGAAGAAATAGAATGATGGCTCAATATACTACAAAACGTTGAAATAGGGAATTTAAATTGATATTTGATTAATTTAAGCTGCAATTTACTGGAAGGCTAACCTGACTCTAAAGCAAGGTGTTGGGGCAGGAAGTGTATTTTCAAACAGTAAAAATACATTGCTACATTACTTGTATTCCAGCATAGGTAGAATAATTTGGATTTTCCATTCTTATATTCCGCTGTTTTGAATTACATTTATATCCCATTAGCGATAATTTTTTTTTTGATTTTAAGAGTTCCGATGAATCTGTCAAGTGTAAAAGCCATCCTCCGAATTTTGTCTTTTGTTTTTTTATTTCAGACTTTCGCCTACATTTTTGTGCTTCCCATCACCTGGATTTTCAAAGAGGATTCCAGTCCTTTTTACTATTCCCTAAGCATCTCCCTGGCTTCATTCCTGCTCATCAGGCTTTTTACCAGGAAGAACAATAATTTCGACTTCAAGAAGCGGGAAGGTTACATTGTGGTGGTTTCAGGTTGGCTAATCCTATTTCTGACAGGCGTGCTGCCTTACCTGTTCAGCCAAAGCATCCCTCACTTTGTGGATGCATTGTTCGAGGCAGTCTCTGGTTTTACCACCACCGGCTCATCCATTCTCAGCGATATTGAGGCACTTCCGAAATCTATTCTTTACTGGCGGAGTTTGACCCATTGGATTGGTGGGATAGGGATCATCAGTTTGGTAATTATCATCCTTCCGACCATGAATGCGGGTGGATACAAAATGTTCTCCCTTGAATCATCGCTGCAGGAGAAAATGCACCCGCGTATTAAAACTGTTGGCTTGACCCTTTTGTACATTTACCTGACGCTTACCTTTTCTCAGACCCTGCTGATGATGCTGGGTGGGATGAATTGGTACGAAGCATTGTGTCACTCCTACGGGACTGTCGCTACGGGTGGGTTCTCTCCCAAAAACGACAGTCTGGCAGGATATTCTCCATACATACAATACATTGCAACACTTTTCATGTTTTTGGCAGGGGTCAACTTTATGGTGCATTATTTTATTTTCAAACGAAATTTCAAGATAAGTTTGCGCAACGAAGAGTTCTTGTTCTATACAAAAGTGGTGGCCCTTTTTACTTTTCTGGTTACACTGATATTAATCTTTCAAGCCAATATGCCATGGGAAGTGGCCTTCAGAAGTTCAATTTTCAACGTGGTCTCCATCATCTCCTGTACTGGTTTTTGCAACACGGATTACATGCTTTGGCCCGTTTTGGGATGGCTCCTTATGTTTTTGTTGCTTTTTGCAGGGGGTAGTATTGGGTCCACCTCCGGAGGGATTAAGATGGCCCGGCACTTGATTGTTTTGAAAAACATCAATGCCACCCTGTTCAAGGCTGTCCATAGAAATTCTGTCTATTCCATCCGTTTAAATGGAAATCCTGTCTCAGACGAAAATAATCGTTGCGTATTGGCATTCATAGCGTTGTATCTTATTACCTTCGTGATTTTGACACTGTTGCTGATTTTTGATGGCCTCGAAATTCCTGATGCCGCCAGTGCCATTGCTACCGGAATGGCAGGAGTGGGACCCGGTCTGTTCAAGGTAGGTCCGGTAGGTAATTTTTCCCATTTTCATGATTTCTCGAAGATCATCATGTCTGTTGCAATGTTCACGGGGAGGCTTGAAATTCTTACCTTGTTTGCCATATTTACAAGGGCTTTCTGGCGATATTAACTATTTATTGAAGCTTGATCAGTAGGAATTGGCCAAACAGATTGGGAATATTGCTATCTTGCACCATCAGACAAAGGTTTTGTCCATACAAAAGTTTAAGTGCTACATCATGTTTTTGAAATTGCTGGTTGTTACGATATTTCTCCTCCTGCTCTCTTTTGCCGGACTGGCCATCAACTTGCTGGTCAAAAAAAACGGGATCTTCCCCAATACCCACATCAGCCAGAACAAGGCGATGAAAAGCAGGGGAATTCGCTGTGCGCAGCACAATGATGTAGGTTGCCACCCTGCCGATGAGTTCCCCGGTTGCTCCAGCTGCGGAACAAGGGGTATCCTGAAATAGCTTCAAGCGGTAATCTTCAAGCTGTTTTGTGAGCAATACTACAGGTGGGTTTCATTCTTAAAGATTGTAGTAAGAAGGCAAAATGCAAAACCTTATTTTTCTCAGGTAACCTTAGTAGAAACAGGAGGTAAAAAGAGAACCAAAACCTTATTACCTTATTCAGCAGATTCCACTTTGACATTTCACTGTATTTCGCCCGATCCCAACATGCATGATTTTGTCAAGATCTATACGCGGGCGAAAATCAATACGCTAACCTTTTCTACTAAGGTTGCCTGAAGGAATAAGGTTTTCAAATTCGTGAATTTTCCTTAGATTCCATTTGGCCAAGTATTTTATGCAGACCCTGGTTATGGAGTCTAAATTCTCTCCCAACAAATCGGAACAAGTTGTGTAAGTTTTTATATTGTTTCTGTCAAACTTACCCGAAATCGTCGAAGGCGATATTCTCTTCCGGCACTCCAAGATTGTAAAGCATTTTTATGACGGCACTGTTCATCATCGGAGGTCCGCAGAAATAATACTCAATGTCCTCCGGAGCATCATGCTTGCTAAGGTAATTTTGCAACAAAACCTGATGTATGAAACCGGTGTATCCTGTCCACTTATCTTCCGGCATCGGTTCCGACAAGGCAAGGTTAAAGGTGAAGTTGGGAAATTCCCTTTCAATGGCTCTGAATTCCTCTTCGTAAAACATCTCCCGCAATGATCTGGCACCATACCAATAGGATACTTTACGGCCAGTTTTCAGGGTATGAAAGAGATGGAATATATGGGACCTCAACGGCGCCATGCCGGCTCCACCGCCGATATAGACCATTTCATTGTTGCTGTTTTTGATGTGAAACTCCCCGTAAGGGCCCGAAATCATCACCTTGTCGCCCGGTTTCCGGGAGAAAATATAGGAAGAACAGATGCCGGGGGGAACGTTTTGAAACTCCTTTTTCACACCATCCCATGGAGGTGTGGCAATCCTGATATTCAACTTGATAAGATCTTTTTCTGCCGGATAATTGGCCATTGAGTAGGCACGGTAGGTCTCCTCCCGGTTGTTGATGCCCAAGTCCCATACTTTTAAATGGTTCCAGTCGCTCCTGTACTCCTCTGCTACCTCAAAATCTTTGAAACTGGTATTGTATTTGGGCACATCTATCTGAATATAGCCACCTGGCTCAAAATTCAAAGACTCACCTTCTGGAAGTTTAACCACGAACTCCTTGATAAAGGTTGCCACGTTGCCGTTGGAAACAACTTCGCACTCCCATTTCTTGATACCCAGGATGGATTCCGGGACTTTTAATGTGAGGTCTTCCCGCACCTTTACCTGGCAGCCGAGTCTCCAGTGGTTGTTTTGTTCTTTCCTGGTAAAGAAGCTGGTTTCGGTCGGTAGGATCGACCCGCCACCGGCTACTACCTGGCATTTGCACATACCGCAGGTACCACCCCCGCCACAGGCTGAAGGAAGATAGATGTCATTTGCCGACAAGGTAGATAAAACGCTGGAACCTGGAGATACGTTAAGTTCCTGGTCATTGATCGTCAAAGTTACATTCCCCTGGGGGGCGAGTTTGTCCCTGGCAAAAAGAAGAATGCCTACCAGGATTAATATGATCGTCAGAAATACGATGATACTGTACAATATCGTTCCGGAAGTGGATAGCGTTAAAATCATCATGCAGAAATTTCAGTTAAAGTTTAAAGCCCATCAGACCCATAAATGCGATGGCCATCAGTCCAGTAAGAATAAAAGTTATACCAAGACCTTTTAAGGGATCCGGCACATTGCTGTATTTCAACTTCTCCCGGATGGCAGCGATACTTACGATGGCAAGCAACCAGCCCACGCCGGAACCAACCCCAAATACAGTTGCTTCGAGCAGTGTTTGGTATTCGCGCTCCTGCATGAAAAGTGCAGCACCCAAAATGGCACAGTTCACGGCAATAAGGGGAAGAAAAATACCCAGCGAATTGTAAAGCGACGGACTGAATTTTTCAATGATCATCTCAACCAGCTGAACGATGGCAGCGATCACCGCAATAAAAATCATGAAAGAGAGGAAGCTGAGATCGACATCGGCAAACTCCTCTCCAAGCCAGATCAGTGCCCCTTTTTTCAATACATAAAATTCCACGAGGAAATTGACCGGAATGGTGATCAGCAATACAAAAACCACTGCGATCCCCAATCCCAGTGAAGTTTTCACGCTTTTCGATACCGCCAGGAAGGAACACATTCCCAGGAAGAAGGCGAAAACCATGTTGTCAATGAAGATTGACTTGATAAATAGGTTAATCAGATTTTCCATGGTCTATCGCTATTTTTTTTCTACCAGATTTTTGTTTCTGCTGCGCTGGAACCAAATGATCAAGCCTACCGCGATCAATGCCATCGGAGGAAGAATCATCATGCCATTGTTCTCATACCCTATTTTGTACAGGCCCAGTTTCTCCATGACCGGAAAACCGTAGACAGTCCCTGAACCAAGAAGTTCCCTGAAGAATGCCACCACAACCAGGATAATGCCGTATCCTGCGCCGTTGCCCAACCCGTCGATGAAGGAGGGCCAGGGTTTGTTGGCCATTGCAAAGGCCTCCAGGCGTCCCATCAGGATGCAGTTGGTGATGATAAGTCCTACGAAGACAGACAACTGCTTGCTCACATCGAAGGCATAGGCCTTGAGGAACTGATCCACCAGAATTACCATGGTAGCGATGACCACCAACTGCACAATGATCCTGATTCTGTCGGGAATGTAGTTCCGCATCGCAGAGATCACTACGTTGGAGACTGCCACGACAATGGTTACCGACAAAGCCATCACCAGGGCTGGTTCAAGTTTCACCGTAACGGCCAAAGCAGAACAAATGCCCAGTACCTGTACGGTTATCGGGTTGTCGTTACCAAGCGGAGCAGTAAATAGTTTTATATTTTTGGCCGACAACAATGGTTCTTTTTCCTTTTCACTCATGGCCTATTGTCTGTTTTTAATGAGATATTCATTGTATTTTGTGATGCAGTCAAAGAGCATCTTCTCCAATCCCTTGCTGGTAATTGTTCCACCCGAAATGGCATCAACTCCATGTAAATCCTCCTCTTTGGCTCCTCCCTTTATGACGCCGATGGAGACAAATTTATCGTTGTCAAAGAATTTCTTGCCCAGAAACTGGTGCTCAAAAAGGGAGGTATTGATTTCAGCTCCTAATCCCGGTGTCTCCCCTTTGTGATCAAAGGTCACTCCATAGATGGTATTCATATCCGCCTTCAGTGCGACATAACCGAAAATGGGTCCCCAAAGTCCTTTCCCTTCAACAGGAAGAATAATCACTTTTTCACCATCCACGGAAGTAGCACTGAATACCGGTAGGTATTGCTTTTCGAGGTTTTTCTTCTGTTCGTTTCTAAGTACTACCGAAAAGGCATCAACTCCGGTTACTGTCTCTCCCTTTGCGTTAAGCACGAAGCTCTCCTTGATGTATTTATCGTACAACTCCTCTGTATTTTTCGCGGTAGCAGGAATGTTGATCGATTCGAGCATGCTCTTCTTTTTCTCGATTTCAAGATTTTTTTCCTGTCTGGGCTGTAACAGCGTAGCAGCAAGTGAAAGAAGTGTAGCCACTACGATCACCATCACCGCAGAAAAAAGGAAAATATATTTGTTGCTGAAATTCTTCATACTTTTTGTTTGTTTAATGCAACTTTCCCTCTTTTTATTCGCCTGTTGATATTCGATTGAACGACGTAATAGTCAATCAATGGCGCAAACATGTTCATCAGCAGGATGGCCAGCATCACACCCTCCGGATAGGCCGGATTTACTACCCGGATCAGGACTGAAAGCACCCCTATCAGAAAGCCATAGATCCATTTGCCCGTTTCTGTCTGGGAGGCTGACACCGGATCGGTGGCCATAAATACGGCTCCAAAGGCAAAGCTTCCCATCACATAATGGTAGTAAAATGGTAGTTCCATGTAGGCATTGACTGCAAAAGCATTGAGAAGTAGTCCCATTCCAAGTCCACCCGCGAATACGCTTACAATGATCTTCCAGCTGCCTACGCCTGTCACAACCAGGATAAGGGCCCCTATCAGGATGGCCAGGGTCGAAGTTTCCCCGATGGAACCCGGAATGGTGCCAATAAACATCTCCAGAAAGGAGGGCAATTTGGTAGACTCTCCGGCAGCACACAATGCCAAAGGGGTTGCACCGGAAAAACCGTCAACGATTTTTGCTCCATTGGTGAGTCCCTCCGTCCAGACCTTGTCGCCAGTCATCCAGGCAGGATAGGCGAAAAAGAGGAAGGCCCTGGCTACAAGTGCCGGATTGAAAACATTCATCCCGGTGCCACCAAAAACCTCTTTACCGATGATTACCGCAAATGCAGTAGCGATCGCCAACATCCAAAGCGGAATGTCAATGGGCATGATCAGTGGAATCAGCAATCCTGTGACAAGGAAGCCTTCATTGATTTCGTGACCCCTTATTTGAGCAGCAATAAATTCGATCCCCAATCCTACGCCATAGCTTACTACTACAAGCGGCAATATCTTCAGGAATCCAAACCAGAAATTTTCCATCATCCCTGTTTCTACTCCCAACGACCTGAAATGCTGCAAACCTATGTTGTAGGCACCAAAAAGGAATACCGGCAGGAGTGCCAGAATGACCATCGTCATGGTACGCTTCAGGTCGAGATGGTCGCGCACATGTGAACCCTTGAAGGTAACGGTGTTTGGGACAAAAATAAAAGTCTCCAGGCCTTCGAATACCGACTGGAACCTGCTGAACCTGCCACCCGCTGAAAAATGGGGCTTTAGTTGATCAATCTTTTTTCTTAAGAAATCCATTCTTATCTATTGTCTGGTTTTTACTAACTCATTTCCTTGATCATCAAATCAATGCCTTGTCTGACAATGGCCTGGATCTCAATCTTGGAAGGACAAATGTATTCGCACAGCGCAAAATCTTCTTCCGCAATTTCATAGATTCCCAAATTCTCCATCATCTCCAGCTCCTGGGCGAGAATAGCCTTCAGCAGCTGCATGGGATAGATATCCATCGGAACCACCTTCTCATATTTCCCAGTCAATACAAATGCCCTTTCCCCTCCATGAAGATTTGTGTTGAGGAGGTAATTCTTCTTTGGAAGTAGCGCTGAAAAAAATGTCCGGTAGAAACTTGGTTTGTCGAAGCCAGGCATGGCCCAGCCAAAAAATTCGTAATAATCACCTTCCGGGATGACGGTAATCTGAGCATCGTAGAAACCCAGAAATCCGTGCTCCCCAATATTTGTGCCGGTAAGTACATTGCCGCTGATGTATCTTTGGTGACCTGCCTTCACCTTCTCCTTTAACAGGCTATCAATAGCTGCGCCTGCACGCATTTTGCAATAATGGGGAGCTATCATTTCCGATCCCGTAAGGGCAACAATTCGTTCATTCTTGTATATTCCCTCGTCGAAGAGCCGGCCTATCGTTGTCACATCCTGAAAGTTGACAATCCATACTACCTCACCCTTGTTCAAGGGATCCAGGTGATGAATTTGTACCCCAACGTTGCCAGCAGGATGTGGGCCTGAGAACCAGGATATTTCAGCACCGGCAATTTTTTTCAAACGTTCTGGCGTTTCACTTTTGCCATTGAAGATAAGGTTGACTTTTCCTTCTGTCAGCTTCTTTAACACAGTTATGCCGGTTTGAAAGAGGGAAGCGTCTGAGTTTTCTGCGATGAAATTGTAATCCGGAGCCAATGGTGCGGAATCAAAACCTGAAACAAAGATGGATTTTGGCACACTCCCGGGTGAGGCAATGATGTGGTAAGGTCTTTGCCTAACCGCAGGCCACAAGCCTGAAGCAAGCAACAACTCCTTTATCTTCCCTGCGGAAAGTGCAGAAAGATCCTGTTTCCCAAAATTTATGAAATCATCTCCCGATTTTTCAACCACTACTTCCAGTAGCTTCCTTCGCTCTCCTCTGTTTACGGCAACCACCGTTCCACTGACCGGGGAGGTGAACCTGATCTCCGGATTTAGTTTATCAACGAACAGGGTTGTTCCTGCCTGGACTTTCTCTCCTGGCTTGACTTCCATTTTGGGGGTCAGGCCTGGGAAGTCTGTTGGTTTAACTGCAAAAAGAACAGGATCGGTTACTTCCACCATCTTTTTTTCAGCAATACCCTTCATCCTAAGGTCAAATCCCTTTTTTAATTTAACAGATACTGACATTCGTAATAATTTTAGCGAGAAAAAACCAACTGACATTGATTTGATTTAATCAGAAAAGAAAGCATTTTTAGGCTTCATTTGGACTTTTGGTATTGAAGGTCTGGTTGTTACGACTTAATTTATGCCCAATATCCGACAAATCAATCAACAGTACATGCAAAAATATAAATACTTACCACTAAGTTCATTCTTTTGGCTTATTTAGAGCGTTTTTAAGGTGAAGAATTGCACTTTTAGGTTCAATCTTTGGTGACAGTGCTTCCCCACCAGCCATTTTTAGGGTTAAAATCCTTCGATAGAAAATTGAGCCGCTGCTTTTCCAGCTGAGGAAGCCTGTTTTTTACCATTCCATCCAAATATTTTTGTTCTGCCTCTGCTGAATATTCCGGATCCTTTTCAGGAAATCTGGCACCAACCGCCTTCAGGTAATCAAACAATTCCTTGTGCAACTGACTGGCCATTTTTTGATTGCTGCCTGAAACATCGCTGGTTTCTGAAAGGTCTGTCTTCAAATTGTACAATTCATCGTGGCCATCTTCAAAATAGTGAATCAGCTTCCAGTCGCCTTTCCGGATGATGCTGGAAGGTTCGCCTCCCTGGTTTCCATAGTGTGGATAGTGCCAGATCAAGGCTCTTTCAGGCAGTTGCTTCCCTTTCAGCAAAGGAACCAGACTGACCCCATCCAAATGTTCTTCGGGTCTTAGTTTTAATCCGGCCAATTCAAGAATGGTCGGGTAAAAATCCGTACCGGAAACCGGAACAGCACATTTTTCACCTCCGTTGGTAACTCCAGGTACTTTGATGAAATAGGGTTCACGGATGCCGCCTTCGAACTGGTAACCTTTGCCAGCGCGCAATGGGAGGTTCGATGTGGCAAATGCATCACCGGCTGCCACACCGCCGTTGTCGGAGGTAAAGATGACTATGGTATTTCGCTCAAGTCCCAAATCCTTGAGCGAATTCAACACCAAACCCACTGCATCATCCATCTGCTCGACCAATCCCGCATAAACAGGATTATCCTGCACCTGACGAATGGGAAGGAAATGCCCCATTTTAAATCCGGAAGGCGCAATGCCCAAAAGTTCCGCTTTTTGCCGGTATTTACTCCATTTTTCCTGTGTGGTTTCAATGGGCCCATGTACTGCATAAAAGGACAGGTAGGCAAACACCGGTTTTCCGGTTTGCTTCGGATGGTTTGCTTTCAGGAAGTTGACAGTCTCCTGTGCCAGGCGCATCGAAAGGTTTTCGCCATTCTTGCCATCCGGAAGCTTGGGGTTTTCGTAAGGGGAGAAATACCCTCCCTTGGGACTGCCGGCCTCCCATCCGCCAATGTTGAATTCAAAGCCGTGATCTTCGGGCCAGGAACCTTTTTCGCCCAGGTGCCACTTCCCGGCAAAAAATGTTTGGTATCCTGCCATTTTCAATGCTTCGGGCAAAGTGACATAGGCGGCAGGCAAGTTGTGTACATAGGCAGGAGGCAACAGTTGGGAGAATCGTTTGGCGCTTCTCCACTCTTCTCCTGAAGCGGCCCCGATCCAATCGGTGATACCGTGGCGTGCTGGGAATTTGCCTGACATGATGCTAGCACGGGAGGGGCTACAAACCTGACCAGCCGCATAACCATTGGTGAAAACCATTCCCTCGCCGGCAATTTTGTCGAGGTTCGGAGTTTCGTAAAATTTGCTCCCTGTACCACTCATGTCATGATAGCCAAAATCATCGGCAAGGATGAAAAGGACATTCGGTTTTTTCTCCACAGATTTTGCAGAAAGTGAGATAATTGGCAAGAGCCCAATGCTTGTGTAAAATAATCCCCGACTTAGACTGTTCATAGTTATTTTAGTTCCAATTGTTCAATTTTCTGAGTTCCGGTTCCACGAATACCTTCATAGGTTTTTATCATCTCCTGAAGTTTTTCAGGCGCTGATTCTGCCAGATTTTTCTGCTGGCCAATGTCTTCTTTGAGGTTGTAGAGTTGGTATTGCGGAGCGTTACCCAGTTCAATATTTACAGATTGATTGGTTGCGGGTCCACTGTAAGGGGGTATCATAACCCATTCACCTTTGCGCAAAGCCGTTCTGGATGTGGCCTCCAGGATCATTTCCTCCCGACCGTGCTGACTTGAACCCAATAATACATTCAAAAGTTCCTGGCTGTCGGAAACGCGAATCTCACTGCCTGCCAATTTTGCAAGGGAGGATAATAAGTCAACCTGCGAAATGAGTGCATCGGACACTTTGGGCTCAATTCTTCCTTTCCAGTAGGTGATGAATGGCATTCTCGTTCCTGCTTCAAACAAGCTGTATTTTCCACCCCGCAGGGGACCTGCCGGTTTGTGATCACCCAGTTTTTCAACCGCCTCATCGATATAGCCATCATTTAATACTGGTCCGTTGTCGCTTGAAAAAATAATGAGGGTGCTTTCTAGCAGCCCCTCTTTTTCAAGCGTTTTGATCAATTCTCCCACGCACCAGTCGGCCTCTACGATGGCATCTCCGCGTGGTCCCATTCCCGATGTTCCTACAAACCGCTGATTAGGGGTGCGTGGCACGTGAGGTTGCTGCAAAGCGTAATAAAGAAAAAACGGCTTTCCTTTGTTTTCCTGGATGTATTGCTTCGCTTTGCCAAGAAATGTATCAGACATATCCTCATCCACCCATAGGGCCGATTTTCCGCCCTTTTGAAAACCGATCCGGGGAATTCCGTTGTGAATGGAGTTGTTGTGCCCGTGGTGCCACTTCATTTTGCACAACTCCGGATTAGCCAGACCGGTTGGTTCGC
Organism: Tangfeifania diversioriginum; assembly: GCA_945873105.1. Lineage (GTDB taxonomy): Bacteria > Bacteroidota > Bacteroidia > Bacteroidales > Prolixibacteraceae > CAINVV01. The sequence continues at coordinate 110,979 of CAMCBW010000012.1, forward strand.
CTTCGAAATTATTTTCATAATCCACCACAAGAGGATCCTCCTTTTCCAGACCTGCCACCCATCCATTTTCAAGAAAAACGGTTGGTGTCCGGTCCTGGGTTGCAGCCATGATGTAGGCATAGTCAAAGCCTATTTCGTTTGGCCCGGGTGAAATCTTCTTATTCCAGTCCACAATCCCGCTGCCAAGACCAAGATGCCATTTGCCAACAACACCGGTATGATATCCTTTCTCCTTTAACATTTTTGGTACAGTCATCTGTGCTGTATCGATGATCAAAGGCGCTGAACCGGGTAATATTTTTGCCTCTTCGTTCCGCCATGGATACACACCGGTCAGCAATGCATACCGGCTGGGAGTGCAGGTTGCCGAAGTCGAATAACCATTGGTGAAACGAACGCCCCCATTGGCCAATTGGTCAATATTTGGCGTTTTTAGACGGGTTGCACCATAAGCACCCGCATCCCCGTACCCCAAATCATCGGCATAAACAATAACAATATTCGGCAGTGTGGCCACTGTTTCCTTTTTTGCATCAGTACAAGCAGCAATTGCGGCCAGGCATGTCGTTGCAAGAAGCGTGTTTTTCATTTTTCAGGAATAAAGCAATCAAATGTATATTTTTTAAAGTCTATTTCAAACTCCATTTGGATGACCTTGACTTTACGGTTTCAGGGTTGGCCCTGTCATCCTGACACCCCTGTTTAGCATCAGATCCTGATGAATCATCCAGGTGATGGAATCCCATTGGGGACCTTCGGTCCACAAGGGGACGGTGGTTTCCTTTTCCCAATTCTTAAGCGCTGAATCAAGTTGTTGCAAATGCTTCGGGTCGTTGGCGGTTAGGTTGACAGTTTCGCCCAAATCTTTCGACAGATTGTACATTACCGGATTTAATTTCTCGACCCGGATCAATTTTAAGTCACCTATCCGGGCGGAAGCCATTTTATCTTTTCGCCAAAATAGTTCCGAATGTGGATCTCCCTGTTTATTACCTTTAAGATAGGGCAGGAGAGAGACTCCGTCCAGATTTTTTTCAATGGATGTCCTGTGATTTGCAGCATCCAGGGCCGTAGCGTAAATGTCAAGCGATGAAGTAAGACCGCTAAATTTTTTCCCACCTTTTATTGTAGAAGCCCATGAAATAAAAAACGGAACCCGGTGTCCTCCTTCGAATTTATTCCCTTTGAAGCCTTTCAATGGGAAATTCGTGGATAGATTATTTGTTGCCCCGCCGTTATCGCTCAAAAAGAATATTAAAGTATTCTCAAGTAGTTCTTCCTTGTCGAGTTTTGCTAAAATGTTCCCAACTGCACGGTCAAGCGCCCAGGTCATTGCGGCCAGTTTCTGCCTCGGATGTCCATCAAACAGAGCCAAATCTTCGGTCTTGGCTTCCATTGGTGTATGAACAGCATTGGGAGCCCAGTATATAAAGAATGGTTTGCTTTTGTTTTTCCCGATAAAGTCAATCGCTTTGTCACCCAACCGGTCGGTCAGGTAACCATCGAAAGTTACATGACTGAAATTTTCGGTGATGGATTGGGCCTTTCCAGCCCGGTCAGCATTGGGATTTGAAAAATAGCTCCGGCTACCTGCCAGAAATCCCCAGTAATAGTCAAATCCACGTTCAGTGGGACGGTAACCGGGTTTGTCGCCCAGATGCCATTTGCCAAAGGCCGCCGTGGCATAGCCAGCCTGCTTCAGTGCGCTGGCCAAGGTCACTTCGCTCAGATCAACCCCACAGGAATCGCCTGTCGGAATGCATACAAAACCAAATCGTTGCAGGCATCTGCCGGTCGTGATTCCTGCACGTGAAGGACCACAGACGGATGCTGACCCATGTGCATCTGTTAAAACAACCCCACTGGCAACGAGTTTGTCGATGTTCGGTGTTTTCAAATCTTTGCAGCCCCAAAAGCCAAAATCGGCATACCCGGCATCGTCGACCGTATCACAACAATGTTGGGCTGCCTGCTGCCCATCTTTTTTGCGGTGCCAAACGAATACCCGGTAACCACAGAAAGGGCGATGAATCCGATTGCCATTTTGGACAGGCTGTTGTAAACGTGCATGTCAATGAGTAATAAAGCGATTCCCTGGTTTTATTTTTTAAACGCCCCAATGATAAGAAGTCAAACTAGGCCAATACTTTAGCTTGCTTTCAACTTTTCCTGGAGTTTGATATATAGGAATTTGCGGGCAAGCTACCTGTTCGGCCTCCTGGCCTCAGGTGTGAAGAGGCTTAAATCCCACTCGTTGTGCCAGTGAATCTCCATTTTGCCTTCGGCCGTGATGGTGATGGGCAGGAAAACATACTGTGATTCGGGATGGCCACCACCATTCCAGCGATCACCCATGTAGAGGTAGGCATCCTTGTAGCCCGGGATTTTGAAAATATAGCAGGGTTGGGAATTAAACGAATTGTTGCCTACGTCGCCGATAAAAGGACTTCCCTGACTGGTGTAAGGTCCCATGATAGCCGAAGCTGTATAATAAGTTCCGGGATTTGGAGTCCAACCTGAGCACTGGCTGGTGAGGAGATAGAAGGTTCCATTTTTCTTCAGGATACCGGGACCCTCACAATGCGCTTCAATGTCCACGTCGTTGGTGGTGGTGCTCAAATAATCAGCCGACAATTCCACCATCCGGATGGTTCGGTTCACATGATCAGCTGCATAGCCAATGTATGCTTTTTTAGTTCCGGGATCGATGTACATCCCGATGTCGCGCGATTCGTGTCCGTTGGGCCGGTAGTGGTTCTGAACCACAAACGGCCCGGTTGGTTTGTTACTTACAGCTACGCCTACTTCGGCGATGCCATAGTTGCGGCCATCCAGTTCCCCGTCATAATGAAACCACATAACATATCTCCGGGCAGATTCATCGTACACCACTTTGGGACGCTCGAAAATCCGAATATCTCCTTTTTCTACCACAACCCCCTCTTTTTTCCAATTGTAGAGGTCGGTCGATGAGTAACAGGAGGCACCTCTAGGTTCACCCCTGTGCTCTCCATACCAAAAGAATGTCTTTAGCGAATCCACATAGATGATGTTGCCCCCATGACAGTCGATGTGGACGCCATTGTTGTCAAGCCACTCGCCGCCAGGCTTGAATGAATTGTAAGGAACAGGTTGTTGCGATAAAACAGGTAAGGATAATCCGAATATCGACAGAATGATTAATGTTAATCTAAAGGATCTCAAGTAGTGTAAATTTTTTATTCTCATCTCTTTTTATTTTAGAAGCTGTTTAAAGTTCTTTGAGTTCTGTTTGTGCCCATAAATTACTGACCGATAACACTACCGCTTTTTTCAAATCTTCCTTTGCCTGACTGGTCTTTCCAAGCCCTTTGTATCCCAATCCCCTTGCAGTATAAGCCTGAGATTTTCTGGTGTTTTCGGCCTCTTTTTCACCGAATGAGGCAAAGAAATCCTCCTGGGCATCGGCATCCCTGTTTATTGCTTTGTTTCCATTTTCAACCAGCTTTTGGAAAATTTCAGCAGCTTTAGTTTGATCCTTTAATTCCTGAAAACAAAGTCCTTGATAATAACTCATAATTCCTGGTTTTCCATAGGTTTCGGCTCTTGATGCCAAAGTATAAAAATCTTTTGCTTTGGCCTCCATTTTTAGTGCATCATAGGCCTGACCAATAAAATAATTCACCTGAATATCCCTGTTTCCCGATCTTGCACTGCCTGCTTCCTCATCAGGTACCTGTGCCAGCAGAAAATGGTCGAGTGCCTTTTGATATTGCCCGTCGGACATATACTTCATTCCCAACGACAATTGGGCATCAATAATTACTTCGCGTACCCGTGAATTCCCTTCACGATAGCTAAATTCCTTGTCTTTTAACAATTCAATTGATCTTTCCGGTTTTCCTACCAGCGTAAGAACAGTAATCTGACGAACAAAGGCATCGTCGCGTTTGTTGACAACCTGCTCATTTCCTTCAAAAATCTGTACCCTTTTTTCAAGTGAACTGTTATTCAATTCATAAAGATTGTCCAGTTCCGTATATAAAATGGCATCGCTTTTGTCCAGAGAAATGGCTTTCTCATAATAAGGAATGGCTTTGGGGATGTCTTTGAGATGATAATAATATCCCCATCCCAAATTTCGGTAGGCCATTGCCAATCCGGGATCATTTTTTATCGCTTTTCCCCAATATTCGATGGCTTTGTCGGGTTGCTTGTCGTAAAGGATATTCCCAAGGTAATAATAGGCTTTCCCATCGTGTGGGTTACTGGTGATAGCTGTATTTAAGATTTTAACCGTCTCGAGCCGAAATGGAAAGCAATATTGTTCAGACAGACTTTGTGCCGTCTGAAAGTATTTTTTTGCCTGATCCTTCTTCCCGTTTTGGTCCTGGATATAACCCAGATAATATTGAATAATCGGGTTTTCACCCTTGTATCGTAACAACACATCTTCCGCTTCAGCAAGCATGCCTTCGTTTAAATACCCAACAGCCAATTCCAGGTAATTCTGGTCAAAATCTCTCATCTTTTTTGTCAGTGAGATCAATTCCTTGTTCGCTTCGTGACTATTGCCGGTCTCCTTTGCGATCCTATAGGCTTCATTGCCTAACCTGAAATTAAGTGGATCAGTTAAAATATTTCCCAGAGTTTCTGTTGCCCCTTTAAAATCACCGATTTTTCGCAGAATAGATGCTTTCAATCCGATGGCCTGCGTGTTCTTCATATTGGTCGTAAGCGACTCATTTATTTGATGCAGGGCCTTTTTGAAATCCCCTTTGATGCAAGAAATCTGAGCCAACTCGAAATAGGCTGCGGAATGATAGGCATAATCCCAAGTTGCACGGTACAATGTATCAATTGCTTCATCGTAAAGCCCCAATGCCTTAAGTGTTAGTCCTTGCAGGTAAAAAACCTCGCAGGTGGATGGCCGGGTATAGTCTTTGGATATTCTTTTTGCTGCGGTCGCAAAATAGCTTCTTGCCTTTGGATAATCCCCGTTTTTAAGATATTGGTTTCCAACTGCAATGTTCGTCCGGATGTCTGCTGGATCACGTTTAAGCGCTTCTTCATAATACTCCATAGAAGTTTTGTAAAACTGTTCCTGCCGGCTACCGGATAAATAAAGTTCTTCGACCGTGGCAATATCTTTTGGCTGAAGGGGTCTGGCAACCACTTCCGGAAGTTTTTCTGTCCGTTGTTTTTGAACAGGTTGGTAGGAAATCAGCACTTTATTGGTTTCGGCATCTATCATTTCCGTGTAGAGATCATTGAAATTATAGCTACCATCCATTCGGATCAATTCAGTAAAGGCTTTTTCCGGAGAGATCTTTGTATCCTTCTGAAAAATGATTTTGGTACCATTCCTCAGGACAATATGTGCTTTTTCAATTTTTTGTGTGGTATGATAGCCTAGGAATACCTGGTTATTTTCACGCTGTTCGAGATTTACAGCCCCATCAAGATTGGCATTTTTGAATCCATCAATATCCTTTACCGGATACCAGTACTGCTTCCAGGTTTTCACTTCGTAGGGTCTGATCCAGGTATAATCGGGTTGATTATCGGAAAAAGCACCTACCATTATTTCAACGTAGGGGCCGCTGGTTTCGGTCAATCTTCCCTCGGTAGCCTGGCCTCTTATGCCGGATCCCCATTCCCAAAGTTTGGCTCCTTTCACTACATTGTGATCACCGATATGAACAGTTCCGCTGTTCGATCCATGATCGTACCCCCCCATGAAATCCTCCTTCAAATCGTGTGCAAAAAACGATGCTGATTGTTTCACATTTTTCCACCAGCTGATATCAACCCCCCCGGTAAAATCCTGGCCTCTGTAATTTTCAGTAGAAACAGGCCAGCGGGTAAAATCGGTTTTGGAATGGTAGGTGGCAAATTCTACGCTTGGTGGGAAGATGGTCTGGTAGTTTTCGTTGGCATGGGCAGCAACATTGGCCCAATATAGAAATGTATTTGTGTAGGGAGTTGGATTGTAAATGGTCAATTCTGCTTCGAAGTATGATTTTCCAGGACGAACCGTAACCCCAACGGTCCATCTCATTCGGTGCCTGGGCTCGGTCTCTCCAATATAGATGGTTTTGCTGCCATCTTCATTTTCAGCCAGGCTGTAATCCATCGGAAAGATCGTGGATGCCCTGTGATGGTGGAAAACGCACCATTCAATTCCACCAGAAACCCAGGCACCCAACATGCCAATGTTCGAGGGTTTCACCTCATTGTTCTTGTATATAAAATTGTAATTGTTCGATTTATCTGTTGCATAATAGAGCTTTCCGCCAATTTCAGGGGTAATGCCTAATTTAATATACTCATTCTCAAGGGTTAAAAATTTCCATGCCTGATTTTCCCTTTTGCTGGAAATGACATCATTTTGCGCATACGGGTATACCACCCGTTGGGCGCCCTGGAAACTTCCGCCGGTGAAAAATATTGGCGCTTTTTCTGCCGGCTCAACTTTGTAGGTCGGCAATGTAATGGACTCTTCAGAAATTTTCACTTCACTCTGCGCAAAAGAGGGCAAAATGGATCCGATAATTAATAAGCTGGTAAGCCAAAATTCAGAAGATCTCATATCGTTCAGGATTTGGATATTTTGTTATTTAGTCGAACAATAAGCAAATTGAAAAGCCAAAGAGGCTATTTTTCAGAAACGCCAATTGTTGTTTTTTTGCCTAATTTATTGCCAAACAAATCTTTACCGCCATTGTTCTCTACAAGAATTCCCTTGTCTCTAAGGGGTGAAGATTTTTTCAGCATAAAATTCCTTAAAACTTCAAAACCAGATCCACTTGCAGAAGCATTCATAAACAGAGGATCATCAAAAATGGCAGCCGGATCGTCGGGCAGATTTTCAAATTTACCATAAAAACAATTGGATTTGAATTTCGTGTTAATATCACCTTTGAAGGAGAAATCGGCTTGTTCTGCCACATAAAAAATATTGTTGGCAAACAATGTATTTTCGGGCCACGGTCCTCCCCAATTGTCCATTTGGACAATAGTCCGGTCAATTTCGGCTGATTGCTTTTTAGGTACAACGAAAACATTGTTGTAAATGTGTGTATCTTCTATCGGTCCCGAAAGGTGCATGACCGGGGAGAACCAACCTTTCGGACCAGTTTTGTAGGGTCGGATGCCATCATTGATACTTACATTGTAGCGAATAACAGTGTTGGTTGTGCCAATATTTTGGCTGGTATGCACATTCGATCCACTGTTACAGACGAGCAAAAAGCCTCCGTAATTGTCGTGACTGTAATTGTATTGAATAATTGTATTCAGGCAGTTCCAGTCAGAATCGAAACCCTGCCCGTCCCAGTTTGCCTTGTGGCCTGAGACTTCGTTAAATTGAATGACCGTATTGTCTGCGCTCCAGGGCCAGATACCTGCTGCAGCTTCAGTGGTTGTAAAGGCATCTGGGCAGTCGCGCATGGTATTGTATTCTATCAGTGTCCCGTCGGTTCCAATTGGTACGATGCCATCCCCGGGAATCTGAACCAGCAAATTGTTACGAATGACAACATTTAAACTTGGATGCCATTTTTTTCGGTTGGTGTAACCACTGGCATTGATTCCATTACGCTCGCAATGATGCAAATAGCAATTGGTAATTTGCAGGCCGATAAACCGGGTCATCACCGAGTCGCCGCGATTCTGCCAATAAATGGCACTGCCACCGCCATCCTTTTTGATCAGGCTTCCGTTTACGTGGTGAATTTCCAGGCTATCCAATACGATATGGTGGCAATCGCCAAAATCCTGGGCCGAGACGATGATCCCTCTTCTTTTTGCCTGTGGCTCACCGCCGGTGTTGGTAATTTCAAGGTTCCTGATCTCCCAGTATTCGACATTGTGTAACAGGAGTGTATGCAGCTTCTCTCCTTTTCCGTGAATGGAAGGATTTTTCCCTTCGCCATATTTGTTGACCTGAATGGGCCTTTCAACAGTACCACTTCCTTTTAATTCCAATTGGCCATTCCAGGAAGAGCCTGATTTAAACAAAATCGTATCGCCCGGTTTAAATGCGGTTTGATTCACTTTGTCAATGCTTGCCCAGGCAGTTTTGGGAGAGAGTCCGGAATTTGCATCGTTGCCACCGGTTGAATCAACATAATAGGTCGCC